>NZ_AEJF01000176.1 GCF_001028175.1 Caballeronia mineralivorans PML1(12)
AGCCGCTCGGCGACGCCTGGAGCCTGCGGCTTGCGCCGCAACTCGAAGAGCGGCCGTTGCGCCAAGGCGACCAGCCGGCCACGTTCGTGCTGGGCGACCACACCACGGGCACGGCCGACCAGGACATGGCCGCGAAGGGTTCGGCGGAACTGCGCCGCAATGTATCGGTGGTCAAGTCGGATGCGCTGCATTACGACCAGGACACCGACATGGCCGATGCTTACGGTCATGTCAGGATCTTCAACAACGGTAATTCGTTCATCGGCCCGGAAGCGCACTTGAAAGTGGAGGCGAACGAGGGTTACATGACGAACCCGAAGTACCGCTTCAACCTCTCGAACGGTTCGGGCAGCGCCGAGCGCGCGGACCTGATCGACAACGAACAGACCCGCGTGGACCACGGCACGTACACGGCCTGCTCGTGCGAGACGGACCCGGCCTGGTACATCAAGGGCACGTCGTTCGACTTCGATACCGCCGCGAACGAAGGCGTCGCGCACAACGGCGTGCTGTTTTTCCAGGGCTTCCCGGTGTTCGCGAGCCCCTGGCTGTCGTTCCCGCTGACCGGCGAACGGCGCAGCGGCATCTTGCCGCCCACGGTGTCGCTGAATTCAACCACCGGTTTTGAAGCGTCGCTGCCGTATTACTTCAATATCGCGCCGAATCGCGATTTGCTGGTCACGCCGCGCCTGATGACGCGGCGCGGCATTCAGTTGCAATCCACGTTCCGGTATTTGTCGCCTACTTATTCGGGCACGATCACCGGCGAATTCCTGCCGCAGGACATGCAGACGCATACGAACCGTTATGCGATCTACTTCCAGCACCAGCAGAACTTCGGCGGCGGTTTCGGCGGGTACATCAACTACAACAAGGTCTCGGACAATCAGTATCCGGAAGACCTGGGCAACGCCACAAGCCAGATCCTGAACGGCACGCAGGTGTTGTATCAGCAGGAAGTGGGGCTTACGTACAACAACGGGCCGTGGTCGATTCTCGCGCACGAGCAGCGCTGGCAGGTATTGCCGCCTGCGGTGGCGCCGTATGCGCGCGAGCCGCAGTTGAACGTGCTGTACAACAAGTACAACGTCGGCGGTTTCGACTACGGCGCGGAGATGGACTACACGCGCTTCACGACCACCGTTGCGGACTCCACGGAAGGCCAGCGCGCTGTTTTTAATCCTTACCTGAGCTACAGCGTCACCGGCCCGGGTTATTTCGTCACGCCGAAGGTTCAGTATCACTTCGCGTCGTACGACCTGAATCATATTGGCAGTGCGGCCAACGGCACGCCTGCAGGCCAGCCGACGAGCCTGACGGAATCCATTCCTACTGTCAGCTTCGACACGGGCCTCGTGTTCGACCGTTCGGTGCGCATCTTCGGCCAGGATTACATCCAGACGCTGGAACCGCGCCTGTATTACGTGTACACGCCGTATCGGAACCAGCAATTCGCACCTATCTTCGATACCGGCCAGTCCGACTTCAGCCTTGCTGAAATCTACACGCCGAACACGTACGCGGGTAATGACCGTATTGCCGACGCCAACCGTCTGACGGCCGGCCTGACCACGCGTTTCATCAACCCGGCAACGGGCGACGAGCGCGCGCGTTTTGTCATCGCGCAGCAGTATTATTTCCAGCCGCAGCGCGTGACCATCTCGAGCACGCAGTCGCTTGCCCAGGCGAAACACTCGGACCTGATCCTGGGTGCGTCCTTCAAGCTGGGCGCTGGTTTTTCACAGGAAACGGCGTTCCAATATAATGCCGATAACAATCAGCTGGTGCGCTCGAGCGTCGGTTTCGGGTTCAGCCCGGAAGCGCGCAAGGTCATCAATATTGGCTACCGGTACACGCGGGCGAACGAAACCACGCTGTCCACCTCGCCGATCAACCAGATTCTGATTTCGGCGCAATGGCCGCTGACGCGACACATTTATAGCGTCGGCCGGGTGAACTACGATCTGGCAGGCCATCGTCTCGTCGACGGGCTGCTGGGCTTCCAGTACGATGCCGACTGCTGGACGCTCGGCGTCGGTTTGCAGCGTTACGCAAACGGTGTCAATAGCACTGGCAGTAACACTGCCGGCACGCGTGTTCTCGCTCAGTTGACGTTCAAGGGCTTGTCGAACGTCGATAATGGCCTGACCGCAGCGTTCCGCGCCGGCGTCAACGGTTATACGCCGCCGCCACCGCCGCCCGCACCGCTCGCGCGTTACACCAATTACGAATGAGCGTGCGAGGTGCGTGCACGCAGCAGAGCAAGGCAATAGGGCCGGTCACCGGCCGCAATCGATGGAGTATCTGTGTCAAACATGAACAAGTTGAAGTGCGCAACGTTCGCGGCAGGTGTTTTCGCCGCAGCTTTACTGGCCGGCCCGGTGGCGCACGCTCAGGCGCTGTCGTCCACAGGCACGGCGGGCGGCGCGCAGATTGCGGACTCGGTCGTCGCGGTGGTGAACAACGACGTCATCACGGCACGTGAACTCGCTGACCGCACGGGTCTTATCGTGCGCCGCCTGCAACAGCAGAACGCGCCGGTGCCCGCAGCGGATCAGTTGCAGCGCCAGGTGCTCGACCAGATGGTGATCGAGCGCATCCAGTTGCAGAAGGCGAAGGAAGACAACATCACCATTGACGACGCTACCGTGCAACGCACGCTCGAGCGCCTCGCGCAGCAAAACCAGATGACGCTCGACGTGTACCGCGCGCGGATCGAGGCGCAGGGCGTTCCATGGGCGACCTTTCAACGCGACGCCCGCACCGAGCTGACGCTGTCGAAACTGCGTGAGAAAGAGGTGGACAGCAAGATCACGGTGTCGGACGCGGAAGTGGCGAACTACGTGGCAAGCCAGCGCGGACCGAACGCCAGCCAGTCCAACGACCTGCATCTGCAGCACATCATGTTCAAGGTGCCGGACAACGCGTCGCAGGCGGACATTGCCGCGATTCAGGCGAAGGCCGACGCCGTGCTGAAAGACGCGCAGAGCGGGTCGGATTTCACCAAGCTCGCGAAGAGCAATTCGCAGGACACCGACGCACCCAAGGGCGGCGATCTCGGTTTCCGTACGCAGGCTTCGCTGCCGGCTTCTATCGTGAGCGCGGTGTCGTCCTTGCGTCCGAACTCGGTGAACCCGCAACTGATTCGCACCGACGGCGGGTTTGAAATCATCAAGCTGGTGGAACGCCGCACAGGACAAGGCCAGGCGGCCGACGCGCCCAAGCTCGTGCAAACCCACGTCCGGCACATCCTGATACGCGTTGCCGACGGCATGTCCGAGCCGGTCGCGCGTCAGAAACTGCTGGAAATCAAGACTGACGTTGCGAAGGGCGGCGACTTTGCCAACTTCGCGCGGACCTATTCGCAGGACGGTTCCGCGTCGCAGGGCGGCGATCTCGGCTGGATCAGCCCGGGCGAAACTGTGCCGGAATTCGAGCGCGCGATGAACAACCTGAAAGACGGCGAAGTCAGCGATCCGGTGCGCAGCGAGTACGGTTATCACTTGATCCAGGTGCTGGGACGCCGCGAAGCGGAAGGCTCGGTGCAGCAGCAGCTGGACACGGCACGTCAGGCGATAGGCCAGCGCAAGGCGGAACAAGCGTATTCCGATTGGCTGCGTGAGCTCCGCGACACCGCCTACGTGCAGTACAAGGGCGTTGCGGCTCAGCAGGCTTTGAACCAGTAAGGCTTGGCGAGATGAACGCAGCAGGCCGCCCACTATCAATAGCCATTACCACCGGGGAACCGGCGGGCGTGGGGCCTGAATTGACGGTGGCGGCGCTGGCTAAGGCTGCAGCGCGGTGGCCGTCGGTGCGGTTTTCAGTGCTTGGCGACCGTGAGTTGATGGCCGAACGGGCAGGGTCGTCGCCGTGGCTTTCTGCGGGCGCTGCGATCGAGATCGAGCATCACGCGCTGAGCGTTCCGGTCACCGCGGGCAAGCTGAATGCCGCTAACGGGCGTTATGTTCTCGGTCTGCTCGATACGGCTATAGACGGGGCGTTGAGCGGACGTTTCGACGCCATCGTCACGGCGCCGCTGCAGAAAAGCACCATCAACGACGCCGGTGTTCCCTTCACCGGCCATACCGAATATCTCGCAGAACGCACGCATACGCCGCGCGTCGTCATGATGCTCGCGGGCATGGGTGACCGGCCGCTGCGCGTCGCGCTTGCTACCACGCACCTGCCGCTGAAAGACGTGTCGGCGGCGTTGACCGTGGACGGCATTGTCGAGACGCTGAGCATTATCGATCGCGATCTGAAAGCGCTGTTTGGCCTGCCCAAGCCACGCATCCTGGTCACCGGACTCAACCCGCACGCGGGCGAAAATGGTTACCTGGGCCGCGAGGAAATCGATGTCATCACGCCCGCGCTTCTACAAGCGCGCGCGCTGGGCATCGACGCTCCCGGTCCGTATCCGGCGGATACCTTGTTCCAGCCGCGTTATCTCAAAGACGCCGATTGCGTGTTGGCAATGTTCCACGACCAGGGTTTGCCGGTCCTTAAATTTGCCACGTTCGGCGAAGGCATCAACATCACGCTTGGGCTTCCGATCATCCGCACGTCGGTCGATCACGGCACCGCGCTCGATCTGGTCGGCACGGGGCGCGCCGATCCGGGCAGCCTGATTGTTGCTATCGACACAGCCGTCGCCATGGCGCGCCATCGTCGCGCGGCCTGATTCCTTTTGCCTCATTCCTTTTCATTGCGGTTTTAATCGGTTCCTCCGATGTCCATCAAGCACCAGGGCCACTTCGCGCGCAAGCGCTTCGGGCAGAACTTCCTCGTCGATCAAGGCGTGATCGATTCGATCGTCGACACCATCGCCCCCAAACGCGGCGAACGCATGGTCGAAATCGGGCCGGGTCTCGCCGCGCTCACCGCGCCGCTGATTGAACGGCTCTCCACGCCCGAGTCGCCGCTGCATGCAGTCGAGCTGGACCGCGATCTGATCGGACGGCTTGAAAAGCGCTTCGGCAATCTGCTGGCGCTGCATGCCGGCGATGCGCTCGCGTTCGACTTTGGTTCGCTCGCGCTGGAAGGTGAAAAACCGTCGCTGCGGATTGTCGGGAATCTCCCGTACAACATTTCCAGTCCGCTGCTGTTTCACCTGACCGCGTTCGCGCCAAAAGTTATCGATCAGCATTTCATGTTGCAGGACGAAGTGGTGGACCGGATGATCGCCGAGCCGGGCAATAAGGATTTTGGTCGGCTGACGGTGATGCTGCAGTATCGATATTCAATCGATAAGCTGATCGACGTCCCGCCCGAATCGTTTAATCCGCCGCCGAAGGTGAATTCAGCCATCGTGCGGATGATTCCGTACGCGCCGCACGAATTGCCGGACGTGGATGACAAGGTGCTCGGCGAGGTCGTGCTGGCGGCGTTCTCGCAACGGCGCAAGATGATGCGCAATACGCTGGGCGTGTATCGCGATCGCGTGGATTTCGATGCGTTGGGATTCGATCTTTCGCGGCGCGCCGAGGAAGTGCCGGTTGCGGAGTTTGTGAAACTGGCGCAGGTGGTGGCAGCGGCGCGGTAGTCGTCGCTTGGCGGCTTTTTAGTGGCGCTGGCGGGCTTTGGTGGGGTTTGTCTGTGTCGCGGGCTGTGCCGGCGGTTTTGGGCCACTCTATCAAGGCGCTGTGGCTCTTCTGTTTGGTCCCCTATCTATCTCAATATATCTGGCTCGCCGAAGACATCGGCGGCGTTTGCGTCGTGACGCATCTTTAGTCCTGATCCCATGCAGCTTGCGCATCCTCACGATGCAAGGAATGCACTGGAGTTAACCCCCTCCTTAGTCTCAAATTGGCGGTTCAAACGCGCAGCAGACCCTTATAAGGAGCGGCCGCTTTAGCGGCATGACGCGGGAACATCGGAGACGTACAACGGCTTCTTTGATTCGTGGTGGTACAGGCAAAGCCTGATCGTCGCATTACGACATCACGAGGAGACGTATGAAGAGATCGGGACCACTTAAAAAACGAGCGGATTGGGTAAATGGTGCAAGCTCGGTTACGCATTGCTACCAGCAGCGTTCGCCAGCGAGACGAGCCACGCACAATCCAGCGTCACGCTCTACGGTATTGCCGACATCAGCATTCGCTACCTGTCCAACGCCGACACCGCAGGTGACGGCCGCTTCCTGATGGGGCCGGGCGGCATGAGCGCGAGCCGCTGGGGCATGAAGGGCGTTGAAGACCTGGGCGGTGGCTGGGCGGCGACCTTCAAGCTTGGTTCAAGCGCGCCGCCGTCCGGCCGGTGCATTGACCAGCGCGATGCCGGTCACCACCAGTGCCGATGCAACCATGAAGCGCGTCGTCAGCGATTCGCCCAGCAGCACCACGCCAAACCCGACACCGAAGATCGGCGTGAGGAACGAGAACACCGAGAGCCGCGACGCCATGTAGCGCGTGAGCAGCCAGAACCACGTGAGATAGCTCAGGAACGCTACCACGATCGCCTGATACGCGAGGCTCGCGACGGCAGTCACCGTGATCGTGTTCACATGCGTCTGGCCCATCGCAAAGGCTAGCGCGAGCAAAATGATTGCCGATACCCCAAGCTGATAGAGGAGCGTCTTGCTCGCAGTTGCACGAGCGAGCGGCGATGCGCGGATAACGACCGTTGTGGCTGCCCAGAATACGCCGCCGAGCACGCCGAGGGCATCGCCTGCTGTGCCTTGCCATGTCGATGTGCTGCCCGGAGCCGGGTGCAGGAAGCCATCGGCGAAAGCGATTGCGATACCGCCGAATGCCAGCGCTATGCCGACCCATTGCACCCGCTTCAGCTTTTCTCCCGCGACGAACCAGTGCAGGCCGAGCGCCATGAAACACGGCGCGGTGTAGAGAAAGACGACCATGCGCGTGGCGCTGGTCAACGTCAGTCCCAGGAAAATGCAGACGAATTCGCCGCCGAACAGTACGCCGGCGAGCAGGCCGGACGCGAGGGTATCGTCGCTGCGAAATAGCGCGACGCCGCGCGAACGTGTCCATAGCCAGACGAGGACTGTCGCGATGGTTGAGCGGATGCCGGCTTGAAGCAGTGGCGGGAAGGAGGCGTTCGCGCCCTTTATGGCGACCTGCTGGAAACCCCACACGGCGCATAACGCGATCATCAGCAGGATGGCGGTAGCGTCGGGGGCGCGGCGCAAGGGCAGGGCGGTGGTGCTCATGGATTATTGTGGTATTACCGATAGCGTGAGCGAGTCTCTGCCGCATTTTGCCATCGATGGCGTGAGGCTGTCGTTTTCACCATTCATCATGGCCGGATCATGCCAATGATGGTTGCCAATTTTTATGAATTGAGGATATCTGACTACTTGAGTTGGTATTGGTACGGACGTGATGCGCCAACGCCAGCACAAAAAGAATGAGGCTCCCGAAGGAGCCTCAAACAGCGCGAGGCGTGCCTCAAGAATGTTTCTCGATCAACTCGACCTTATACCCATCCGGGTCTTCAACAAACGCGATCACCGTCGTTCCGCCTTTCACCGGACCGGCTTCGCGCGAGACCTTGCCACCCGCCTCGCGGATACGATCGCAAGCTGCCGCGGCGTCGTCCACTTCCAGCGCGATGTGCCCATAAGCCGAGCCCAGGTCGTACTTGTCGACGCCCCAGTTGTACGTCAATTCGAGTACGCTGTTTTCGCTTTCGTCGCCGTAACCGACAAACGCGAGCGTGTATTTGTACTCGGTGTTTTCGCTCTGACGCAGCACTTTCATGCCGAGAATGCGCGTGTAGAAATCGATGGATCGCTGCAAGTCGCCGACTCGCAGCATGGTGTGAAGAAGTCGCATGATGGGGTTCCTGTGGGGATGTCGATTGACCGGGCGGTCCGCTCTACCGCGTCTCAGTGAGAAACGTGCACGATGAAAACAGCCGCATTGAAAATTGTACCGCCCGCAGCGAACGCCCGCAGAGCGCCGCTCTTCGCTTAAGAAACCTTAAAGCAGGGGCAGCAATTCGGGCGGATGGTGCTTGAGCGTATGCCGTGCTTCGCGGAAGTCCGGAAAAATCGATTCTACGGTTTTCCAGAAACGCGGGCTGTGATTCATCTCACAAAGATGCGCAAGTTCGTGAGCAACCACGTAGTCAATGATCGGCACAGGGAAATGAATCAGCCGCCAGTTGAGGCGGATCTTGCCGTCGCTGGAACAACTGCCCCAGCGCGTGGCCGCCGACGACAACGCATACGTGCGGAACTCCACCCCCAGTTTGGCCGCGTACACCGGCAGCCGCTCGCCGAAAACCTGCAACGCCTGCGCGTGCAGCCAGCCTTGCACACGCTCGCGAATCTGCTGAACCTCGGCAAGCGCGGGAAGACCGAGCCAGAGCATGCCGGCGTCGGTATCGAAGTGAGGCCGCGTCGCGTTCTTGCCGGTCGCACCCGGTGCGGCGCCAAGCATGACGCTGATGCTCTGCCCGAGATACGGAAGTTGCGCGCCATCCTTCCATTCAATCCGCGGGACCACGCGTTGTTCAACGCGCGTTTGCCACTCGTCTAGCTTCTTGAAGATCCACTTCTCTTTCTCGGCAATCGCACTTTCGATTGCCCCGATCGTCACCCAACGCGGCGCGGTAATCGCGAGACCGGTGCCATCGATGGTGAAGCCGATCGTCCGGCGCGACGAACGTTTCAAGCGGTAATCGAGCATCTGCGAACCGAGCATGAGCTGCCGGTTGCGCGTGCCATCGGGTGCACCGGGCACACGTAATGGCGGCGCGGGCGTGCTGGACGTCTCGGTTGTGTCGGCCGGCCCAATGTCGCCACGCAAGCTTGCGGGCATGGCGGCGGCAGCGGGTGTGGCAAGAACGGTAGGAACGGCAGGCAATGGCACCGCACTCGGCGGCCTTGGCTCACTGGGCAGGTTGAGCGGCAGGTCGAGTTGCGGGTTGTCGGGCGCGGCAGCGGGACGCTGTCGCGAGGGAGTCTTCTGCATCGGCTCAGCTTGGCGCACGCGGCGCAGGAATGACGGGAACAACGAAAGTAATGAAACTAACGATAAAAACAATCGAAGCGGTAACGACACCCGGGTCTACAGGCCGGTAGTCGCGCCGGGAGACTCGGTGGCGAAACGATCGGCGAAACCGTACGAGTCCGGATCGATACGACGCATTTCTGCTTCGATCCAGCGCTCCACGCGCAGGTTAACTTCTTCCGGCGTGAGGCCTGTCGTGTCGATCGGACGACCGATGGACAGTGTGACTATACCCGCATATTTGAGAAACGATTTCCGCGGCCAGACGTGCCCGGCATTGTGCGCGATCGGTACGACAGGCGCGCCCGTCTCAACGGCGAAACGCGCGCCGCCCGACTTGTACTTGCCTTGCTGGCCCACGCGCGTGCGTGTGCCTTCGGGGAACATGATGACCCATGCGCCTTCGGCCATGCGCTCGCGTCCTTGACGTGTCACCGATGCAAACGCGTCCTTGCCCTGGCGCCTGTCGATATGAACCATCTTCAACATGCCCATGGTCCAGCCGAAGAACGGCACGAACAGCAACTCGCGCTTGAACACATAGCAGAGCGGACGCGGCATCAAGGCGGGGAACGCGAGCGTTTCCCACGCGGACTGGTGCTTGGACAACAGCACGGCAGGGCCGTCGGGGAGGTTCTCCAAACCTTCGATCCTGTAGCGGATGCCGTTCAGGTAGCGCATCACCACGATCGATGACTTGCACCAGTACGCGGCCATCCAGTAGCGTTTCTCAGCGCTCATGAACGGAAACGCGATGAAGCATGCACACGCGTACGGCACCGTATACAGCGCGAAATAAACCATCAGCAACAACGAACGAATGAAGCGCATCGGCTTGAATAAGTCTTATGTGATGTGACGAAAGACCAGAGCGTCAGCTCAGTCGTGATCTGCGGCGAGGAAGTCGAGCGCGAAGGTGCGCAGGTCGGCGTGTACTTTTGTATTCGGCGGCAGATTGCCCCCTGCCAGCGTTTTCTGTCCCTTGCCCGTCAGCACCAGATGCGTCGCGAAGCCGAGCGCGGCACCGGCTTGCAGATCGCGCAGCGAGTCGCCGACCACTGGCGTGCCTTCGGGATCGATCTCGAAACGCTCCACGATCTGCTGCAACATGCCGGGCTTCGGCTTGCGGCACTCGCACTCGTCTTCCTGCGTGTGCGGACAGAAAAACACCGCATCGATGCGGCCACCTACCGCCGCCGCCGCCCGGTTCATCTTTTCATGCATGGCGTTGAGCGCGGCCATGTCGAAGAGACCACGGCCGATACCCGATTGATTCGACGCGATCGCCACGCGATAGCCGGCCTGGTTCAAACGCGCGATCGCCTCCAGACTGCCGGGTATGGCAACCCATTCATCGGGCGATTTGATGAACGCGTCGGAGTCGACGTTGATCACGCCGTCACGATCGAGGATCACCAGTTTTCTGTTTGCGTTGGTCGGCATGGTGTGGCGCATCAGGCGGCAAGCTTCGAAATGTCCGCGACGCAATTCATCTGCTGATGCAGTGCGCCGAGAAGAGCCAGGCGGTTGCTTCGCAGCGCCGGATCTTCGGCGTTCACCATCACGTCGTTGAAGAAGGTATCCACGGCATCGCGCAACGCGGACAACGCGGAGAGCGCTTCCGTGTAGTTGCGTTCGGCCAGTTGCTTTTGCACGACTGGTGCGACTTGTTCGAGTTGAGCGTAAAGCGCCTTCTCGGCTGCCTCTTGAAGCAGGGCAGGCTGCACGCTGAACGGCACGCCCTCCGCCGACTTCTTCAGGATATTCGAGATGCGTTTGTTCGCCGCAGCAAGCGATGCGGCTTCGGGCAGCGAAGCGAATTCACGAACGGCATCCAGACGCGCGACGATGTCGTCCAGACGCGCGGGGTTCAGGCTCAGCACCGCGTCGATTTCAACCGCATTGAAACCACGCTCGCGCAGCACGCCACGCAGACGGTCCATGAAGAACGCGTAGATGGCATCGGTTGAATCGGCGACTTGCGGCATGTCGGCGAATTGCTTTTGCGCCGTGCGCAGCAAATCGAACAAGTCGATGGCAAGGCGCTTCTCCAACAAGATGCGCAGCACGCCAAGCGCGTGACGCCGCAACGCGAACGGATCTTTCTCGCCGGTCGGCTGCAAACCGATGCCCCAGATGCCGACGAGCGTTTCCAGTTTGTCGGCCAAGGCAACGGCGCTGCTCACGCCGGTGGACGGGGTTTCATCGCCGGAAAAACGCGGCTGATAATGTTCCGAACACGCGAGCGCGACTTCTTCGGGCTCGCCGTCGTGGCGCGCGTAGTACGTGCCCATCGTGCCTTGCAATTCGGGGAATTCACCGACCATGTCGGTGATCAGATCGGCCTTCGCGAGCAGGGCGGCGCGCTTCGTGACCGCCACGTCCACACCGATCATTGGCGCAATCTCGCCGGCCAGCGCTTCAAGCCGCTTGACGCGTTCCAACTGCGAACCGAGCTTGTTGTGATACACGACGTTCGCGAGCAGTGGCACGCGGTCGGCGAGGCGTTTCTTCTTGTCCTGCTCGAAGAAGAACTTGGCATCGGCGAGACGCGGACGGACCACGCGCTCGTTGCCTTCCACAATGTCGCCCGGCGTCTGTGTATCGATGTTCGACACAATCAGGAAACGCGAACGCAACTTGCCATGCTCGTCAGTCAGTGCGAAATACTTCTGGTTCGTCTGCATGGTCAGGATCAGGCACTCCTGCGGTACTTGCAGGAACGATTCGTCAAAACGGCACTGATACACAACCGGCCATTCGACCAGCGCATTCACTTCGTCCAGCAGAGACTCGGGCATGACCACGCGATCTTCGCGCGCGAATGCCTGCAACTGCGTGCGGATGGATTCGCGGCGGTCGTCGAAATTCGCTACAACCTTGCCCTTCGAGCGCAGCGTTGCAGCGTAGTCGTCGGCGTGCGTGATCGCGACAATGCCTTCTGACATGAAGCGATGACCCAGTGTGGTGTCGCCGGAATCGATGCCGAGCGCACTCACCGGCACGATATGACGGCCATGCAACGCGATCAGTCCATGCACCGGCCGCACAAACTGCACGCTGGTGCCGTCGGGCCGCTGATACGTCATCACCTTCGGAATCGGCAACTTGCTGAGCGTTTCTTGCAGAGCGGTCTGCAGACCTTCAGCAAGCGTTGCGCCGGGCGCGGCGTAGCGCAGGAAGAACGCTTCGGCTTTGCCGTCCTGAGCGCGTTCGAGATCGGCAATCGGAAAGTCGGGGAAACCCAGCGCCGCGAGTTTCTTCGCGAGCGGTGCGGTGGGCTGGCCGTCTTTATCGAGTGCGACGGAAACCGGCAGCACTTTCTCGCGCACTTGCCGTTCCGGCGCGACCGCACGCACGTTCTTGATAAGCACAGCGAGACGTCGCGGCGTGGCGTATTTTTCGAAACTCGCTTCGCCTTCAATCAGATCTCGGGCGGCAAGCCGCTGCACGATACCTTCGGCAAACGAGGTGCCCAGGCGCGCGAGCGCCTTCGGCGGAAGTTCTTCGGTCCGCAGCTCGACGAGCAGCGATGCAAGATTGGATTCGGTCATTGTTATGTCGTGCTCTGGTCAGGCCTGATCGATATTGCGCTCGACCTTCAGCGCCGGCGCCCACGCGGGCTTGGCGGCATCTTGTGCGTCGGTGGTGAGTCCGGCCGCGGCGTGTACGGGGTTTCCGAGCATCGGGAAACCGAGCGCCTCACGCGACTCGTAATAGCCCTTCGCGACCGCACGCGACAAATCGCGAATCCGGCCGATATATGCCGCGCGCTCCGTCACCGAAATCGCGCCGCGCGCGTCCAGCAAGTTGAACGTGTGGCCGGCTTTCAGCACAAGTTCGTATGCGGGCAGCGAGAGCTTCGCGTCGATCATCTTCTTCGCTTCGGCTTCGTAGCTCGTGAAGAACGTGAACAGCAACTCGACGTTCGCGTGCTCGAAGTTGTAGGTGGATTGCTCGACTTCGTTCTGGTGATAAACGTCGCCATACGTCAGGCGTCGAAGTTCGCGGCCGTTCGGGGTGTCCTCTTCCCATTCGGTCCACACGAGGTCGTAGACGTTCTCCACTTTCTGCAGATACATGGCGAGTCGTTCGAGACCGTACGTGATCTCGCCCAGCACCGGCTTGCAGTCGATACCGCCAACTTGCTGGAAGTACGTGAACTGCGTGACTTCCATGCCGTTCAGCCAGACTTCCCAGCCGAGACCCCACGCGCCGAGCGTTGGGTTTTCCCAGTCGTCTTCCACGAAACGCACGTCGTTCTGCTTCAGGTCGAAACCGAGCGCCTCGAGCGAGCCGAGGTACAAGTCCAGGATGTTTTCAGGCGCGGGTTTCAGCACCACTTGGTACTGGTAGTAATGCTGAAGGCGGTTCGGGTTGTCGCCGTAACGGCCGTCCTTCGGACGCCGCGATGGCTGCACGTATGCCGCGCGCCACGGTTCCGGGCCGATGGCACGCAGGAACGTGTGCACGTGCGAGGTACCCGCGCCGACTTCCATGTCGATCGGTTGAAGGAGCGCGCAACCCTTGTTATCCCAATAGGATTGCAGCGTCAGGATGATTTGCTGAAAAGTGAGCATGAATGCCTTTGAAGCGTGCCTTCGAAGCTTGGGCCGTGTGCCGGCGTGCCTTCGAAGCGGACCGGAAAAATGCACCGGCCGGAGGGCTAAAACGTTGAATTTTAGCGGGAATGAGGGGCTTGTGCGACTTTCCGGAGGCGAAGGGCGGGCCATGGGCCGTTCGGCCGGCAAAACGGCTGTTATCCGCCGAGTCGTTTCGTCATGGGCACGCAATCCATCGTGAGGCCGCGCGGCGAGCGGTATTGCGCGATCTCTTCGCCTTCGAATCCGAGCGAGCGATAGAACGGCGCGGCGTTCAGCGTGGATTCGAGCCTGAGCTTCGGAAGCCCGTGCGAGCGCGCGAGTGCTTCCAGATAGCGGACCATTCCCGCACCAATGCCGCGTTTCATATACGCAGGATGGACGAAAATTGCATCGATTTTGCCGGTCGTGAGGTCGATCATGCCGGTGCCCACCACACGCTCGTCCACCGTCGCCACCAGGAAGCGCTCTTCAACGGCATCGGCGAATGCTCTGGACGCCACGCCGCCCGTCCATTGTTCGAGCTGATCCAGCGGATACGCGAGCGCGCATTCGCTCATCACGGCGGCGCGGCGGATGTCCCAGGCGGTTTGCGCCTCTGCTCGCACGGCTTTGCGGATCGTGAACATGGCGGGTTTAGCGCTTCTTTCGACCATTGTCGTCAGGTTTGTTGCGGCCATTTTTGCCCGGCGCGAATGCAAATCCGAACGCCAGCAGCAACAGCGACACCACGATTACCGTCATGTTGCCGCTCGTGACATACGGCGTGCGGCCGGACGTGCCCTGGACCGTGGCATCGAGCGAACCCACGGTGTACACGGGCAACCGTGCTACCACAGTGCCGTTCGCCGCGATCACGGCCGTCGTGCCCGTATTGGTCGAGCGCAGCATCGGCCGTCCGGTTTCGATCGAACGCATGCGGGCCATTTGCAAATGCTGATCCAGCGCGATGGTGTCGCCGAACCACGCAAGATTCGTCGAGTTCACCAGGATGCCCGCGGGCGCTTCCTGTTCGCGAATCGTCCGCGCGATCTCTTCGCCGAAAATGTCTTCGTAGCAGACATCGAGGGCAATCGGCTGGTTGCGCACGAAGAACGATTTCTGCACCGGCGGGCCGCGCCCGAGATCGCCGAGAGGAATGCCCATGAGCGCCACGAACCAGTGGAAACCCGTCGGCACAAATTCGCCGAATGGCACGAGATGATGCTTGTCGTAGCGGTACACATCCTTCTGGTTCGGCGTGATGCCGAACAGGCTGTTGGTGTAGTCGGTCGCGCGGCCTTCCGCGTTGACGCTCACGCCAATAGCGCCGAACAGGATGGATGAGTTGGTGGTGTCGGAGAAATTGCGTAGCGCGAGCGCCAAGTCCGGGGGCACCTGGACGGCCAGGATCGGCAATGCAGTTTCCGGCGTGACAATGAGGTCCGCAGGCTTCTCGGTGATCAGCTTTCTATACAACGCCAACGACTGATCCACGCCTGCCTGCTCGAACTTCATGTCCTGCTTTACGTTGCCTTGAAGCAGCCGGACGGTGAGAGGCGCGTTCGCCGGGATCGTCCATTCGACCAGCGACAGCAACATGCCGGACACAAGCACCACCGCCGCCACGATGAACGGTGCATAGCGCGCGCCCTTTGACGTCGACACGGCGCCGTGTCGAACGGTATAAAACCCCTGCACGAGCAACGCCGCCACGAGCCCAAGCGCCCAGCCAACGCCATACACGCCTGCGACAGCGCCGAAGCCTGCCAAAGGGCCATCGACTTGAGCGTAGCCGCTCGCAAGCCACGGGAAGCCGGTGAACACCAGGCCGCGCAGCCACTCTCCAAGCGCCCACGCGCTCGCGAATGCGAACGCGCCGTGCCAGGTCGGCACGAAACGCGGCTCGTCGGCGGGCACGGCAGCGGAGGAACCATTGTCGTCATAACGCGCACGGCCCGCGCACAGCGACCACACGACTGCGCTAAGCGCCGGATAGATCGCGAGGTACATCGAAAACAACGCGACGGCCGCGGCCGCTAGCGGCGCAGCCATCCCGCCGAAATCATGCATGCTGACATACAGCCACCACACGCCCGTCACGAAGTTGCCGAACCCAAATGCCCAGCCCGTCAATGCCGCACCTTTCCAGCCATTGGTGCGCGTGAGCCACGCGAAGAACAGCGTGAAGATCACCAGTTCGACCCAGCCGCCATGTGGCGTGGGGGCGAACGAAAGTGTATTGGCCGCACCGAGGACGGCCGCGACGAGGTAATGCCAGAACGGCAGGGACCGGGCCGCGCCGGCAGCGGATGGCTGCCGGGTACCGCGCCGGAAGGTGAAACGAGACGAAGAGTCGGCCATGGATTACGGGGTCGGCAGAAAGTGAGCAAATGACAAAGCGTGACCGGCGCTCGTCATTTCATGAGTGGACGCGAGATGCCTGCGCAGCCGGTAGGCCATTGGCGGTTGACGAGTAGTGTGCACACGCTGTGTTACAGGCTTGAGGAGACCCGCTCAGGTCGGCTCAGTGGCGTTCGAGCGCGTTGAAATGTACTCAATCGTGTTCAATCGCGCTCGTCGTCGTTGTCGCGCGAGTGGCCGTCGAGCGGGTTTGTGTTGGGCGCGCGCCGCACGCGCAGCACGTGGATCTGGCGGGCGTCGCCGCGCAGAATCTCGAACACGAAGTCGTCGATGCGTACCTTCTCGCCACGATGCGGCACGCGTCCAAACCGGTGCGTGACCAGCCCGCCGATGGTGTCGACTTCGTCGTCGGAATAATGGGTGCCGAACTCTTCGTTGAACTGCTCGATACCGGTCAGCGCCCGCACGCGATGGCGCCCATCCGGCGTTGCAATGATGTTGCCGGCTTCTTCGTCGAAGTCGTATTCGTCTTCGATGTCGCCAACAATCTGTTCCAGCACGTCCTCGATCGTGATCAGTCCCGCCACGCCGCCGTATTCGTCCACGACGATGGCAATGTGATTCCGGTTCACGCGGAAATCGTGCAGCAACACGTTCAGGCGCTTCGATTCGGGGATGAACACAGCCGGGCGCAACATGCCGCGGACGTCGAACTCTTCCTCGTGGTAATAGCGCAGCAAGTCTTTTGCAAGCAGCACGCCGATCACGTTGTCACGGTTGCTTTCATACACCGGATAACGCGAGTGCGCTTTTTCGAGCATGAACGGAATGAACTGCTCGGGCGTTTCGGCGATGTTGATTGCGTCCATCTGGGCACGCGGAATCATGATGTCGCGGGCGCAGAGTTCGGAAACCTGGAACACGCCTTCGATCATGGAGAGCGAATCCGCGTCGAGCAGATTGCGTTCGTGGGCGTCCTGAAGGACTTCCAGCAATTCGTCGCGCGATTCAGGTTCGTGCGAGATGAAATCGGTCAGGCGCTCGAGCAGCGTGCGCTTTTCCGGCGGCTTGTCGGTGTGTCGTCGACTGGGATAGGCGTCGTTCATAGTGGGGCGTGCGGAGTGTTCCGAACGCTAAATTACGGAAAGTTAAGAATACACCAAGGAAATAACGCGCCAATTCAAGCCCGGCGCGAAGACGTTCAAATCGCGTGAAAACATCGTAACTGATAAATATGGGCCGAGTATGTCGAGGCGGTGACGTTGGCCTGTTGGCCAGAAGTCGGACGTTCACCACGCATTCAGATCAGTTTTATGCGCATTTTTAAAGCGCTCGTCATGCTCATTCCTGCGACGAATTTGCATCCCGGCAGCAGCGCTGCAACAACGCTTCAAGTTGCCGGTCCGGCATGCCGCATTCGCGCAGCGCCATGACCGTGCGGCTGACGTAGTCGAGTGTGGTGCCGTATCGGCCGGTCGCGCAGCCGAGTACGTGGCGCACCATCGGGTCGGCGAGCTTGCCGGTGTAGGTCGACGCCTCACGCCGCATCACGAAGGCCAGCGCCTCCACGCGGCGGCCGTCTATCAGCGTGCACGGCAGCCACGCCACGCGGTAAGAATTCATGGCCATTTCACGCCGCCACAGCACCTCGAGGTGCGGCTCTGCGCCCTCGGCGGCGAGCCGGAACGCCATGCCCGAGCACGAACCGCCGCGATCCAGCGCCAGTACGAGGCCGGGCTGCTCCGGTGTGCCGCGATTCACGCGCGACCACAAATACAGTCCACGATGGTATCCATGCACCTTGCTGCGCACCGTTTCCACGGCGGGCAAGCCCGGGTTCCAGATCAGCGAGCCATAGCCGAACAGCCAGAGATCCGCCTTGCGATCCCACTGCGCCAGCGCTTTTTCACGCGACGCGGCGAGCTCATCGTCGGTGAGAAGGCGCGACTCCCCAAAGACGGGAGGGTAATGGTCTGGAATCTGCGCAGGCAGTTCGGAGGAGGACGGATCGTCAGTCACGGCTTAATCGGGCGGTAGCGGCAAATAAGGATCGGTGAAACCGAGCTTCTGCATGATGCCCGTTTCGATCGATTCCATCTCTTCCGCTTCTGCGGAATCTTCGTGATCGTAGCCCTGGGCATGCAGCGTACCGTGCACGATCAGATGCGCGTAATGCGCGGCAAGCGGCTTGTTCTGCTCGCGCGCCTCGCGTTCCACCACCGGGCAGCACAGCACCAGATCGCCCGTGACCGGATCGTCTTCCGACTCGGCGTACGCGAACGTCAGCACGTTGGTCGCGTAATCCTTCTGCCGATACGACCGGTTCAACGTCCGGCCTTCCTCGGTATCGACGAAACGCACCGTCAGCTCGGCGTTCGCGAACAGCGACGCCTTGATCCAGCTAGCCACCGTTGCGCGAGGCAACAGCGCCTTGTGTTCAGGGAACGTTTTAGCGGCGGGGAACTGCAGCGTCAGCGCAAGTTTGGGCATGCGGGGTTCGGGCGAATAAGTCGGGCGATTATTTTCCGGCGGAAGCCGTGGCAGCGACGGCGTCACGCTGCGACTGCGCGTCGTACGCTTCCACAATGCGTGCCACCAACGGATGCCGCACCACGTCCACGCTCGTGAATTTCGTCATCGCGATACCGCGTACATCGGCGAGTATGTGCTGCGCTTCAATCAGCCCGCTCCGATGACCGCGCGGCAAATCGACCTGCGTGGTGTCACCGGTGACAACGGCTTTGGACCCGAAGCCGATTCGCGTCAGGAACATCTTCATTTGCTCGGGCGTGGTGTTCTGCGCTTCGTCCAAAATGATGAACGCGTGATTCAACGTCCGGCCGCGCATGTAGGCGAGCGGCGCAATTTCGATCATCTGGCGCTCGAACATTTTCGCGGTTTTATCGAAGCCGAGGAGGTCGTAGAGTGCGTCGTACAGCGGGCGCAAATACGGATCCACCTTTTGCGCGAGATCGCCCGGCAGGAAACCCAGCCGCTCGCCCGCTTCCACCGCAGGACGTGTCAGCACAATGCGCTTCACCTGATCGCGTTCGAGCGCATCGACCGCGCACGCCACCGCCAGATAGGTCTTGCCCGTACCCGCCGGGCCGATGCCGAACGTCACATCGTGCGCGATGATCTGCTTCAGGTACTCGCGCTGCATCGGCGTGCGGCCGCGTAGATCGGCACGTCGCGTGTACAGCTTGGGACCAGGATCTTCCTCGTCGCCGAGGTCGATGGTCGCGCTGGGTTCATCGAAGGGATGATCGGGGTCTCCGCGAAAACGCGGATCGACGGGATCGGAGTTCAGATTGTTCGACGGTTTGTCGCGCCGTGCCGCATTGCGCGCTTCGACCAGGGCGAGCTGGATATCGTCCACCGACAACGTGTCCTTCGCGCGGTTGTAGAAGTTCTCGAGCGCCGCCAGCGCAACTTTCGCGCCGCGCCCGCGGATCGTGATCTTGTGCCCACGCCGCGTCAGCGTCACGTCGAGCGCCTGCTCGATCTGCCGCAGGTTTTCGTCGAGCGGGCCACACAGGTTGGCGAGCCGCGCGTTGTCGTCGCGCGGTGCGGTGAATTCCATATGCTGCTGAGCGGTCTTCAAGGCGAGAGTCGGGTTCCTGTCGAAGCTGCGGTTTAGTGAGTCGTCGCGGGCGTCAAAACCAGTTCGCCGCGCAACGAATGCGGATACGCCACGTTGATTTCCACATCGACCATCTGGCCGATCAGCCGCTTGTGCGACGAGATCGGCGCCGGAAAATTCACCACCCGATTATTCTCCGTGCGTCCGGCGAGTTCGCTCGGGTCCTTGCGCGACGGGCCTTCCACCAGAATGCGCTGCACCGACCCCAGCATGGAATTGCTGATCTTCGTCACATTCGCCTCGATGGTGGCCTGCAAATGTTGCAGGCGCTTGAGCTTCACTTCGCGCGGGGTGTCGTCGTGGAGATTCGCCGCCGGCGTGCCGGGACGCGGGCTGTAGATGAACGAGAAACTGGTGTCGTAGCTCATTTCGTCGATGAGCTTCATCATCTTCTGGAAATCGTCCTCGGTCTCGCCGGGGAACCCGACGATCATGTCCGTCGACAGCGACAAATCCGGCCGGATTGCGCGCAACCTGCGAATCACCGATTTGTATTCGAGCACCGTATAACCGCGTTTCATCGCCATCAGAATGCGGTCGGAACCATGCTGCACGGGCAAGTGCAAGTGGCTCACGAGCTTGGGCACCTTCGCGTACGTGTCGATCAGGCGCTGCGTGAATTCCTTCGGATGCGACGTGGTGTAGCGAATCCGCTCGATACCCGGAATCTCCGCCACGTATTCGATCAGCGTGGCGAAATCGGCGATGTCGGCGGAATGCTGCGTCACCGGTCCGCGATACGCATTCACGTTCTGCCCAAGCATGGTGACTTCGCGCACGCCTTGATCGGCGAGGCCGGCGATTTCGGTCAGCACGTCATCCAGCGGCCGCGATACTTCTTCGCCGCGCGTGTAGGGCACGACGCAATAGCTGCAGTACTTGCTGCAGCCTTCCATGATGGAAACAAACGCGCTCGGGCCATCGACGCGCGCCGGCGGCAGATGATCGAACTTTTCGATTTCGGGGAACGAGATATCGACTTGCGAGCGCCCGCTGGAACGGCGCTTGGCGATCATGTCCGGCAGACGATGCAAAGTTTGCGGGCCGAACACCAAGTCCACGTACGGCGCACGAGAAACAATAGCCGCGCCTTCCTGACTCGCCACGCAACCGCCCACGCCAATAATCAGGTCCGGATTCGCTTCCTTCAATTCGCGCACGCGGCCGAGATCCGAGAAGACCTTTTCCTGCGCTTTTTCGCGCACCGAACACGTGTTGAAGAGAATGACGTCGGCGTCTTCTGGCGTGAACGTCTGGGTGAGGCCATTGGCTGCTCCGAGTACGTCGACCATTTTGTCGGAGTCGTACTCGTTCATCTGGCAGCCAAAGGTCTTTACATACACTTTCTTGGTCATGAATTTCGCCGGTCGCAGTGATTAGTCTGGGGGCGCGGTTTTTGATGCGTTGAAGGGATTTTTGTGGGCTTTCAGGCGATTTCCTGCTTGAAACTCGTCAGGAATCGCACGCCGCGTAACTGACTATTATAGCGTCCGCTCGAGTTCGTGACCCGCCTGCCCGGGCGGATAGGCAAGGTCGCCGAGCAATTCCGCGGTCGCGCGGGCGAAGCGTTCGATCAGGAAATCCAGCAGCACCCGCACACGCGGCGCCATATACCGGTTGCAGTGGTACACGGCGTGGACCGCTGCCTCGTTCGAACACCAGTCTGCCAGCAAAATTTTTAGCGCGCCGGAGCGGACATCGGCGGCTATATCCCAGATCGATTTGTGTGCAATGCCCTGGCCCGCCAGCGCCCACGCGCGGGACAGCGCGCCGTCGTTGGTTTCCCAGGCGTCGTCAAGCGGCACGGTGTGGGTGAAACGCTCGCCGCCGCGCACGAACTGGAACTCGTTGAACGTGGCCGTCGATGTCACGAGCACCGTGAACGTGTGCGTGGCGAGATCGGCGGGCGTTTTCGGTTCGCCGTGCCGAGCCAGATATTGCGGCGATGCACACAGCACACGCCGGTTCGGCGCCAGCCGCCGCGCGATGAGATTGCCCTCAGACGGCCGATTGAAGCGGATCGCCAGATCGATATCGTCTAGCAGCAGATTCGACACCGAATCCGACAGCGTCAGCGAAAAACTCACATCGGGATGCAGGCGGCTGAATTCATCGAGCCAATGGCACAGCAGGTTGCGGCCGAAATCCGATGTGGCCGAGATCCGCACCTTGCCGCGCACGAGGTTCTGGCCGGCGTGCAGCGCGGCTTCGCCGTCGTCGATGGCTTGTAGCGCAATCCGGCAGTGCTGCAGATAGAGCCGGCCTTCGTCGGTGAGCCTGAGTTGGCGCGTGGTGCGCTCGAACAGACGCGCGGTGAGGGATTTCTCCAGCTTGAGCAGCCGCGCGCTTGCCGCCGCCGGCGACAAGCCGAGCTTGCGCCCGGCCGCGGACAAACTGCCGAGCGCCGCCGTTTCTACGAACAGGCGCATGTCGCCGAGTCGATCCATCGTCATTCTCAATTTGCTTTTGACAATGCTTCAAATGCTACGCCAATTATCAAAATGGCTCTCGGCGCGCAGAATTTGGTGCATTGCAGCGTATTAGCGGTCATGTAGTCCAGTTACGGGCGGTCCATGACGCGCCAACCCCGATGAAACTTGATCACGTCACGATCGTCACTCCGGATTGCGAGCCGATCCGCCATTTTCTCGTCGATATAGCCGGCATGACGGTCGGCCCGCGCCCGCCGTTCGGTATAGGCGGCCACTGGCTTTATCTCGAAGGCGCGCCCGCCGTGCATCTGATCGAAAGCGGTTCGGTGCTCGCCTCGCCGCCTGGTGGCCGGGCGGCCACGCGCATCGATCATCTCGCCTTGCGTGTAAGCGGCGCGGTCGAATGGCGGGCGTTGCTCGCGCGTTTGCGCGAACACGCGATTCCGTTTTCCGAAGCCGAAGTTCCGCTCGCCCGGGAGCAGCAATTGTTCGTGCAGCTCGCGCCGGGCGTGGTCGTCGAATTCGTGACGGCGCTTTCCACGCTTTCCGCATTCTCAAACTAAGGGGATTTCCATGCCTATTCCACTTCTGGCGCTCGCCATCAGCGCATTTGCCATCGGCACGACCGAGTTCGTGATCATGGGGCTGCTGCCTGACGTGGCTCGCGATCTGGCTGTATCGATTCCATCGGCGGGTTTTCTCGTCACCGGCTACGCGCTCGGCGTGGCCGTGGGCGCGCCGCTGCTCGCCGTGCTGACGGCAAAGATGCCGCGCAAGCTCGCGCTGCAATTGCTGATGGGCGTGTTTATCGTTGGCAATGTGCTTTGCGCCGTTGCACCCGGCTATTCGATGCTGATGATCGCGCGCGTGGTGACCTCGTTCGCGCACGGCTCGTTTTTTGGCATCGGCGCGGTGGTCGCGGCGTCGCTGGTTCCCGCTGAAAAGCGGGCGAGCGCAATTGCGCTGATGTTCACCGGGCTCACGCTCGCAAACGTGCTGGGCGTGCCGTTCGGGACGTTTATTGGGCAGGAATTCGGCTGGCGCGCGACTTTCTGGATCGTGGCCGTGCTGGGCGTGGTGTCACTGGTCGGCGTGGCCGCGCTCGTGCCGAACAAGCACGATTCGGGACCGTCGAACTTCGGCCACGAATTGCGCGTGCTGAGGGACCGCCAAGTCTGGCTCGCCTTGGCGATGACCGTGCTCGGCTTCGGCGGCGTGTTTGTCGTGTTCACCTACATTGCGCCGATTCTCGAACAGGTCAGCGGGTTTTCGCCGCACGGCGTCACGCTGGTGCTCGTGCTGTTCGGCGTCGGTCTGACGATTGGCAACACGATCGGCGGCAAGCTGGCGGATCGCGCGCTGATGCCTTCGCTGATGGGAATCCTGGTCGCGCTCGCCATCATCATGGCGGTGTTCACGAAGACCAGCCGCAACCAGGTGCTGGCGGCCGTCACGATCTTTATCTGGGGTATCGCCGCGTTCGCGACCGTGCCGCCGCTGCAGACACGCGTGGTCGAGAAGGCGAAACACGCGCCGAATCTGGCGTCGACGCTGAACATCGGTGCGTTCAACCTGGGCAATGCTGGCGGCGCGTGGCTTGGCGGCGTGGTGTTGCAGCAAGGGCATCCGCTGGATTCGTTGCCGTGGGTCGCGGCTGTGGTGGCCGTGGTCGCGCTTGGGGTCACGTGGTACGCGGCTCGGCTCGATCGCGGCGGGGCAGGGGCGGGTGCGCGGGCGGCGGATGCGATTTGATTGGCTTCAATTCGATTCGATTCGGTTCGATCTCGTGATGCACGCGGCCGCACAGCAGTATCCGCCGGTTGTTGACCCGGCGACCTCAACCGACTAGCGTGTCGTGCGAGCCGCGTCCGCGGCTTATCGCTTCATCACGCTTTTCGACCGAGGTTTTATGGAAGACATCACGCTGAGCCAATGCCTGAAGGGCGCATGGCGCGACGCCGCCTCCGCCCTGCGACACATGCCAGTACTCTTTCTGCTGGTATTCGTGGCCGTGCTCGCGACGGGAATCGCCGGGTACGAAGTGCAGCTTTCGGCGCCGGCATCGGATGCTTTCCTGTCTTCTTCGATGACCGCGGGCGGCGCCACTCAAGCCGCCGCGCTCGGCTATTCGGCCACGTCGCTCGGCATCTCGTTTGTGCAGTGCCTGGTGCTCGCGGCATTGGCCGTTCAGGTGATCCGCTTTGCGATGACCCTGAACCTCGAGCCCGGCGCGGACTCTTCCACGCCATCTACGCGCCTCTGGGACGCCGGTTTTCGGCGCTATTTCCTGCTCTGCATCGTGCTGGTTGCGGCCTACGTGGCCGCGACGATCGCGGTGGTGATCGCCTGGAACGGGCTGCGGCTGGCGGGATTATCCAGCGGCACTTCGATGGCCGCCGCCGCCACGCTCGCGGTGCTGGCCGTGTGCGGCGTGAGTTACGTGTCGGCGCGGCTCTCCTTGCTGTTTCCGCACACCGCCGCGGGCGGCCGGCTGCAATGGCGCGCCGCGTGGGAGGCTACGCGCGGGCACTTCTGGGTCATCTCGACGACCGCCCTGGTCGCGATCTTGCCGATCGTGGCGATTGCGACGGTGTTGTCGATCATCGCGGAAATGCTGGTGGCGGCAAGCTCGATCGGTAGCCTGACCGTGGGTTTGCTGGTGGTTCAGAGCGTGGCCACGCTGCTTTATACGGCTACGGCGGCGACGTGTTCGGTTTGGCTTTACAGGAAATTCGGGGCGGATTTGAAGGCGGAGCGGGAGTGAGTTTTCCTTTTCAGCCTTCCCACGATACCCAAATGAAAAACGCGGCCCTTCACTTCAGGCCGCGTTTTTCATTGCTTTGAGTACTCCGTTGAACGGAGCCTTTCGCCCTTAAACCGTTTCTTCCGCCAGTTCTCGCGCGGCGGCGAGCGCCATCCGGAAATCGGCCAGTTCGGCGATGGTCAGCACCGGAATGTTGCGCTCCTTCACGAACGCATCGATCTGCGCACCGCGCGCCATCGTCCCGTCCGGATTCATGAGTTCGCACAGCACGCCGGCCGGCCTCAAACCGGCGAGGATCGTGAGATCGACCGTACCTTCCGTATGGCCGCGCCGGGTCAGCACGCCGCCCGGTTGCGCACGCAACGGGAACACATGGCCGGGACTGACGATGTCGCCGGCTTTGGCGTTATCGGCAATCGCGGCGCGGATCGTGGTCAGCCGGTCCGCCGCCGATACGCCCGTCGTCACGCCTTCGCGTGCTTCTATCGATACCGTGAACGCCGTGCCGTATTTGCTGCCGTTGTCGGCGACCATCGGCGGCAAGTGCAGGGCGCGAACGGTTTCGTCCGGCAGGCACAGGCACACGATGCCGCTGCACTCGCGGATCATCAGCGCCATGCCTTCGACGTCGAGTTTTTCCGCCGCATAAATCAGGTCGGCTTCGTTCTCGCGATCGTCGTCGTCGAGCAAGGCGACCGCGCGGCCTTCGCGCAACGCTTGCAGGGCAGCGGCTATTCGGGGAGGGATGGCGACGGAAGAATCGCCTGCACGAAGTTGCGCAAGATCGGCAAACGCGGTGGCTGGGGAGGTAAGGCTGGAAACTGAGTCGGACATGGGTGAAACGCTCTCGCAAAAGAAATGGGGCGAAAAACGTTTCAGGGCATTGCAAACAGACAGAACGACACGCGCTCAGCGCCGTCTACTCGACAGCGCCCGTTCGACGCGGACGCACAAACGCCGCGGCAAACACGCGAAACGGACATGACCGTCTGCACATCTTCTTCCATCCGGACTATGACCGTCGGCTCTGGCATCTCACCAGATCTGCTGACCCCGTGGCGTGGCTACGCACTTGCAAAAACGAGCCATTTTCACGGGCGCTCGCGGGCTCGCGGACGGCTTTCGCCGAAACGCATACCGCCGGTGGGGAATTGCACCCCGCCCTGAAGACGTACTGACTTGTCGCTAAACACTTAAAAATCGCGACTGGATTTCAGGATACAACAGACACGCCGATGTTGCAGAACCGCACCCCTCTAGCTTGGTGGCAACGGGGTCTAGCTGGCATCGTCGATACGACGTGAATCGGCGGGAACGTGCCAGCGCGGCGGCGTTTCCGCATTCACCGTTACCTGGTACGCACGCGCCTCCGTGTTGCCGGGATTGCGCAGGGCGTGGGGCTGATCGGCGTCGAACACGATGGCGTCGCCCGTGGCCAGCAATTGCGTCCGGTCATGCACGCGGATTTCCAGCGTGCCGTCGCTTACGACCAGATTGATGCTTGTGCCGGGTGGGTGCGCACTGCCCGATTCGGTATGCAGCGGCGCGATCCGGAGTTCGTGGAATTCCGCCGATGCCGGCGCGTTCAGCGGAAACAGCGGCCGGGCCGAGAAGCGTCCATTCGACGTCACGAGGCGCGTAGCCTGTTCAGCCGGCAAGTATTCGATGCCATTGGTCGCGTGGCGTCGAAGAAACGCCGCCACCGATACCTTCAGCGCGCTCGCGATCTTGTGGAGAACCTTGATGGACGGCACGCTGCGCCCGGATTCAATCTGCGCCAGCATCGCCCGCGATACGCCGGACGCACGGGCGAGGGCATCGAGCGAGAGTTGCCGTTCAGCGCGCAGCCGCGCCAGATTCACACCGACGAGATGTTCGAGCGCGTCGTTCGCTTCCTGCACGTCGGTTTGATGAGCCGACGCCGCCTGTGTTGCCTCGGCGAGTTCGGCCGGCGCGTGCGCATCGAACGACTCGCGCACGAGTTCCAGCGATGAATAAGCCGGTGCAACCATGATGAGCCTCCAATCGGATGGACCCGCGAAACGGCGCGGAAATGAGTGAAGGCAAGACTAGCATCGGCTTAACCCGCGTCAAACGAAGATATCGTCACACCGTTATCAGGTGCAGCAGGGTAGGCATTCGTGGAAATGTTTGAGGCGTTTCAGCGTTCAACGCCGCGTCACACGACGGTGCGAGTTGGAATCGATGCAGTCACCGAAGGCTCCGCTTCCCGCGTGCTCGCAAACCACCCATCGATGCGGCGAATCACGTCATCCAGCGTCCCGCGCTCCATATGCAGGCCGAGTTTCGAGCGGCGCCACAGCACGTCGTCGGCGCAGGTTGCCCATTCGTTGTCACGCAGATAGCGGAGTTCCGCTTCGTACAGCCCCGGCGCGATGGCTTCACCGAGATCGGGCAGGGAACCGGCATCGCCGAGCAGCTTTTGGACCCGGGTACCGTAAGCCCGCGCATAGCGATGCGCAAGCTCGCCCGGCAGCCAGCGATTGCGCTGCTTGAACGCGGTGAGGAAAACCTCGAAGCTGGCATTGGCGATATCGCCACCCGGCAGCGGCGCGCCTTCCGTCCACGTTTTACTCCGGGCCGGCGATTGAAGCGCTTCGCCCAGCTTGTCGACGGCTTCTTCCGCCAGCTTGCGGAACGTGGTGATCTTGCCGCCGAACACCGACAACAACGGCGCTTCGTTCGCGGGCGTATCGAGTTCAAGCAGGTAATCGCGCGTGACCGCCGACGCGTTCTCGGCGTTTTCGTCCTCGAGCAGGCCGCGTACGCCGGCATAGGTCCAGCAGACATCCGCCGGGCTGATGTGCTTCTTGAAATAGCGATTGATGGAGTCGCAGAGGTAAGCGGTTTCTTGCGGGCTGATGGCGACCTTCGACGCGTCGCCGTGATACTCGAGGTCTGTCGTCCCGATCAGCGTGTACTCGTGCTCGTACGGAATCGCGAAAATGATGCGCTTGTCCGGGTTCTGGAAAATGTAGGCGTGGTCGTGTTCAAAGAGACGCCGGGTCACAATGTGGCTTCCCTTGACCAGCCGGACGGTGTGACGCGTATGCGTGTTGCTGTTGAGCGAGTCCTTGAGCAGGTCGCTGACCCACGGTCCGGCAGCGTTCGCGATGGAGCGCGCCCGCACGTCGAAAGTCGCGCCGTGGTTGTCGGCGAGCGTGGCACGCCAAACACCTTCGCTGCGATGAGCACTCACCAGCCGCGTGCGCGTCTTGATCACCGCACCGTGTTCCTGCGCATCGAGCGCGTTTAGCGCGACGAGCCGCGCGTCGTCCACCCAGCCGTCGGAATAGACAAAACCGCGCTTGATCGAGTCGATAAGCGGTGCGCCCGCCGGGTGCCGGCGCATGTCGATACCCCTGGAACCGGGCAGCAACTCGCGGCGCGCGAGGTGATCGTAGAGAAAGAGGCCCGCGCGAATCATCCAGGCGGGACGCAGGTTGGGCATGTGCGGCATCACGAAACGCAGCGGCCACATGATGTGCGGCGCCGCGCGCAGCAATACTTCGCGCTCCTGAAGCGCCTTGCGCACAAGCCGGTATTCGCCGTACTCGAGATAACGCAGCCCGCCGTGAATGAGCTTCGTACTCGACGACGAGGTGTGCGAAGCCAGGTCGTCCTTCTCACACAGCATGACGGTGAGGCCCCGGCCGGCGGCGTCGCGCGCGATGCCCGTTCCGTTGACCCCGCCGCCCACCACGAGCACATCATAAAGATTGCCTTGCATCGCTTGTCCGCCCCATGGCCACCAACAAAAACTCGGTCACAACATAATAATGTTCGAATTCGAAATTTAACGAACAAAAACGAAAATGTAAAGTCGACTGATTGGCTAACGCTCGGTTAACGCTGCGTTTCGCCGGAAAAGTGCAGGTCGAGGTCGTATTTCGGCTCATAGGCCGTTCGGCCGAGTGGCGCGAAGCGGACCGTCGACCGATACTGTAGCCACTGGAAATGAGGAGTTGATGTAATGCGAAAAATGTTTGTTGCCGGTGCGCTTGGCGCGCTGATGCTGGGCGGATGCATATCCACGCCGGACGTTTCGGGGTCGAGGGGGGCGCCGTCACTGGCCGCGCTCCAGTCTATGTGCGGGACCACCGCAGTCGATTACGGCACGGACGCGCAGGGCGTGTATTCCGCGCTTTTCGACGCTTATGTCGCGCAGAAGAGAGGCAAGTTGCCAAAAGAGCAGTTTTGCGCGTTTCAGGCGGGTATCGCGGGTCGGTACACGGCGTTTGCGGCTAGCCGCACAACGGAGGCGCAAAGTGCGTGGGCCACGTTTTTCGCCGATCAGCGCGCGCAAGCGCTTAGCTGGCGCTCAGCCGTCGATCCGACGTTGCGCGCAGGCTAACGCTGGCTCGCTGGTTATTCCGCTCGTGGGCGGCCGGATTCAAGCGCCGCGCGAGCGGAAATTGATGAGGACCGCGGATTTACGAGAACCGTTTGATTGCCTTGATCGTGGAATCGCCGGAAGCGGTCAGGCTCCACATCTGGCGTCCAGAGGCGAGTTTTTCCAACTGGACGAGCTGGCGTTCGAGCAGCGCGTCGAGTTCATCGCGCACCATGTCAATCTGATGGGGAGCTTCTTGCAGCAGGAGCAGCGTGGCAAATTCATGCGGACTGAGCATCGTGTTCTCCATGACGATCGAACGGCACTTTGACCGGTCGGCGACCGGCACTCGTACTTAGGAACGTTGCGCGAGGCTGGAACTTCGTGTCCGGCAGGCGCATGACGCAAAGCGCGGTTCGCAGCGCCCAAAAGCGGCGGGGCATTGCCGGGATTTGATTGTAGGCAAGCGTCGAACGAGTGCCAAACGCTTGCGGAAAATAATGGGTTTGACTTTTTAGAGGCGCGAAAGCGGTTCGGCGGACAAGAAGAATCGTAGAAATTACGTGAAGTTCGTGTCGCAGCGCACACAGAAACGGCGGGGCCTTTAAGTGAGGCCGTGAGGCCGCTATTCCGCCACGAACACCTGCGTGTTCGCTTCTGCAAGCGTTTGGGCCATTTCGGGCGGCGTGGGAGCATCGGTGAAAAGCGCGTCGATCTGGCTCAGATGACCGAGCCGCACGAGCGCCGGGCGGCCGAACTTGGAGTGATCCGCGGCGAGGAACACCGTGCGGGCGTGTTTGATGATTGCTTCTGCCACGCGGACTTCGCGGGTATCGAAATCGCGCAGCGTGCCGTCGGTTTCAATGCTCGAGGCGCCGATGATCGCGAAGTCCACCTTGAACTGGCGGATGAAGTCGATAGCGAGCTCACCCACAATGCCCTTGTCCCAAGGCCGCACAATGCCGCCGGTGATGAGCACCTCGCATTCGGGATACCCGCTCATCATGCTTGCCACGTTGAGGTTGTTCGTGATCACGTGCAGCCCGCGATGCCGGTTCAGCGCCCGGGCGACTTCCTCGGTCGTGGTGCCGAGGTTGATGAAAAGCGACGCCTGATCGGGAATGTGCGAAGCGACAAGCGCGGCTATGCGACGCTTTTCGTCGTGGAACATGCGCTGGCGTGCCGTGTACGAGACGTTCTCCGAGCTGGTCGGGAGGCTCGCGCCGCCGTGATAGCGGCGCAGCAGGTTCATGTCGGAGAGCCAGTTGACGTCGCGGCGAATGGTTTGTGGCGTGACGTCGAAATGCGTGGCAAGGTCGTCGACCGTCACGAAGCCATCGCGTTGCACCCAGTCGAGCAGCTCTTGCTGTCGTGCGTTCAAGGTGATGCGGGGATCTCGTGTCATGGCGTCGAAAAGTGCGCTTGAGTGTCGTGAGGTGGCCGTATTGTAAGGGAAAGGGCCGGCAGGCCTGCAATGCTCCATGATGCATCGTGCCTTGGGATATCGCGGTGCATAAGCGAGATGGAGGCGCTTCGTGAAAGTGCGTCGCTTGGATACTCGCGAACTCGGGTAGCCCAGGGAGCTCGATGAGTTCGTTACGTTGTATTACGTCGTGCGGTAACTACGAACCGGTCCGGACCAAACCGCGGCCATATGGTCCGCATGTCCATACGTCTGCACGTCCGAATGTCGCCACGGATAGCATGGCCGGCTACGTGACTGCCCGAGCGCCGAGCCCCCCGAACGGACCGCGTTTGTGCGCGGCAACTCGTGAGGATGGCAAACTTGATGCTGAGCGATCGCGAACCCATCGCGCTGCGCGTGAACTCCCAGTCTGAACCGGCCCGCAAAACCCGATCGCTGCAACCGCTATTAGCAGCTTGCCGAAATACGTCTGTAAGCGGGCGGGAATCATGTGTGGCGTGCTTTATCGCAAGGTGCTCCGAGGCGGTACGATTTATGCTGATTTATGCGGTATCCGGAACTGACATGTGGCTTTAGCGGTCTCTCTTCGTGCCTGCAGCTTCGTTGCAACCCAGCTAAGATGCAGGCTCTAAGTCTTTAACCACATGAGGACGTCGTGGATCCACCTTCACGGCGTTGCCTGATTTTCGGCCGGTTTGGCTGACGGCGCGTTCAGTACAGCTTTGGGAGCGCGATTTTTATGCACACTGACAGTACCTATGTGATGCCTTGGCGGATCGAAGATATCGACCTGTCCCGGATCGACCGGCGTAAAGCGGCATCCAACGAACACCTTCTCTTGTTGCTTTGCGCGGCTTCGTTCATCGAGAGCGGGACCGATCTTTATACGAGCAACCTGAGCACTTATTTCAACGACGACCCCGAAGTTTCCAACTGGCTCAACAATGAGTGGGAACCGGAAGAGATGCAGCACGGTCGCGCGTTGAAGACGTATATCAATCATGTGTGGCCTGAGTTCGACTGGGACACGGCATTCAAGAACTTTTTCGCCGAGTATTCGCTGACCTGTTCAGTCGAGGATTTCGAAAAAACGCGCGCACTGGAAATGGTCGCGCGGTGTGTCGTCGAAACCGGTACGGCGACGCTGTATCGGGCAATCAACGAGTGCTCGGACGAACCGGTGCTCAAGCAACTGACGGACAACATCCGCACCGACGAAGTCCGGCATTACAAGCACTTCTTCCGCTTTTTCAAGAAGTACAACAAGATCGAAGGCAATGGTCGCTTTGCTGTCCTGGGCGCGTTGCTGCGGCGCGTAATTGAAATCAAGAATGAGGATTCCGAGATCGCACTGCGGCATGTATTTGCCATCCGTTATCCGGAGCGCGCGAATGACACCGCTCACAATCGCGAGCTGGCGGCGCGGGTCAATGCGCTGGTCCGGCGCAATTTGTCGGCCGATATGTGCGTAAAGATGTTGCTCAAGCCGCTCGATCTGCCCGCCCGAATCCAGCCCGGCGTGCACTATCCGCTCGCGAAGATCACGCAGCACGTCTTCTTTCGCTAGGCCGGCCGGCGTTTGCATCGAACGGCTCAGCACGGTTTAATCGATGGCCCGCTTTCGCGGGCCATCGTCTTTTCACGGAGATCCACATGAACGATTCCCTTGCATGCGGCAATCGCAATATCGAGCACGGCACGTTCGACGAATGGCCTCCGGAGTTGCGGACGCTGTTCGACGGCGCGTCGATCGACACGAAAACGGGGTTCACGGCGTCGTTGCTTGCGGCAGACGGGGGCCGCGTGCGGACGTCGTTGCTGAGCGTCGGCGAGTTGTTCGCGCCGGACCCAGGCACCTTGTGTTTTTCGTTGTGGCCGCAGTCGCGGGCGGCGCGGTTGGTATCGAAGACGGGTTGCGCCACGCTGACTTTCGTCTTCGATGAAGCCTTCTTCCAGGTGCAACTCCAGGCTCGCATCGCGCCGCTGGAGGGTTCGCCGGTCGCGTGTTTTATCGCGACGATCGAAAGCGGGGAATGGCAGAAAGTGCCCTATGCGCGGCTCGTGCAGGGGATCGGATTCGAGTTTGCGAAAGGGCAGGGAGAGGCGGTGTTGGCGCGTTGGCGTCAACAAGTCGATGTACTCAAACGCGCGGCGAGCGCCGCTGCCTGAAATAAAAACAGCGGAGCTGAGGCTCCGCTGTTTTGCTCTTTCGAGCAGTCATTCCGAGGTGAAGGTGTCGGAGCAGGGCTTTCAATCTGCGCTGCCTCCGCGAGACCTAATAGGGCGCTTGAACCATCAACCTTCGCCCGTTACGAGCGGAAGGCGCAGGCCAGCTTCGCACCCGCGCCTTCCACCCGCAACAAAGCAGTTCAACGCCCGCGCTGTCCGGTACGCGGCGTATCGCGCCGACCGGCGCCGCCAGCGCCTTCACCACGCGGCTTGCCGCCGAGCAGTGCAGCGCCAGCCGGGCGTGATGAACCCTCAGGTTTGCGCGGCGCACCGCCATTGCCACCGGGTTTCGCCGCAACGGGTTTCTGCGAGCGTGAACCGTTGCCACCATTGCCACCGTAACCACCACCGCCATTACCATTCGCCGGCTTAACCGACGTCCGGCCGCCATTCGATTGCTTCGGCGCGCCCTGACGCGGAGCGCCTTGACGGGCACCGCCGCCGCCGCCGCCCTGGCCGCGTCGGAGAATCGGTTCCGGTTTTTGATTCGGATCCGGCTCGAAGCCTGCGATGACTTCCTGCGGAATCGGTCGCTTGATCAGGCGTTCGATGTCCTTCAGCAACTGATGTTCATCGACGCAAACCAGCGACAGCGCCTCACCCGTCGCCCCGGCCCGACCCGTACGGCCGATCCGGTGAACATAATCCTCCGGCACGTTAGGCAGATCGAAGTTGACGACGTGCGGCAACTGATCGATATCGATACCGCGCGCCGCAATATCCGTCGCCACCAGCACTTGCAGCGTGTTGTCCTTGAACTCGGCCAAGGCACGCGTACGCGCCGACTGGCTCTTGTTGCCGTGAATGGCCAGCGCGCTGATGCCGTCCTTCGTCAACTGCTCGGCCAGGCGGTTCGCGCCATGCTTCGTCCGCGTGAACACCAGCACCTGGAACCAGTTGTTTTGACGGATCAAATGCGTGAGCAACTCGCGCTTCTTGTCGCGGTCGACGGGGTGAATCTTCTGCGCGATCGCCTCGACCGTCGAATTGCGACGTGCCACTTCGATCAGCGCCGGCCGGTCGAGCAGGCTGTCGGCGAGGGTTTTGATTTCATCGGAGAACGTGGCCGAGAACAGCAGGTTCTGGCGCTTCGGTGGCAACTTGGCCAGCACGCGCTTGATGTCGTGGATGAAACCCATGTCCAGCATGCGGTCGGCCTCATCGAGCACGAGAATCTCGAGCTTCGACAAGTCGATGGTCTTCTGCTGCATGTGATCGAGCAAGCGCCCCGGCGTTGCCACGACGATATCCACGCCGCGCCGCAACGCATCGATTTGCGGATTGATGCCGACACCGCCGAACATCACGGTCGACTTCAGCTTCAGATATTTACCGTAACCCCGCACGCTTTCTTCCACCTGTGCGGCGAGTTCGCGCGTCGGCGTGAGGATCAGCGCGCGGACCGGCCGCTTGGCGCCTGCAGCAGGGGCGGGCGCTTCGGACAGGCGTTGCAGGATAGGCAGCGTAAAGCCTGCCGTCTTGCCGGTGCCAGTTTGCGCGCCTGCGAGCAGGTCGCCGCCGTTCAGCACAGCCGGGATGGCCTGCAACTGGATGGGAGTAGGGACCGTGTAGCCGAGTTCGTTGACAGCGCGAAGCAAGGGTTCGGACAAGCCGAGGGAATCAAAAGACATAAGTGTTCACAGATTCGGTATGCCGACCGGCGTTGTCGCTTGAAGCCCCCAAAAAAGGCGGCCCGCACAAATAGGTGCGCGCGTACGACGATCGAGGAAATCGGGCGGCATGACGTTCGGGGCGCTCGCTCAAAAGACAAGCGCCGGGAACGTTGCCGCGAAGATCAACGCGCTATCAAGACACGCTGACTGGCGTTAAGTTGCATTGGAAACGCCGAATGTGTTCCGCGTTTCGTGTCAGGCATTACGTACCGTCACTGAGGCAACCTCAGGACCGGCTCACGCGACATAGCGTGCAATGCTGACGAATTGACACAAGCTGCCGCCCAACACGAACAGGTGCCAGATGCCATGGCCGTGCCGGATGCGCTCGTCGTTGATGAAAAAGTAAATGCCGGCGCTGTAGATCAAGCCACCGGCCAGCAGCCACGCCGTGCCGGCGGGCGGTAGTGCCGAAACGAGAGGACGGATGGCTACGAGCGCGAGCCAGCCCATCAACACGTAAATCACCATCGATACGCTGCGGGTTCGACGCCCGAGCGTGAGTTCCTGAACAATGCCAAGAGCGGCGAGCCCCCAGCTTACGCCGAATAGCGACCAGCCCCACGGGCCGCGCAGTGTGACGAGCGTGAAGGGTGTGTAACTTCCTGCGATCAGCAAGTAAATGGCCGAATGATCGCATTTTTGCAATATCGCCTTGATCCGCGGGTTGCGGACCCAGTGATACAGCGTGGAAATGGTGTACAGCACGAGCAACATGGCGCCGTACACGGCAAAACTGACGATCTTGTACGGGTCGCGTTCCAGCGCGGCCATGGTGACGAGCGTTGCGAGTCCCGCCACCGACAGCACCGTGCCGACGAGGTGGGTAACGCTGTTGAACCGCTCACCAAAGTGCATCGACCATCCTCACCGCGTTGTTGCGATCCTGTCTGCAACGCCGCGCTTTTCTGCTTCAAGAAATGCTGAGACCGCGGCGAAATAAGGACGACCCGGGCATTTTACAGCTACCTGTGGTCCATCCAGACCGCTCACCCAAATCCAGCTTATTCACGCCATGCTCAAAAAGACGAAGGGCGCAGCCCCGACTTCGAGGCCTGCGCCCTGCTTGCGCCCTTCGGCGTATTTTACGCTACCTGCGTGAAACGCTTCTTCGATCAGTCGAGCGGCGCCGAACGAAGGTTGCTGACCTGTTGCGGCGACACCGGCGTGCCGTGGTTGCCCCACGACATACGGATGTACGTCACAACCGCAGCCACTTCCGTATCCGACAGCGATTGCGCGAACGGCGGCATGCCATACGGATGCGGATTGCCGTCCGTGCTCGGCGGATAACCGCCGTTGAGCACCATGCGGATCGGGTTCACGGCCGACTGCATCTGGATCGACTGGTTGGTGGCGAGCGGCGGGTAGGCCGGCGGTTTGCCGAGACCATTTTCCGCGTGGCACTTCGCGCAGTTTTCCGTGTAGATCTTCTTGCCCTGTTGCAGCAACTCCGAACCGAACTGCGCCGATGTTTCGAACTGCATCGTTTCCGGCGCTTCGCCCTTTTGCGGGATCGACTTCAGGAACGTCGACATGGCGTTGATGTCCGCGTCCGTCATGTACTGCAAGCTGTTATGGACCACTTCGGCCATCGGACCGAACACCGCGCCGCGCTGCGACACGCCGGTCTTCAGCAGGTCGTTGATGTCCTTGATGTCCCAGTCGCCGAGGCCGGCTTCCTTATTCGACGTCAACGACGGCGCATACCAGTTCTGCAGCGGGATCAGACCGCCGCCGAAGGCTGCCGAGCTGACCGGGCCGCCCATTGCGTTGATCGACGTGTGGCACATGCTGCAGTGTCCCAGGCCTTCGATCAAATACGCGCCGCGGTTCCATTCCACCGACTTGGTCGGATCCGGCTTGTACTCGCCTTCGCTGAAGAACAACGTGCGCCAGCCGATCAGCAGGTTACGGTTGTTGAACGGGAAGCGCAGTTCATGCGGGCGGCTGGGTTCGTTGACCGGCGTAACCGAGCGCATGAACGCGAAGATGGCGTCCGAGTCGGCGCGCGTGACCTTCGTGTAGGCCGTGAACGGCATGGCCGGGTACAACAGGCTACCGTCTTTCGAGCGGCCGTTATGCAGCGAACGATAGAAGTCGTCCGACGTCCACTTGCCGATGCCGTATTGGTCGTCCGGCGTGATGTTCGGCGTGAAGAGCGTGCCGAACGGCGTGAGCATGGGCAGGCCGCCAGCGAAGGTCTTGCCGCCGCGAACCGTGTGGCAGGCAATACAGTCGCCGGCGCGCGCGAGGTATTCGCCGCGTTTGATCAGCTCGGCCTGGTCGGCCGGCGGGGCGGCGACTGCGCCGCCCGAATGCAGGTTGTCGCCGCCGGACCAGAGCGCGGCAGCGGCTGCGACGGCTGCGACTACGACAGCCGAGAGTGCGAACAAAGACTTGCGTTTCATATTCTTATCGCTCCTCGCGCCTTATTGCGGTTCGCTGCCGCAGGCGAGCGGCAACTTGCGCGAGCCAGCAGGCGCGGGTACCGGATTAGCCGGTGCGGTTTGCGTGGAGAGCCAGGCGGCGACAGAGGTCACGTCGTCGTCGGTCAGGCGGGTGGCGATCTGTTGCATGCAATCAGGTGCTATCGCGTGACGCGACCCTGCACGCCAGGCGCCGAGTTGCGCGCTGATGTAGTCGGCGTGCAATCCCACGAGACCCGGAATGGCCGGTTGCATACCCGTCAGGTTGGTGCCGTGACACGCGGCGCAGGCGGGGATACCGCGGCCTGCATCGCCTTTCAGCACGATTTGCTGGCCTTTCGCCACGGTCGATGCCGACACGGTCGGCTTGGCCGGCTGCGGATACGGCGGGCGTTGTTCCGAGAAATACGTGGCGATCTGATGAAGGTAGTCGTCGGAGAGATACGTGACGAGGTAGTTCATGGGCGGATACTTCCGGCGGCCTTCGCGGAAGTTCTGCAACTGGTTGTACAGATAGTCAGCCGGCTTGCCGGCAAGACGCGGGAAATAGTCGTTGTCCGTGCCTTCGCCATGGACGCCGTGACACGCCGTGCAACCCTGCACACGCGCTGCCATGGTGTCCGGCGCCATGGGCTGGGCGGCGGCTTGAGCGGGCGCCTGAGCTTCTGCTGCGCCAGCAATGCTGGCACTGCCGATCAGCGTCAGAGCCACTAGCGGGGCGAGCAACGGACGAAAGATGCGTCTTGAAGACACGCGACACTCCATGAATTTCGAGGACCTGCCGAGCTTCGTTCGGCTCGGTGCGAATATGTGGTGAACCATTGCCACATTGGCTCTGGGAGCCTCTGATGCGACGCGGCATTCTATCATCGATGCCTGATGATGACTATTTGAGCATCGCCCTGTTGCACTTACCTTTCAACGTGTACGCGACAATTTGCCGCGCGACCGATCGACAGGGGTTTTTGAACGTGCGTGACGATTCGAGGTCGGTCGGCTTTGACAAAGTATCGATGGATTGTGCGGCGTTTGCGTCGGTTTTGTACGGCTTGGGTGCCCTTGGACCTTGGTGCATTCCATGTGCCCGTTCCGCTAGACTCGCGTTCCTGGCCCATGCGGTTTGTTTCTTCATCGACCCTTCATCGAACCTTCAATGCACTCCTTGTTTGCTTTCAGTTTGAACCTGTCCGTTGAGGGGCGGTTATGAGCGTCGATCCGCTCTGGCTCGCTCAAGTGGTCATTGCAGCGCTCGCTGACATTGCGTTTGCCTGCACGCTCGGCGGGGCGTTGTTGAGCATGTGGTTATTGAAGGAGAACGCGACTGCGCCTGTCTCGCCTGCGCGCGTCGGCTGGGTGAGGGCGCGACGCCTGAGTATTGGCGGCGCGGTTGTGCTGGCTGTCGCCGACCTTGTGCTGGTCTGGCTGCAGGCGGCGTCGATGAGCGGCGCGCCTCTCTTCGATGCCTTCGCGCCTGTCGTCACCGTTGTCACGGGCACGCATGCCGGTATGGGCTGGGCGATAGCGTTCGTCGGCAGCGTGCTGCTGATTCTTGCGACGATGTCGGGTAACGCGAAGGGCAGTCCGCGGCTAGGGCTGTTCGCCGTGGGCGCACTTGTGGCGGCGGCGGGCAAGGCGTCGGTTGGACATGCCGCCGATGCCGGCGCGTTTTCGCTCGCCGAAGGTGTGCAGACCGTTCATCTGCTGGCGACGGCCGTCTGGGGCGGTGTGGTGATCGCGGGCGCGTGGCGGGTGTTGCCGGCGCTTGGGACGTCGCTGGCGCGGGCGTTTTTGATTCGCATCGCCGCGAAGATGTCGACGATGGCCGTGATCGCCGTATCGCTCGTGATTCTCACCGGGATCTATAACGCGTGGCGCGGGCTGGGTGGATCGGCGCAAACGCTCGAAACGAGCGGGTGGGGCCACGTGCTGGTCGTGAAGGGCGTGTTGATTGCGACCGCGCTGCTGCTCGGCGCGATGAACCGATGGTCCGTCATGCCGCGATTGCAGCGCACCGCGTCGACGGTCGACGCGCGCACGTTCACCGGCGTGATGCGGATGGAAGCGGTGCTGATTGTGGGAGTGTTCGCCGCCGCCGCCGTGCTCTCGCACAGCGTGCCGGGTTTTGCATCGATGGGTTAGTGCGGCTGCTTGATTCCGCTACTTACTCGTAGCCGAGCCTGTGGCTCACGATCGGTGCGCAGAACAACGCGAGGGCACAGCCGATCGCCTTGCCTTGAAGTTCGACGAACGCCCTGTGCGACATGGGCGAGGACATCAGCACGTCGAGGAGTTGCGGCAAGCAGAACAGCACAGCCGCACCGATAAAACAGCGCGTCACGGTCGACAAACGCCAGCCGTGCTGGGCGCCCATCGCCGCGCAGATCACGCGCAGCACGCCGAACAACACAAGCGCACCGACGGCCATCTGCGTGCGGACAAATTCGTCTGGAAGGGTGTAGTAGTACATGCTGGGCTCTCTGGCTTCGTCGCGCTCTTCCCGGGCGCAGGGTCGAAACAAACTCACATACGCGAGATAATGCAAGACGCGGGCCAGGCGTCGTTACATCACGCAAAGCCTTGCGGCACAAGGGTTTCGTGTGCCGCAAGGAAGCCGTTTTCCGTGCGTTTTACGTGCCGTAACGGGCGGGCGGATGAAATGTCACCGGCGCCTAACGTAACGTCACGTAACGTTACCAAGACGAAATTCCCGTCTCAATATCCGTATTCTACGATGCCTGCCGAAATTGCATCGTGCGCCGCGCCGCAATTCTCAGATCACCACTCTGCAACGCTGCCATCGGCGTGACGCCACACGGGATTGCGCCAGCGATGCCCGACCTTCGCCATTTCGCGCACTTTCTCCTCGTTCACCTCGATGCCCAAGCCCGGCCCTTGCGGAATCATCACCATGCCGTCTTCGTATTTGAAGACTTCAGGATTCTTGATGTAGTCGAGCAGGTCGTTGCCCTTGTTGTAGTGAATGCCGAGGCTTTGCTCCTGGATGAAGGCGTTGTAGCTGACTGCATCGATTTGAAGACAGGTTGCCAGCGCGATCGGGCCGAGCGGGCAGTGGAGGGCGAGGGCGACGTCGTAGGCTTCGGCCATCGATGCAATCTTGCGGCACTCCGTAATTCCGCCCGCGTGCGATGCGTCCGGTTGGATGATGTCCACGTAACCACCGGCCAGGATGTGCTTGAAGTCCCAGCGTGAATACAAACGCTCGCCGAGCGCGATCGGCGTGCTGGTCTGGTTCACGATGTCCCGCAGTGCTTCAACGTTCTCCGACAACACCGGCTCTTCGATAAACAGCAGCTTGTACGGATCGAGTTCCTTCGCGAGCACCTTCGCCATCGGCTTGTGCACGCGGCCGTGGAAGTCCACGCCGATGCCAATATTCGGTCCCACCGCCTCACGCACGGCAGCCACGTTGTTGATGACGGCCTGGACTTTGTCGAAGGTATCGATGATCTGCAGTTCTTCCGAACCGTTCATCTTCACCGCCTTGAAACCGCGGTCCACGACGGCGCGCGCGTTGTTCGCGACATCACTGGGACGGTCGCCGCCGATCCACGAATAGACCTTGATCCGGTCGCGAACCTGGCCGCCGAGCAACGCGTGAATGGGCACGCCGTGATGTTTGCCTTTGATGTCCCACAGGGCTTGGTCGACGCCCGCAATCGCGCTCATGCCAATTGGGCCGCCGCGATAAAACCCCGCGCGATACATGACTTGCCAGTGGTCCTCGATCAGCAGCGGATCCTTGCCGATCAGATAGTCCGACAGCTCATCGACTGCCGCCGCCACCGTGTGTGCACGGCCTTCCACCACCGGTTCGCCCCAGCCGACGATGCCTTCATCGGTGGTGATCTTCAGGAAACACCAGCGCGGCGGAACGATAAAAGTCTCGAGTTTAGTGATTTTCATGCTGGCGTCTCCTGATTTTCCGGTGAGTGGGGAATGAGGGTTTCAATGCTATCAAAAATTGGTTTGATGTGTATATTAATAGTACTATTTGGCGGAAAGCCTTGTCTGGAAAGGGTCCGTATAATCGCGTGATTTTGATTGCTTCAACTTTGGGCGAGGGGAAAGTTATCCAGCACGATCTGCACGGACGCGTGGCGTATGAACTCGGCACTGAGATTTTGCGCGGCGATTTCCCGCCTGCTTCCACGCTGCCGCGCGAAGCCGAGTTGATGGAGCGTTTCGGCGTCAGCCGGACGGTGCTGCGCGAGGCGTTGCGCACGTTGACATCAAAGGGCTTGATTGAATCGCGGCCGAAGATCGGGACGCGCGTGAGGCCGCGGCATGCCTGGAATCTCCTCGACGCCGACGTGCTCGAGTGGTACTCGCGCGTCGCCAAACCATTGCAGTTCGCGCTGAAGCTGCAAGAAATGCGCGAAATGATCGAGCCTTATGCCGCTGCGTTGGCTGCGGCGAATCATGAGGATGAGTCGTTGGCGCATTTAGGCGATGCGCATCGGGCGATGCTGGAAGCGCGCAATGTCGATGAATGGGTTCGGGCGGATTTGCGATTTCACTTGAGCGTGTTGAATGCGTGCTGCAATGAATTACTGGTGCCGCTCGGCACGCTGATCGAGCGCACGCTTGAAGCGCAGTTGCGGTTGAACGCGCGGAGGGCGGAGGTTTTCAATGCATCGATGGCCGAACATACGGCCGTTTTCGATGCCATCGTTGCCCGGGATTCTGTGGCGGCGCGTGACGCGATGAGCGGTTTGCTCGGCGTGACTCGGGCGCGTATCGAGGGGTAGACAGGAGATAAATGACGTTCGGCGCATCCGGCGATATTTTCAATTTCAAGATAAAGTTGCGGGTCCGAGCGCTGTTTTGGTTTCTCTTATTTCGTTTTAGCCGACACGCGGCGCTCCGCACCTTCCGGAAGGAGCCCGAATTGCCGCACGTCCCGATCTCCGTTGTGTCGTCGTGGGGCGCGTGGGCTGTGTTCGTTAGCGTCCTCGCGACTCAGCTTGGCGTTCCCATTCCCGCTGCACCCATGCTGGTGCTGGCCGGCAGTCTGGTTGCGGCCGGTTTGGCTTCGTTCTGGCACATGCTTGCCGCTGCGGTCGTCGCGGTGGTTATCGCCGATGCGCTTTGGTTCACCGCCGGGCGCTTGTATGGCCGGCGGTTTCTGAACTCGCTCGTGCGGTTCTCGCTTTCTCTCGACACTACTTTGCGGACCACGCGGCATTGGTTCGAGCGGTTTGGCGTGCCTTTGCTCGCGTTGTCGAAGTTCGTGCCGGGGCTCGGGCTGGTGTCGTCGCCGTTGCTGGGGACGACGCAGATCGATGTGCGCGTGTTCGTGTTCTGGGATCTGGTCGGGGCTGCGCTTTGGGCTTCTGCGTGGATGCTCGGCGGCGCGATCTTGAACGCTGAAATCGCTAATTTGCTGGTGTTCGTGCGCACGTATGGGCTGACCGCGCTCGATGTGCTCGCGATGGCGGCGGGTGCGTTCTTGGCGTATCGATGGGCGCGGCGCATGCAGTTTCGTCGATGGCTCGCGAAGTATCGGATCTCGCCCGAGCAGCTTGATGAAATGATGCGGTCCGATGCGCCGCCCGTTATTTTCGATGCCCGGCCGGAAGAGGTGAGGAGGAAGGAGGCGCATCGGATTAAAGGCGCGATTCCGCTGGACCTGGAGTCGTCGGGGAAAATCGATCCGATGTTTCGGGAACACGAGGTCGTGGTGTATTGCGTGTGTCCGAATGAAGCGACGGCCAAGCAGATTGCGAAGCGGATGAGGGCGAAGGGGTTTCGGAATGTGCGGCCGTTAAAGGGTGGGTTGGATGCTTGGGAGAAGAAGGGGTTTCCGGTGGAGGCTATTCCGTTTGATTTTTTACGGACGTCCGCAGGTTCGTTGGATTCTATTTCGTCCGCTTCCTCCTCCTCTTCGCCCGATGATGACGATGATCGGAGCATGGACGATATGGTGACTGTTCGGGCTACGGCGCCGGAGTGAGTTTTAGCGGTCTATGGATCGTTGATTCGTTGGTTCGTTGATTGGAGTTGCATCGGATGAAGCTGTTGGACGGGGTGGATCCCTCGCAACTTTTTGGCTTGCCAGCGCCGGATATCGCCACGTTGGATGATGGTTTGCAAGTTCCCTTTGTGCAGACGGGGCATGAGCATCAGGAGGTGATGCTGTTCGTGCATGGGTCGCTTTGTGACTTTCGATATTGGAAGCCGCAGTTAGGGCCACTTGCAAAGCAGTATCGATGCGTTGCACCAAGTCTTTCGCATTACTGGCCTTCGGGGGTTCTGCTGGCCGGCATTGTGGGTGGTGTTCACCGGCCGTTTAGTTGGGGCGCGCATGTTGACGAGATGGGGCAGTTCATCGAGCGCCTGGGCGTTGGGCCGGTTCATGTTGTCGGGCACTCGCGGGGCGGGTGTGTTGCGTTGCATTTGGCCGTGAGATATCCCGAGTTGGTGAAGTCGCTGGTGCTTGCTGATCCGGGTGGGGAGGTGGCTAGGGGCGGTGATGATGGGAGAGCGCGGACGGTGCTGCCCGCGCCGATTAACGCGCTGCGGGCGAAGGCGGCGGAGTTAATTGGCAACGGGGAGGTTGATGCGGGATTGGAGTTGTTTGTCGATTCGGTGAGCAGGCCGGGGTTCTGGGCGCGGAGCCCGAAAGAGTTCAAGGCCATGGCTATGGATAACGCGAATACGCTGGCGCTGCAGTTTCGCGATCCGCTGCCGGCCTACGATGCGCATGCCGCGGCGAGAGTCCAATGCCCTACGCTGCTAATCGATGGTGGGAATAGTCCGCGGATGTTTCGGGATGCGGTGGGGGCGCTGGAAGGGTGGATTGATGGCGCGAGACGAATGACGATCGAAGGGGCGTCGCATGGGATGAACGTCACCCATGCCGGGGTATTCAATCGGACCGTGGCAGCTGTGGTTGCGAGCGCCCACTCTACGCAGTCGAAGGAAATTATGGCGCGAAATAATCGAACAACCAAATAGGGTGCTTAGACGTTACAAGCTTTAGTAGAGTAACGAGACTCTGTCGAAGGAAGTAGCGCTTCAGGCAGCGATGGATTTCCTGTTCGACATTCCTTTCTTTGTCCGACGGTCAACATAGGGTCGAGCACGCGAGTCGCTGCGCATCCGAACCATCGCTATCGTCCATCGCACGTTATTTGCAGACCGATCACCGCCTCGATTCAATCGATGCCGGACCATTTTGCCAAACGACGCCTGCAACGGACTTGTGCCACAAAGACCGCTAGCACCGCTTCACTTTTCACGATGGAGACAAAGTAGACACGCCGTATATACATCTGCGAAAACGCGATATAGTGTGTCTACGCGGTATCTACTGGACGCCGCAGTTGTTTTGATATCTAACGGTTACGAAAGCCGCTCAATAAGGAGCCGACGTATGGCACTTCAACAAGTGAAGCGGTGGGGCAACAGCCTCGCCGTGAGAATTCCTGCGGGGCTCGCAGAAACTCTGCGCCTGCAGGAAGACACGGACGTAGAGGTGAGCGCACAAGATGGCGCTCTTGTGATTAAACCAGCGGGCGTGAAAAAGTTCTCGATGGCGCGCTTTCTTGAGGAAGGCCCGGCGCGCAAGCGAGAGCGACAGGTCGATCCGTTGCTGGATGACGAGCCGATGGGTTCAGAGGCGGGCGGCCCGGATGATCGCGCCCGCAATGACGTGTGGTGATAAATGGACGATGGCATTCCAGAGGCAGGTGAGGTGTGGTGGGTGCAGTTAGCCCCAACGATGGGAGCGGAGCAGAGCGGCAAGCGGCCGTTTCTTGTGATTAGCCCGAAAGCAGTCAACGGCGTGATTCATCGGGTCATCGGCGTGACGATCTCGAGGACGAATCACGAGTGGCAGACCGAGATTCCGCTCTCAACGCTTCCCGAACCTTGCGTTGCTCAGGCTGACCAGATTCGGTCGGTCGATATCGAGGCCAGAAATGCTGAGTTTCGCGGGCACAAGGTGACAGAAGCTGAGTTGGAATCGGTCAGAGAAGCGGTGCGACCGCTAATCGGTTTGTAACGATCAGGGGGCTCGGGAACGAGGCCCTTTTGTCGAGTTAGGTGAGGCGACGACGCTGCCCTAGCAGATGGAGGATCTATGAAGAGGGACGTCGCGGGCCACTGATTCCGCACTGGAAATTCGGTATCCGCCAGGACCTATATTCCGATCGTGTTGTCTGGTGGGCAGCCAAATGAAAAAGCCGCTAATCCTTTCGGAACAGCGGCTTTCTTTACAACTTGGTGGCGAATCAGGGATTCGAACCCCGGACCTGCGGATTATGATTCCGTCGCTCTAACCGGCTGAGCTAATTCGCCAAGAGATCGAGATTATGAAGAGGGTTGCGAAACGTGTCAACCCCTTCCCAGCTCATTCCTAGAGACAAAGTGGACTAGGGGGCGACCAACCCATCACCGCCCCCAAGCCCCTCAATCCGAGTCATAAACCGCCGACCCTCTCGTCTCCTTAACAAACAGCATCCCGATCACGAACGTCACCAAGGCGATCACAATTGGATACCACAGCCCCGAGAAAATATTCCCCTTGGCGGCCACGATAGCAAACGCCGTAGCCGGCAAGAACCCACCGAACCACCCATTCCCGATGTGATAAGGCAGCGACATCGACGTATACCGGATCCGCGCCGGGAACATCTCCACAAGCATCGCGGCGATAGGCCCATAAACCATCGTCACGAAGATCATCATGATGGTCAGGATCACGATAGCCATCGGCCAGTTGATCAGCGCGGGATCAGCCTTCGCCGGATAACCCGCCGACTTCAGCGTGCCGGCCAGCGTCTTGTCGAACGCTGCGCCCTTGGCCTTCGCATCGGCGGCCTTACCGTCATACGTATCCAACACCGTATCGCCCACCTTGATCTGCGCGATCGTCCCGGCCGGCGCAGCCACGTTCTCATAGTTCAAGCCGGACTTCGACAACGCGCTCTTGGCAATATCGCAGGAGTTCGTGAACTTCGCTGTTCCCACCGGGTTGAACTGGAACGAGCATTCGTCCGGGTTGGCGATCACGCTGATCGGCGCCTTCAAGGTCGCGGCTTCCAGCGTCGGATTCGCGTAGTGAGCGAGCGCGTGGAAGAGCGGAAAGTACGACAGCGCGGCAATCAGGCACCCCGCCATGATGATCGGCTTGCGCCCGATCTTGTCCGACAGCGACCCGAAGAACAGGAAGAACGGCGTCCCGATCAACAGCGCCACCGCCACCATGATATTGGCGCTGGTGCCATCAACCTTGAGCGTCTGCGTCAGGAAAAACAGCGTATAGAACTGGCCCGTGTACCACACCACGGCTTGTCCCGCCGTCAGCCCGAACAGCGCGAGCAGCACGATCTTCAGGTTCTTCCACTGGCCGAACGCTTCGGTCAGCGGCGCTTTCGACGTCTTGCCTTCCGCCTTGATGCGCTCGAACACCGGCGATTCGTGCAGTTTCAGCCGAATCCACACGGAGACGCCAAGCAGCACGATCGACACCAGGAACGGCACACGCCAACCCCAGGCACCGAACGTCTCCTCGCCGACAGAACTCCGCACGATCAGGATCACGATCAGCGAGATGAAAAGCCCAAGCGTAGCCGTCGTCTGGATCCACGCCGTCCACGCGCCGCGCTTGTTGGCGGGCGCATGTTCCGCAACGTACGTCGCAGCACCTCCGTATTCACCGCCGAGCGCGAGCCCTTGCAGCAGCCGCATCGCGATGAAAAGCACTGGCGCGGCAATCCCGATCGTGCCGTATCCGGGTAGCAGCCCGACCAGGAAAGTGGACAGACCCATGATCACGATGGTCACAAGGAAGGTGTACTTGCGACCGACCATATCGCCGAGACGCCCGAACACGATCGCCCCGAACGGCCGCACGGCAAAACCCGCCGCGAAACCGAGCAACGTGAAGATGAAGGCGGCCGTCGGATTGACGCCGGAGAAGAAGGTCCTGCTGATATAGATGGCAAGCGAGCCCGCCAGATAAAAGTCGTACCACTCGAACACCGTGCCCAGCGATGACGCGAAAATCACGCGCCGTTCTTCGCTCGTCATCGGCGAGTGGGAAATGCGCCCCTCGACCGTCGCCATGAAATCGTCTCCTGTATTGATCTTTGAATGGCGTCCGCAGATAGCAGCGCCGTGCATCGATTATTGGAGGGAAAACTTACGGCGTTCTGACGCGTCGGAGTGGGGCGGCGAGCCGCTTTCTTATCTCCATATTGTTTCAACTTCTTCTAATTGTGTGGCTTTGATCTTCGTTCATCGCACAACATCGGTCTAAATTTCATTTCGCGAGATCGTTATGCAAAATTCGATCAGGGTTTGTCCCGGGCAGGATAAACCCGTTGTAAGCCCACTCTGACGAGCGTTCCGGCCTGCAGCGGCGCTTCGTTGTACACGTGATCGTCTATATCCAGCGTGCCGCCGTGCATCGTCACGATCTCCCTGACAATGGCAAGACCGAGTCCGCTGCCATCGCCTTCGCGTCCGAGTATTCGATAGAACCTCTCAAGCACTCGTGTCCGTTCAGCCGCTGGAATGCCTAATCCCGTGTCTTCCACTTCGAGAAAGACGTGGCGCGTGTCGGACTCGTCGGCGCGAACGCGAACCGTGATCCGGCCACCGGGCGGGGTATAGCGAATGGCGTTATCGATGAGATTCGACAGCATTTCGCGCAACATCACCGCGTTGCCCTCGACCTCAACCGGATGCGCGGGCTCCTCGTAACCAATGTCCATCTGCTTTGCCAGCGCGGCCTGCACCCAGTCGCGCACGGCAAGCCGCGCGAGATCGGTCAGCTCCACGCGCGAGAAAATCTGGCCCGACATCCGGTTCTCCGCCCGAGCCAGCGCGAGCAGTTGCGTGACCAGCCGCGCCGCGTGCTCGGAGCTCGTCGCGATCTGTTCGAGCGAGCGCTGCACTTCCGCCGACACATCCTGCCGCAACGCCAGCTCCGCCTGCGTCCTCAAGCCCGCGAGCGGCGTTTTCATCTGATGCGCGGCGTCGGCTATGAAGCGCTTCTGCAACTGCATGTTCTGCTCGAGCCGGTTGAGCAGATCGTTGAACGACGCCACCAGCGGCGCGATCTCTGGCGGCGCGCGGCTCGCTTCGAGCGGCGAAAGATCGTCGGGACGTCGGGCCCGGATATTCGATTGCAACGCATGCAGCGGCGCGAGCCCACGCGACAACCCGAACCAGACCAGTACGATCGCTAGCGGCAAAATCACGAACTGCGGCAGGATCACGCCCTTGATGATGTCGTTGGCCAACTGGCTACGTTTATCGAGCGTCTCGGCCACCTGAACCAGCACCGGATGCGGCAGCGACGGCGCTTCCACCGTCGTATAAGCAACGCGAATATCGTTGCCGCGCAGCACGTCATCACGAAATTCGACGATGCCGGGCTGCGGCCGGTCATCGTCGTGTGGCAAGGGCATATCGGCGTCACCACCGACCAACTCCCCGCGCGTGCCGAGCACCTGGAAAAACACACTATCGACGTTATCCGCGCGCAGAAAGTCGCGCGTAGCGTTGGGCAGCCGCAATTCGGCGACGCCGTTCACCGGCTGGATCTGCCGCGCGAGCACATAGGCATCGGTCTCGAGCGCGCGATCAAACGGCCCGTTGGCGATCGATTTGGCGACGAGATACGTGACCGCGATACTCATTGGCCACAACAGCAGCAGCGGCGCGAGCATCCAATCCAGAATCTCGCCGAACAGCGAGCGCGGCGCCGGCTCGCCGTCGGGCTCGAGTTCATCGGGCGGTGCGAACGGATTGGCGTAACGCGCGTCGCGGGACGCGTCGGGGTCGGCCTCGGGTAAATCCGGCGAAGGGTGTGTTAGCTCGCGCAACACCGGTGCGGCGCGCTCGGGGGACGCTGGCGAGCCCATGGCGTAATTACTCGTGGTTACTGTTACTTATGTTGCGGGCTGGGCGAGACGGGCTCGTCAGCGTTCGCCGGGGCAGACGGAACAGAGGGGGCCACCGCGGCAACGGCTTTTTCAAGGCTATAGCCTAGCCCGCGAACGGTTATGATGCGCGCCCCGCCGGGCTCGATTTTTTTTCTTAGCCGATGGACATAGACTTCGATCGCGTTGTTGCTGACTTCCTCGCCCCACTCGCAAAGGTGGTTGACGAGCTGTTCCTTCGACACCAGTCGGCCAACCCGTTGCAGCAAGACTTCGAGCACGCCGAGTTCGCGCGCCGATAACTCGATGACCTGCTCGTTGATAAACGCAATGCGCCCGACCTGATCGAATGAAAGCGCGCCGTGTTTGACGACCGTCGGACCACCGCCGGCGCCACGCCGGGTGAGGGCGCGCACGCGGGCTTCGAGTTCGTTCAGCGCGAACGGTTTGGCCATGTAGTCGTCGGCGCCGAGGTCGAGTCCCTTGACGCGTTCGTCGACGCTGTCGGCGGCTGTCAGGATGAGTACGGGCATCTGGGAATTACGGGCTCTGAGGCGTCGCAGGACTTCAAGGCCGGACATCATCGGCAGGCCCAGATCGAGGATCAGAAGGTCGAAAGTCTGGAGCGAAAGCGCGTTGTCCGCGTCCACACCGTGCCGCACATGATCCACGGCATAGCCCGATTGGCGGAGTGATCGAATGAGACCGTCCGCGAGTATGCTGTCGTCTTCGGCAATGAGGATTCGCATCGTAGTGTGCGCAAAAGGCATTGCCGGCACCGCAATTCGCCCGGCGCGGCGGTCTCCAGGTGTTGTGGTGTGCTCGCATGGGTCGAACGTGGCGCTGAAACTACGCGCACCGATCGGACTTGCAAAAACACCTGTTTTTTTATACAGTGTCTGCAGCAGTGCGCCCAACCGGAAAAAAGTCCCAAGGGCATGCGCCAGACGCCGTTCATCATAGCAAAGGACGATTCATGGAAGATAGCAAGAAAGGCCCGGGCGGGATGTCTGCAGAGAAGAGCAAGGCGCTGGCCGTCGCGCTCGCGCAGATCGAGAAGCAATTCGGCAAGGGGTCGATCATGCGGCTCGGCGCTGGCGAAGCCATTGAAGACATTCAAGTGGTCTCGACCGGTTCGCTCGGACTGGATATTGCATTGGGCGTAGGCGGCTTGCCGCGTGGGCGCGTAGTGGAAATCTACGGTCCGGAATCGTCGGGCAAGACCACGCTGACGCTGCAAGTGATTGCCGAAATGCAGAAGATCGGCGGCACAGCGGCATTTATCGACGCGGAACACGCGCTCGACATCGCTTATGCACAGAAGCTCGGCGTGAATGCGTCGGACTTGCTGATCTCGCAGCCGGACACGGGCGAGCAGGCACTGGAAATCGCGGACGCGCTCGTGCGTTCGGGTTCCATCGACATGATCGTGATCGACTCGGTCGCGGCGCTGGTGCCGAAGGCAGAAATCGAAGGCGAAATGGGCGATTCGTTGCCTGGTTTGCAAGCACGCTTGATGTCGCAAGCGCTGCGCAAGCTGACCGGCACGATCAAGCGCACGAACTGCCTGGTGATCTTCATTAACCAGATCCGCATGAAGATTGGCGTGATGTTCGGCAACCCGGAAACCACCACGGGTGGTAATGCGCTGAAGTTCTACGCATCGGTGCGCCTGGACATTCGCCGCATTGGTTCGATCAAGAAGAACGACGAAGTGATCGGCAATGAAACGCGCGTGAAGGTGGTGAAGAACAAGGTTGCGCCGCCGTTCCGCGAGGCCATCTTCGACATTCTCTACGGCGAAGGTATCTCGCGTCAGGGCGAAATCATCGACTTGGGCGTGCAGGCCAAGCTCGTTGATAAGGCGGGCGCCTGGTACAGCTACAACGGCGAACGGATTGGCCAGGGTAAGGACAACGCACGCGAATTCCTGCGTGAGAATCCGGAAATGGCGCGTGAGATCGAAAACAAGATTCGCGAGTCGCTGGGCGTCAATGCAATGGCCGACGCAGTTGCTCCGGGTGTTGCCGAAGTGGCGGACGAAGAAGAATGAGTGTTAGGCGGTAAAGATGATGCGCAAGAGCCGGTTCGGATCGAAGGCCGGTCGCGATGCAAGTCGTGACATGGAGCAGGACCTAAAGGAAGATCCGGACGGCTCGAAGTCCATCAGCGATGACGACGAAAGTCTCGACGCTGAGGAAGGCGTTGATCGCTATGAACGAAGCAGCGATCGATACCGCGCAGCAGCAGGCGAACGCGCCGGTGCGGAGGGATCTGCGCTGGCGCGTCGTTCGTTTGGGAACAGCTTCGCGAAGAGCGGTGGCGGTTCGGGCGGGAAAAGCGAGGGTGGTGGTGGGTTTAAAGGCGGTGGGTTTTCCAGCGGCAAGAGTGCTGGCAGCGGAAGTGGCAGTACCAGTAGCTTCGCCAGGAAAAGCAGCTTTGGGCGCCCGGGCGGTTCAAGCTTGTCGTCTGGCAGCAGCAAGGCCGAGGCAATTGCCGCGAGTTTGGAAGCTGCCGGTGAAACCACGCAGCCGGATAGCGAACCGGTGTTTGAACGGTCGAGTGATCGTGCGTATCCGAAACGTGGATCGTTAGGCGGCGGGGCGTCGGCGCGGTCGTCTTCGGATCGTGCATCGACAGATGCCCCGGCTGAATACGAGCGATCGAGTGATCGCAGCAAATTTGGACGTGGCGGGTTGACTGGGCGCAAAGCGGCTAGTCCGGCCTCGCGTGGAAAATCTTCGCCTCAGTCTGCTGATGGTGAGGATGTTTTCGAACGATCCACCGATCGAAATACCAGCCGTCGCGTTTCGCCGAAATTGGCAAAACCCGCTGACGGGAAAAGCGCCGAACGCGCTGATATTACGGTTGTGCTGCAAATTGACGAGCAACGAATTGAATCGGCGCAGCTTGATTCGACCGCTGGATTGGAGGTGATCGACGCCGAGGAACGCTTAAAACGCGCTCGGGCAGTGCTGGAACAGGCACTTGTTCAATCACAGGCCGCGCCTGCAAAAGCTGCCAGAAAATCACAAGCGAAACCTGCAGTTATCTCTCCGGGCATCGTTGGAGACGCCGGCATCGACATAGCCGATCCATTCGAGCCCTTCGAACAGTGCGCACCGTCCGTAGCGGAAGTGGCCAGCGAAAACCCAATCGCCGAACCGGTTTATTCACGCGGATCCAACGGACGTGCAAAGACATCGGCAACCGGCGATTCCAAGCGAAAGGGGCCGCAGCTATCGTTACGCGGCCGTGCGCTGGGTTATCTATCGCGTCGCGAACACAGTCGCGCTGAGTTGTCTCGCAAGCTGACGCCGCATCTCGGCGAAAACGACTCTCTCGATACCTTGCTCGACGCGCTCGAGCGTGAAGGGTGGTTATCGAATGAGCGATATGTCGAGAGCGTGCTTCATCGACGCGGCACTCGCCTCGGCACAAGCCGGATCGTCAATGAGTTGAAGCGGAACGGTATCGACGAAACGCTGATTCAGGATGCAGGCGCTGAATTGAACAAGACCGAACTCAACCGTGCCCGCGAAGTCTGGAGTAAAAAATACGGTGAACCGCCAACCACCCCGGCCGAACGCGCGAAGCAAGCCCGCTTTCTCGCCACACGGGGTTTCACCAGTGGCACGATTATGAAAGTGCTGAAATCAGGCGACGACGAATTCATCGACGAATAGACGTCAGGGTGGAAATTTGGCTCATACGGGCGGGGCGGATAACGAATAGCCAAGAGCCCAGTTCGCCTACAAATAGCAAACAAAAAAACACAAACAAAAAACCTACCCCACCCACGTTGAGCGGAATCCCCCACCTCCTGCAACCAACGCGAAACAAACCCCCGCACAACCCGCCGCATTCTCCCTCAAGCTTCCCCGCCGCAACTCGGTCCGGCTGAAAACGGCCAGTATGCTAAAATTTCGGCGTTTTCTCATTCCGGCCTTCCTCAGCACATGCCGCTTTCTCCGCCCGTTTCCCGACAGTTGCGCCATCGCCGCGCGATTCGAATGGAAGCGTTTGAGCGTGACGACGGCCTGTGGGATATCGAAGCCTGTCTAACCGATGAAAAGCCGCGCGACGTCAAACTCGCGACGGGCGTCCGGCCTCAAGGCCTGCCGATCCATGAACTCTGGCTGCGCATCACTATCGACCGCTCGTTCACTATCGTTGACGCCGAAGCGGCTTCCGAGTGGGCACCGTACACCAGTCTTTGTGCAGCATCGAACCCGGCATATCGCGCGCTCATCGGCCTCAATCTGGTGCAAAATTTCCGTCGTGAATCCAGCCGACTACTGGCCGGCACGACCGGTTGCACGCACATCACTGAACTCTGCGCCGTGTTGCCCACAGCCGCCATCCAGGCATTCGCCGGCGAAGTGTGGAACACCGAAAAAGGTGGCGCACCCGGCAAACCAGCCGGTAGTTCCTCAGACAAAGAAGCAGACAGCAACAAACCCCCATTCCAGCTTGGTCGTTGCAACGCATTGCGTTTCGACGGTGAAGCCGTGCGGCAATATTATCCGCGCTGGTTCGGCCATGCGCCCCGAAGCGCGGCCGACCGGATGGCGGATAAGGACAACCCGAAAAAGGCCGGGAGCGAAGTTGAACCGGCTCAGCAAAACTAGCGAAATCTAGCAAGAGCAGGTTCACAGAACTGGCCGACCAAGACGAGCGGTAAAAGCAGCAAGATCAGCAGAAATCAGCATGACTCCGAAGGCGCGTATCGTCGACGCCGGAAGCAACGCTCAACGTAATCCAAGTAATCCACGTAATCGAAGTTCAATCCAACTCTCAGACTGAAGGAATCACGCATGAAGATTCACGAGTACCAGGGAAAGGAAATCCTGCGGAAGTTCGGCGTCGCGGTCCCGCGCGGCAAGCCCGTGTTCTCGGTGGACGATGCGGTCAAGGCCGCGGAAGAGCTGGGCGGCCCGGTTTGGGTCGTCAAGGCTCAGATTCACGCTGGCGGCCGTGGTAAGGGCGGCGGCGTGAAGGTTGCAAAGACGCTGGAACAGGTTCGCGAATATTCGAACCAGATCCTCGGCATGCAACTCGTCACGCACCAGACCGGCCCTGAAGGCCAAAAGGTGAACCGCCTGCTGATCGAAGAAGGCGCGGACATCAAGAAGGAGCTGTACATCGGCCTCGTGCTCGATCGCATCACGCAAAAAGTCGTGGTGATGGCGTCGAGCGAAGGCGGCATGGACATTGAAGAAGTCGCGGAGAAGACGCCGGAACTGCTGCACAAGTTCGCCGTCGAGCCGTCGACGGGTCTGCTCGACAAAGACGCCGACGACCTCTCGCGCAAGATCGGCATTCCCGAAGGCTCGATCCCGCAAGCGCGCGCGATCCTGCAAGGCCTGTACAAGGCATTCTGGGAAACGGACGCATCGCTGGCCGAAATCAACCCGCTGATCGTCACCGGCGACGGCAAGGTGATCGCACTGGACGCCAAGTTCAACTTCGACGCCAACGCGCTGTTCCGTCACCCGGACATCGTCGCGTATCGCGATATCGATGAAGAAGATCCGGCTGAAGTGGAAGCATCGAAGTTCGATCTGGCCTACATCTCGCTCGATGGCAACATCGGCTGCCTGGTGAACGGCGCCGGTCTGGCAATGGCGACCATGGACACGATCAAGCTGTTCGGCGGCGAGCCGGCCAACTTCCTCGACGTGGGCGGTGGCGCTACGACCGAGAAGGTCACGGAAGCCTTCAAGATCATGTTGAAGAACCCGGGCCTCAAGGCAATCCTCGTGAACATTTTCGGCGGCATCATGCGCTGCGACGTGATCGCGGAAGGCGTGATCGAAGCGTCGAAGGCCGTGTCGCTGAAGGTTCCTCTGGTCGTGCGCATGAAGGGCACGAACGAAGATCTCGGCAAGAAGATGCTGGCGGATTCGGGCTTGCCGATCATCGCGGCCGACAGCATGGAAGAAGCTGCGCAGAAGGTCGTCGCGGCAGCCGAGGGCAAGTAATCCAGGCTTGTTTGTTGTCAAACCAGACACCGGATTACGAGCGTTCCACCAGATACGAAAGGCGCCGCTTTTTGCCTGAGTGCTCCACGAGCATTCGAGGCACGGGCGACGTCGACGAACAGAGGTCACACTATGTCGATTCTGATCAACAAAGACACCAAGGTCATCACCCAGGGTATTACCGGCAAGACCGGTCAGTTCCACACCCGCGCTTGCCGCGAGTATGCGAACGGCCGTGAAGCGTACGTTGCGGGTGTGAACCCGAAGCGCGCCGGCGAAGATTTCGAAGGCATTCCAATCTACGCCAGCGTCGCGGAAGCGAAGGCTGAAACGGGCGCAACCGTTTCGGTGATCTACGTGCCGCCGGCGGGCGCCGCTGCTGCCATCTGGGAAGCGGTCGAAGCCGATCTGGATCTCGCGATCTGCATCACGGAAGGCATTCCCGTGCGTGACATGCTCGAGATCAAGGACCGTATGCGTCGCGAAAATCGCAAGACGCTGCTGCTCGGACCGAACTGCCCGGGCACGATCACGCCGGACGAACTGAAGATCGGCATCATGCCGGGTCATATTCACCGTAAGGGCCGTATCGGCGTGGTGTCGCGTTCGGGCACGCTCACGTACGAAGCGGTTGGCCAGTTGACGGCTATTGGCCTTGGCCAGTCGTCGGCAGTGGGTATTGGCGGCGATCCGATCAACGGTCTGAAGCACATCGACGTCATGAAGATGTTCAACGACGATCCCGACACGGACGCCGTGATCATGATCGGCGAGATCGGCGGCCCGGACGAAGCGAATGCGGCTTACTGGATCAAGGACAACATGAAGAAGCCGGTGGTTGGCTTCATCGCTGGCGTCACGGCTCCGGCCGGCAAGCGCATGGGTCACGCGGGCGCGCTGATTTCGGGCGGTGCGGACACGGCCGATGCCAAGCTGGAAATCATGGAAGCGTGCGGTATCACCGTCACGAAGAACCCGTCGGAAATGGCGCGTCTGTTGAAGGCGATGCTTTAAGGGTTTAGGGAACGGCCGATCGACAGAAAACGCTGGGCTTTGCTATGCTTACGTAAGCCTTTCGTGACACGTTGGTTCTAAAAGCGGGGGAGCTCAGGCTTCCCCGCTTTTTTATTGCGCGTCCTTTCTGTCGCTGTCGTTCACCGGTTTTTTCATGCTCGAATTTTTCGCCACGCTCCATTGGGGCGCTGTTCTACAGATCATCGTCATCGATATCCTTCTTGGCGGCGATAACGCCGTCGTCATCGCGCTCGCCTGCAGGAATTTACCGGCTGAACAACGCACCCGCGGCGTGCTGCTTGGCACGCTCGGAGCCATCGTGCTGCGGGTTGCGCTGATCTCGTTCGCGGTGCTGCTGCTCGATATCCCGTTCCTCAAGTTCGTCGGCGGCTTGATGCTGTTGTGGATCGGCGTGAAGTTGATGATGCCGGATCACAGCGACCCGAATATCAAACCGTCCGACCAACTCTGGGCTGCCATCAAGACGATCATCGTGGCCGATGCCGTGATGAGCCTCGACAACGTTATAGCGATTGCAGGTGCCGCGGAAGCGGCCGATCCGCAGCATCGGTTTGCGCTGGTCGTCTTCGGGCTGCTCGTGAGCATTCCGTTGATCGTGTGGGGCAGCACACTGGTGCTGAAGCTGCTCGACAAGTTCCCGATCGTGATTGCACTTGGCGCTGGTTTGCTTGGGTGGATCGCGGGCGGGTTGATCATCGACGATCCGTTCATCGACCGCTGGCCCGCGCTGAACGTGCCGAGCGCCGAGTACGCTGCGCGCGTGGCGGGGGCGGTGTTGGTGCTGGCCGTCGGCTGGTACTTTCGTCGGCGCGTGCAGGCCGCGGAATCGAAAGCCGCGCACTGATTTTGGGCTTGTGCGTTGGCCGTTCGGCTGACTGCCAAGGCTCCGCTGGGCTCAATAAGATCGAAGCGTCTGGATTGCATTACGCAACCAGGCGCTTCGTCTTTTTGGGAGTTCAGCGATGACAGTAGCGGTGTGCAGGTTCAAGAGTGTAGATGGCGGCCAAGCGTGGTTTCGAAGACTTCTCATGCGCGGCAAGTTAAGGCGCTTCGGGATGGGTTTTACGTTGATCGAGTTGATGATCGTGCTGGCGATCGTCGGTGTGGTCGCGGCGTATGCCATTCTGGCGTATCAGGATTATCTGGCGCGCAGCCGGGTGGGTGAGGGGTTGTCGCTGGCATCGTCGGCGCGGCTGGCGGTGGCGGAGAATGCCGCGAGCGGGTCAGAACTGGGTGGCGGATATGCCTCACCACCGGGGACTCGAAACGTCGAATCGATTCACGTCGACGACCCCAACGGGCAAATCACCATCGCGTTTTCCACGCGCGTCGCGCCAGTGGGATCGAATACGCTTGTGCTCGTGCCTTTGACACCGGACAACGCCGAGACGCCAACTGCGCGAACCGTTCTGACGAAGGGTTCGGTTCAGGCGGGATCGATCACTTGGGAGTGTTTCGCCGCCACGAAAACGGCATCCTCTTTGCCCGCGCCGGGTCCGGGTCCGTCACCCTCGGAAGCACCCACGTTGCCGCCCAATCTCGCACCGCCGGAATGCCGGACGTAACGAGCTGAAAGGCTGGCCGCATGAAACCGTAATCGCGTCAATCGAGGTGCTGACGCCTCTGAGCGAGCACGCGGATGTGCGGATAGCCCGGACGTTTCGCCGAAACCACCACGGAATTTCCACGAATGACGGTGATTTCGGCGCATTTCATGCCACGTGCCGCACAGCATGGGTAATTTTTTGTATAGTGCGCCGGTTGCCGACGTTCCCGACCCCACATGCCTTCAAACATTGCCCGCTACCTTTCTCTTGCTGTCCTCTGTCTGGCATTGACGATCCCGTTCGCGGTCGTCAACCACACCTATCCCATTCCGACCTTCTACGCCGAGTTCAGCGCGCTGGCGTTATTCCTGGTGCTCGGTGGGGCGATGGTGCTGATCGTGCGTCTGTCCGAACCGCGTGTGCCGTTCGCTACACCGGTCATCGCGTTGATGCCGCTGGTGCTCGGCTTGCTGCTCGTGGCGCAGACGGTGGTGTTGCCGCTCGCGCAGCCATCGATGAACTGGCTCGGCGGCGGTTATTTGCTGGCGTCGTTTATCGCAGTGCATACCGGTTATGGCTTCGCGCGAGCGGGTCTCGGCGAGAAGGCGTTGCGCTGGGGTGCGGCGGCGTTGATCGTTGGTGGCCTGTTCGCCGTGTTCTGTCAGGTCGTGCAGTTGTTTCATATGGAAGCGAAGTTTTCGCCATTCGTGGTTGTCTACAACGTCGTGATCGAACGGCGGCCGTTCGGCAACATGGCGCAGGCGAATCACCTCGCCACCTACATTGCGTTCGCAACGGCGGGCGCGCTGTATCTCGTCCAGACACGACGGCTGCCGGTGATCGTATGGCTCGTCCTCTCCGCGATATTTTCAGCAGGGCTCGCGTTGACCGTGTCACGTGGACCGTGGCTGCAGATGGGCGTGATCGCCGTCGGGGGATTCTGGATGGCCTTCATTCAGAGCTGTTCGACCGTGGCCGACGATCCGGATGCTCCCTCGAACAGCACTACTCGTCGCAAAACCCGCGCGTGGCTGATTCCGATCGTGCTGCTCGTGTTGTTCTTCGCCGTGAATGCCGCGATTCGCTGGGCGAACTTGCGTTATCAGCTCGAACTTAGCCAGTCGGCGGCAGAACGGATGCAGGACGCGAATCAGATCGCGCCGCGGCTTGCACTCTGGAAGTACGGCTGGACCATGTTCCTCACGCATCCTTTGCTGGGTGTCGGTTGGGGCGAGTTTCCGCTGCATCAGTTCGAATTCGTGCGGGAGCTTGGCGGTGTGGAGATTGCGAATAATTCGCACGATATCTTCATCGACTTGCTTGCGAAAACGGGTCTGCTCGGCATGGCGATCGTGTTGTTCAGCGTGGTGTGCTGGCTCGTGCGCGTGCTGCGCGCGCGGCACACGCCGGCGCGGATTTTTGCGCTTTCGCTGCTGGGCGTGCTGATGATGCATGCGCTGGTTGAGTATCCGCAGCAGTACATGTTCTATCTGATGCCCGCGATGCTGATTTTCGGTTTGCTTGAGACGCGGCCGTTGCGCCTGGTATCGCGTTCATTTTCCTATGGGATGTACGTGGTTTTGGTCGTGCTCGGGTTGGCTTCGCTGTATCCCATCTTGCGCGACTACAACCGTTCGGAAGTGCTTTATTACGGTAGCCAGCCGGCTGAGCAATATCGTGCAGATCCGTCGTTTTTGTTTGGGGCCTGGGGCGAGTACGGTGCCGCGACGCTGCTGCCGATGAACAGTCAGAACCTCGCGGCCAAGCTCGGGATGCATCGTCAGGCGCTTGCGTTATTGCCCGGGGAAACCGTGCTGCGCCGTTATGCGGTGTTACAGGCGCTGGCCGGACAGACGCAGGATGGACTTGATACTATCGCTCGCCTGAAGATCTTCTCCACCGAGCTTCACGACTGGCCGCAGCAACTGGCGGACGTTTATCAGTTAATCGACGATCAGGGCAAGCCGCTCGCCGGGTTTAAAGCTGAGCTAGTGAAGATGTATGGCGTGCCCGCGCCGAAGGCGAACGACGATGACAGCGATGATGGGGATGAGTGAGCTGGCTTGATCGTTGATGAAAATAAAGGCGGTTCCGACTTGCGTTGGAACCGCCTTTTTCTCGACTAAACGAGCTTGATTGCTGACCAGCGAAAGTGATTTGCCACGGGGCGATGCCCACGGCGAAATGCAAACGCCCTTTGATCAACTCCCCGCCACCCAATCCCCCGATTTCCCCCCGTGCTTCTCCATCACGCGCACGTTGTTAATGGTCATCCCACGATCTACCGCCTTGCACATGTCATAAACCGTCAACAGTCCCACCTGAACGGCGGTGAGCGCTTCCATCTCCACGCCCGTGCGCCCGACCGTTTCCACACGGACTTCGCAAAACACGCCGGGCAGGTTTTCATCGATGGAAAAATCCACCACTACCCGCGTCAACGCCAGCGGATGGCATAGCGGGATCAAATCGGAGGTCCGTTTCGCGCCCTGGATCGCTGCGATGCGCGCGACGCCGAGCACATCGCCTTTTTTAGCCTTGCCGTCGCGGATCAGCGCGAGCGTAGCGGGCAGCATCGCGATTGAACCGCGCGCCACGGCTACGCGGTGCGTCTCGCTTTTGTCGCCGACATCGACCATGTGCGCTTCGCCAGAAGCATCGAAATGTGTAAGTCCGGACATAACCTCTCCTTGCAACGGGCGCTCATCATAACAGCGGCGCGCCGGTGGTTCAGACGCGCTCACGCTGCTACGATAAGCCTTTCAAGCAGATTTCGCATTCCGTTCGCCGCGTTTTTCAGCCGATGGGCGGTCGCCAACCAGGCGACCGTATAGCAAAAGTTTGCCATGCGTCCAAACCGTTTAATCGCCGCTGTGTTGTGCCTGACCGTGGCCCTGCCTCCCAGCGCGTTCGCGCAAGCGGGAGCGGGTTTAGGTGCGCAGTCGGCGGGTGGGGCGACAACCGCACCAACAAGCCCAACCACCCCCACAGCCACCATCGACGCCAACGTCTTCGGCCTCTACGGTGGCGCCGAAACCCGTTTCGCCAACCGCCCGGGCGAAAAGGCGGGTCTCCAGTCATCGATGAACGCGCTTCAGCTCCCCGATCTTGGCGATGGTTCCGGCGGCACGCTCACCCCACAAGCCGAACGCCGCCTCGGCGAGCGTTTGATGCGCGACCTGCGCCGCGATCCCGATTACCTCGATGACTGGCTCATCCGCGACTACCTGAATTCGATCGCGACGCGGCTATCCGCAGCGGCGGAGACGCAGTACCTCGGCAGCTATCTGCCGGACTTCGATCTTTTCCCCGTCCGCGATTCGCAGATCAACGCGTTCTCGATGCCCGGCGGTTTTATCGGCGTGAACACGGGCTTGATTGCGACGAGTCAGACGGAGTCGGAGCTGGCGTCGGTGATCGGGCACGAGATGGGGCACGTGCTGCAGAGGCACATCGCCCGGATGATGGGCACGAGCGAGCGCAGCGGTTACGCCGCGCTCGCCGCCATGCTGTTCGGCGTGCTGGCGGGCGTGGTGGCCCATAGCGGCGATCTGGGCATGGGCATCGCGATGGGTGGACAGGCGTTCGCGTTCGACAGCCAGTTGCGGTTTTCGCGGGCGGCGGAACACGAGGCGGACCGCGTCGGTTTTCAGATGCTCAGCGCAGCCGGTTACGATCCCTACGCAATGGTCGCCTTTTTCGCCCGGCTTGACCGCACCGCCATGGGCGAGAACGGCCTGCCCCCGTATCTGCGCACGCATCCGCTCACCGGCGAACGAATGGCCGATATGGAGGACCGGGCGCGCCGGGTGTCATATCGGCAGCCGCATCAGAGTTCGGAGTACGGTTTCGTGCGGGCGCGGGCGCGCGTGCTGCAGGTGAATTCGGCGAGTGAATATCGCGATATTGCCAGCCGCTTGCGCTCTGAAATCGACGATCAAACTGCGCTGAATGTATCGGCGAACTGGTATGGAATTGCGCTCGCGCAGACTCTTTTGAGCGACTACGGTGCTGCGACCGAAGCGCTCGGCGAAGCGCGCCGTGCGTTCGAAAGCAACGCGGGAGAGGGGGATTCGGGCGCCGGTGCGCGATCTGCAAAACGCGAGTCAGGTGCACGGCCGGTATCGGCTGAGGCACGCCGAACCACAGCGAAGGAGACGGGCACGCCGGAACTATCCAGAGCCGCCGCAAAAAGCGACGCAAGCCTCATCGCTATCTCCCCTTCAGCCAAGACCGCACCGCCAATCAACGTCGCTTCCCCAGCCAGTGCGGCTTTGGCATCGCTTAACGCCTCGCGCACGCCGGCCAATATCGTGAACCTCGGCACCATCGTCGCTACACGCCCGCCCATTCGCAGTTCCCCAAGCCTCGATGTCCTCGCCGCCGAGATCGCGCGCTTATCGGGTCGTAACGACGACGCCGTGCATCTCGCCGAGATCGCGCAGCAGCGCTGGCACGAGTCCCACGCTGCCATCGAGACCCATTTGCAGGCGCTGTTATCCGCGCATCGTTTCACCGAAGCCCAAGCGCTCGCCCGCAGCGAAACCCGCGCCGATCCCGCTCAGCCCGACTGGTGGCGATATCTGGCGCAGGCGAGCGCCGGCGCAAACGATCCGATGCAGCAGCATCGCGCGATGGCCGAGAAGCTTGCACTCGACGGCGCGTGGCCATCGGCGATCCGGCAATTGCAGGCCGCCCGCGATCTCAAGAGCGCGAGTTTCTACGATTTATCGACGATTTCAGCGCGTCTGCGTGACTTCGAGACGCGCTACAAGGAAGAGCGCGAGCTGGAGAAGGACGATAGTTAGGAGGCTTTAGGAGGCCGCCGCTTTCGCCGCCGGGCTCGCGATAAACCCAAACGTGTGCTGCACATCAGCTCGCGCGATGCGCAGCAACTTCAGATCTACGCCAGCCGCGAAATGGAACACGCCCCCGGTATCGTCGAGATCGGCGTGTGTCGAAAACAGATCGAGATCGTGATCATGCAACGCAGCGACGCGCGAAACGTGAGGCGCATCCGGGAGGGCATCGGAGAAAAGCAAACCGCCTTCATCGTCGAGCCATGCCGCCGTCGGCGCGAAGCGCCCGCCCGCGTGATCGGTCAGCCGCAACGCGCCATCCGCTTCACTCAGCCGCACGATCCACGGCGTATAACCCAGCTCGACATACACGCGCTGCGGGCCGTTCTGGAAGAACCACTGACCGTCGGCATCGGCGGCGTAATTGCGGTTGATGAAGCCCAGCAGCGCTTCGTGCCGGATGATATCGCCGGGCAGACCCGCTGCCTGCGTGGCGTCGTCGCGCATGCGCCACTGACCGCGCCGGTCGAGCAGCAGCCAGCCGGTGCAATGCGGGACGTTTGGCCATTTGGCCAGCGCCTGTTTGACAATCTCATCCATGCTTGGAATCCGTGTGGTTTGCCACGTGTTGCACATGCGTCTGCAAATAGCCGAACACCCGCTGCGACAACCAGTCGATTCGCCCCGGAAACGGCCCGGTCATAAAACCGACGTGGCCGCCATGCGCGGGTTGATCGAGGGTAACAGCCGCCGACACCTCCGTCGCCGATGGCAACACGCGCCCGGGCAAAAACGGATCGTTGCGGGCGTTCAGCAGCAGCGTCGGGATGGCGATACGCGGCAAATACGGCCGCGTGGTGGCGCGGGTCCAGTAGTCGTCAGTATCGCGGAAACCGTGCAGCGGCGCGGTCACGGCGTTGTCGAAGGCGTGCAAGGTGCGGGCCGCGAGCATGGCGTCGCGGTCGAACAGGCCTGGATACTGATCGAGTTTCGCCAGCGCCTTGCACTTGAGCGTCTTGAGGAAACTGCGCGTGTAGACCATGCCGAAACCCTGCGATATCGCGTTGCCGCCGGCGTGGACATCGAGCGGCGCGGAGATCGCGGCGGCGGCGTCGAGAATGGCGGCAGCGTCCTGCTCCTGCTCGCACAGCCAGCGCAGCAGCACGTTGCCGCCGAGCGATACGCCAGCCGCGACAACCGGTCCGGCGTGCTGCGCCTTCAATCGACGCAGGACCCAGTCGACTTCGGCGCTATCGGCGAGATGATAGAAGCGCGGCAAGAGGTTCATCGATCCGCCGCAACTGCGGAAATGTGGCACGACGCCAAACCAGCCGCGCGCCTTGGCTTCGGCCATCAGGACGCGTGCATAGTGGGAGTCGGAGTTGCCTTCGAGACCGTGGAACAGGACGAAGAGCGGTGCGGTTGGATCTGGGGAGAGGGGTGTTTGTGCCGCTGTTGAGCCGTTCCCACCCGCAGCGTCATAAGACACCCAGTCGAGATCGATGAAATCGTCGTCCGGCGTCGTCCACCGTTCCCGCCGGTATTTCACCGCCGGCCGCTGCGCGAATAACGCCGGCACGATGGTCTGCGCATGGGCGGTGGGCAGCCATCGAGGCGCGCGATACAGCCATTCGGCCAGTGGTTCAGTCGCGGCGTCAGGGGCGGCCGAAGCGCTCTGCTCAGGCGCAGAGCGAAAATCCCGCGCCGGAGCGTCAGGAATGAGATGAGCAGGATCGCGTTTCATGGCGCGTCTTCAAACAGGATGCGAACGGATGCAGGCTGATCTGCCGGTCAATCTGGCAGCGCAATCTTCGAGCCGGGGTCGCCGGCTACTCCGCCTAGCGTACCCGCGAAACCGATGTCAATGCAGCGGACCTTGTCCATGTCGCATTTTCGCCGCAACCTGGCCGGCTGCTTCGTCTGGCATCGCACTAGCGTGGATATGTGCTATGCGCCATTCCCCACGTTCGTGGACCATCACATAGGTGCTGAAGACCATCGTGGGCGTGCTGCTGGGTTCGACCGGCTGATGCGCTTCGGCGATCGCGTAGACCACGGTGCCGAGACTGTCGTAGACGCGGATATCGAGTGGCTCGACTGTGACCGGCCGGCTCTCCAGTTGCGCCGAAAGGCCCGCGCGAATACTGTCCAGGCCGCTCAGGTGCGAGCCGTCCGCGCAGATGAAGGTAGCGAATTCCTCGTCGATCCAGAGCGCCATCACGCTGTCGATATTGCCCTCCGCAATGGCCTGGTAGTAGGCGTTGAGGGTATCGGCAGCGGCTTCGAAGAGGCGGGCAAAACGTGGCATGGCTAGTGGGTCTCTAACAGTCGATGCATGGCGCCCGATGTTTTCGGACAGTGAAGCGCCACGGTTCGGTCAAGTTTCAAAAGCATGCCCCCGCTTAGGGACATAAGCATGTCAGCGTCCGCCCATGACCGCAAACGCGCTGCGGACCGAGAGTCGGGAGGACGCGGGCACCGCGCCGTTGGTCCTGGGTTTGCTGACGCTGCTCCGACGAAGTCATGAAGCAGTCTTTGAAGCGGCCTTCGGTGGCCTTCGCAAGTTTGCTCAATAAACCCTGAGCCGTCTCGCCAAAGCCACTTCCACAAACCCGGTCAATGGCGCTGCATCATCAACATGCCGCGCAGATCACCGAAAACCTGCTCGGCGCCAAGCTCACGCAAACAGTTCAGATGGCCCAGCGGACACTCGCGGGCAAAGCATGGACTGCATTCGAGGTGCAGCCATTGTACCTTTGCGAGATCGGACAGGGGCGGCGTGTGGCGCGGGTCGGTCGAGCCGAACACGGCCACCAGCGGGCGGCGCAGCGCGGCGGCCACATGCATCAGGCCGGAATCGTTGGTGACCACCGCGCTGGCACGCGAGATCAGCGCGCACGCTTCGCCAAGCGAGGTCTGCCCGCACAGGTTGCGCACGTTCGGCGCGCGATCGGCAATAGCCTGGGCAATCGGCGCGTCTTTCGGCGAGCCAAGCGCGACAATCCGTGCATACGGAAACGACTGGGCAATGAACTGCGCGAGCGTCGCGAAATGCTCAGGCGGCCAGCGTTTCGCCGGACCGTATTCCGCGCCCGGACAAAACACGACGAGCGGCGCGCGCGTATCGAGATTGAAGCGGGCGGAGACGCGTGCCGCTTCGTTCAGGTCGGTATCGAGCCGGGGCACGGGCATAGGAACCGTGGCGTTTTCCTGCAGCCACGGCAGCTTCGCGCCCGGCGCGTAGGCGAGGGCGGCGTACTGGCCGACCATTGGCGGGCGCTGCCCCTTCGCCGGATTCGCATGCCGCACGTTGAGCAGGCCATAGCGGCTTTCGCCCGTATAGCCGACCCGCAGATTGATACCCGCCATCCACGGGATCAGCGCCGATTTCAGCGAATTCGGCAGCACGTACGCAGCGTCGTAACCCACGTCGCGCAGATCGCTCGCGAGTTGCCAGCGGCGCAGCAATTGCAGCTTGCCGTGGGCGAGATCGGTGGCGTAGACGTCGTGGATCTCGGGCATGCGTTCCAGCACGGGCGCGACCCACGCGGGCGCGACAGCATCGATGACAATGCGCGGATGCAGCTTCTTCAGCAGCGAAAACAGCGGCTGCGCCATCAATGCGTCACCGATCCAGTTCGGTGCGATAACCAACGCGCGACGCATCTATGTAAGTTCCAGTCTCAAAAATAACGCAGCTCACGCCGTGTGGGCGGGCTGGTCGTGGTATTGGGGGGGGTGGCGCCCGACACCCAGCGGGTCCGGCGTCGAGGCGCGACGTGCTGTGCTTTCAACTCATCGAGCGCTGCCGGCGCATGGCGTTTTACAGCACCGAAATCGGCAGCGTCGTCGGCTGCATGCAGCACAGCGTCGCTGGTGGCCGCGGCAGAAAGCGGGAGGCGTTGTTCAAACCGCCATGCCGCCTTCCCGCGAAGACGAGGATTCAATGACCCTTGATCGTTTCGCCGTCTTTCAGCTTGTAGCGCGTGCCGCAATACGGGCAACGTGCTTCGCCGTGCGAGATATCCAGGAAAACGCGCGGATGCGTGCTCCAGCGCGGCATGTTGGGGTTCGGGCAGAACGCCGGCACATCTTTCGCCGACAACTGGACCAGCGGCATTTCCTTCAGTTCGCTCATGAGCAATCTCAGTTCGTTCTAGTCTGGGGACGCGGCGAGCATGATTTTTCGACCCGCAAGATCACAGCTCACCGCCGCACGTCATGCGTCGGGTTACGCGTCTAAATCACTTAACCTGGGCGAGCCAACCAGCGTACTTCTCGTTCTTGCCGCTCACGATATCGAAGAATGCGCTTTGCAGCTTCTCCGTGATCGGGCCGCGCTTGCCTTCGCCGATGGTGCGATTGTCCAGCTCGCGGATCGGCGTGACTTCAGCGGCTGTGCCGGTAAAGAACGCTTCGTCACAGGTGTAGACCTCGTCGCGGGTGATGCGTTTTTCGATCACCGGAATGCCAAAGTCGCGCGCGAGCGTGATGACCGTGTCGCGCGTGATGCCGTCCAGGCACGACGCGAGATCCGGCGTGTACACCTTGCCGTTGTTCACCAGGAAGAAGTTTTCGCCGGAGCCTTCGGACACATAGCCGTCGACGTCGAGCAGCAGCGCTTCGTCGTAACCGTCGGTGACGGCTTCCTGGTTTGCCAGGATCGAATTCACGTACCAACCGGACGCTTTGGCGCGGACCATCGACACATTCACGTGATGGCGCGTGAACGACGATGTCTTCACGCGGATGCCCTTGGCCAGGCCGTCGTCGCCGAGATAGGCGCCCCACGGCCACGCGGCGATCGCGACGTGAATAGTGTTGCCTTTCGCCGATACCCCCAGTTTCTCCGATCCCACCCAGATGATCGGCCGGATGTAGCAGGATTCCAGCTGGTTCACCGCCACCACTTCGAGCTGCGCGGCTTCGAGCGTAGCGTGGTCGAACGGCACTTCCATCTGGAAGATCTTGGCGGAGTTGAGCAAGCGCTTGGTGTGGTCTTTCAGGCGAAAGATCGACGTGCCGTTGCCGGTCTTGTAGGCGCGCACGCCTTCAAAAACGCCCATGCCGTAGTGCAGCGTATGGGTGAGCACGTGGATGTTGGCGTCGCGCCAGTCGATCAGCTTGCCATCCATCCAGATCTTGCCGTCGCGGTCGGCCATTGACATACGATTCTCCTGGCGAGTTGTGTGCACATGATGAGTGGGTCGCCCGCTCACGTCCGTTTTCGCACGCTTGATTCACCTGCTGAACCGGCGCGGCGCTCAGGATTTCAGCGCAAACCGGCGCAAACGGTCGGGCGACCAAAGACCGTCATTTTAGCGTCTTTTCGACTAAAAAATGGGCGCAGTCGGCCTTTTGGCGCCTTTCACGACGCTATAATTCGCCTTTCGCCGTCACGCGATGTGCTCAGGGTGCAGTCAAAGTTGCGGTTCGACAGCAAGCCGTGAGGGACGTCCGAAAGCCCGCCGTCCGAATGGGTTGGCTTGATTCAAGGCTCGGCTCGCGGCTTTTCAGTCGTTTTAGCCCACGATTCAGGCCCGATCCGCGGCGGGATTTATCGGATAGTCCGCGTTCTTCAGTTTTCACCGCCCAACTGCACGGCACACCGCGACTCGCACCAATCTCCATGTTCGACCGGCTGTCAGACCTCAACCGACGCGCGTTTCTCGATGGCGTCAAAACCCTCTCTCCGGCGGTTCCGGCCACCTTCTCGTGGGGGCTTGTCACCGGCATCGCGATGGCCAAGTCCGTGCTGAGCGTGCCGCAGGCGCTTGGCATGTCGCTCGCGGTCTACGCGGGGTCGTCGCAACTCGCCGTCCTGCCGTTGTTCGCCGCCAAGCTGCCGCTCTGGACCATCCTGCTGACCGCCGCCATGGTCAACCTGCGTTTCGTCATTTTCAGCGCGGGGCTCGCGCCGCATTTCGCCTATTTGCCGCTGCACCGGCGGCTGGTGCTCGGCTATTTCAACGGCGACATCATTTATCTGATGTTCCAGAAACGCAATTTCCCGACCGGCTACCAGCCTGGCAAGGAGGCGTTTTTCTGGGGCATGGCGGCGACGAGCTGGTCTTCGTGGCAAGTTTCATCAATAGTGGGAATCCTGCTCGCCAGCCTTTTCCCCGATAACTGGGGCCTCGAGCTCGCCGGCACGCTTGCGCTGATTCCGCTGATCGTCTCGGCGATAGCGACGCGCTCCACGCTGGCCGCTGTTGCCGTAGCAAGCGTGATAGCGCTGCTTACGCTGGACCTGCCATATCGGCTTTCGCTGCCGCTGGCGGTGGCTGCGGCGCTGCTCGCCGGAACCTTCGCCGATATCATGGCCGAGAAGATGGGCGCAGGACGCAAGACCACGGGCGCAAAAAGCCCGGCCCCGCGTCTCACCGAAACCGAGCCGCTGAATCCCTCGCTCGATATCAAACAACCCGATCTCGACAAAGCCGTCGCCAGCCCCAAAAACACCGGGAGGGCCCGATGAGCGCCGCGCAAGTCTGGCTCGCGATAGCCGGCATGGCGCTGATCACCGGCATCACGCGCGCGCTATTCCTGATGGGCGGCGAGCGCATGATCCTGCCCGAGCGCGTGCAGCGCGCGCTGCGCTACGCACCGGCTGCGGCGCTGGTCGCCGTCGTGGTGCCCGACCTGCTCATCACGCCGAACGGCCTGTCGATCGCGTTCTCGAATCACGCGTTGTACGCGTCGCTGTGTGGTCTCGCCTGGTTCTTGTGGCGCCGCGGAATGCTCGGGACAATTGTCGTCGGCATGATTGTTTTCACGGTCTTGCGGCTGTTCGCTTGACGCGCGTTTTGTTGCGGCGCGTCATGAAAAGGCGCACAAAGTCAGGTATCCCGAATCTCGGGGATTTGCGTTTCCTGCGTTGGACGGGCATGGGTATCGGTTAAAATGGCGCTCTCGCTGTCGTATCGAATGAGGTCGAACGTGTATCCGGCAGTCACCGCACAACAGCTTTACTCGCTCCATTCTCCGCTGCAACGCCTCGTCGCATGGACACCCATGGCGTCGGCGAAAGTGGCGGCACACCTCGTTTCATCGTCCTCGAATCGTTCAAATAGTTTGCCCGGCGCCGGTCGTCGTGCAGCGTGGCGCCATACAACGTGGATCTCGCGCCGGCACCTCGTCGAAGCCGCCTTGATACCGTCAATTTCCCCGTAGCGACCCTTGTGAGCCCACTGGCGTAAGTCCCGCGCTCGCAGTTTCCGTCCGCCCGAACCGCTTTCCAATCACCCGCTCACACGCTGACTCCCATGACGAAAGTACTGCGTTTCACCGATCTGATCGCCGAAGGCAAAGTGTCCGGCAAACGTGTTTTCATCCGCGCCGATCTCAACGTCCCACAGGACGACCAGGGCAATATCACTGAAGACACGCGCGTGCGCGCCTCGGTGCCGGCCATTCAAAAAGCGCTGGCAGCGGGCGCGGCCGTGATGGTTACGTCCCACCTCGGCCGCCCGACGGAAGGGCAGTTCAAACCGGAAGATTCGCTCGCGCCGGTGGCCAAGCGCCTCGGCGAATTGCTCGGCCGCGATGTGCCGCTGATCGCCGACTGGGTCGACGGTGCGCAGGTGCAGCCGGGCCAGGTCGTGCTGCTCGAAAACTGCCGCTGCAACAAGGGTGAGAAGAAGAACGACGATGCGTTGTCACAGAAGCTCGCCAAACTCTGCGATATCTACGTGAACGACGCGTTCGGTACGGCGCATCGCGCAGAAGCGACTACGCACGGCATCGCGAAATACGCAGCCGTGGCGTGCGCCGGCCCGCTGCTTGCCGCCGAACTCGATGCCCTCGGCAAGGCGCTCGGCGAGCCGAAGCGCCCGCTGGTGGCGATCGTTGCCGGATCGAAGGTATCGACGAAACTCACCATCCTCAAGTCGCTGGCGGAGAAGGTGGATCAACTGATCGTGGGCGGCGGGATTGCCAATACGTTCATGCTTGCGTCGGGGTTGAAGATCGGCAAGTCGCTGGCGGAGAAGGATCTCGTCGATGAAGCCAAGGCCATCATCAGCGAAGCGCGTGCGCGTGGGGCGTCGGTGCCGATTCCTAGCGACGTCGTGACTGCGAAGGAATTTGCCGCGACCGCGAAGGCGGAAACCAAAGCCGTCGATCAAGTGCAGGACGATGACCTGATCCTCGATATCGGTCCGGACACCGCCAAGGCGCTTGCCGCGCAGTTGGAAAAGGCGGGCACCATTGTGTGGAACGGGCCGGTCGGCGTGTTCGAATTCGATCAGTTCGGCAACGGCACGAAGACGCTGGCGGATGCCATCGCGAACTCGTCGGCGTTTTCGATTGCAGGTGGTGGCGACACGCTCGCGGCCATCCAGAAGTACGGCATCCACGACAAGATCAGCTATATATCGACTGGCGGCGGCGCGTTCCTGGAGTTCCTGGAAGGCAAGACGCTGCCGGCGGTGGAAGTGCTCGAATCGCGGGCCTGAGCCGATGAAGCGCGCCACGTCGAAGAGCCATCGTCCCGAGTCCGTAGTTGCTGCTGATAAGAAAGAGTGGGTTGCTGATGCAGGTTTGTCAGTGGCCGCGGAGATTGGATCGAGGGTGGCGGTGGGCGTCAAGCCCGGCCCTGCTCGCGCTTCCGGCAAATCGAAGCGGTCCGTCGTAGCGCCTGCCCGGCGTGGTGTGGATTTAAAGCAGGAAACGAAGCAGGAAATAAGGAAGGAAGCGGCGGTCATGATCGGTGGCGCGAATGCGTCGCTGATTCCGGGCGCCCATCAGATGTCGAATACCGATCAAAAAGCGACGCTGGCTCGAGCTGGCGCGCGTTCGCAGGCGGAGACAATTTCATCCCCGTCGGCACACCGTACTCGCAGCGCTGTTTCAGGCGATACCACCCAGACGAGGAGTTCCATGCATCGCGCTACAAAGATTGTCGCCACTATCGGCCCCGCTTCCAGTTCCCCGGAGATCCTGCTGCAGATGATGCAGGCGGGTCTCGACGTGGTCCGCTTCAACTTCTCGCACGGCACCGCCGACGACCATCGCCAGCGCGCGCAATACGTTCGCGATGCCGCGAAGCAATGCGGCCGCGAAGTCGCGCTGATGGCCGACCTGCAAGGCCCAAAGATTCGCGTGGGCAAGTTCGAGAACGGCAAGGTCACGCTGATCGCGGGCAACCCGTTCATCCTCGACGCCCGCTGTGAGCTGGGCAATGACGAACGCGTCGGCCTGGACTATCCGGATTTGCCGCGAGATCTGCGCGCGAATGACGTGCTGCTGCTCAACGACGGCCTGATCGTGCTCGACGTTGTTCGCGTGATTGGCGAAGAGATTCACACCACGGTGAAAGTGGGCGGCGATCTCTCGAATAACAAGGGTATCAATCGTCAGGGCGGGGGTCTTACGGCGCCGGCGCTGACCGAGAAGGACATGGAGGACATCAAGACGGCGATGTCCCTGGGCGCGGACTTTGTCGCGGTGTCGTTTCCGAAGAACGCCACCGACATGGAAATGGCGCGGCAACTGGCGAACATCGCGGGTGCGCCGTATGGCATCAAGCCGAAGATGATCGCGAAGATCGAGCGTGCGGAAGCGATTCCGGCGCTGCAAGGCATTCTCGATGCCTCCGACGGCATCATGGTCGCGCGTGGCGATCTGGCGGTGGAAGTGGGCAATGCGGCTGTGCCGGCGTTGCAGAAGCGCATGATCCGCATGGCGCGCGAGTCGAACAAGTTCGTGATCACGGCCACGCAGATGATGGAGTCGATGATCCACGCGCCCGTGCCGACCCGCGCTGAGGTGTCGGACGTGGCGAATGCCGTGCTTGACGGCACGGATGCGGTGATGTTGTCGGCGGAAACGGCGGCGGGTAAATATCCGGTGACGACCATCGAGACGATGGCGGCGATTTGCCTCGAAGCCGAGAAGTCGGAGCAGAGCGAGCTCGACAAGGATTTTCTTGATCGCACGTTCACGCGGATCGATCAGTCGATTGCGATGGGTGCGCTGTTCACGGCTTATCACTTGGGTGCGAAGGCGATTGTTGCGTTGACTGAGTCGGGCGCGACTGCGCTGTGGATGTCGCGGCACTGGTCGCATGTGCCTATTTTTGCGCTGACGCCGCGGGTGGGGAGTGAGCGGACGATGGCGCTTTATCGGAATGTGACTTCGTTGCACCTGGATACGAACAGCGATCGTGATGTCGCGCTTCAGCAGGCGCTGGAAGTGGTTGTGTCGAAGGGTTATGCGGCACGCGGCGATATGGTTGTGTTGACTGTCGGGGAGCCGATGGGGCAGGCCGGCGGGACTAATGCGATGAAGATTGTGCGAGTGGGAGATCCGTTCTAGGTTTTTCGTTCGCACAGGGTTTTTCGCTCGCGCCGGTGGACGGGTTTGGTTTGGGTCTGCCGGTGCGGGTGGTCGGGGGTGGTGCCGGGTTGGTGCCGGGTTGGTGCTTTCGGCGTTAGTGGTCTGCGTGAGTTAGCTGTTCTCTTTTTCACTATTAGCCACTGCGCATGGCGGCACGTCATTTCTGTCCAAAGCGACAAAGAAACGAAGCAAAGAAAACGCCTCCCAACCATCGGCAAGTTAGTGTCCCTAGCGTGCAGGCCTCAGCTTTTGGCACCTGATAGCACAGTGCTCGCCAGACTTGATAATGTTTGAACCCCTCCTTCTCGCGAATCCTGACACGAACACGCTTCGCCCCCAACGCTCTCGGGCAAGCACCGTGACCCCCAGACCATGACGGCCTCACGTGTGCTGGTTGCCTCATTTCATGATGGGTTGGCTACGTGATCCGCGTGCTTCTTTTTTGAGGTGGTTGTACGCGGATAGCGCGGGGTGAACCTGTGGCAGGTTCAGTCACTGGTGGCGAAGCGTGTGGGTATCCGTGTTCGGAGAGGTCGGGCTTCAAACATCCGTCAGTCTGGCGAGCTGGGGGTGACCCAGTCCCCCGGACGCAACCCCCGACGTGTCGCCACGCACAGTGGCCAATAGTAAAAACAGCCAACATATAACAACAGCCCGACCCGAAACCAACACCCCTCAGGTCCACCGGCGCGAGCAAGACCCCAGATTTCGTTCCATCTCAAGGAGTTTCACCCATGCCTCTCGTATCAATGCGACAACTGCTGGATCACGCGGCTGAAAACGGCTACGCGCTTCCGGCGTTCAACGTCAACAACCTGGAGCAAGTACAGGCGATCATGGCAGCCGCCGACCAGGTCAACGCACCGGTCATCATGCAAGCCTCCGCCGGCGCGCGGAAATACGCCGGCGAAGCGTTCCTGCGTCACTTGATCGAAGCAGCAGTGGAGTCGTATCCACATATCCCGGTTGTGATGCACCAAGACCACGGGCAATCGCCAGCAGTCTGCATGGCAGCCATCCGCAGCGGCTTCACCAGCGTAATGATGGACGGCTCGCTTGAAGCCGACGGCAAAAGCGTCGCATCGTATGAATACAACGTCGATGTATCGCGGAAAGTGGTCGAAGCAGCACACTCCATCGGCGTGACGGTGGAAGCCGAACTCGGCGTGCTCGGCTCGCTGGAAACCATGAAGGGCGACAAGGAAGACGGCCACGGCGCCGAAGGCACCATGACCCGCGAGCAGTTGCTCACCGACGTCGAACAAGCCGCCGACTTCGTGAAGAGAACCCAGTGCGATGCGCTGGCAATTGCCATCGGTACGTCGCACGGCGCGTATAAGTTCACCAAGAAGCCGACCGGCGATATCCTCGCCATCCAACGCATCAAGGAAATTCACCAGCGCATTCCGAACACGCACTTGGTGATGCACGGATCGTCGTCGGTGCCGCAGGACCTGCTGGCCGAAATCCGGGAATTCGGCGGCGACATGAAAGAGACCTATGGCGTGCCGGTTGAGGAAATCCAGGAAGGAATCCGTCACGGTGTACGCAAGGTGAACATCGATACCGACCTGCGTCTGGCAATAACGGGTGCAATTCGCCGCTATTTCGGCGAAAATCCGTCGAAATTCGACCCTCGCGATTACCTGAAACCGGCCCGCGAAGCCGCGAAGAAGATCTGCCTCGAACGCTACATGCAGTTCGGTTGCGAAGGCCAGGCAAGCAAGATCAAACCAGTCCCGCTCGATAAAATCGCCGAGAAGTACAAGTCCGGCGAGTTGGCCCAGATCGTCAGGTAAGTGGATTGATGCCGGCCGGGTCTCGTTCAACAAGCCAGGCCGGCATGCTTGAGCTTCGGTTTTGCCGTGTGTAACAGATTCCGTGCAATTGGCGCGGCAGGCAGAACGCTTGTGACAGCGCGGCGCGGCTTGGGTATGTCATCGGCTTGGTGTTGGGCGCGAGGGCGGCGTCGAAGGCGGCCTTGGTGCTGGGCTCAGAACTCGGCCTATTTTGGGATAGCCGTCCTAAAATACCGGTTGCTCGAATCTTCCCGCGATGTGGCTGCGGGAATGACAAATCCGGTCCGTCCGCCCGACCCGTTTACAATGACGTTGAGTCGCGCTTGGCGCCCGGTTTGACACTGGGCATCGAGATGCAGAATGGATGCAAAGGCCGGCCCCGGGCGCATGACGGAGCCGGCCGACACGAACCGCCGTTCCCGCAATTCCGGGGAACGGCGCGTTGGTTTTTTCTCTCAGCCTGATTTGCGGCACTTTTCCGGTAGATGACGATGTCCACCTCACATTCCCCGCTGTACGAATCCACGCTGAAATCGTTGCCCCTGCTCGGGCGCGGCAAGGTCCGCGACAACTACGCAGTTGGCACCGACAAGCTCCTGATCGTGACCACCGACCGTCTGTCGGCGTTCGACGTGATCATGGGCGAACCGATTCCGAACAAAGGCCGCGTCCTGAACCAGATGGCCGATTTCTGGTTCGCGAAGCTCTCGCACATCGTGCCGAACCACAATACGGGCATCGACCCGGCAACGGTCGTCGCCGCCGACGAAGCCGATCAAGTCAAAGGCCGCGCCGTTGTGGTGAAGCGCCTGGAGCCGATCCTGGTGGAAGCGGTCGTGCGCGGTTATCTGGCCGGCAGCGGCTGGAAGGACTATCAGGCAACGGGTTCGGTCTGCGGCGTGGAATTGCCGCCGGGGCTGAAGAACGCCGAAAAGCTGCCCGAGCCGATTTTCACGCCGGCAGCGAAGGCCGAAATGGGCCATCACGACGAAAACATCACCTACGATGAGATGGAACGCCGCATCGGCACGGAACTGTCTGCGACCATCCGCGAGATTTCCATCAAGCTGTACAAGGAAGCGGCCGAATATGCGGCAACGCGCGGCATCATCATCGCGGATACGAAGTTCGAATTCGGGCTGGACACGCGCGGCGAACTGTTCCTGATGGACGAAGTGCTGACCGCGGATTCATCGCGTTTCTGGCCGGCAGACGGATATCAGGTCGGCACGAACCCGCCATCATTCGATAAGCAATTCGTGCGCGACTGGCTCGAAACACAAGCGTGGGGCAAGACGCCCCCGGCGCCGAAGTTGCCGGAAGACGTGATCGCGAAGACGGCCGAGAAGTACGAGGAAGCGTTGCAGCGTTTGACCGGGCAGTCGCTGGCGTAAAGGGTCTCGGGGTGCATCCACGCACCTCGACGCGATCGGCTCCTAAACACCCGCATCACCCGAAAAAGGCTGCCAAAGGCCTGTTTACCCCCAAAGGAATGCAGCACGATGAGCGAAGTCCAGACCGCCGCCGCGGCCCACACGCATGACGCACCGTTGATCGGCGTGTTAATGGGTTCCAGTTCCGACTGGGACGTGATGAAAAACGCGGTCGCGATCCTGCAGGAATTCGGCGTGCCCTACGAAGCGAAGGTCGTATCCGCGCACCGCATGCCCGACGAGATGTTCGCCTACGCCGAAAGCGCACGCGCGCGCGGGTTGGCCGCGATCATCGCGGGGGCGGGCGGCGCGGCGCATCTGCCGGGCATGCTGGCCGCTAAAACCACGGTGCCGGTGCTGGGCGTGCCGGTATCGAGTAAATATCTGAAGGGCGTGGATTCGCTGCATTCGATCGTGCAGATGCCCAAGGGCGTGCCCGTCGCGACATTTGCCATCGGCGAGGCGGGCGCGGCGAACGCGGCGTTGTTCGCGGTCTCCATACTCGCTGTCACCCAAACCGCCTACGCTGACAAACTCGCCGCATTCCGCACGCGCCAGAACGACGCAGCGCACGCGATGGTCCTCCCGCCGCTCTCGCTCTGAAAAGCAGCAGCTTCAAGTAACACTTCCGGCCGCGACCGACTGACCGACTCCACACCATGAACGCACAGACCCAACCCAGTTCTCCCATCCAGCCGGGCGCATGGCTCGGCATGGTCGGCGGCGGCCAGCTCGGCCGCATGTTCTGTTTCGCCGCGCAGTCCATGGGCTATCGCGTGGCGGTCCTCGATCCGGACGAAACCAGTCCGGCAGGTTCCGTCGCCGATAAACACCTGCGCGCCGCCTACCACGATCCCTCCGCGCTGACGGAACTCGCGCGCTTGTGCGCGGCGGTATCGACGGAATTCGAGAACGTGCCGTCCGCCAGCCTCGATTTCCTCGCGAAAACCACCTTCGTCAGCCCGGCCGGCCGATGCGTGGCTATTGCGCAGGATCGCGTGGCGGAGAAGCGGTTTATCGCGAGTACGGGCGTGCCGGTGGCGCCGCATGTGGTGATCGAGTCGCCGGAAGCACTGGCCGCTTTGAGCGATCAACAGATCGCCGCCGTCTTGCCCGGGATCCTGAAGACCGCGCGGCTAGGCTACGACGGTAAAGGCCAGACGAGCGTGCGCAATGTCGACGAAGTGCGCACCGCTTACGGTTCGCTCGCCGGCGTGCCGTGCGTGCTCGAAAAACGCATGCCGCTGAAGTTCGAGGTTTCAGTGCTGATCGCGCGCGCCGGCGATGGCAAATCGGCCGTATTTCCGCTCGCGCAGAACCACCATGTCGGCGGGATTCTTGCCAGGACCGTCGTGCCCGCTCCCGACGCAACGCCCGCGCTCGTCGCGCAGGCGCAGGACGCCGCGCTCACGATCGCCGCGAAGCTGGATTACGTCGGCGTGTTGTGCGTGGAGTTTTTCATCCTGGAAGACGGCACGCTGATCGCGAACGAAATGGCGCCGCGTCCGCATAATTCCGGCCATTACACCGTCGATGCCTGCGCGACGAGCCAGTTCGAGCAGCAAGTCCGCGCGATGACCGGCATGCCGCTCGGCGACACGCGCCAGCATTCGCCGGCCGCGATGCTGAATATTCTCGGCGATGTCTGGTTCGAAGGCGCGAAGGCGCGCACACCGCCGTGGCACGACGTAATCGCGTTGCCGACTGCGCGGCTGCATCTGTACGGCAAGGAAGAGGCGCGGCCCGGCCGCAAGATGGGCCATGTGAATTTCACCGGGGCCACGCTGGAAGAAGTTCGCACGGCGGCGCGCGATTGCGCCCGCATGCTGCACATTCCGCTGGACTAACCTTGATGACTTTCGACGCTCCCACCGTCGCGCAAATTCACGAGGCTGCCGCATTGCTCGACGCCGGCCAGCTCGTCGCGTTTCCGACGGAAACCGTCTACGGACTAGGCGGTGACGCCGAGAATCCTGAAGCCATTGCGAGGATTTATGCGGCGAAAGGGCGGCCATCGAATCATCCGGTGATCGTGCATCTCGCGCCCGGCAGTGATCCGGCGTACTGGGTCGAGACGCTTGTCCCCGATGCGCAGAAACTCATCGACGCCTTCTGGCCCGGTCCGCTCACGCTGATCCTGAAGCGCGCCACGCATGTGCCGGCAGCGGTCAGCGGTGGGCAGGATTCGGTCGCGATTCGCTGTCCGTCGCACCCGGTTGCGCAGGCGCTGCTCACCGCCTTCAGCACGATGCGCGACGGTCATGGCGGTGTGGCGGCGCCATCGGCGAATCGGTTCGGTCATGTCAGCCCGACCACGGCGCAGCATGTCCGCGATGAATTCGGCGCAAGCGTGCATGTGCTCGATGGCGGGGCGGCGAAAGTGGGCATTGAATCGACGATTCTGGATCTGTCGCGTGGTTTTCCCGCGCTGCTCAGGCCGGGACATGTGAGTCCGTTGGAGATCGCGGATGTGCTTGGCGTGATGCCGCGCCTGCCCGATGGCAGCGACGCCAGCGCGCCGCGCGCGTCCGGCACGCTGAAGGCGCATTACGCGCCTCGCACGCCGCTGAGCTTGTTGCCGTTCGCGGCGCTGGAACGGTTGCTCGCGGCGCATCCACTAGATGCCCGCAAGAAGCTGGCGCTGGTTGCGCGGACATCGAGCGCGGGGAAGTGGGCAAAAGCGCCGAACGTGCATTTCATCGCCGCACCGGACGATCCGCAGTCTTACGCTCGCGAGTTGTACGGTTTGCTGCGTACGCTCGATCGCGCCGACGTCGAACGGATCCTGATCGAGACGTTGCCGGTATCGGCGGAATGGAGCGCGGTGAACGACCGGTTAGGGCGGGCTGCGGCGGCGTTTGAAGAGCAGGGGTAGGGAAGCGTCGCACTGAAATCGACATAGCAAAACGCCCGGTCATTCCAACCGGGCGTTTTCGCTTCATTCCCTCATCCAGCCAAACTTATTTCCCCAACCCGCTCTTCGCGATCTGCTGCTCCACAAACGTCGAAAACAACGCGTGCAGATGCGTCGTCGGATGCACCGTATCGGCGTACATATACGTTTGGTCTGCGCCTGCCACCGTGTAGGTTTGCGGTGCGCAGAACAGCGACGTACCGAACGCGGTCGGATTCGGCTCGCCAAACTTGGTCGCGGCAGCAATCATCGAGGCGAGATTACAGGCCGTGCCCGTATTTGACACCGTGAAGCCGTTCGCCTGATAGTTCGCCTGGATGCCGTCGACCCAGGAGTAGGCATCGACGTAGATCACCTTCGACAACAGCCCGGCCTGCTGCAGCGCGCCCTGCAGCGTGCCATTGAACAACTGCGTCACTTGCGAGAGGGTCACGCCCTTGTCGGCGCTGGCCAGACCCTGCGGCGATCCGCCGATGTCAGGAATCGTCGAGACCACCACGTGCGTCGCCCCGGCTTGCACCACCCGGCCGATGACCGTCGCCAGGTCGATCGCAGCCTGGCTGATTGCAGTGGTCGCGGCGGTCTGCGCCGCGGCGCCCGCTGCGCCTGCCTGTGTGGCTGTGATGGTTCCCGCGGCGAGCTGGGCCTGGATAGCTGCGACGGTCGTTTGCTCCACGGTCAGGTTGTAGAAGATGTCGTTGGCGCCGCCGTTTATCAGCACGAGCTGGTTGGCGTTGAACGAGCCATGCGCCGAGATATACGACGTGACCTGGTCGTTGATCGGAATTGTCGTAGCCTGCGAGAAGTCTGCGTTCGCCGTGCCCGGCGTGGCATGACCGACGCCCGACTGCAGCGTCACGCGCGCGCCGCCCTGCGCATAGCCCAAGCCGCTGCCCGGCGCGAGCGGTACGCCGAAACCACCGGTTTCCGCGGCCGTCAGCGTGTCGCCGTAATACTGCGCGACGTTCTGGGTCCAGACCTGGCCGGGGTTGGTGGTGAAACGGCCACCGCCGAAGTTGGCGGTCGCAACCGGCGCATACGTGCCGACATCCGAGAGGCTGTCGCCAAACGACACCACCTGCAGTTTCACGCCGCCCGCCGGCGTGTTGTTGTTATCGCCGCCGCCACCGCACGCGGCCAGCAGGGTGAGCGCGGCAAACGCAGTGGCGGTCTGGAAGGTGCGCAGCCAGTGCGTTTGGCGCGTCCCGGGTTTCGTCAGAGCGGGTTTCATTAACTTCATCTCCTCGTTCCTCGTTTATCTCGTCATGTGGTCTGCACGCCGCTTCGAGGTTACTGTCGGCTGGCTTCCCGCGTGCGCGTTGGCTTCGGACGACACGCACTGCGGACAATGCCTGTCGTCGGCTTGGCGTGGCGATAGCTTACCGAATCTTTAAGAAGATTTGAGATGTTTCCTACGAGGGTTTGCCTGTGGTTGCAGGCGGGGCTTCCCCGGGTTCCAAGCCGGTTCGGAGCCGTTTCATTCGGAATCCTTTCACTCAGCCGATCCCGTGCGCCGTGCGCCTTCATAAACCCATTCGAGCAGCGCATCGTGAGCGGCGCGCGCCGCTTCCGCGCGCGGATCGTTGATGAAGCTCACCACCACATAGCTCTCGCCGTTCGCCGCGCCCACGTATCCCGCGATCGCCCGCACGTCGCGCAGCGTGCCCGTCTTGATGTGCGCATTGCCGCCCGCGCCCGCCCTGGTGAGCCGGTTGCGCATGGTGCCGTCCACGCCCGCGATCGGCAGCGATTCCACGAATACTTGCGCCACCGGGCTCGAATTCGCTGCTGTGAGCAGGTCGGCGAGCGATTGCGCCGTGATGTGTTCATCGCGCGACAGGCCCGAGCCGTTATCGAGGTAGAGGCCCGTCATGGGCAGCGCGCTGCGATGCAGGAACGCGGTGATCGCCGCCGATGACTTCTGTGTCGTCGCCGGCGGTTTGCCCGTAGCGGCGCCAATGGTCAGGAACAGGTTGCGCGCCATCACGTTGTTGCTGAACTTGTTGATGTCCCGGACGATGTCCGACAGCACCGGGCTGCGGTGCGTGCCAACGAGCCGTGCGCTGGCCGGCGTCGGCCCTTCGCGGGTGACGCCGTTGAACGTGCCGCCCGCCTGTTTCCAGAGCGCGAGGAAACCGCCGGCGAAGAAGGTGGAGTGGTCGAGCGCCGCGACGTTGATGGTGCGCGAGCCGCAGCGCAGCGGATAGTCGCCGATAAACGACGCCTGCACGAAACCGCCCGTGGTTTGCGACACGCTCGGCGACGCCGCCGGCAGCGAACCCGCGCAAGCGCCGCGCGTAACCCGGAGTTCATTATCGATTTGCAGTTGCGCGAGTTGCGGCAATACATCGATCGCAACTTGCCCGTCCGAGCTTGGCGTCAGCGTGAACGACAGCGATTTGAACGCATACAGTAGGGGATCCGGGCCGACGTTGTAGGGCGCGCTTTCGTCGGCGTCGAAGGCGGGGAGATCGCGCGTGGACGGGTCGAAGTAGCGTTTGTCCAGGACCAGCGCGCCGTCGATGCCCGTGATGCCGTTGCGGCGGATCTGATCCACGAGGTCGATCAGTTCTTCCGGCACGAGCTTCGGGTCACCCGTGCCCTGGATGTAGAGGTTGCCGTGGAGGATCCCGTTTGCATCGACTTCACCGTCGGCGTAGGCCGTGGTTTTCCAGCGGTAGTCCGGGCCCAATAACGACAAGCCCGAATACGTGGTGACCAGCTTCATCGTGGAGGCGGGCATCATCGGCTCGTTGGCGTTGATCGCGACGAGCGGCACGCCGCCGCCAATGCGCTCGACCACCACGCTCATCGATGAAAGCGGCACATGCGCATGTGCAAGCGCCGCCATGACCGTGGCCGGAAGCGGGCCGGCCGGGACGGCGAGGCGCTGGAACTTCGACTTCTTTGCCGGTGCGTGTTTGGGCGCTTGTTTCTGCCCTTCCGCTTTCGTGCCGCCACCACCACGGGCCTCGGCGGGCGTGTTCATCGTGAAGGTGAAAGCAGATGCAACGATGGCCAGTGTCGCGGCGACACGCCAACGTTTGCCGCGCGGTTTTTTTCCGTTCAGAAAGGGTGCTCTATGCATGTGGTCGGATCGTGATGTCGTGCGGTTATGCGGATTGCAGGGCGAAGCCGCCGAGCGGTGCGGCTATTGTAAGTGGGGTTCTGCTTACGGTTTAAGGTTTGCGGGCTTTCAGTCGACGCCCCGCGCGCCGCTCGGGCTTAGCGCGGCGCCAGCCGTTCCGGCAGGGAATAACGCTGCATCGTGCGCTCCATGCCATCCAGGAATGCCTGCTCCGCCGCGTTCATCTTGCGTGCGCGATGCCACAGCAAATCCACATCGACATCCACCAGACCCTCTTCCGGCGGCAAGCGCCAGAGGCGCTGCTGCGTGAGGTCGTCGCGGACAATGTGCTCGGGCAGACAGCCAATGCCATATCCCGCGAAGATCAGCCGCCGCACTTCGTCCAGGCTCGGCGATGCCGCCACGATCCGTCCCGTGAACCCGCGCTGGTCGCGAAATACCGTCAGCGGCGACAAGCTGTCGCCTATCTGGTCGCTTGTAAACGACACGAAATTTTCCGCCAGCAAATCTTCCATGGACAACCCATGCCGCCCGAACAAGCGATGGTATCGCCCGCAAAAAATCGCATATCGCTGGCGCAGGAAACAGCGTTGCTCGAGTTTATCGATGGGCGTACGGCACAAGCTGAGGCCCGCCGTCGCGGTCTTTTGCAGCAGCGATGAAATGATGTCCGACGAACGCATCACCTCGATATGCAAGTCGATCCGCGGATAAGTCCGGTGAAATTCGCCGAGAAACTCGTCGTACACGCCCGAATCGATCCGGCTCACCGTGAGCAGGCGGATCGAACCGGTGATGTCCTCGCTGCGGTCATCGAGCTCGGTTTCGAGCCGCGACATGTGGCCGTAGATATCGCTTGCGATCCGGTACACCTCTTCGCCCGCGCGAGTCGGCTCGAAGTGCGGGCCGCGGCGCTGGATCAGGTTGCGTCCAAGCGTGTCTTCCAGCCGCTTCAACGCCTGGCTCACCGCTGGTTGCGTCAGATGCAGGCGCGCGGCGGCGCGGCTTACGCTGCGCTCCTGCATGATGACCAGGAAGGTCCGCAGCAGGTTCCAGTCGAGCCGGTCGTTCAGGAACCGCGCGATATCCACACGCCGTTGAGTCATGGGGAAAATGTCCTAGGTATTAGCCAGATTTATATTGCGAATAATAAATCGAAATTGGACTAATGTTTTATGGCTGGCGATAAAACGCCCTGACCATGTGCATCGATACAAGCGAATCAGGAGCCACCGTGACCCCAGCACCCAGTCAGACCCGCCAGCCCGTGCGCGCGGCGACCGCCGCTTTTATCGGCACGATGATCGAGTGGTACGACTTCTACATCTATGCCACCGCCGCTGCGCTGGTGTTCGGCGAGCTGTATTTCCCCTCGCATGATCCGTTCATCAGCACGATGGCGTCCTTCGCCACGTTCGCCGTCGGTTTCTTCGCACGGCCGTTGGGAGGGGTGATTTTCGGGCATCTCGGCGACAAGATCGGCCGCAAGAAAGCGCTGATGACCACGCTGATGATGATGGGCGTGGCGACCGTGTGCGTCGGTTTGCTGCCGGCTTATGCGAAGGTCGGCGTGCTCGCGCCGGTGCTGCTCGTGCTGCTGCGCGTGGTGCAGGGCATCGCGGTCGGGGGCGAATGGGGCGGGGCGGTGTTGATGGCCGCCGAACATGCGCCGAAGGGACGGCGTACGTTCTTTGCATCGTTCGCGCAATTGGGCAGCCCGGCCGGGCTGATCCTTTCGCTGATTGCGTTTCGCACGGTGACGTCGATGCCGCATGAGGAGTTCATCGCGTGGGGCTGGCGTTTGCCGTTTCTCGTGAGCGCTGTGTTGCTCGTGGTTGGCGTTTTGATCCGGATGGGCGTGAACGAGTCACCGGAATTCGAGCGCGAGAAGCTGTCGAAGCGCACCGTCGAATTGCCGATTGCCGAAGTGTTCCGCTCATCGGGCGCGCTGGTCGCGTTTTGTATTGGCGCGAATACGATCGGCATTGCCGGCGTGTATTTCACCAACACGTTCATGATCTCGTATACGACGCAATACGTTGGCGTGACGAAATCGCTGATCCTCGATTGCCTGTTTGCCGTCGCGATCATCCAGTTCCTGACACAGCCGCTTGCCGCGTTGCTTGCCGAAAAGATCGGCAACGCGCGCTTCCTGAAGTTGACGGCCCTCTGCGCCATGATCTCGCCGTATCCCATGTTCATCCTTGTGCAGAGCGGCAACATGGTGTCGATGATTATCGGTATCGCGATAGCCGTCGTCTGCATGGCGAGTTTTTATTCGGTGATCGCGGGTTTTGTCAGCGGCGTGTTTCCGGTGCGTGTGCGGTACTCGGCGATTTCCTTGTCGTATCAGGTTTGTGGAGCGATTGCGGGTGGTTTGACGCCACTCGTGGGGACGTGGCTTGCGCATAAATTCACCGGGCAATGGTGGCCGCTTGCGGTGTTTTATACGTGTCTCGCCGGGATTTCGCTGCTGTGCATCGTCGCACTCGACGCGTTGAAACATCGCCGCGCCGATGCTCCAGAAGCACTCGCGGCCCGCTGAATTTAGAGGATATCGAATCATGTTGAAAATCGATGGCCCGCGTTTGTGGGCGAGCTTGATTACCATGGCGCAAATCGGCGCGACGCCGAAGGGCGGCGTGCGTCGTCTTGCATTGACGGAAGACGACCGGCGCGCTCGCGCGCTGTTTGTGACGTGGTGCGTTGAAGCAGGCATGACTGTGCGTATCGATGAAATCGGCAACTTGTTTGCGCGTCGTGAAGGCTCGGATGTGAAGGCGAAGGCCGTGCTGATCGGCAGCCACCTCGATACGCAACCCGAAGGCGGTCGCTTCGATGGCGTCTACGGCGTGCTGGCCGCGCTCGAAGTCGTGCGTACGCTGAATGATCACGGCTTGTCGACGGAAAAGCCCATTGAGATCGTCTCGTGGACGAACGAAGAGGGCGCGCGTTTCACGCCCGCGATGCTCGGCTCGGCGGTGTTTGTCGGCGCGACGCCGCTTGCGGCCGCGTTGCAGACTACGGACGCAGAGGGCGTGACTTTACGTGAGGCTTTGAAGCAAACCGGCTATGCCGGCACGCGCGGACACGGCGTGGAGAACGTCGATTCGTATTTCGAAGCGCACATCGAACAAGGCCCGATTCTGGAGAGTCACGGCAATCCGATCGGCGTTGTCACGGGCGGCCAAGCGATCCGCTGGCTCGACGTCGACGTGACCGGCGTTGCCGCGCACGCCGGCACGACGCCGATGCCGTACCGGAAGGACGCATTGTTTGCGAGCGCGGCGATGGCGCTTGAACTCGAGGCCATCGCACAACGTTTTGCGCCGCTCGGTCTGGTCACGATCGGTCAGGTGGACGTGCCGAATTCATCGCGTAACACGATCGCGGGGCGCGTTGCGTTTAGCGTCGATCTGCGCCATCCCGACGATACGCAAATCGACGCGATGGAACGCGAAGTCCGCGAGCTCTTCGGCAAGATCGCGGAGAATCGAGGGCTGAAAGCCGACATCTCGACATACTGGAAAAGCCCCGCCACCCCGTTCGATGCAGCGTGCGTTGACCTAGTTGAAGAAGCCACGAAAGGCTTTGACTATGCGTACGAGCGTATTGTGAGCGGCGCGGGTCACGACGCGATCCACCTCGCGCGGCACGTGCCCACGGCGATGGTTTTCATCCCTTGCGTGGATGGCCTGTCGCACAACGAAGCCGAGGACGCGCTCCCCGAAGATGTCACGTGCGGCGCGAACGTTTTGATCAATGCGGTACTGGCGCGTGCGGTGACCGCGTAATAAGGACCTGGCAATGCTGACTTACTTCCATCCTGCGCAACTGAAACATCATCCACGCACCTATCTTTCGCGTGGCCAGATGCGCACGCCACAGGAGATCCCGGAGCGCGCGTTACGATTGGTCGAGGCATCGAAGGCAATGGGTTTCGATGTCCGCGAACCCGCCGACTTTGGCGCTGCGCCGCTCGCTGCGGTCCACGGCATGAACTACTTGCGCTTCCTTGAGGAAGCGCATCGCGAGTGGAAGAAAGTGCCGGCCGATTGGGGCGACGAAGTGATGTCGAACGTGTACATCCGCGAGAACAATCCGCTGCGTGGCGTGCTCGGGCAGGCAGCGCGTTATCTCGCCGATGGCAGTTGCCCGGTCGGCCCCGACACTTACGAATCCGCCTACTGGTCGGCGCAAAGCGCGCTGGCGGGCGCCAACGCAATCATGGACGGCGCACGTGAGGCTTACGCCTTGTGCCGGCCACCGGGGCATCATGCGCGCGCCGAAGCGGCAGGCGGTTTCTGCTACCTGAACAACGCGGCGATAGCGGCACAGGCGCTCCGTGAGAAGTACGGCCGCGTAGCCATCCTCGATACCGACATGCACCACGGCCAGGGGGTGCAGGAAATCTTCTACGACCGCAGCGACGTTCTATACGTATCGATTCACGGCGATCCGACGAACTTCTACCCGGTCGTTGCCGGATTCGAAGACGAGTGTGGCGAGGCGACCGGCTTGGGTTACAACGTCAACTTGCCGATGCCGCATGGTTCATCGGAGGACGTGTTTTTCGATCGACTCGATGCCGCTGCGCGCGTGCTCGATCGCTTTCAACCGGAGGCCTTGGTCCTGGCGCTTGGCTTTGACATCTACAAGGACGATCCGCAGTCGATGGTCGCGGTGAGCACCGAAGGTTTCAGCAAGCTTGGCCACAAGATCGGCGCGATGAAACTGCCGACGCTGATCGTACAAGAGGGTGGGTATCACATCGATACGCTGGAAGTAAACGCGCAATCATTCTTCGATGGGTTCAGCAACAGGCGTTAGCGGGTGCCTCGGGGGAAACCGCCGCCCCAGGTCTTAAGTCCCCTTTAAGCCCCGCCTCAGTCGACCCAGCTAGAATAAGCATCCGGGCTGCAAAGCCGAGAAAAGCCGTGACCTAAATCGATGCGAATCCTACTGGTAGAAGACGACAGAATGATTGCGGAAGGCGTCCGTAAGGCGCTGCGCAGCGACGGGTTCGCAGTGGACTGGGTGCAGGACGGTGAAACGGCCTTGACGGCGGTGGGCGGCGAACCTTACGACCTCATGCTGCTGGACCTGGGCCTGCCGAAACGCGACGGCCTCGACGTCCTCAAGAGCTTGAGAGCAAAGGGCAACGCGCTACCCGTGCTGATCGTTACGGCCCGAGACGCCATTGCAGACCGCGTAAAAGGCCTGGATGCCGGCGCCGACGACTATCTCGTCAAACCTTTCGATCTCGACGAACTGGGCGCGCGTATGCGAGCGTTGATCCGCCGCCATGCGGGCCGCGGAGACTCACTGATCCGCCACGGCGCGCTGACGCTCGACCCCGTGGGCCACCAGGTCACGCTGGACGGCAACGCGGTAGCTCTTTCAGCCCGCGAATTCGCCCTGCTCGAAGCCCTGATGGCCCGTCCGGGCGCGGTCTTATCGAAGAGTCAGCTCGAAGAAAAAATCTATGGCTGGGGTGAGGAAATCGGCAGTAACACGGTTGAGGTCTACATCCATTCGCTGCGCAAAAAGCTCGGACCCGACCTCATCCGCAACGTCCGTGGCCTGGGTTATATGGTGTCGAAGGAAGCCTGATGCATTCCATTCGCCGCCAACTGCTGGTCTGGCTGCTGGCACTGGTGATCGTCGGCGTGGGGTTTGCGGGCTGGCTGATCTACCGTCAGGCGCTGGCCGAAGCGAACGAACTCTTCGATTACCAACTGGAACAGATCGCAGCCGCGCTGCCGTCGGAGCCGTTTTCGTCGGTGCTGCAATCGCGCAGCGACAGCGACGAAGGCGTCGTGATCCAGATATGGAACCGCAACGGCGTGCTCATGTACTACTCGCACCCGCGCGTGCCGCTCGCGCCGCACGCGGAACTGGGCTTTTCCACCGAAGCCACGCCGCGCGGCGTATGGCGCGTCTACAGCGCGATCGTCGGCGACAACGTAGTCCAGCTGGCCCAGCCGCTGTCCATCCGCAACCGCCTGGCGGCGGGTGTCGCGTGGCGCACCTTGTGGCCGCTCGTGGTGTTGTTGCCGCTGCTCGGCATGGCGATATGGATCATCGTCGGACGGGGTCTGATGCCGCTGCAACGCGTGACACGCGCGCTCGACACGCGTCACCCCGAAGCGCTGGAACCTCTACCCGACAACCGCTTGCCGGAAGAAGTCGTACCCGTCGTGCGCGCGTTGAACGCGCTGCTCGAGCGCCTCGCGACCGCGCTCGATACGCAAAAGGCCTTCGTCGCCGATGCCGCCCACGAACTTCGCACGCCGCTCGCCGCCGTGCAGATCCAGGCGCAACTGGTGGCACGCGCGAAGGACGACGAATCGCGCAAGGAAGCGCTCGACGACCTGCAAGCGGGCATCACGCGCGCCACGCGCCTCGCTGAACAACTACTTGCGCTTGCCCGCTCGGAGCCTGACGGCAAGAGCACGACCACGCCGGTGGACCTGCACGCGCTGCTGGACGAATGCGTTGGCGCCTCCGTGCTGGTGGCGCAACAACGCGGTGTCGACCTGGGCATCGAGGCGAGCGAGCCGGCGACCATTTCTGGCGATGCCAATGCGTTGCGCGTGATGTTCAACAATCTCATCGATAACGCCACGAAATACACGCCAAGCGGTGGCCGTGTCGATGTCTGCCTGCGCGTGGAAGACGGCAGCCCGATAGTGGAAATCGCCGATAACGGCCCGGGCATTCCCGCCGAGGAACGCGAGCGCGTGTTCGACCGGTTTTATCGCGTGGGAGCGACCGCGAACCGTGCGCGCACGGACGTGGCGGGGAGCGGCCTGGGTCTTGCCATCGTGCGCCGGATCGCCGCCCAGCATGGCTCAACGGCGTCGCTCACCGAATCGAAAAGCGGCGGTTTACTGGTCTCAATTCAATTTAAATCCGCTTTAAGTACCCTTTAAGCGGCGCCTCGTACTCTTCGTTTCATTCTGAAGCGCATCCCCGAGGAGCTCACGATGAAAGCGAAGATCATTTCCCGCAGCGCGATTGCGGCAGCCGTTGTTGTCGCCTTGTCGGCGGGTTACGTGGCGGGTAACAGGAACGTTCCGGCACCGCAGGTCATCGCCCCGGCGCAAGCCGCGATGATGCCGGCCGAAGCTGCTGCCAAGACCGGCATTCCGGATTTCTCCGGCCTGGTCGAAACCTACGGCCCGGCGGTGGTCAACATCAGCGCGAAACACGTGGTGAAGACCGCGTCGCGCCGCAACGGCATGAACGGCGGGGGCAATCCGCAATTGCCGATCGACCCGAGCGATCCGTTCTACCAGTTCTTCAAGCATTTTTACGGTAACGGCGTGCCGGGCATGGGCAACGACGGCCAGAATGCCGCCGATACCCCCAGCGAAAGTCTCGGTTCTGGCTTTATCGTGAGCAGCGACGGCTACATCCTGACCAACGCGCATGTAGTGGACGGTGCGAACGTCGTCACGGTCAAGACCACCGACAAGCGCGAATACCGCGCGAAGGTGGTCGGCGCGGACAAGCAGTCGGATGTCGCGGTGCTGAAGATCGATGCGAAGAACCTGCCTGTCGTGAAGATCGGCGACCCGAACGGCAGCAAGGTTGGCCAGTGGGTGGTGGCTATCGGCTCGCCTTACGGTTTCGACAACACGGTGACGTCCGGCATCATCAGCGCGAAATCGCGCTCGCTGCCGAACGAGAATTACACGCCGTTTATCCAGACCGACGTGCCGGTGAACCCGGGTAACTCGGGCGGCCCGCTCTTCAACCTGCAAGGCGAAGTGATCGGCATCAACTCGATGATCTATTCACAGACCGGTGGCTTCCAGGGACTTTCGTTCGCTATCCCGATCAATGAGGCGATCAAGGTGAAGGACGCGCTGGTAAAGACCGGGCATGTGGATCGCGGCCGTCTTGGCGTGACCGTGCAGGGCATGGACCAGACGCTCGCGAAGTCGTTCGGCCTGCAAAGCCCGAACGGCGCGCTCGTGAGTTCGATCGAAGCGGGCGGTCCGGCGGCGAAGGCAGGCCTCCAGCCCGGCGACGTGATCCTCTCGCTCAACGGCCAGCCGGTCGCGGACTCGAACGCGTTGCCGTCGCAGGTGGCGGGTCTCGCGCCGGGCACCACGGCGAAGGTGCAGGTCTGGCGTGACAAGAGCACGAAGGACCTGAGCGTGACCGTCGGTGCGTTGTCCGATGCCAAGACTGCAAGCACGGGCGATAACGCCGACAAGGGCGATTCTGCGTCGCAAGATGCGCGGCTCGGTGTCGCGGTGCGGCCGCTGACGCCTGAAGAGAAGCAGAGCGCGTCGCTATCGCGTGGTTTGCTCGTGCAGCAAGCGGGTGGCGCAGCGGAAAGCGCGGGCATCCAGGCTGGCGACGTGATCCTGGCGGTCAACGGCCAGCCGGTTACGACCGTGCAGCAATTGAAGACGATGGTGGCTCACGCGGGCGACAGCATTGCGTTGCTGATCCAGCGCGACGATGCGCAGATCTTCGTGCCGGTGGATCTCGGCTGATTCTGGCCAACGGGAACAGGGCGGCTTGCTGACGCGGCTGACGGCATGCAACGGCGCCGCCCTGAATAAATAGGGTGGGATGCAGGCACGAACCGTGCTGCTTGTTTCTCTCCCGAACCGCTTCGGCCGGCTGTGCGAAACATCGCTCGCTGGACGGCCGGGAGGCAAGCGGAACGCCGATGAAGGCGTCTGAAGTCCATAGGAGCTGAACACGATGACCAAGACGACTAAAGCAGCGACTGAAGCAAACACCCACGCATTGACTAAACGCACCAGGCCTGCCGCTGCGAAGGCCTCCATTGCGGTGCTAGCTGCCGTCATGACGTTCGGGATGGCCGGCGGCGCGTTCGCCCAGGCATCGAGCGCGGAAACGAGCGACATGAGCAGCGCCGGCAATACGAACGGCGGCGGCTTGCCGCAAATCCAGACGCAGGGCGCTGTGTCGTTCACGTCCGGCGGGGTGGGGCTGGACGAATCTCACGCATTGATTCGCGAGCAGGCGCACTGGCCGCTGTCGTTACGCTTTACGGGGCCGACCGCCGACTATCTCGCTGATGTCCACGTGCGTATTGCGGATGAAAAGAACGCCGAGGTGCTCAAAACCGACGCCATGGGTCCGTACATGCTGGTGAAGCTGCCGCCCGGCCGCTATACGGTGTACGCCCGGTACAAGGATTCGGAAAAGAAGCAGACGGTGACGGTGGCAGGAAACGGTAAGGCGAAGGCCGATTTCCACTGGTCCATTCAGTAGGCCAACCCAGAGATCCAGCACGAGCCGCCACAGGCAACCGTACGTAAAACCGCATATGAAACAAAGGCCTGCGGCTCAGCTGCAAGTGTGGCGTAGGCGCCAATGTCATTCGCGGCGCTTGTACAAGCATCCCGAAGTTGTCTCATAATGAAAGCCACGGGTCCCGGAAAACCCGTGGCTTTTTTATGCCGTTGCTGCAATCCAGCGGCGGCCGTTTGATTTTTGGACCGGGAGCGCGCGATGAATACCGACACGCACCACATCGAAATCTCGCTGAATACGCGACGCCATCGCGTGATTCATCAGGGCGTGACCTTCGCCGACACGCACGCGGCCCTGACGCTGACGGAATCGGGATACGACCCGGTGCATTATTTCCCTCGCACCGACGTCAACATGGCACGCCTCGCCAAATCCACGCATACCTCATATTGCCCTTACAAAGGCGACGCTACGTACTACCATCTGCTGACTGAGGACGGCCCGGTCGACAACGCGGTCTGGAGCTACGAGCAGCCGATGGAACGTGTCGCGCAAATCAAAAGCTATCTGGCGTTCCATCCGACGCGAGTGGATCGTATCGACGAGACGGCCGGTACCTGAAGCGCGAATGGGCGGATGCGAGCCGGACTCGAAACCGGGCTCGCCAGATCAATATCAATAAAGTGGGCGCTATGCAGGGGAGGGTCTGATGGAAGTCGCCGATGCCTTACGCATCCCGCTCGAACCTGCTCAGGTGCGCGAAGCCTTGGGTGATCTTGCGCTGGTGCGCGCGAGTATCGATAACTGCGAATCCCTGGTGCGTCTTGCCGGCGGCGAATATACGCTGACACTCACGGTGCCGCTCGGCGCGCTGCGGGCGCGCTACATGATCCGGGCACATGTGGCAGGTGCCACGCGTTTGCCGCGCCATGACGATCCATCCGGCGATGTCGACGCGCAAACGCTTAGTTTCAAGGCGCGCGGCGAGGGGGTGGGATCGTTGCGCGGCCAGATCGCCGTGGCGCTGATTCCAGACGCGAACGGTTCGTCGACGTGGATCGAATACACCGTGTGGGCGACGCTTTCGGGTCCGCTGGCGGGTTTGCCGACGCGCCAGATCGAAAACGCGCTGCGTGAAGTCGCCGACGATTTTTTTGCCGAATTCTGCGAAGTGGTGCGCGCGAAGCACGGCCAGCCCGCAGCGCTTGCGCCGGAACCCGTTGTTTCGCGGCGCCATGTGTTCTTGCGGCCTATCACCATGTCGGCGGCGTTCGCCCGACCCGGAACGCCTGCGGCGCATAAATCGCGAGCGGCGGCGGCCGACGCTATCGGCGGGGTGTTGCGGCATCGACTGCCCGGTCACGCGCCTCGCCATCCGCATCCGCACAGCCTGCCCGCATGGGCGTGGGCTGCGATGATCGGCTGTGTCGCCGTGTTTCTGTTTCTCGCGCAGCACTACGGCCTGCGGTAGCGCTGCGGAAACTTTGTCTATATTGATTCGCCGGGAAGCAGCATCTTGGGGCTATAGCGCATCACGTCGAAACAGGAATCGATCAGGCGTTCAGCGTCGTTCTTGAGGTCGATGCTCTCAGGCAACATCAGCGAATCGTAGAGAATGCCGGTAAATAGCGCGTGCAGCATGGTGGTGGCATGGCGCGTATCGAGCATGGCCGGCAACTGGCCTTTATCGACGGCATTGCGCAGCCCTCGCTCGATCTTTTCAATTCCCTCGCGCATGTTGGTCTGATGCCGTTCGCGCACCGGCCCCATGTCTTCCACGAATTCACATTTTAAAAACAGGATGTCGAACACGCGCCGGCGCTGGTCGTCGAGCGCGATATTGCGCATGCACCAGATGAAGATGTCGCGGATCCGGCCGAGCGGATCGGACTCATTTCTGTCGAGCGTTGCTTCGACCAGTTCATCAAGCGGTAACAGGCTGCGGTCGAACATGGCGGTGAACAGATCGCCCTTGTTCGCAAAATGCCAGTAGATTGCGCCGCGCGTAACGCCGGCTTCCAGCGCGATGTCGGCCAGTGTGGTGCGTGAAACGCCTTTCTCGAAAAACACCCGCTCGGCTGCATCGAGAATACTGTTGCGCGTCTCCGCTGCTTCTTCCTTGGTTCGTCTGACCATTGTCTTGTGGGTTTCCGCTTGCTTGCTCAAGCGCAGTAAATTACGCGCTTTCTTACCTTGCCCTGCAGCGACGTCACACGTTTGTTTATCGCTCGCCAGCCCTTCGAGACGATTCCCCTCGCACTGCTCTTGTTCACGTACGATCGTCTCTTTTACGTTCGTTCATGAATGTATATACAATACCATCCGTCCAACGATAGCCCAAGTAGCACTGACCGGTTAATATCCGACACAGCTTTCATTCCGCCGTCCGTCCGCGTGGCCCATCCCAAGGCCGTTGTCAGCGGTAGCCGTACCGAGGGACGACTCCCCGGACGACTCCCGGCGCGGAGGACGAATGATGGTCGGGGCACCGGTTTTTGCGCCCATTGGCTACTGGTAAGCGTCTTCAGACGCTCGTAGCGGTCCGCCCGCAGAAGAGGCGGCCGCGCACTTATTTCAATCTCAGTCTTTGACAGAGGTCGCTCCATGCGCGTCGAACGGGTTCCATTCCGCTTAATCAGTGCCGCGACGGCTGCCGTGATTCTTGCAGCCTGCGGACAAAAACCATCGGCACCGCCGCCCCAGACGCCCGAAGTCGGGGTCATCACCGTCCAGCCCACCACCGTCCCTGTCGTGAGCGAACTGCCCGGCCGCACGAGCGCGTTTCTCGTCGCCCAGGTGCGCGCACGGGTCGACGGCATCGTGCTGCGCCGTGAATTCACGGAAGGCGCGGACGTAAAGGCCGGCCAGCGGCTCTACAAGATCGATCCGGCGCCGTATATCGCCGCACTGAATACCGCCAAGGCCACGCTCGCGAAGGCGCAGGCCAACGTCGTGACGCAGAACGCCTTGGCTGCGCGCTACAAGGTTCTGGTCGCGGCGAACGCGGTCAGCAAGCAAGACTACGACAACGCGGTGGCGACCCAGGGACAGGCCGTGGCCGACGTCGCGTCGGGTAAAGCTGCCGTCGATACCGCCCAGATCAACCTCGGTTATACCGACGTCGTGTCGCCTATCACGGGCCGTATCGGCTTGTCGCAGGTCACGCCGGGCGCTTACGTGCAGGCAAGCGCGGCCACGCTGCTCTCTACCGTGCAGCAACTTGACCCGGTTTATGTCGACCTGACGCAATCGAGCGTGGACGGCCTCAAGCTGCGCCGCGACATTCAGGAAGGGCGTTTGCAGGCCAGCGGCGTCAACGCGGCCAAGGTCACGCTGATCCTGGAAGACGGCCGCACGTATTCGGAGGAAGGCAAGCTGCAGTTCTCCGACGTGAGCGTGGACCAGAGCACCGGTTCGGTCACGGTGCGCGCGATTTTCCCGAACAAGGACCGCGTGTTGTTGCCGGGGATGTTCGTGCGCGCCCGTATCGACGAAGGCGTGAACAACAAGGCCCTGGTGGTGCCGCAAATCGGCGTGACGCATGACCAGAAGGGGCAGCCGACGGCACTCGTGGTCGGCCCGGACGACAAGGTGGCGTTGCGCCAGTTGGTGACGTCGGGTACGTACGGCGACAAGTGGGTAGTGGAAAGCGGCCTGAACCCGGGCGACCGCGTGATCGTACAGGGCACGGAAAAGGCGCGGCCAGGTTCGACCGTGAAGCCTGTCGACGCACAGCTTCCGGCCCAGGCCGCTCAACCGGCATCCGGTGCCGCTCCCGCGGCTCCGGGTGCAGCCCCTGCGGCAGCGGACACTGGCGCGAGCGGCGTGGCGGCTTCCAGTAATCCGGCACCCGCATCCGCGGCGTCAGGCGCGTAATCAGGCGCACTAAAAGGGAGCCTGTTTCATGGCAAAGTTCTTTATCGATCGCCCGATTTTTGCGTGGGTGATCGCCATTATTCTGATGCTGGCGGGGATCGCTTCGATCTTCACCTTGCCGATCGCGCAGTATCCGACGATCGCGCCGCCGGCCATTCAGATCAGTGCTACGTACCCGGGTGCGTCCGCCAGCACGGTGGAAAACACGGTCACGCAGGTGATCGAGCAGCAGATGAGCGGCCTCGATCACTTGCTGTACCTGTCTTCCACCAGTGACGACTCCGGCACGGCCACCATTACGCTCACGTTCGCGGCCGGCACGAATCCGGACATCGCGCAGGTGCAGGTGCAGAACAAGCTGCAACTCGCGACGCCGCTCTTGCCGCAGGCCGTTCAGCAGCTTGGCTCCAAGGTGACGAAGTCGAGCAGCAGCTTCTTGATGGTGATGGCGTTCGTCTCCACAGACGGCAGCATGGGCCGTTACGACCTCGCTAACTACGTGGCGTCGAAGGTGGAAGATCCGGTCAGCCGTATCGACGGGGTGGGTACGGTGACGTTGTTCGGCTCGCAATTCGCCATGCGGATCTGGCTGGATGCATCCAAGCTCAACAACTACGCCTTGACGCCGGTCGACGTGACGACGGCCATCTCTGCACAGAACGTGCAGGTGGCAGGCGGCGGTCTGGGCGGTACGCCGGCGGTGCCGGGCCAGATGCTGCAGGCAACCATTACGGAAGCCACGCTGCTGCAAACGCCTGAGCAGTTCGGCAACATCCTGCTGAAGGTGAATCAGGATGGCTCGCAAGTGCGGCTGAAGGACGTGTCGCGCATCGAGCTGGGCGGTGAGAACTACAACTTCGACACGAAGTACAACGGTCAGCCGACCGCCGGCTTCGGTATCCAGCTCGCTACGGGCGCCAACGCGCTGAACACCGCGAAGGCCGTCCGCGCGAAGATCGACGACCTGTCGAAGTATTTCCCGCCGGGCCTGGTCGTGAAGTATCCGTACGACACCACGCCGTTCGTGAAGCTGTCCATTGAGGAAGTGGTCAAGACGCTGATCGAAGGGATCGTGCTGGTGTTCCTGGTGATGTACCTGTTCCTGCAGAACCTGCGGGCCACGCTGATCCCGACCATCGCCGTGCCGGTCGTGCTGTTGGGCACCTTCGCGGTCATGGGGCTGGTGGGCTTCTCCATCAACACGCTCTCCATGTTCGGGCTGGTGCTCGCCATCGGCTTGCTGGTGGACGATGCGATCGTGGTGGTGGAAAACGTCGAGCGGGTGATGGCCGAGGAGGGCTTGTCTCCAAGGGACGCCACTCGCAAGGCGATGGAACAGATTACCGGTGCGCTGGTTGGCGTGGCGCTCGTGCTGTCGGCCGTGTTCGTGCCGGTGGCGTTCTCGGGCGGTTCGGTGGGCGCGATCTACCGGCAGTTTTCGCTGACCATTGTCGCGGCCATGATCTTGTCCGTGCTGACCGCGTTGATTTTGACGCCGGCATTGTGCGCGACCATCCTGAAGCCGATCGACAAGGATCATCACGTCGAGAAGAAGGGTTTCTTCGGCTGGTTCAACCGCAATTTCGCAAGAAGCCAGGACAAGTATCACAGCGGCGTGCAGCACGTTATCCGGCGTTCGGGCCGCTGGCTGATCATCTATCTGGTGGTGATCGTCGCGGTGGGTTTCCTGTTCGTCCGCCTGCCGAAGTCGTTCTTGCCTGACGAAGACCAGGGCACGATGTTCGTGCTCGTCCAGGCGCCGGCGGGTTCGACGCAGGAGCGCACGGCCAAGGTTCTTGCCGATGTTTCCAACTGGCTCCTGACGGACCAGAAAGACATCGTCGACGCCGTATTTACCGTGAACGGCTTCAGCTTCGCGGGCCGCGGCCAGAACTCGGGCCTCGTGTTCGTGCGGATGAAGGATTACGCGCTACGGCAGCGGGCGGACCAGAAGGTGGGCGCGCTGGTCGGACGGATGTTCGGGCACTTCGCCGGCTATAAGGACGCGATGATTTTCCCGGTCAATCCGCCGTCGATTCCGGAACTGGGTACGGCTTCAGGCTTCGACTTCGAGTTGCAGGATCGCTCGGGTGTCGGTCACGCGAAGCTGATGGAAGCGCGAAACATGCTGCTCGGCATGGCGTCCAAGGACCCGACGCTCGCGCAGGTTCGTCCCAACGGCCTGAACGATACGCCGCAGTTCAAGGTGAACGTGGATCGGGAAAAGGCGAATGCGCTGGGTCTGTCGCCTGCGACCATCGACAACGTGTTCTCGATCGCGTGGGCTTCGTCGTACGTGAACAACTTCCTGGACGTCGATAACCGGATCAAGAAGGTCTACGTACAGGGCGACGCGCAGTTCCGCATGAGCCCGGAGGACCTGAACAAGTGGTACGTGCGCAACAACGCCGGCACGATGGTTCCGTTCGGTGCATTCGGTACGGGCGAATGGATCTACGGTTCGCCGAAGCTGGAGCGCTACAACGGTATTTCCGCGGTGGAAATCCAGGGTGCGGCTGCTCCGGGTAAATCGACGGGTCAGGCCATGGCCGCCATCGAGGCGATCGCGGCGAAGTTGCCGGCCGGTATTGGTTATGAGTGGACGGGCTTGTCGCTGCAGGAACGCCAGTCGGGTTCGCAGGCGCCGATTCTGTACGGCATCTCGATTCTCGTCGTGTTCTTGTGTCTCGCGGCGTTGTACGAAAGCTGGTCGATTCCGTTCTCGGTGATCATGGTCGTGCCGCTCGGTATTCTGGGCGCGCTGCTTGCGGCTACCTTGCGCGGGCTGGAAAACGACGTGTTCTTCCAGGTCGGCTTGCTGACCACGGTGGGCTTGTCGGCGAAGAACGCCATTCTGATCGTGGAGTTCGCGCGTGATCTGCGAAATCAGGGCAGGACTACGGTGGAAGCGGCAATGGAAGCGGCGCGCTTGCGGTTGCGCCCGATTCTGATGACGTCGATGGCGTTTATTCTCGGCGTGCTGCCGCTCGCTATCAGTAACGGCGCGGGTTCGTCGAGCCAGCACGCTATTGGTACGGGCGTGATCGGCGGGATGTTGACGGCGACCTTCCTGGCCATTTTCATGATCCCGATGTTCTTCGTGGTGATCAGCAAAATCAGCCATGACAAGGGTACGCCGCAACACGACCACGGCGATAGCAACGGCGGCAATGGCGGCACGCCTGCTCCGGCCAAGGAAGGACATTGAGATGCTAAAACACTCCTTGATAACGGCAGCGGTCGCGCTTTTCGCGGCTGGCTGCACGATGGCGCCAAAGTACGAGCGCCCGGCGGCGCCTGTCGACCAGACGTTTCCGACGGGTGGCGTCTATGACACGCAACCGGATGTAGCGTCGTCGGCTTCGCAGAGCCGTGGAGCGCAGGCGAAACCGGCGGTGGATATCGGTTGGCGCGATTTCTTCGCCGATGCACGGTTGCAGCAGATCGTCGCGATCGCGCTGAAAAACAACCGTGATTTGCGTGTATCCATGCTCAATGTGGCATCTGCGCGCGCGCAGTATCAGATCGCGCGTGCCCAGTTGATGCCCACGCTCGACGCAGTCGGGTCGCAGAGCAAGTCGCGCACGCCGAAGGATCTGTCGTCGAATGGGCTGACTATCTCGAATCAGTATTCGGTCGGGGTGAATGCGTCCTGGGAAATCGACTTCTTCGGGCGACTCCAGAGCTTGAAGGATCAGGCGCTCGAGCAGTATTTCGCGCTGGCGGAAACGCGCAAGGCGGCGGAAATTTCGCTCGTGTCGCAAGTTGCCGACCAGTATCTGACGATGCTCTCGGACGACGACCTGCTCACCGTCACGCGTAATACGCTGAAGACGGCGGAGGAGTCGTATCGGATCACGACGGTGCAATTCGATAACGGCGTGGGTACTGAACTCGCCGTGCGTCAGTCGGAGGGCGTTGTGGAAACGGCCGCCGCCAACCTGCAGTCGCAATTGCGTCTGCGGGCGCAGGCCGAGAATGCGCTGGTACTGTTGATCGGCGAGCCGTTGCCGGCAGATTTGCCGCCGGGCTCGCCGCTCGACAGCCAGAACCTGCTCGCCGATATCCCCGCCGGGCTGCCTTCGGACCTGCTCACGCGGCGTCCGGATATTGCGTCGGCGGAGCATACGCTGCTGGCGGCGAATGCGAATATCGGCGCGGCGCGCGCGGCGTTTTTCCCGAAGGTTTCGCTGACAGGCAGCTTTGGCACCTTGTCGCCGTCGCTTGGCGGATTGTTCAAGCCGGGGTCGGCGGCGTGGTCGTTCGCGCCGCAGATCTCGATTCCGATTTTCGAAGGCGGGACGAATCTTGCCAACCTGGATGTCGCGCAGATCCAGAAGCGCATCGACATCGCGAACTACGAGAAGGCGATCCAGACCGCGTTCCGCGAAGTGGCCGATGGCCTGGCCGCGCGTGGGACTTACGACGAGCAGATCAAGGCGCTCGAGGCGTATGTGAGGTCGCAGGCGCGCGGGCTGGAGCTCTCGGATATGCGGTATCGCAATGGCGTGGACAACTATCTGAGCGTGCTGACGGCCCAGACCAATCTGTACACCGCGCAGCAGTTGCTGATCACGGCACGGCTGAACCGGGCGACGAATCTCGTGGATCTGTATCGCGAGTTGGGTGGTGGCTGGATCGAGCATGCTGGCGATCAGCCGCGTCCGTCTGATCAGATGCCGAATTACCGCGATATCGGGACACCGACGGCGGCTACTGCGCCTGCGGCTTCGGGTTCATCGGTTAGCTCGGCCTCGACGGGTCCCGCGAAGCTGGTGCCCGTGCAGCATCTGATTCCGGCCAAGCCTCAGGTTGATGCCGACGGAAAAGCAGTGGGATCGGCGGGGTAGGGTTTGGGTGATTCTGGTGTTGAAAAACCGCAGCCTTTTGGGGCTGCGGTTTTTTTTTAGTCTCTCAGGTCTGCACTAACAGCGATTCGAGCAAGGAATTTTATGGACGATTTCCTCAGTGCTCAACCTTCGCCGTTCCATCAAAATCCCTTCCTGCATGATGGATCGCGCAAGTCGCCTCGCGTTCTTTCTTTACCCCGTTGAACACGATATTCAGTAGCACCGCCGACACCGACGCCAGCAAGATCCCGCTATGCAGAATCGGTTCGAGCGCGTGCGGTAACTGTGAGAAGAACTTCGGCGCGACGACCGGCACAAGTCCCAGGCCAATACTCACCGCGACGATAAACAGGTTGTGGTGGTTCTTCACGAAGTCGACCTTCGACAACACCTTGATCCCGTTCGCCGCGACCATGCCGAACATCACAATGCCCGCACCGCCAAGCACGAACGGCGGCACCGACGCCACCACCTGCGCCATCTTCGGAAACAGTCCCAGTGTGACAAGAATCACGCCGCCGGTTGCACAGACAAACCGGCTCTTCACGCCCGTGACGCCGATCAACCCGACGTTCTGCGAAAACGAAGTATGCGGAAACGAGTTGAAGATTCCGCCAATCAGCGTCCCCAATCCATCCACTCTCAGCCCGCGCACCAGTGCATCTTGATCGACGGGACGCTCGACCATGTCGCCGACGGCGAGGAACATGCCCGTCGATTCAATGAACGTGACGAACATGACGATGACCATCGTCGCGATGGAAAGCGGGTCGAAGTGCGGCAAGCCGAAATGAAACGGCAGCACGATGCCGACCCACGGCGCGTTCGTCACGCCGTCGAGATCGACGCGACCAAGTGACGCAGCAATCCCGAAGCCCGCCACGATTCCCAGCAGCACCGATATATTCGCGACAAAGCCGCGTGCGAACTTGTTGATCATCAGAATCAGCATGAGCACGACGAGCGCCAGCAGCAGATACACCGGGTTGCCGTACTCAGGATTGCCGACACCGCCGGCTGCCCAGTTAATGCCGACGCCCATCAGCGACAGCCCGATCACCGCGATCACCGTGCCCACCACCACGGGCGGAAAGAAGCGCAGCAATTTGCCGATCATCGGCGCGAGGAAAATCCCTACCACACCCGCCGCGATCGTCGCGCCGAATACATCGAGAATGCCGAGCCCCGGATTCGTACCAATGGCGACCATCGGCCCAACGGCGGCGAACGTGCAGCCCATGATCACGGGTAAGCGGATGCCGAAGATCCACAAGCCTAGCGTCTGGATAAGCGTCGCGACGCCGCACGAAAACAGGTCGGCGCTGATGAGGAACGCGATCTGGTCCTTCGGCAGCTTGAGCGCCGCGCCGAGGATCAACGGGACCGCGACGGCTCCCGCGTACATCACGAGTACATGCTGGATGCCTAGTGTCAGCAACTGGGCGGCGGGTAAGCGTTCGTCGCACGGATGAACCGGGTTCGATGCCATGTCGTCTCTGTCTCCTTTGTCGACCGGAGTTGGCGCTTCAGCGCCTTACTCCGGTCCCATGCAAGTTGTTTGCGGTCGACCGGAGTTAGCGCTTACTCCTGTCCCATGCAAGTTGTTTGCTGTTTGATCCGAGCGTGTCGAATTAGCGATTCAAGGTAAGCGGCGTAAAAAGCGAGAACAAGTCGACGTTGGCGTATGGCCCCCTTAGCCGCGCTGATATGGTGCGAGTGCCTTAATATCGCGTCTGGTGCCGTGAAGCCGCGGCTGGCGGGCGAAGGACGATTTACGTCGCGCGGGCCGGGCTCTTCGAATGCCAGGCGTGGTTATGATGGTTATCCGTCGCTCCGCATAGTCTGTTTTTCCTGCGCGCGACGAGAGCAGCGGGTAAACCCGTCGCAACCGTTTTTTGCGCTCACTTTTTCTACGAATCTCCATGCGTTTTCTCGGCATCGATCTGGGCACTGCGTCGCTGAAACTGGCTATCGTCGATGAAGACGGTCACGAGCGTGCATTCGCGAGCGCTGCATATGCGGTCACGACGCCGCATCCCGGCTGGGCCGAAACACCCGTTGACGCATGGTGGAACGCGTTGCGAGACGCGGCCGCACGCTTGCCCGCGAACGAGTGCGAAGCAGTCGGCGCGATCGGTTTTTCAGGGCAGATGCATGGCGTGGTGATCGCCGACGAGAACAACCGGGCGTTGCGTCCCGCGATGCTATGGCCGGACACGCGCGCGCTCGATCTGCTCGACGCCTGGGGCTCGCCGCAACCGAATCCCGTCGCGCCCGGCATGGCCGGTCCGTTGTTGCGCTGGCTCGCAGTGAACGAGCCAGCGGTGATGAGCAAGACTCGCTGGGCCTTGCAACCGAAAGACTGGCTGCGCACGGCATTAGGCGGCGAAGTCTGCACCGATCCGTCGGACGCCTGCGCCACCGCGCTCGCCGCGCCGTCCGGCGTGTGGGACGACGCGTTGATCGCCGAAATCGGGCTGCGACGCGAGTGGTTCGCGCCGCTCGCGCCATCGTATGCAGCGGCCGGCACGTTAAACGCCGATGCCGCGAAATTGCTCGGCCTGCGCGCGGGCATCGTGCTGGCTGTCGGTGCGGGCGACACCGCTTGTGCCGCGCTCGGCAGCGGTCTCTGCAGCGATGGTGACGCGTTGCTGACCACCGGCAGCGGCGGTCAGATCGTGGTGATGTCGACGGACGTGCCTGAGTCTGTCATCGGGCTGCACGCGTATCGCGCGGCGACTGACCAGTGGTATCGGATGGCTGCCATGCAGAACGTGGGCGTGGCGCTTGAAGCAGTGCGCGGCTGGCTCGGCTACGACAACTGGCCGAGCGCTTATGAAGACGCGTTCAGCGCGGCGCCGTCCGCGCGCGTGACGTTCTTACCGTACTTGAGCGGTGAGCGTTCGCCGTGGATGAACCCATCGGCTAGGGGCGGCTGGCTCGGCCTTGGTCTCGGCGATACCCGCGGCACGATGATGCGCGCAGCCTTCGAAGGCGTGGCGTTCGCGCTGCGTGCCGGGCTCGACGCGATTCGCGGGAATGCGGGACCATCGGCCGCGGTACGAACCCTGCGGCTCGCTGGCGGCGGCTCCATCGATCCGCGCTGGCGCGAGCTCTTGGCCGATGCGCTCAACGCCGACTTGCAAGCGGTCGACTGTCCGAATGCAGCAACGCGCGGCGCTGCGATACTCGGCGGTATTGCTGTTGGCCATTGGCACGCTGTGGATCTGGCGGCGCTCGCGCCATCGGCGACGCTGGTGGCATCGCCGAATGCCAATGCGGATCTGGCGGTCCGCCATGCGCGTTTCATCGATTTATACCAGCGTAACGCGAGCTGGTTTTGATACACATTGCCGACGTCCGCTTAAACTAACGCCGCACACGAATCGCTGAAGAAGCGCGAAGAACCTCATACGAAATATGTCCGATACATCCACATCCCCGACTTCAAATCCCGACTTCCGTTCGCGTGAGTTCCTGCTCGATCACGTTTTGCGGACCATGACGTTCTATCACCCGCACTGCATGGACCCGGCGGGCGGTTTTTATCATTTCTACAAGGACGACGGCACGATCTACGACCGCAAGTCACGGCATCTCGTGTCGAGCACGCGGTTTGTTTTCAACTACGCGATGGCGTACAAACACTTCGGCCTCGATGAGTACCGTGGCGGCGTGCGGCATGGCATTGAATACTTGCGCGAGTTTCATCGCAATCCGCAAACCGGCGGTTATGCGTGGACGCTCAACGGCCGGGAAGTCACCGACGCCACCAATCATTGCTACGGCCTCGCGTTCGTCGTGCTGGCGTATGCGAAGGCGCTGGAAGCGGGCTTCGAAGAAGCGCGCGCTTATCTCGAAGAGACTTGGGACCTGATGGAAACGCACTTCTGGGACGCAGCCCACGGCCTGTACAAGGACGAAGCGAGCGCGGACTGGGTGGTGTCGGACTATCGCGGGCAGAACGCCAACATGCATGCCTGCGAGGCGATGCTGGCCGCGTTCGAGGCGTCGCAGGATGTGCGTTATCTGGACCGCGCCGCGCTGCTCGCGGACAACATGGTGAACCGCCAGGCCGCGCTCGCTGGCGCGCTGGTGTGGGAACACTACAAGCCAGACTGGTCGGTGGATTGGGAATACAACAAGGGCGACAAGACCAACATCTTCCGCCCGTGGGGATTCCAGCCGGGCCATCAGACCGAATGGGCGAAGCTGCTGCTGATTCTTGACCGGCATCGTCCGCAAGCGTGGCACGTTGCGCGTGCACGTGAACTGTTTGATCGCGCGCTGGAATTGTCGTGGGACCGCGAGCACGGCGGGATGGTGTATGGCTTCGATGTCAAAGGCCAGTTCTATGACGAGGACAAGTATTTCTGGGTCCAGGCAGAGTCGCTGGCAACCGCTGCATTGCTCGCCGATCGCGCCACGCGAGACGGAGATACGGCCGCGACAACGCGTTACTGGAACGATTACGATCGTCTGTGGGCCTATAGCTGGAAGTATTTCGTCGATCACAAATGGGGCGCGTGGTATCGGATACTTGCGCGCGACAACACGAAGTACAGCAATGAAAAAAGTCCGGCCGGCAAGGTCGACTATCACACGATGGGCGCATGCTACGAAGTACTGAACGTCGTTTAAAAGCGCACGAAACGCGGCCTGCAACCCAACCCTGAACCCTGAATCAACGATCAACGACAGGAGTCGATCACATGAAGACTAAAGCCGCCATTGCATGGGAAGCCGGAAAGCCGCTCACCATCGAGGAAGTCGACCTCGAAGGGCCGCGCGCCGGCGAAGTGCTGATCGAAGTGAAGGCGACCGGCATTTGCCACACCGACTACTACACGCTGTCGGGCGCGGATCC
>NZ_AEJF01000177.1 GCF_001028175.1 Caballeronia mineralivorans PML1(12)
GGAGTCGATCCGCTCAGTAGTGTTGTACTAAGCGAACCACACGCTGAGAAGGCGCGACTTAGTTTGTCGCGTCAAATACGGTGAGCATGCCGGTGCGGTGTTGAACCCTCGCGCGCGTTATCTCGCTATCTCAGCCAAAAATAGAAGGGATGAAGCCATGCTGGAACTTGTGGAAGAACATCGGTGCTGCGCTGGCGTGCAGCGGACCTACAAACACGATTCAGAATCCATCGGCCTGCCGATGCGGTTCTCGGTCTTTCTGCCGCCGCAGGCATCGGAAGGGAAAGTGCCTGCGTTGTTCTACCTCGCCGGCCTGACATGTACGGAAGAGACCTTCCCGATCAAGGCGGGCGCGCAGCGTTACGCGGCCGAGCAAGGCATCGCGTTGATCGCGCCCGATACGAGCCCGCGCGGAGCAGGCGTGCCGAACGAAAGCGCGGCGTGGGATTTCGGCGTGGGTGCGGGTTTTTACGTCGATGCCACGCAGGAACCGTGGGCGCGCAATTATCGGATGTACTCGTATGTGACACAGGATCTGCGCGCGATGGTGCTGGCGGAATTGCCGGTGCGTGAGGATCGGCTGGGGATCTTCGGGCACTCGATGGGCGGTCACGGCGCGCTGGTTCTCGCGTTGAAGAACCCGGACATTTATAAGTCGGTATCGGCGTTTGCGCCGATCGCTGCGCCTTCGCAATGTCCGTGGGGAGTCAAGGCGTTTTCGGGCTATCTCGGTGAGGATCGAGAAACGTGGAAGCAGTACGACGCGAGCGAACTGGTGAAGAACGCGGTGTCAAAGTTCGAAGCAGGGATCTTGATCGACCAGGGTCTGGCCGATAACTTCCTCGCCACGCAATTGCATCCGGAGCTATTCGAAGCGGCGGCGAAGGCGGCAGGGCAGGCGGTGACTTTGCGCCGGCATGAGGGGTATGACCACGGGTATTACTTCATCTCGACGTTTATCGGCGAGCATATTGCGTTTCACGCACGGACGTTGTGCGCTTGAGGATGGGACGGAAGCGCGTGTTGCGCTTCCGTCCCATCCCGCGCGCACCCATTCATTTCCGTCCCAGCAAACTCAACCCATAAACCCCTGCCGCGAGCATCGTGATCCAGAAGCTCGTTGGCCAGTCGGTGTAATACGCTAGCGTCAACCCGATCCACGCTTGCGCAAGCGCGAAAACCGCCGCGAGCAGCACGCCGGTCGACAACCGCGTGGTCACGTTTTGCGCCGCTGCCGCCGGTCCCACCATCAGCGCGAAGACCAGCAATACGCCGACAATCTGCGTCGATGCAGCCACGGCCAGCGACGTGATCGCGAGAAACAAAATGGACACGAGGCGCAGCGATACGCCTTTGGCTTCAGCCAGTTCCGGTTGCAGCGAAGCGAACAACAACGGTCGCATGATGATTGCGAGCGCGCCGAGACTGACCACCGTGAGCACAATCAGCACCACGAGCGTCTCATGGCTCACCCCCAGCACGTTGCCGAACAGCAGCGCGGTCGCCTGACTGGCGTAAGCGGTGAAGAAGTGCAGGAACAGCAGGCCGAAGCCCAGCGACAACGTCAGGATCACGCCGATGGCGACATCGCGCCCTGTCAGCTTTTCACCGAGCGCACCCATGCCGATACCCGCCGCAAGCGTGAAACCCACCATGCCCCAGAGCGGCGACACGCCGACCAGCACCGCACCGGTCGCGCCGGTGAACCCCACGTGCGATAACGCATGACCCGCGAAGGTCTGGCCGCGCAGCACAAGAAAGTAGCCGACCACGCCCGCGAGCACCGCGACAATCCCCGACGCCGCGAAGGCGTTGAGCATGAACTCGTATTCAAACATCGTGGGAATGCGTTCCGGTGTGGTGATGATGGTGGCCGTGCCCATGATCGTGGTCGTGGTCGTGGGCATGAGAATCGCCGTCCGGACCGTCCTCGTGCGCGTGGTCGAGCTTGTCGACTTCCACGTCGCCGGCCATCACGAAAATGCGGCCGTTCACGTGCATGACGTCGATCGGCGATCCATATAACTGCGATAAGACCGGCTTTGTGATGACTTCATCGATGGTGCCAAGCGCTGCGCGCCCATTGCCGAGGTACAGCACGCGGTCGATGGCGTTCAGCAGCGGGTTGAGTTCGTGCGCGGAGAACAGCACGGTGATGCCGAGTTCGCGTTGCACGCGCCGTACGAGATCGACGACGCCGGTCTGGTGACGCGGATCGAGGCTGATCAGGGGTTCATCGAGGAGCAGCAGTTTCGGGTTGCCGAGCAGGCATTGTGCAAGCAGCAAACGCTGCCGTTCGCCGCCCGACAACTCGGACAGTGGCCGCGTTGCAAGCGTCTTGCCATCCACCAGATCAAGTACGCGATCCACATCGGCGCGCGCCGCGGCATTCGCGCGCGGCAGGCCCCAGCGATGGCCATCGGCGGCCATCGCGACGAAATCGCGGCCGCGCACATGCCGCCCGGCAAGACCGCTGCGCGTTTGCGGCATATACCCAATCGACGGATTGCCGCGCACGACCGCCGCGCCGTTCACGCGAATCGTTCCCTTCGATAACGGCAGCAAACCCAGCATCGCGCGCATCAGCGTGGTCTTGCCGGCGCCGTTCGGACCCAGCACGCCGATAAACTCGCCCGCCGCGACCGTGAAGCTGGCGTCCTTCAGGATCGGCCGTCCACCGAGTTCGAGCACGACGTGCTCGACTTCCAGCGCGCCCGCCTTAACCGACATTGACACTGACACTGTCATTGCAAGACGCCGGAAAGCGCGGACTTCCAACCGAACCAGAACGTCATTGTGTTTTTCCCTGCAATGCAACCGACAACGCGTCGAGTTGCGACGTCATCCATGTCTGGAAGGTCTTGCCGGCGGGCAGCGTCTCGGTGACGCTGATGCTCGGCACGTGTGAATCGTGGGCAACTTTCAACATGCGTTTCGTGAGTGCTTCCGTAGCCTGACTGTTATAGATCAGCACGTGCACGCGACGCTCGCGCAGATCCTTTTCGAACGCAGCGACATCCGTCGCGCTCGGTTCCGTATTGTTCATCGCGGCGAGCTGGAAGCGGGCATTGCGCATATCCAGGCCGATTGCGTCGGACATATAACCGAACACCGGTTCCGTCGCCGTCACGGGTACGCCCTTGTACTGGCTTTTGAGCGCGGCGACTTTATCGTCGATGGGCTTCACCGATGCCAGGAACACGCCCAACCGCGCGTCATAGTCGGCCTTGTTCGCCGGGTCCGCCTGGACCAGATACTGGCTCACTGCTTTCGCCACCGTCGGCATGGTCGCCGGGTCGTACCAGAGATGCGGATTATCGCCGGATTTCTTGCTCATCAGTTGCGCCGCGACGATCGTGGTGCGCCCCTTTCCCTTCGATGCCGCCAGCAACTTGTCCATCCACGGATCGTAGTCGGCGCCGTTATACACGACAAGCGCCGCGTTCTGCAACGCGCGCGCGGTCTTCGGGCTAGCTTCGAACAGATGCGGATCTTCGTCCGGGTTGCTCAGGATGCTCGTCACCTGAACGTGATTGCCGCCGAGCTGGCGCACGACATCGCCGTAGAAATTCTCGGCCGCGACCACCGGTACTACGCCGGGACGCGCTGTTTGCGCCGAGGCCGTGCCGCAAAAGCCAGCGGATAAAAGGGCGGCGCAGGTCAGGATGGCGGCGGCAAGTTTGCTCATGGTGTTTCCTGGAATGAGGTTGGAGAAGCTTGGATAAGGGCTGACGGTGCAGGTGGCGTTGACCTCGCGTGGGCGTGCTCACCGCAGGCGAGGCAGCCGGGGTGAGCTCCATCGGCCAAGACCGTTCAAACCGCTAGCGATGATATAACGTATCACTCGATTTTGCATCCGCAGACACATGACAAAGCCGTGTCCCAGGTCCTTCCGATGACCCGCAAACCCGCGCCGGTTGGGGTTTTCCCGCAGTTTTACGGTGCTTTGCGCGTCGCAGCATCGAAACATGGCGGCGTGCCTTGACACCGTCTCACGCGTCACCGATCATTCGACCACACAGAGAGCAATTGATCGCGTAAAGAGCGTTCGCTCACCATAACGCGGTCGAGAGTGGATTTCGAAGTCGACTCAGAGACGAACCGGAGACAGCCGTGAGATTGCAGGACAAGGTAGCTATCGTGACGGGCGCGGCCAGCGGAATTGGCGAAGCGGTCACGAAACGATTTCTGGACGAAGGCGCGAAAGTCGTTGTCGTCGATCTGAAGGACGAAACCGAACTGGCGCAGCGTTTTCCGGATAGTGCCGCACATGTGCTGGCTTTGAAGGCCGACGTCACGAAGCGCGAGGACCTTGAGCGGATCGTCTCGTCTACCGTGGAGAAGTTCGGCGGCATCGACATCCTGTTCAACAACGCGGCGCTGTTCGATATGCGCCCGATCCTTGATGAATCCTGGGACATTTTCGATCGCCTCTTCTCAGTGAATGTGAAGGGCATGTTCTTCCTGATGCAACTCGTCGCGCAGCGCATGGTGGAGCAGGGCCGCGGCGGCAAGATCGTGAACATGTCGTCGCAGGCCGGGCGTCGCGGCGAGGCGCTAGTTTCCCACTATTGCGCAACCAAAGCCGCCGTGATCAGCTACACGCAATCAGCCGCGCTGGGGCTGGCGAAGCATGGCATCAATGTGAACAGCATCGCACCGGGTGTCGTCGATACCCCGATGTGGGAGACGGTCGACGCGCTGTTCGCGAAATACGAAAACCGTCCGCTCGGCGAGAAAAAACGCCTGGTCGGCGAGGCCGTGCCGCTCGGACGCATGGGCCTGCCCAACGACCTGACGGGCGCGGCACTGTTTCTCGTATCGGCGGATTCTGACTACATTACGGCACAAACACTGAACGTGGACGGCGGCAACTGGATGAGTTGACGGCGCGTCTCGTGCGCTCGACCCCTCGGGGGCGCCAGCAACGCACGCCGGACCGCAAACGAAGTTATGCAATAGAAGTCACCGCAGCGAAGGCAATCAACGCAACACCGCAACACCGCAACACACGAGTATCGACTGCTTCAAGCAACGCAACGATCAGTTCAACGATCGACGCATCAGGCAAGCCCGCAGCACCAGCGCCCGTGCTAACGATAAAGGAGACGAAACAACATGAAACGCGCCAACTTCACCCTTAAGACCCTGCCGATGCGCTCGCTCGCATTCGCCGCATTCGCTATTGCCGCGCTCGCGCCAATCGCCGCGAAGGCCGCGACCGTGACGATCGCGACGCTCAACAACCCGGACATGATCGAGTTGAAGAAGCTGTCGCCGGCGTTCGAAAAAGCGAATCCGGACATTCAGCTCAAGTGGGTCATTCTCGAAGAAAACGTGCTGCGCCAACGTGCCACCACCGACATCACCACGAACAGCGGCCAGTTCGACGTGATGGCGATCGGCACGTATGAAGCGCCGCAGTGGGGCAAGCGCGGCTGGCTCGCGCCGATGACGAACCTGCCCGCAGACTACGACCTCGAAGACGTGGTGAAGACCGCCCGTGACGGCCTCTCGTACAACGGCCAGTTGTACGCGCTGCCGTTCTACGTCGAAAGCTCGATGACGTACTACCGCAAGGACCTGTTCGAAGCCGCTGGCCTGAAGATGCCGGACCAGCCGACCTACGACCAGATCAAGCAATTCGCCGACAAACTCACCGATAAATCCAAAGGCCAGTACGGCATCTGCCTGCGCGGTAAAGCGGGCTGGGGCGAGAACATGGCGTTCGTCTCGACGGTGGTGAACACCTTCGGCGGGCGCTGGTTCGACGAGAACTGGAAGGCGCAACTCGACACGCCGGAGTGGCACAAGGCGGTCACGTTCTACTCGGACCTGCTGAAGAACGACGGGCCGCCGGGAGCGAGCTCGAACGGTTTCAACGAGAACCTGACGCTGATGTCCTCGGGCAAGTGCGCAATGTGGATCGACGCCACGGTCGCGGCCGGCATGCTCTATAACAAGGCGCAATCCCAAGTGGCTGACAAGATCGGCTTCGCGGCAGCGCCGGTCGCGGTCACGCCGAAGGGTAACCACTGGTTGTGGTCGTGGTCGCTCGCGATTCCGAAGACCTCGAAGTCGCAAGACGCCGCGAAGAAGTTCGTGACGTGGGCGACATCGAAGGACTATATCCAGTTGGCAGCGAAGGACGAAGGCTGGGCATCGGTTCCCCCGGGCACGCGCAAGTCGACCTACGCCAATCCGGAATACAAGAAGGCCGCACCGTTCGGCGACTTCGTGCTGAGCGCGATTGAATCCGCTAACCCGAACGATTCGTCGGCGCAGAAGATTCCGTACACCGGCGTGCAATTCGTCGGGATTCCGGAGTTCCAGTCGTTCGGTACCGTGGTCGGCCAGTCGATTGCAGGCGTGGTCGCCGGGCAAACCCCCGTCGACGCTGCGCTGAAGGCCGGCAACGCCGCCGCCGATCGCGCCGTGAAACAAGCCGGGTATCAGAAGTAAATACCTGGAAGCAGTAACTTGTTGCACCTAATGTAGTACAGCGGGCCGCGCCGCTTCTGTGAAGAAGCCTTGCGCGCGGCCTGCGCTTCATCGAGAGGTGACACGATCATGAGTCAACTTAATCCCCCCCTCCCACACGGTTACGCGGAATCCGCCGCAGCGCGCGACAAGAAGCGCGCGAAGTCGGTTCGCTGGCTCATCATGCCGTCGACTGCCGTACTGTTCCTGTGGATGGCCATCCCGCTCGCGATGACCATCTGGTATTCGTTCTCGCGATACAACCTGCTTAATCCCGATGTCAAAGGGTTTGCCGGCATCGACAACTATGAATTCCTTGCCACCGATCCGGCCTTCCTGCCATCGATCGTTCATACACTGACGCTGATTGGATCGGTGTTGCTGATCACGGTGATCGGCGGCGTATTGCTCGCTGTATTGTTCGACCGCAAGTTCATCGGCCAGGGTATTGCGCGGCTACTCGTGATCGCACCGTTCTTCGTCATGCCCACGGTCAGCGCGCTGATCTGGAAGAACATGATCTTGCATCCGGTGTATGGCTTGATCGCGGCGTTGATGCGATCGTTAGGGCTACAGCCGATCGACTGGTTCGGCGACTATCCGCTGTTTGCAGTGATCGTGATCGTCGCGTGGCAGTGGTTGCCGTTCGCGTTCCTGATTCTCTTCACAGCGATCCAGTCCCTGGATCAGGAGCAGAAGGAAGCGGCGCGGATCGACGGCGCCGGCGCGTTCTCCATGTTCTTCTATATCACGCTGCCGCACCTGAAGCGCGCGATTGCGGTAGTAGTGATGATGGAAACCATTTTCCTGCTCTCCATCTTCGCTGAAATCTATACGACGACCGGCGGCGGCCCAGGCACCGCGACGACCATCCTGTCGTACTTGATCTACGCGCTCGGCCTGCAGCAATTCGACGTCGGCCTGGCTTCTGCCGGCGGCATCCTGGCGGTCGTGCTGGCGAATATCGTCGCGTTCTTCCTCGTGCGCATGCTCGCGAAGAACCTGAAAGGGGAGTACGAATCATGAGCCATCCCGTTACCGCAACAACGTCCGTGCCGGTCCTCGATACGCTCAAGCGCGGCGTGCTGGGCGTGATCGCGTGGCTGTTTGCGCTACTGCTGTTCTTCCCGATCTTCTGGATGACCATCACGGCCTTCAAGACCGAGCAGCAGGCGTATTCGTCGTCGCTGATCTTCACGCCCACGCTCGATAGTTTCCGTGAGGTGTTCGCGCGCAGTAACTACTTCGCGTTCGCGTGGAACTCCATCCTGATCTCGGTCGGCGTCACGGTGATCTGCTTGCTGCTCGCCGTGCCGTGCGCCTACGCGATGGCGTTCTTCCCGACCAAGAAAACGCAGAAAGTGCTGCTGTGGATGCTGTCGACCAAGATGATGCCGTCGGTGGGCGTGCTCGTGCCGATCTATCTGCTCTGGAAGAACACCGGCATGCTCGACACGGTGTGGGGCCTGGTCATCGTTTATACGCTGATCAACCTGCCGATCGCCGTCTGGATGTCGTACACGTATTTCAACGAGATCCCGCGCGACATCCTGGAGGCCGGGCGCATAGACGGCGCGGCGACGTGGCAGGAAATCGTCTATCTGCTCATGCCGATGTCGCTGCCCGGGCTCGCATCCACTGCGTTGCTGCTCGTGATCCTGTCGTGGAACGAAGCGTTCTGGAGCATCAACTTGTCGAGTTCGAACGCGGCGCCGCTGACGGTGTTCATTGCGTCGTATTCGAGTCCGGAGGGTCTGTTCTGGGCGAAGCTCTCGGCGGCTTCCCTGCTGGCTGTGGCACCGATCCTGATTGTCGGCTGGTTGTCGCAGAAGCAACTGGTGCGCGGCCTGACCTTTGGCGCGGTGAAATAAGGTGGAACGCGAGGTCGATCCAGTGAATCTGAACTTGTCCCAAGCCGGCGTACCGGACGTGCTCGCACCAGCCGATGCCCTCGACGGGCATCTGCTGATCTGCGACTGCGACGGCGTATTGATCGACAGCGAGGCGATTGCGGGACGCATGCTCGTACAGGAGATGGAGGCGCTCTGGCCCGGCGTGGATGCCGAACCGATCGTCACGCCGCTGCTCGGGCTGCGGATCGAGACGGTGCTGCTGCGCACGGCTGACACGCTCGGCCGGACGCTCGATTCAGCCCAGATCGACGCAATCCGGGCGGTCGTGGAAGCCGCGGCCGTGGAGGCGCCGCCAGTCGATGGAATCGAGGCAGCGCTCTCCGCTATCTCGCTGCGCAAAGCCTGCGCGAGCAACAGCTTTACGTCGTATGTGGAAGCCGTGCTGAGCCGCACCGGCCTCGTGCGCTTTTTCGGCGAGCGTCTGTTTTGCGCCGATAAAGTGCCGAACCCGAAACCCGCGCCCGATGTGTACCTCGCGGCGGCGCGGACCATGCGGGTCGCGCCCGAACGCTGCGTGGTGGTGGAAGACAGCGTGACCGGTGTTACCGCGGCGGCGGCGGCGGGCATGACCGTGCTGGGTTTCGTAGGCGGCGGTCATGCAACTGAGGGACAAATCGATGCGCTGAAACGTGCTGGCGCAAGTGTCGTGTTCGACGAGATGGGGCAGCTCCCCGCGCTTGTTGGACAGTGGCTGAAAAACGCAAGCTTCGAACTGCCATGAGCCTTTCGCTCACAGAAACCGAAGCCAAGTTAAAGACGGAGACTCCATCATGGCAAGCCTGAATCTGCGCAACATCAACAAGCGTTACGAAGAAACTGAAGTGATTCGTAGCGTGAACCTCGATATCGCCGACGGTGAGTTCGTCGTGTTCGTGGGCCCCAGCGGTTGCGGCAAGTCCACGCTGATGCGGATGATCGCCGGTCTGGAAGATATCACCGGCGGTGACCTGACCATCGACGGCGTGCGCGTGAACGACGTGCAGCCGGCCAAGCGCGGTATCGCGATGGTGTTCCAGTCGTACGCGCTGTATCCGCACATGACGCTGTACGACAACATGGCCTTTGGTTTGAAGCTCGCGGGCACGAAGAAGCCGGAAATCGATGCAGCGGTCAAGCAAGCCGCGAAGATTTTGCACATCGATCATTTGCTCGATAGGAAACCGAAGCAATTGTCCGGTGGTCAGCGGCAACGGGTGGCGATTGGCCGCGCGATCACGCGCAAGCCGAAAGTGTTCCTCTTCGACGAACCGCTGTCCAATCTCGACGCTGCGTTGCGCGTGAAGATGCGCCTGGAGTTCGCGCGGCTGCACGACGAGCTCAAGACCACGATGATCTACGTGACGCACGATCAGGTGGAAGCCATGACGCTAGCGGACAAGATCGTGGTGTTGTCGGCGGGGAACGTCGAGCAGGTCGGCTCGCCGAACCAGCTTTATCACGCGCCGCAGAACAAGTTCGTGGCAGGCTTCATTGGTTCGCCGAAGATGAATTTCTTGAACGGCGAAGTCACGCAGGTGTTGAGCGACGGCGTGCTGGTGAAGTACGCGACGGGTGAGACGCAACTCGCTGCCGTTGAGCCGGGTAAGGCCAAAGTGGGCGATGCGGTAACGGTCGGGATTCGACCGGAGCATTTGCATGCAGGGACGGCGGCGACGCTCGAGCACGGCGTTTCCTCGAAGACGATGGCCGTGGAGTCGCTCGGCGATGCCGCTTATCTCTACGCGGAATCGTCGGTGGCGCCGGAAGGGATAATCGCGCGCATCCCGCCGCTGGAGCGCCATTCACGCGGCGAAGTGCTGAAGCTCGGCGCGACGCCTGAACATTGCCATCTGTTTAACGCCGAAGGGATCGCCTATCAGCGGAAGATTGTTGAGGTGTTGTCGGCGGCTTGAGGATATGACGCTATGAAAACGCCCGGTTGCCATTAGCAGCCGGGCGTTTTTTAATGGTGCGCCTAAAATCAAGCGTCCAACGCCGCCTGTGCACACAACTCATCCGTCACCAATCCCGACAGCCATTGACCCTGCAACGCTGCAATCACGGCCTCACGCTTTCTTAGCCCGCCTGCAAACCCAATCGTCGGCCTCTTCGGCGGCGCGTCCAGCCGCAGGCTCGTCACGCGCTCTCCAGTCGTCGATTTCACCGGCACGCCTTGCGCGTCGATCGGCAAACCGAGCAGTTCAGCCACCGCACCGGCCTGCATCATTTCCTCCACTTCGGCCGTGGTGATAAACCCGTCCTCGTGCAGCGGGCAATTGATCCCCATGTTCCCGATCCCGATAAACGCGACATCGGCGTTCTCGGACAACGCATCGACAATCCGATACAGCCGGTGATTGCACCATTGAGCGCGCTCGGCCCGGCTGTCGGCCATCAACGGCGCGGGCAGCATGAAATGCTTGCCGCCGGTCTTCTCGGAGAGATGCTGTGCGACGTCATAGCGGTTCGAGGAGCCGTCCTGGGCGATCGCCCCGACCATCGACACCAGCCGATGCTGCGGCCGCTCCAGTTGCCCGATTTGCGCGACCACGGCCTTCAGAGTGCGCCCGGTGCTGATGGAGATCACCAGCGGTTTTTCATCGGTGAGAAAACGCTCCATCACTTGCGCGCCTGCGACCGCCAGCTTGCGGTCCACCTGCTCGGGCGTGTCGCCGTCGATCGGCACGACTTCGCACAGGGACAAGCCGTATCGCTTCGATAACTTCGCGGCCAGCGCGAGGCAATCGGCAATCCGGTGATCGACCCGCACGCGGATCAGGTTTTTTTCCACCGCGAACGCGACCAGCCGTTGCGCGACAGGCCGCGAGATCTGCAGCTTCTCCGCGATTTCGTTCTGCGTATTGCCCGCGACGTAATACAGCCACGCCGCGCGGGTGGCGAGATCGAGTTTTTCGTTGGACTTGGGCACGGTGGCTCGATATCTGGGTCGTTCGTGTCGACTACAAAGAAAATCGCGCGCCGCAAAGGCACGCGAAGATCGACATTGTGCACGCTCGGTGCTTAAGGGCCGAAAAACCCTGGGCGCCTATTGAATCGTCATGCGAGCCGCGGCCGTGCCGGATCGAATAACGGCCGAACGTGCTGATACAACTCGCGGAATCCCTTCAATCTCTGTCGCAGCATCGCGTGGCGTTCCGCGTTCGGGATGAACTCGTCGCGCACCGGCGGTTTCGCGAGCACGACAGCCGGATCGCCGCCCGCTGCCAGCCAGCCGAGCCGTGCCGCGCCGAG
>NZ_AEJF01000178.1 GCF_001028175.1 Caballeronia mineralivorans PML1(12)
CCAGCCAGCCGAGCCGTGCCGCGCCGAGCGCCGCACCGGTTTCGCCGCCGCCGTGCGTGCGTGTGCGGGTGTTGAGGGCATCGGCTAATAACTGGCCCCAGTACTTGCTGCGCGCTCCGCCGCCCAGCAGCGACAGCGCGTGCACTTCCGTGCCGGCGGCTTGCAATGCATCGAGGCCATCAGTCAACGCCAGCGTCACGCCTTCGAGCACCGCATAACCGAGCAGCGCGCGATCGGTCGCGTGTGTCATGCCGAAGAACACGCCCTGCGCGTACGGGTCATTGTGCGGCGTGCGTTCGCCACTAAGGTAGGGCAGGAACAGCGGTGCGATGTCGAGCGCGGCGGGATCGAGCGCGGCGATTTCAGCGAGCAGCGTGGGTTCGTCGGTGGAGGTGAGTTTGCAGACCCAACGCAGACAACTCGCCGCCGATAACACCACGCTCATTTGATGCCAGCGATCGGGAATGGCGTGACAAAACGCATGTACCGCCGACGATGGATTCGGCCGGAAGCGGTCGCCGACCACGCACAGCACACCTGATGTCCCCAGCGAGAGGAAACCATCGCCCGGTTCCGTCGCACCGATACCCACCGCGCTGGCCGCGTTATCGCCGCCACCGGCCGCGACGACCACGCCATCGCGTAATCCGAGTTCGCGGGCAAGTGCGGGCAGCAGCGTGCCCGACGGCTCGCTGCCTTCGGCCAGCGCCGGCATTTGAGCACGGGTCATATCGCAGGCGGCGAGCAGTTCATCCGACCAGTCGCGGCGCGCGACATCGAGCCATAACGTACCGGCGGCATCCGATGGATCGGACACCTTGGTGCCCGTGAGATGCAGCCGCAAATAATCTTTCGGCAACAGCACGCATGCTGTTCGCCGGAAAATATCGGGCTCGTTGTGCTTGACCCACAGGAGTTTGGGCGCAGTGAAACCGGGCATCGCGAGATTGCCGGCAATCCGGTGCAACTCCGATGCGCGCTCCGTCAGCTCGTCGCACTCCTTGTCGCTGCGCATGTCGTTCCAGAGGATCGCGGGACGCAACACGCGGTCTTCGGAATCGAGCAGCACCGCGCCGTGCATCTGTCCCGACAAACCGATACCGCGAACCTGCGCGAACTCTTGCGGGAATTTATCGCGTAAAGCGAAGAGGGCGGCGCGCGTGCCGTCCCACCAGTCGAGCGGATTTTGCTCGGACCAGCGCGGTTTCGGACGCGATACGGTGAACGGCGTGCCTGCCGTACCGACGACGCTGCCGTCGCTCGCGAGCAGCAGGACTTTTACTTCGGAGGTGCCGAGATCGATGCCTAAATACATGGACGAACCCTTGATGAAGGCTTGAAGCGGAGAAAACCGGAGGCGCTAATGTAGCGCCGCTGCCGGTGTTGCGCCATTGGCAATAACACCGGACGGTCGTCAAGACGTTTGATTTGAGCAGCTCAGGCGCGCTTGGCGAGCCATGCATCGACACGGCCAAGCGCCGCGCGCAGCACACGTTCGAGATCGGCGCTTTGGGCGAGGCTGCCCCAGAGCAATTTATCCGCGACGAAAGCCTTCACGGGATCGGCTGATTCAAAGAACGCGTGCGCCGTGGCCGGGTCCATCACGCCGTCCTGATACGCGTACGGCAGCTTGCCTTCGTGCCAGCGCTCGAGGAAGCGGAAGAACAGCGCGGGCAACATGGCGGTGGCGTTCGGATCCACCTGGCGCGCGAAACATTCACGCAAAGTCGGCGCGATAAAACCGGGGATCTTCGAGAAGCCATCGGCGGCGACGCGCTGGTTTGTGTCCTGGATATACGGATTGACGAAGCGATCGAGCACCACATCGCGGTATTTGGCGAGGTCGATAGGGCTCGGCGAGAGGCACGGAATCACGTCTTCGGTGACGTAGGCATCGGCGAGCGCGCGGATATCGGCGTCTTGCGTGCCTTCGTGAATGTATTGATGCCCGACCAGCGTCCCCGCCCACGCAATACAGCTATGCGTCGCGTTGAGAATGCGGATCTTGGCTTCCTCGTACGGCAACACCGAGTGGACCATTTCCGCACCGACTTTTTCCCAGGCCGGCCGCCCCGCGATGAATTCGTCCTCGATCACCCACTGGATAAACGCCTCGCCCATGACGGGGGCTTTATCGTCGAAACCGGTGGCGGCGAGCACGCGCTCGCGGACATCGGGCGTGGGGCGTGGCGTGATGCGATCGACCATCGCGTTCGGGCACGACGTGTTGGCGATCATCCATTCGCGCAAAGCTGTTTCGCCGCGCAGTTGCAGGAATTCGAGCATGCCGGCCTTGAAGCGATCGCCGTTACTACGGAGGTTGTCGCAGTTCTGAAGCGTCACCTTGCCCGCGTTCTGCTTCATGCGAGCATCGAGAATGGCGGCAAGCGCGCCATAAATCGTTGTGCGCGCGCCTTTCAGATCGGCGGCGAGATCGGGATTTGCCGTATCCAGCCGATGATGTTCATCGAGGTAATACCCGCCCTCGGTCACCGTGAACGATACGATTTTGCACTCGGGCGCCGCGCCCGCCGCGACCAGCGCGTTCAGGTCCGCGGCCCACGGCACGACCTTCTTGATCGAGCGAATGGTTTCATACTTGCGCACGCCCTGCGGCGTGACGGTTTCCAGCGTGTAGAGACCGTTTTGCGCGGCCAGCGCCTCAAGAACTGCATTCATGTCGCCGCGAATATTGCCGACCGTCAGCGACCAGCGGGTGTCTCCTGACTCGATCAGCTTGTGCAGATACCACGCCTGATGCGCACGATGAAAAGAACCCGCGCCGATGTGCAGGATCACGTCGGCGGCTGCGTGGCTTTCGGTAGTCATGTCGTCCTTCCTCTGATCTGGATGCGCCGCATAAGATGCCGGGCGCTGTGCTGTGTCTCGTGTCGTAGCGCGCGGGTTTGGGTGGTGCCAATTCGCGTTGCTACGATCATTTGCTCGTTCTGTGAGCGAATGATCGTATTCGATTCGATGAAAGTCAAGGCACTGCGCAGCATTTTGGTTTTATGTTTTTGCGCGGAGTTTTTGCGGCTATGTGGACGCTCTGCAGTGACTTAAGACGCTATTGCGTTGCACAAAATTTGACTCTGTAACGGCTACGGACTAACCCCAATGCAAAAAAGTATCGGTGGGCGGTCTCATTTTCAGTGGTGAATAAATCGTGACAGGGATAATTTCCAGTCATGGCAGGCGCGACGTGATTGGTCCAGAGCGCCGAAAAACAAAAGCGGGTCAGGAGGAAGACAGATGCACACCATACTGAGTGCCACGTCGTGCCGGTGCGGAACGTGCGGTTACTGCCGCGCGGCGCGCACCGACGCTCGCCGCGCCAATATCGTCCAGCCGGACCTCGAACTGGTTGCTGTGCCCCGCGATGAGTCGTTCAAGGTCTGGTCGCACGGTTATCCGTACCGCACCGTGCGCTGGCATTTTCATCCCGAGTACGAGATCCAGCTCATCACCACAACGAGCGGCAAGTACTTTGTCGGTGACCATATCGGTAACTTCGCACCTGGCAATCTCGTGATGATGGGACCGAACCTGCCGCACAACTGGGTGAGCGACGTGCCGCAGGGCGAACATGTCGACGAACGCTGTCTGATCCTGCAATTCGATGCTGAATTTGTCGCGCGCGCCATCGACGTATTCCCGGAACTGAAGCGCGTCGAACCTTTGCTCGATGCGTCGTGCTGGGGTCTTTTGTTCACGCCGGAAACGGGCGCGGCCGCCGAGCCGATCATGCGCGAGATGCTGGTTGCGCAGGGCGTGCGGCGCATCACCTTGTTTCTGGCGCTGCTCGACTTGCTCGTGCAGAGTGTTGACCCGGTCAAGCTGGCGAGCGCGGCGTATCGTGCGGACCCCGCGCGTTATGCCGAGACACACATCAATCACGTGCTGTCTTATATCGGCAAGAACCTCTCGCAGGAGTTGCGCGAAACCGAACTCGCGGAACTTGCGGGACAAAGCGTCAGTGCGTTCTCGCGATATTTTCGCCGCCATACCGGGTTGCCGTTCGTGCAATACGTGAACCGGCTGCGTATCAATCTCGCGTGTCAGTTACTGATGTCTGGTGAACTCAATATCACCGATATCTGCTATCAGGTCGGCTTTAACAACCTCTCGAATTTCAACCGGCAATTCCTGTTGCTGAAGGACATGTCGCCGTCACGATGGCGCGCGTATCAGCAGCTTAATGCTGCTAGCGCGACCGAACCGCCCGACGCTGCGCGGGTTCCGGAAGTAATCGTTTAGCGCCTCTTTTCACCGATAGACCGCAAAACGCGGTGCTTGCAAAAGCACCGCGTGGGACGAACTCGTCCTGGCGGTTTTAGTTTTGCCACGCAGTGCCCCGAGTCAAACCAAGTCGAATCAACAACAGATGGAGACAGCCATGCACGCTTTCCTTTTACCGAAGAAACTCGCCTTAGCCACGTTGGGTTTTGCCACGGCGCTCGCAATGACCGCCGCTCAAGCCGCTGAGCCACTGAAGATCGGCATGACGTTTCAGGAGCTGAACAACCCGTATTTCGTCTCCATGCAGAAGGCATTGAACGAAGCGGCGGCGTCGATCGGCGCGCAAGTGTTCGTGACCGACGCACATCACGATGTCAGCAAGCAGGTGAGTGACGTCGAAGACATGTTGCAGAAGAAGATCGACATCCTGCTCGTGAATCCGACTGATTCCACCGGCATTGTCTCGGCGGTGAACTCGGCGAAGAAGGCGGGCGTGGTGGTCGTTGCCGTCGATGCGAACGCGAACGGTCCTGTGGACTCGTTCGTCGGATCGAAGAATTACGACGCGGGCTTGATGTCGTGCGAGTACTTGGGCAAGGCGATCGGCAGCACGGGTGAAGTGGCGATCCTCGACGGCATTCCCGTTGTGCCCATTCTCGAACGCGTGCGCGGCTGCAAGGCAGCGTTGGCCAAGTTCCCGAACATCAAGCTCGTCGATACACAGAACGGCAAGCAAGAACGTGCGACCGCGCTGACCGTCACCGAGAACCTGATCCAGGCGCATCCGAATCTCAAGGGCGTGTTCAGCGTGAACGACGGTGGTTCGATGGGCGCGCTCGCGGCTATCGAAGCATCGGGTAAGGACATCAAGCTGACGAGCGTCGACGGTGCGCCCGAAGCCATCACGGCGATGCAGAAGCCGGACTCGAAGTTCATCGAGACGTCTGCGCAGTTTCCACGCGATCAGGTGCGCATTGCGATCGGGATTGCGCTCGCGAAGAAGTGGGGCGCCAATGTGCCGAAGGCGATTCCTATCGACGTGAAGATGATCGACAAGAGCAACGCCAAGGGCTTTAGCTGGTAAGCGGCTTGTACCTAATGCACGGTCCGGCAGGTGACCACGATGAACTCCATTCTCAGACTCGACAACATCACGAAGAGCTTTCCCGGCGTGAAGGCGTTGCAGGGCATTCATCTCGACGTCGCCGCCGGCGAAGTGCATGCGCTGCTCGGCGAAAACGGCGCGGGCAAATCCACGCTGATGAAAATTCTCAGCGGCATCTATCAGCCGGACGAAGGCACGATCACGCTCAATGGCGAGACCCGCGCGTTCGCGGATTATCACGATGCAGTCGCGGCGGGCATTGGCATCGTGTTCCAGGAATTCAGCCTGATTCCGTTTCTCAACGCGGTCGAGAATATCTTTCTCGGGCGTGAGTTGAAGAAAGGTTTGTTGCTGGATCGTGCGGCCATGCGGCGTTCGGCGGCGGCGATTTTTGCGCGGCTGAAAGTGGACATCGACTTGTCAGTGCCGATTCGGGAACTGTCCGTGGCGCAGCAGCAATTCATTGAAATCGGCAAGGCGCTGTCGCTTGAAGCGCGCATCCTGATCCTCGATGAACCCACCGCCACGCTCACGCCGTCAGAAGCGGAACATCTCTTCGACATCATGCGCGAGCTGAAGACGCAGGGCGTGGCGATGATCTTCATCTCGCATCATCTCGATGAGATTTTCGAAGTCTGCGATCGCATCACGGTGCTGCGCGACGGCCAATACGTAGGCGATACAGCCGTTGCTGATACCGACGTCAGCCGCCTCGTGGAGATGATGGTCGGCCGCAAGATCGAGAACAGTTTCCCGCCGAAGCCCGCTCCGCGCGCCGATGCAAAAGCCGTGCTCGAAGTCGAGGCACTGCAGATCGACAAGGACGGACCCGTCAACGCGTTCGTGCTGCGCGAAGGCGAGATTCTCGGCTTCGCGGGACTGGTCGGATCGGGACGCACGGAGACGGCGCTCGCGGTGATCGGCGCCGATCCGGCGCATGTGAAGAAGGTGAAAATCAACGGGCGTGAGATGAAGCTCGCGGACCCGGCCGCGTCGCTGGATGCGGGCATCGGCATCCTTCCGGAAAGCCGCAAGACCGAAGGCCTGATCACTGATTTTTCGATCAGGCAGAACATCTCGATCAACAACTTCGGCAAGTATCGTCAGGCGCGCTTTTTCATCGATCAACGCAACGAAGCAAGAACGACCGCCGCGATCATGAAGCGGGTAGGCGTGAAGGCGCCGACCATGAACACGCAGGTTTCAACGCTGTCCGGCGGCAATCAGCAGAAGGTGGTGATCGCGCGCTGGCTGAACCACCACGCGAACATCCTCATCTTCGATGAACCCACGCGCGGCATCGACGTGGGTGCGAAAACGGAAATCTATCTGCTGATGCGCGAGCTCACCGAGCGGGGCTACGCAATCATCATGATCTCGTCGGAGCTGCCGGAAATCGTAGGCATGAGCGATCGCGTGGCGGTGTTCCGGCAAGGCCGCATAGAAGCCATTCTCGAAGGCGAGCAGATCACCTCGAATGCAGTCATGACGCACGCGACGACGGCTAGCGCCGGGTCGATCGAGCAGGGAGTCAGCCATGAGTAAATTATCGATGGAACCTAAAACCGGCACCGTGGATTCCGCATCACCAGGCTCGCCCGTGCGGTTCACCTGGGCAGGCCTCAAACGATCGACGATCTTTTATCCGTTCGTCGGATTGATCGTGGTGTGCTTCGTCATGGTGTTCGCCAGCAATAGTTTTCTGTCGGCGGCGAACATCGAGAACATTGCGCGGCAGGTGTCGATCAACGCAATCATCGCCGTCGGCATGACGTGCGTGATATTGACGGGTGGCATCGATTTATCGGTGGGATCGGTGATGGCGCTGTCCGGCACGCTGGCGGCGGGCTTGATGGTATCGGGCATGAACGCGGTCGCAGCGCTCGTGGTCGGCATTGCCGTCGGACTCGGCTTTGGTGTGGCGAACGGCATCTTCGTGGCGTTTGCCGGCATGCCGCCGATCATCGTCACGCTTGCGACGATGGGCATCGCGCGCGGGCTTGCCCTGATCTACACGGGCGGTTATCCGATCGACGGCTTGCCCGACTGGGTCGCGTTCTTTGGCAATGGCAAGGTGCTCGGCGTTCAGATGCCGGTGGTCATCATGCTCGTGGTCTATCTGCTTGCCTGGGTGTTGCTCGAACGCATGCCATTCGGGCGATACGTCTACGCGATCGGCGGCAACGAAGACGCCACGCGATTGTCTGGCGTGCGAGTGGCCCGCGTGAAGCTGATTGTGTACGGGCTTGCCGGATTGACATCGTCGCTTGCAGCCATCGTATTGACTGCGCGCTTGATGAGCGGTCAGCCGAATGCAGGCGTTGGATTTGAACTCGATGCGATCGCGGCGGTGGTGATGGGCGGAACATCCATCTCGGGTGGACGCGGATCGATTGTCGGCACCTTGATCGGCGCGCTATTGCTGGGCGTGCTGAACAACGGGTTGAACATGGTTGGTGTGAACCCGTATGTGCAAAACGTGATCAAGGGTGGAATCATCTTGTTAGCGATTTACATCAGCCGCGACCGCCGCCGTAAGTGAGTAAAGAATAGGACCAGGCTAGAAAGCACCTTGTTTAAAGGCATTTTCAGGCGGAACCACGAAACCATGAAGACTATAACGAGCGCACTATGAGCACATCAAATGAAGCAACGAGGATGACCGCGATTGTTTGCCACGCACCGAAGGATTACCGGGTCGAGAAGGTGCGGCGACCGACGGCGGGGCGTAATGAACTGGTAATTCGCATAGCCGCGTGCGGGATATGCGCAAGCGATTGCAAATGCCATTCGGGCGCCAAGATGTTCTGGGGCGGCCCTAGCCCGTGGGTGAAAGCGCCGGTCATTCCGGGTCACGAGTTCTTTGGGTACGTCGAAGAACTGGGCGAAGGCGCGGCGGAACATTTTGGCGTTGAGTCAGGCGAGCGCGTGATCGCCGAGCAGATCGTGCCCTGCGGAAAATGCCGCTATTGCAAGTCGGGGCAATACTGGATGTGCGAGGTGCACAACATCTTTGGTTTCCAGCGCGAGGTCGCAGATGGCGGCATGGCGGAATACATGCGAATCCCGCCGACGGCAATCGTGCATAAAATCCCGGACGGCATATCGCTTGAGGACGCCGCGATCATAGAGCCGTTGGCATGTGCGATTCATACGGTGAATCGTGGGGATATTCAACTCGACGATGTGGTGGTGATCGCGGGTGCTGGGCCATTGGGTCTGATGATGACGCAAGTAGCGCATCTGAAGACGCCGAAGAAACTGGTCGTGATAGATCTGGTGGAGGAGCGCCTGACGCTGGCGCGCGAATACGGTGCGGACATCACGATCAATCCAAAGAACGACGATGCGCTCGAGATCATCAAGTCGATCACGGACCAGTATGGATGCGACGTCTACATAGAGACGACCGGTGTGCCGATAGGCGTTTCGCAGGGCCTGGAGATGATCCGCAAGCTGGGGCGTTTTGTTGAGTTCTCAGTGTTCGGAAGCGATACGACGGTGGATTGGTCGATCATCGGAGACCGGAAGGAACTGGACGTGCGGGGGGCACATCTGGGACCGTATTGCTACCCGATAGCGATCGATCTACTCGCGCGTGGCTTGGTGACATCGAAGGGCATCGTCACACATGGCTTCTCGCTTGAGGAGTGGGACGAAGCCATCAAGATCGCGGACTCGCTGGACTCGATCAAGGTGTTGCTAAAGCCGCGATAATATAGGCCGAGCAAAAGAAACGCCGCCTTAAGCGCGAGCGGAAAATACCGGGACATGGAGCTAGGCGATGGCGTACGTAATAGGCGTTGACATAGGCACTCAGAGTACCAAGGCTTTGCTGGTCGACCTGGAGGGGAAGATCGTCGCGCAGCATGCGAGTGCATACCATCCCGATACACCGAAGCCGCTGTGGGCGGAGCAGTGGCCATCGGTCTGGCTGGATGCTGTCAAGGCGACTATCAAGGCCTGTGCGGAGAAAGCGCTTGCCAAGGGCGTCTCCAAGGCAGACATCAAAGCCGTTTGCATCAGCAGCTTGTACGGCGGCTCGGGCATCCCTGTCGATAAGGAAATGTGTCCGCTATATCCCTGCCTGATCTGGATGGACCGCAGAGCAACTCAGGAAGTGGAGTGGGTTGAAAGGAACATCGACACCAAGCGCCTGAAGCAGATCACAGGCAATGGCATAGACAGTTACTACGGCTACACGAAAATGCTTTGGCTGAAGAACAATCAGCCGGACGTCTGGAACAAGACTCGTTATTTCTTGCCGCCTAACGCGTACATTATTCACGAGCTGACAGGAGAGTTGGCGGTGGACCATAGTTCGGCGGGCAACATTGGCGGCGTGTATGACATTGAGCAGCGTAAGTGGTCGGAAGAAGCGCTAACCATGCTCGGCATTCCACAAACGATGATGCCTTCGCGACTCGTGGATTCATCGGCGGTGGTGGGCGGCTTGCTGCCCGAACGCGCCGCGGAACTTGGGTTAGAAGACAACACGCCGATAATCGCGGGCGGCGTCGATGCGGCCGTCGCGACCTTCGCAGCAGGCGTAACTCGCGCGGGCCATCACGTCGCGATGATCGGCACGAGCATGTGCTGGGGTTACATCAATCAGACCGTCGATGCGAGTCATGGCTTGATCAGCATGCCGCACGTCTACAACTCGCAGCAGGACATATACATCTTCGGTGGTGCGATTACCGCGGGTGCGTCGGTCACGTGGTATCGCGAACAGTTTTGCCACGCGGAAACGGAGGCTGCGAAAGCCACGTCTCATGGCGATCCGCACAGACTGCTGGAAGAAGCGGCGGCGAAAATAGCAGCGGGCTCCGATGGCGTCGCCTTCCTGCCTTACTTGATGGGCGAACGCAGCCCCGTGTGGGATGCAAAAGCCAGCGGTACGTTTGTTGGCTTGAGCCTGTATCACACGCGTGCCACGCTGTATCGCGCGGTACTGGAGGGCGTTGCCTTCGCGCTCAAGCACAACATGGAAGCTGGCCGCCGCGGCGCGCAATCGCTTGATGACAAACTTATCGTGGTCGGCGGTGCAGCGCATTCCGACTTGTGGATGCAGATTATCGCGGACGTTACGGGCTATCCGGTCTGGTCCATCGAAGAAGAGGTCGAAGCGGCGATGGGCGCAGCATTGCTCGCGGCGCTGGGCACGAACCTGATTACGCGCGAGACCGCTGAGGGCGGCTGGGTGACGCTGGTGGAACGCGCGAAGCCTGACGCTGAACGCCAGAAGTTATACGCCGAGCGCTTCGGTGTGTATGTCGATCTCTATCCGGCATTGAAGCCGATCATGCATCGCTTGCAGGCATCGTGAATCATGCAAACACATTTCGATTTCAGCGGACAGTCGGTGCTGGTCACGGGTGCATCGAGCGGTATCGGGCGAACGACGGTCATTCATCTGCGTGCAGCGGGTGCACGTGTCGTCGCGGCGGCGCGCAATGAACAAGCCCTGCAAACCCTCGCCGATGAAACCGGCTGTGAGCCTTTGGTTCTCGACGTATCGGACCCCGCGCAGATAGCGGACGCTTTAAAAAATCTCGACGCCTTCGATGGCCTCGTCAACTGCTCGGGCACGACGGCGCTGGACAAGGCTATCGATTTCACCGCTGCTGATTTCGATCAGCTCATGGCTGTGAATGCGCGCGGCGCGGCGCTGGTTGCGCAGCAGATAGCGCGCGCGATGATCGCGGCGGCGAAGAAGGGCAGTATTGTGAATGTATCGAGTCAGGCGGCGCTGGTCGGCATTGAAGATCACCTGGCGTATTGCGCGTCCAAGTCCGCGCTCGATGCGATCACGCGCGTGTTGTGTCTCGAACTCGGACCGCATGGGATTCGCGTGAACAGCGTCAACCCAACGGTCACGCTCACGCCGATGGCGGTTAAGGCATGGAGCGAGCCCGCTAAACGCGATCCGGCATTGAAGGCTATCCCGCTGGGCCGGTTCGTCGAGCCTGACGAAGTCGCCGCGCCAATCTTGTTCCTGTTAAGCGATGCTGCCGCGATGATCTCGGGCATCGTGATGCCTGTCGATGGCGGTTTTACCGCGCGGTAGGCCCGCTTAAATCCCACCGGGCCCAATCGCATGCGCTTCAAACGCGGGCCCCTGCACAAAACTCACATCGAATTGCTGAAGCGCTTCGAACTGCGCTTCATCGGCCACATGACTAAAGATCAGCGGAATCTTCAGCCGATGCGCATAGCCCACCAGCGGCTTCACCACTGAATCCCGCAACGCGGCACCTGCATCCATCTTGATGAAGTCGAGCCGCGCCATATCCGACACCGACATGATCTGCCCGGCGTTCGGCAAATTTCCCGCGACCTTGAACCCGTACCGCTGGTAACTCTTCACGAGATAACCCAGGAAAGTCCGATGCGCGACCGCCGCCGCCGGCAACTCAATCACGATGCGTGCCGGATTCAACCCAAACTCGATCAGCACCGAAGAGAAGTGCTTGCCGTGGTCGTACTTCACGCTCTTGAGCAAACGCTCATGCACTCGCAGGAACAACAAACCCGGCCGCTGCGCGCCGAAGAAATTGAACGCATGCAACGCGCGCGAAAGACGGTCGAGTTCGACCAGCCGTGGGTCATCGTCCATTTGTGCGAATGGATCGAACGACGCGCCATCGCCGGTGAGCGTCAGCGCCTGAAAACCGAGTTCGTCGCCGAATCGCTCCGCACTTTCCACCGATGCCGTCAGCGACTGCGGCAAGCCGCGCGTGGTGACATCGAAGATGGGTTCGTAGGCGCTGGCGAGGCAAAACCCCTCGTAATACGCGATGGCCGTGCCTGAGCTCGCTCCTTCGCCCATGACAATGCGCGCGCCGGGAAACGGGTAGTCGGAGGCGCGCGAGACGAGTTGCTGGACGGTTGGCGCGATCATGAAGGAGGTTTGTGAGCGGTGTAGCGTCGATGGTAGCAGCGCCACGCCTGATGCCTTGCACAAAATACACATATTGATATGCACCGAAAGCCATCCACCGCTTATGCATAGGGTTAACAATAGTTTCACTTATCGTAATTCGTTTTACTATTCGTAATTGATGTGATGATCTTTCAGGAGACTCTTATGGCTGGTGAGAAGAAATTTGCGTCGCAGGCTGATCTGGCGGAAAAGAAGGTGACGTTCGAGCGTCTTTCCGAGCACGCATACGCGTACACGGCGGAGGGCGATCCGAATACGGGCATCGTGATCGGGGACGACGCGGTGCTCGTGGCCGACACGCAAGCCACGCCCGTCATGGCACAGGACGTGATTCGCCGGATCCGCGAAGTCACCGACAAACCCATCAAGTACATCCTGCTCACGCACTATCACGCCGTGCGCGTGCTCGGCGCGTCGGCGTATGGCGCGCAGCAGATCATCGCGAGCCAGGACACGTACGATCTGATCGTCGAGCGCGGCGAGCAGGACATGAAGAGCGAGATCGAGCGGTTTCCGAGGCTTTTCAATGCGGTCGAATCGGTGCCCGGGCTGACTTGGCCGACACTCACCTTCAAAGGTGAGATGACGCTCTGGCTCGGCAAGCTCGAAGTAAAGATCATGCAGCTTGGCCGGGGCCATACCAAGGGCGACACGGTGCTCTGGTTGCCGCAAGACAAGGTGATGCTGTCCGGCGATCTGGTCGAATACGGCGCGACGCCTTATTGCGGCGATGCGTATTACCAGGACTGGCCGGCAACGCTCGATGCGCTCGCGGCCTTTAATCCCGAGAAGCTCGTGCCGGGCCGCGGGGCGGCGCTGAAGACTTCGCATCAGGTGGCGGACGGTATCGCGGGAACGCGGGCTTTTGTGAGCGAACTGTTCAATCAGGTGAAACTGGGCGCGGCGGCCGGCAAGGATCTGAACGAGATTTACAAGCTCACGTATGCAGCGCTCAAGCCGAAGTTCGGCGACTGGGTCATCTTCGATCACTGCATGCCGTTCGACGTCACCCGCGCCTTCGACGAAGCTACGCAATATCGCGATCCGCGCATCTGGACTGCCCAGCGCGACAAGGAAATGTGGGAAACACTCGAAAGTTGAATGGGCACGGAAACGATCATGGCTATCGACTTTCAGACGCTCACGTTCGACTATCGGCGCTCGCCGGATCAAAGCGGCGACGGGCAGCTCCATCCGGTCGTGGTGATTGGCGCCGGGCCGGTGGGTCTTGCAACCGCGATCGACCTCGCGCAGCAGGGCACGCCGGTCGTGCTGCTCGACGATGACCACACGTTGTCGTCGGGATCGCGCGCTATTTGTTTTGCGAAACGCACACTGGAGATCTTCGATCGGCTCGGCTGCGGCGACCCTATGGTCGCGAAAGGCGTGAGCTGGAAGGTAGGCAAGGTGTTTCTGCAAAACGAGCTGCTCTACGCGTTCGATCTGTTGCCCGAAGCGGATCATGCAAGGCCCGCGTTCATCAATCTGCAGCAGTACTACGTCGAAGGGTATCTGGCGGAGCGGGCGCGCGAGTTGCCTTTGCTCGATGCCCGCTGGCGCAACTTGGTCACGGGGATTACGCAGTCGGATGAATGCGTGTCGCTGCAGATCGAGACGCCTGACGGTCCGTACACCCTGCGCGCCCGTTACGTGGTCGCGGCCGACGGCGCGCGCAGTCCCGTGCGCGCGTTGATGCATCTCGACACCCACGGCCGCACCTTCAAGGATCGGTTTCTAATCGCCGATGTGCGTATGAAAGCCGACTTTCCCACCGAGCGCTGGTTCTGGTTCGATCCGCCGTTTCATCCGAATCAATCGGTGTTGTTGCATCGACAGCCGGACAACGTGTGGCGTATCGATTTCCAGTTGGGATGGGACGCTGATCCGGTCGCTGAGAAGACCCCCGAGCGCGTGATTCCGCGCGTACGGGCGTTGCTCGGACCGGATGTGGAATTCGAACTGGAATGGGTGAGCGTCTACACGTTTCGATGCCAGCGCATGGATAAATTTCGTCACGGCCGCGTGCTGTTCGCGGGCGATTCGGCGCATGGCGTGTCGCCGTTCGGCGCGCGCGGCGCGAACAGCGGCGTGCAGGACGCGGACAATCTTGGCTGGAAATTGAAGCTGGTCATTGACGGCATCGCGCCCGATGCCTTGCTCCACAGCTATGCGAGCGAACGCGAAGCCGCCGCCGATGAAAACATCCGCCACTCCACGCGTTCAACCGATTTCATCACGCCGAAGAGCGAGGTATCGCGCGTGTTCCGCGATGCCGCTTTGCGGCTCGCGAAGGATTGTGCGTTCGCGCGGCGGATCGTGAATAGTGGAAGGTTATCGACGGCTTCGGTCTTGCACGACTCGCCGCTGAGCACGCCGGATCGCGATGTCTTCGATTGCGCGCTCGTGCCGGGCGCAGTGGTTGCGGATGCGCCTGTGTTGGTTAATGGACGTGATGGACATGAGGGGTGGTTCTTGCAGCAGGTGGGGTCGTCGTTTGCGGGCGTGCTGTTTGGTGAATCCTTCGATGCGCTCACCACGCTGCAGCATCTGCATCCGCAGACGAAGCTTGTGTTGGTTGTGCCTGCCGGTTCCGATATTCAAACGCGCCATGGAATCGATGTCCTAGAGGACGTGAAGGGCCTGCTGGCCGAACGCTTCGATGCACGCCCCGGCACGTTCTATCTCTTGCGCCCCGATCAGCACATCGCGATGCGTGCCCGCTCCCTCGATCCACACGCCGTGCGCGAAGCGCTCGCCCGCGCGACGTGCACGCTCAACGAAACCCAGTCCGCATGATGAGGCCCGCCATGCTCGATACCACCTTGCGCCTCGCCGATCCCGATGCCTTCTATGAAGCGCTGATCGATATGCATCGCGATCTTGGCAACGATGAAAGCCAACTGGTGAACGCGAAGCTGATCTTGCTGCTGTCGAACCAGATCGGCGATATGAACGTGCTGCGCGAAGCGATGTCGCTGGCGCGCAGCGGTGTCGCGACTATCGCTGCGCGCGCATGAAATTGTAGAAAAGGACAAGCCATGAAACCAGAATCGCCCGGCGCATTCGCGAGCCACACCGACACGAGCCGCCACTATCAATCGGGTTTCGCTGCCGACTTTGCCACCGAAGCATTGCCCGGCGCGCTGCCGCTCGGCCGCAATTCGCCGCAGCGCGTGAACTACGGTCTCTATGCCGAGCAGCTGTCGGGCACGGCGTTCACCGCGCCGCGAGGACATAACCGGCGCTCGTGGTTGTATCGGATACGGCCGGCGGCGGTGCATCAACCGTTCACTCAGATCGAAGGAGATAGCCTGCGCACAAAGCTCGTCGCGAACTTTGCCGAGGTGCCGCCCACGCCGCCTAACCAACTGCGTTGGGACCCGCTGCCGATGCCCGACGCGCCCACGGATTTTATCGATAGCTGGGTGACGATGGCCGGCAACGGCGCGGCTGAATCCATGCACGGCTGCGCGATCCATCTCTACGCCGCTAACCGTTCGATGCAGGAGCGCTTTTTCTACAGCGCCGATGGCGAGTTGCTGATCGTGCCGCAGGAAGGGCGCTTATCGATTGCAACGGAACTTGGCCGGCTCGACATAGAACCGCTCGAAATCGCCGTCATTCCGCGCGGCGTGCGCTTCTCCGTCACGCTGCCGGACAACACCGCGCGCGGCTACATTTGCGAGAACTTCGGCGCCTTATTAAGGTTGCCGGACCTTGGGCCCATCGGTTCAAACGGCCTCGCCAACCCGCGTGATTTCCTCACACCTCACGCGGCCTATGAAGACCGCGAGGGTGCATTCGAACTCGTCGCGAAGATGAACGGCGTGCTGTGGCGCGCGGATATCGGCCATTCGCCGCTGGACGTGGTCGCCTGGCACGGCAACTACGCACCGTACAAATATGATCTGCGGCTCTTTAACACCATCGGTTCAATCAGCTTCGATCATCCCGATCCGTCGATCTTTCTCGTACTGCAATCGCAGACGGATACGCCGGGTGTGGATGACATCGACTTCGTGATTTTCCCGACGCGTTGGCTCGCGAACGAGGATACGTTCCGGCCGCCCTGGTTTCATCGCAACGTCGCGAGCGAGTTCATGGGTCTCGTGCATGGCGTGTACGACGCGAAGTCCGAGGGGTTCATGCCGGGAGGTTCGAGCCTGCATAACTGCATGTCGGGACATGGGCCGGACGCGGGGACCTTCGAGAAGGCATCGAACGCCGATACATCGAAGCCCGTGAAAGTAGCCGACACCATGGCGTTCATGTTCGAAACCCGTACGCTGATCAAGCCGACCCGCTTCGCCCTGGAAACCGCGCAGCTGCAGGCGCATTACTACGAGTGCTGGCAGGGGCTGACCAAACATTTCAACCCGGAGCAACGATGAGTTTTTCAGCCGGTCCGAACAACGAAGCTAATCCAGCGCTCGAAGCGACGCGTGATCCATCGCTGAAAAGCTGGATCGAATCGGCTAACGACCCCGCCGGCGACTTCCCGATCCAGAACCTGCCGTTTGGCATCTTCACCGATGAAGTCAATCCGCTGCCACGCGCGGGCGTAGCGATCGGTGACTGGATTCTCGACCTCGCGGTTGTGCATCGCGCACGGCTGATCGAATGCGAACCCGTGTTCGCGCGGCCGACACTGAACGCGTTTATCGCGTTGGGACGCGTTGTCTGGCGGCATGTGCGTATTCAGTTGAGTACGCTGCTCGCAGCCGATTGCGACACGCTGAAAAACGATACCGCGCTGCGCTCGCGTGCGTTGGTGCCAAGGGCGAGTGCGACGCTGCATCTGCCCATCGATATCCCCGGTTACACGGACTTTTATTCATCGAAGGAGCACGCGACGAACGTCGGTTCGATGTTCCGCGATCCCAAGAACGCGCTGCTGCCGAACTGGTCCGAGATGCCGATTGGTTACAACGGGCGGGCTTCATCGGTGATCGTGAGCGGCACGCCGGTGCGGCGGCCGAGCGGCCAGATCAAGCTGCCGAGCGAAGACCGGCCGATGTTCAGTGCATGCCGCAAGCTGGATATAGAACTGGAGACGGCGTTTATCATTGGCGTGGGGAATGCGCTGGGGGAACCTATCGACTGTGAGAACGCCGAGTCGCATATCTTCGGCATGGTGCTGCTCAACGACTGGAGCGCTCGCGATATCCAGCAATGGGAATACGTGCCGCTCGGGCCGTTCAACGCGAAGGGTTTCGCGAGCACCATCTCACCGTGGATCGTCACGCTCGATGCGCTCGAACCGTTCCGTACGGCCACGCCGAAGCAAGACCCGGAGCCGCTTCCGTATTTGCGCCACGCCGGCAATCATGCATTCGATATTGAACTCGAGGTGCATCTTCGGCCCGCGCTGGCCGAATCGGCGACGAAGCTCACGCGGACTAACTTCAAGCTGATGTACTGGTCGATGGCGCAGCAACTCGCGCATCACACGGTGGCGGGCTGCAATACGCGCGTGGGCGATCTGATGGGCTCCGGCACGATCAGCGGCGCAACACCAGACTCATGCGGCAGCCTGCTTGAAATGACGTGGAACGGACAGCGCCCGATCGCGCTCAAAGGCGGCGGTGAGCGCAGGTTTATTGAGGACGGGGATGAGCTGACGCTCGCCGGATGGTGTCAGGGCGAGGGGTATCGCGTGGGATTCGGCGAGTGCAAGGGCGTGATTTTGCCTGCGCGTGGCGTGGCGGAGTAGAGCAGGCGGCGTAGCACGACCCCGCAGGCACCTGCTAAGCCGCCTGCCCGATACTTGCCCGCCGTGCCCGCCGTGCCCGCCGATCCAGCGACGCCGACAGCAAGGTCAACCCGAATGCGCCGCACGCCATCAGCACACCCACCCACGGTAACGTGCCAAGCGACGCACCCGCGCCGATCGCCATGCCGCCAAGCCACGCGCCCGTCGCGTTGCCGAGATTGAATGCGCCCTGATTCAGCGTGGACGCGAGGTTCGGCGCATCGCTTGCGCGGTTCACGATCAGCATCTGCAGTGGCGGCACGATGGCAAACGCGAGCACGCCCCAGATGAAGATCGTGATCATCGCGGGAATGGGGGAATGCATGGTCGCGGCGAAGAGGGTCTGGACCATGACGATCGACACAAGGAGCGTCAGCAGCGAGCGCAACAGCTTCCAGTCCGCGAGCTTGCCGCCAAGCGTGCTGCCCACCGTCAGCCCGAGGCCGAACAGCAGTAGTACGAGCGTGACCGCGTGCGGTGAAAAGCCGGTGACGTCTTCGAGAATCGGCGTGATGTAGGTGAACACGGAAAAAAGACTCGCCGATGCCAGCACGCTAATGCCCAGCACTATCAGCACTTGCGGATTCTTAAGCACGTTGAACTCGCGCAATATGCTCGATTCCCGCATCTCGATGTGCTTTGGCAAGCACACAGCCAGCGCGCCGGCGGCGGCCAAACCGATCAGTGTCACCACCCAGAACGTGGCGCGCCATCCTGCGGCCTGACCGAGTGCGGTGCCAAGCGGCACGCCGAGCACGTTCGCGAGCGTGAGGCCGGTGAACATCAACGCAATGGCTTGCGCGCGGCGGTTAGGCGCGACCAGATCCGCCGCAACGACCGAGCCGATGCCAAAGAACGCGCCGTGACAGAACGCGGTCACAATACGCGCGCCCATCAGGACCCAATACCCCGGTGCAATCGCACACAGCATATTGCCGACGATAAAGACACCCATCAGGCTCATCAGCGCTTTCTTGCGCGGCATTTTCGCGGTGACGATAGCCAGAATCGGCGCACCGATAGTCACGCCGAGCGCATAACCGGACACGAGCATGCCGGCGGCGGGTATCGATACCCCGAGATCCCGCGCGACGTTGGGCAACAAGCCCATGATGACGAATTCGGTCGTGCCGATGCCGAACGCGGCAATGGCGAGGGCGAGAAGGGGCAGAGGCATGGGGTAAGCGGTGACTGATGCTTGCCGGTCGCGCGTTATCGGGGTGAAGAACGCAGGCTCGGGCGAGCTGAAGGGATCAAATTGTACCGAACGTTTTTGGGTTTGCTTGGTGAAAACCCTGAGATTTGTGCAGTTGATTCAACGAGTTGGATTTTTCGGCGCTTCTGCGAGCCGATCTGTTGCTTTTCGCCACCGGGCGGACTAGGTTGCGGGTTCTTGCTTTTCAACAAGGATGTTCATGACTGCACTTCGGCGTATTTGCCCGTTGATCGTTGCTGCGCTGCTGGTATTTGCGACTGTGAGGGCGTTCGCCCAGGAGGCCGATGCCAGTGCCGGCCCGATCCGGACCATTGGCGGCAGCGTTTTATTCGTTCAGCAAGGGAATGGTTTCGAAGCGCAAATCGATGGCAAGCCGTTCGACCGGCTAAACGCGGGTCGTATCGCGCATTTCGACGAGGCGTCGGGCGCGCGAATGATTGTCGAAGCATTCGATAGCGGGGCTCCGGAACTCGTGTTCTACGATTTCAGCAAACGGCCGCCCGCGGTCGAACGCATAGGAAGGCGGATGAAGCTGACCGGCGTGTTCTGGCAAGGCGATGAAGTCGTGCTTAAAAGCGCCGATGGCTGGTTCAGGTTCCAGCGCGGGACGCTGACGAAACTGGTGTCATCGAAGATGATTTATCACTGAATCCGTACGGGTACCACCCGCTCACCATGGCAAATGCCATGCCATCCTGCCTCAACGGCACCGCAATACCGTTGCAGGATTAATTGTATGAAGAATAAGTTGATTATCAGCACGGCCGATTTATCGCCTGGGAAGTGGGGAGCCGTCACGCCCGCTGAGCGCAGCGCCACGAGCTGCGTGCCGCCTTTACGAAGCGTCTGCAGGACGGCTTCGTCGAGAATGTCGTTCACGAACGGGCATACCACCGCACAACCGTGAGCAAGAATGGCCGTCTGTGCGTCGAGCTGCGATTCCTGGAACTGCAGGGTGTAACCAAACGCCGCGTTTGCCTCCGTAAAGGCGTCGCGATCATATTGCCGGCTGCTGAAGACGATCACATGAATCGACATCGAACGATCTCCCTGCCAGCCTGGAAAAGCCGGTCAGTTAGTTAGCCACGGCGCTGGCCGGCGGTACCATGGAAAGCCGCGCGAGAACGCTTTCCGGCTGCGGCAATCCGACTTCTGCGCCCGGACCCATATGTTCGAGCGTGTAGTCAATGAACGCGCGCGTCTTGGCCGGCAGATACTGTCGTCCCGGATAGACAATAGACACCTTCACGTCCGGATCGTCGATAGCATAATCGCCTAGCACGCGTACCAGCGAGCCGTCTTCCAGATCCGCTGCGACAATACCTTCCGGGATGATCGAAATGCCCATGTGCGCAAGCGTGCCGAGCCGCACCATCAATGCGCTGTTGACCGTATAGACCGGCGCGAGCGTGACCTGGTCGGCGCTGCCGTTGGTGCGATGCCGGAAGTGCCAGGTTGCACTGCGCATTTCGCTGGGCAGCGCCACGAACGCGTGGTGCAGCAAGTCGGCCGGTGAGCTGGGCGAACCGTGTTCTTCAAGATAAGCGGGCGTGGCGACGGGAATCAGCGTGTTGGTGGCGACTGGGCGTTCGACCAGCGCCGTGCTCGACACCATGAATGCCGTCACAATACCGACGTCGAATCCGTCCTCCACCAGATCCACATGACGCTCGGATAACGTCAGCCGGACGTTCACCTTTGGATATACCTGCCGGAAGCCGTCGATAAGCGGCGTCAGCGCCATCAGCGAAAGCGATCCGGATGCCACCACACGCAATGTGCCGCTGGGGTCGCCTTCCGTATGCGCCACCATTGACTCGAGATGATCCAGTTCTTCGAGCAATGCGCGGCATCCTTCGAGATAACGGGTACCGGCTTCTGTTAGTGAGAGGTTACGAGTGGTGCGATTGATTAACCGGGTGCGTAAATGCGCCTCCAGCATTGCAATAGCGCGAGTAACGAGCGCGTTTGATACATCGAGTTGTTGTGCTGCACGTCGAAAACTTTCGGTTTCCGATACCCGTACGAACACCCGCATGGCATGAATTTGATTCATCGTCTCTTACCTCTCAGTGTCCAAAACAGCGTGGACTGCATTGCGCTTCTCAGGGCACGCAGCGTTTTTTGATCGATGCCGAAAAGCGTATTGACACCTATGCGGAATTACAATATCTACTTCAGTTCTTGTATGCATTCCGCATTAATCGCAAGACTTTCACATTTGCTAAATCATTGCAATGAAAAATTACACTTCTCCTGATTTTGGAATGGGTGGTCTGATTTATAAAGATTTTTGTTTCAAGACTTGTGTTACACGATTCAGTTTTTGCTGTGGCCGAAAAGCCACTTGTCTTATTGTATGCAAACGGCCGGCCGGATTCGCCGACATGGTCATGCAACAAGGATGTTGAGCCGAGACAAGATCCATAAAGGATTTTGCCAATGACGATGTCTTATTGAGACCAAATGCGCCGGCCATATGCCGGAAATGAAAGATCGGTGTTGAATTCATGTTCTCCCGACTTGACGGCCAGCAAACTGACATGCAAGAGGTTCAATATTCAACGACTGCGGAATTGCTGTGATAATTAATCGAATTTTTAATTTTGGTCATTCCAGGCCGCTTGATCGTTACGTTTAAATAATCAATAGAGGCGATAATTTCATGATCTGGAACTTGTTCGCAAGTCAACCCGAAATTGCATTGTTCGCGAGTCTCGCAATCGGCTTTTTCGTTGGCTCTTTCAAGTTGGGACCCATACAACTCGGTGGTGTATGCGGCACTTTGATCGTTGCGCTGGTTCTCGGGCAAAGCGGGGCACGCCTTTCACCGGACTTGAAGAACATCGCATTTGCCCTGTTCATCTTCGCGCTGGGCTTCACCGGCGGACCGCAATTCTTTGCGAATATCGGACGGGGCTGGCGTTATGGCCTCCTTTCCGTCGTCGAATTGGTCGTCGTACTCGGGCTGGTGCTCGGTGCCGTTGCGCTTTTCAAGCTCGATCGCGGCACCGCGGCTGGTTTGCTTGCCGGCGCCGCGACGGAATCGGCCGTGGTCGGCACGGCGTCCGAGGCAATCGGCAAACTCGCGCTGCCTGCTGCCGAGATCGCCCGGCTGCAGGCCAACATCGTTACTGCCTACAGCGTGAGTTACCTGTTCGGGCTCGTCACCATCGTGTTATTCACCAGCCAGATCGCGCCGCTATTGCTGCGCGTGAATCTGCGCGATGAAGCCGAGCGCCTGTGGCGTGCACTCGGGGGCGACAGCGCACTGACCGAGGGGCAGCGGCCGGCGGCCCCTTCGCTCGTGGCCCGTGAAGTCCGCGTCACGGCTGCGGCGGATTTAAGCGTCGATACCCTCGAAAAACGCTATGGCAACGAACTTACCGTCGGACGTGTCATGCGCGGCCGCTCGCTCGTGAAAGCGCAGCCGAATCTCGTATTGAAGAAAGATGACCGGATCGTGATCGGCGGGCGTCGCGCCGTACTCGTGCAGGCGCTGCCTTCCATCGGCGAGGAAGTCGCCGGCAGCGACGTCGCCGATATCTATGCCGACACCCTCGACGTCATGCTCACGCGGCGCGAAGTGCATGGCCTGACGGTGGCGCAGATGCGTGCGCGCGCGACGCCTGCCGATGGCCGCGGCGTCTATATCTCGGCTGTCACGCGGTTGGACAGCACGATCCCGGCGCTACCGGGCACGGAACTGCATCGCGGCGATGTACTGACGCTGATCGGCGCGACCGAGGACGTGCGGCGCGGCGCGGCGAAGCTGGGCTACGTGGTGAGCAGGACGTTGAAAACCGACTTCGTGTTTCTCGGTCTCGGCGTGATTGCAGGGATTGTCGTGGGGCACTTGAGCGCGCGTGTCGGCGGCGTGCAGATCACGCTGGGCACGGGCGGCGGCTGTTTGCTGTCGGGGCTGCTGTTCGGCTGGATTCGGTCGCGCTTTCCGGTGATCGGTTCGTTGCCTTCCGCCGCCGCGCAAGTGCTCAAGGACTTCGGGCTGTGCACGTTTATCGCCGCGGTCGGGCTGGGGGCGGGAGCGGACGCCATCCGCCTGATCCGCGAATACGGCATTGCGTTGCCGTTGGCGGGCGTGGTCATCACGCTCGGACCGGCGCTGGTGTCGCTCGCGGTCGGGCGCTGGCTGCTGAAACTCGAAGTGCCGATGTTGCTCGGCGCAATCGCCGGGCAACAGTGCAGCACGCCCGCGATCAGCGCGCTGGTCGGGGTGACGGGCAATGCGACCCCGGTTATCGGCTACACGATCACCTACGCGTTGTCGAACGTGCTCCTGCCGCTGATGGGGCCCGTGATCGTCGGGCTCGCAGGCAAGCTGGGATGAACAGGTTTTCGTCGTAGAAAGCGGGATGGGCGCGCAGGTGGATGCGTCGTTTTTAGCGGGTCGGGCAGGGCACACGAAACTAGCGAGGGCGTTATGGAATGGATACACCAGGTCTTTACGAAATCACCGGAAATCGCACTATTCCTGTCGCTCGCGGCGGGGTACTTCATCGGCCAGATCAACTTCGGTAAGTTCCAGCTTGGCGGCGTGGGCGGATCGTTGCTGGCGGCGGTGGTCATCAGCCAGTTTGGCGTGCAGATCGATAACGGCGTCAAGTCCGTCATGTTCGCGGTCTTCATCTACGCGGTCGGCTACGACTCCGGACCGCAGTTTTTCAACTCACTGTCGCGCAAGACGCTGCGTGAGATCGCTATGGCGGTGTTTCTCGCGGTAACGGCGCTCGCGACGGTGCTGGTGTGCGCGAAGCTCTTCGGCCTGAACAAGGGCATCGCCGCGGGGCTGGCCGGCGGGGCGTTGACGCAGTCCGCGATCATCGGCACGGCGGGCGATGCCATCGCGCGGCTCGG
>NZ_AEJF01000179.1 GCF_001028175.1 Caballeronia mineralivorans PML1(12)
CGTCGGGGTGAGCGGTGCGGCGGGTAGGACCGTTGCCGAGATCGAGCTGGCTGAGACCGACATGATCACAATCGAGCGCATCCGGCGCGCGGGCAAAGCGGTGGAACCGCGGCCGGACGTGATGCTGCAAGCCGACGATATCGTGCTGGTCGTCGGCCGGCGCGAGATGATGGTGGCGGCCGCTCCGAATATTGGCGAAGAGGTGGCCGACACCGACGGCATCAGCGTCGTGATGCAGAACCGGCAGGGCGTGTTCACGCGCAAGGGCATGAATCACATGACAATCGCCGCGGTGCGCTCGACCGTGGATCGCGACTTGCGGCATGGCGTATTCGTGCGGGAGATTCGCCGGGCGGACCAGCCGTTGCCGATTCTTCCCGAGACCCAGCTCGAGCATGGCGATGTGATTACGTTCTACGGTTCGCCGCAGGATACGAAGCGCGCCGTGGACGCAGCGGGTTATGAGTTGCCCGTCACCAACAAGACCGATTTCATCTACATGGGTGTGGGAATCGTGATTGGTTTGTTGATTGGGTTGATCGTGGTGAATGTGGCCGGCGTGCCGCTGACCCTCGGATCGGGCGGAGGCTGTTTGCTGGCCGGGCTGGTATTTGGCTGGATGCGAGGCAAACATCCGATGTATGGGGTGATGCCACCGGCGGCGTCGCAATTGATGAAGGATTTCGGGCTCGCGGCCTTCGTGGCGGCTGTCGGTTTGAACTCCGGATTACAGGCCGTGGTGACGGTGAAGCAAAGCGGCCTCACGATCTTCTTGCTGGGTGCGATCGTCACGATATTGCCGCTCGTTCTCACGATGCTGTTCGGCCGATACGTGTTGCGATATACAAACGCAGCGCTCCTGGCGGGTGCGCTGACTGGATCGCGCAGTGCGAATCCAGCGTTTGGCGGCGTGCTGGATAAGGCGGAGAGCGCGGTGCCGACGGTTCCGTTCGCGATCACGTATGCGTTGGCAAATGTGCTGTTGACGCTCTTGGGACCGTTGGTGGTGGGATTGGTGTGACGAAGCAGTTAGTGCACGTCGCGTGCGTGCACTAACTCGCGGCGTTGAGGCGCAACAAAATATTTGAACTGAGGCCGACGTGCGGAGCCCAACGAAATTCAGAACGAAAGAGGATCGCCAATGACTGCGCAGCAAACAACCGTTCGTCTCCCGACGGGAGAGCAAGCCCCGGCCCTGGGCCAGGGAACGTGGGAAATGGGTGAGCGTGCCAAAACCCGCAACGCAGAAATAGCAGCCTTGAAAACTGGCGTAGACCTGGGCATGACCGTGATCGATACGGCGGAAATGTACGGTGAAGGCGAGAGTGAAAAGCTGATAGCCGAGGCGTTGAAGGATCGTCGCGAAGAAATTTTCATCGTCAGCAAGGTCTATCCGCACAACGGCAGCGAAGCCGGCGTGAAAGCCGCGTGCGAACGAAGCCTTAAGCGTCTACAGACTGATCGCATCGATTTATACCTGTTGCACTGGCGCGGCGGCGAGGATCTGGAAGGGGTCATCGGCGGCTTCGAGACGCTGAAAGCGCAAGGCAAGATCCGCCACTGGGGCGTGAGCAATTTCGACACGGAAGACATGGTCGAACTTTTTTCACTGGAAAATGGCAACCGGTGTGCGACCAACCAGATCTTGTACAACGTCGCGCGCCGCGGTCCTGAATTCGATCTCCTGCCGTGGCTGCGCGAGCGCAATATGCCGGCGATGGCATACAGCCCCGTCGATCACGCGCGTTTGCCGAAGCAAAGCGTACTCAACGACATCGCCCAGGCCCGCGGCCTTTCTGCGATGCAAATCGCGCTCGCATGGGTCTTGCAACAACCGCAGGTCATGGCTATCCCCAAAGCCTCGACGCTGGCTCATGTGATCGAAAACGCTGCGGCAAGAGACGTGAAGCTGTCGACGGAAGAACTGAATCTCATCGACACCCAGTTCAAGCCGCCGAAATCAAAGCGCCCGCTAGAAATGCTTTAAGCCTTGATGCGTTCTACATGCAAGCGTGATGCGAATGCACGGACCCGAGCACGGCGACCTCGGCCGGTGTGCGCTTGAGCGACGCTTCATCGACTTGTTTGGCGTCGGCGAGGAATTCATCGACCAAGGTCGAGACGGGCGTGTTGCTCAGGCACAGCGAAACGCGCTGTGTTTCATTGGCCTTCAGTTGCGAACGCTGGCCCAGGAACAGCACGCCATATTGGTATCCGCGCACAATGCCGCGCACGGCTCCCACGCATTGTCCTTGCGCAGTGTTATCGGATTTCTTCGAACATTCCTGCGCGAGCGTGTAGGCGGAAAAACTCGGATCGACGGTAGGTTGCTGAGTGTTTTGCTGTGCGTTCGCTACCGAGGCGCAGCCCAGCGCAGTGACAGCTGCAAACGCGAATGCTGCGGAGAAGTTTCGCTTCATGTTGTGGTCCCTCATGTCGAACGTTGAACTCGATATGAGGGAACGAGCGCCGATTGGTTCCTTCTACTTTGGCGCTGCGTGTCATTCAAGCTTTTGCAAGCGCCTCAATTCTTCTACCGGGATGTGGCATCGAATCCGGTGGCCATCGGCTGCGTGCGCGTACGGCGGTTCCTGCTGCTCGCAGATCGCCCCGATCTTGCGCGGACAGCGCGTATGAAACACGCAACCCGACGGCGGGTTGGCCGCGCTCGGCAACTCGCCCGAGAGACGGATGCGCTCGCGCGCGTGCGGTTTGTCATCGATTGCAGGAACCGACGACAACAGCGCTTCGGTATAAGGATGATGCGGGCCGTCGAAGACATCGGTCGCCCGGCCGATCTCCATCAGCCGCCCGAGATACAGCACCGCGATACGATCTGACAAATAGCGCACCACATGCAGATCGTGCGAGATGAACACGTAACTCACGCCACGTTCGCGCTGCAGGTCGGCGAGCAGATTCAGGATCGCGGCCTGCACGGAGACATCGAGGGCGGATGTCGGCTCATCGCAGACTACTACGCGCGGATCGCCGGCAAAGGCTCGCGCAATCGCCACGCGCTGTTTCAACCCGCCCGACAGCTGGCGCGTGCGCGAACTCAGATAACGTTCGGGCAAACGCACGGCGGCGGTCAGCGATTGCAGCCGCGCTTCCTTCGCCGCCCCGCGCAACGCACCGAGTTTCGACAAGGACCGCGCGATCAGCCGGCGCACCGAATGCGCCCGGTTCAACGCTGAATCCGGATTTTGGAACACAATCTGCAGCGACTTCACCTGTTCGTCGTTACGGCTTGTCACGCGGGCGGGCAGGGTGGCGCCATCGAGTTCAATGGAGCCGCCCGCATCGGGCGACAACAAGCCCAGCAACAGCTTCGCGAGTGTCGTTTTACCGCTGCCTGACTCGCCGACGAGTCCAAGCGTTTCGCCCAGCGCCAGTTCAAGCGATACATCGTGCACCGCCCGCAGCGATTCCCCGCCGACATGAAACGTCTTCGATAAATTCTCCGCGCGCAATGCAACGGGCGCGTCGGTCCGGTCGATCGCCGCGCTCAAAACTTCCGGCGTTGCGCGCGGTAATTCGGTCGCACGCTCATGGTAATGACAGCGCGACATCTGGTCGCCATGCGCGGCGGATACGCGATACGGCGGTGGCGCGTCACGATGACAACGCTCATCGGCGAGCTTGCAGCGCGGCGCATAGATACACCCTTGCGTCACCGTGCCCGGCAGCGGCAGCGAACCGGGAATGGTGTCGAGCCGGCCCGTGTCCTTGCTGCGTCCGGTGGTTGGCAGGCAGCGCAGCAAACCCACCGTGTACGGATGCCGAGGCTTCGCGAACACATCGCGTGTCGTGCCTTCTTCGACGAGTTTCCCTGCATACAACACGCCGACGCGATCGCACATTCGCCCGATCACCGCGAGGTTATGGCTGATGAAAAGCACCGCCGTGCCGAGTTCCTCGCGTAGCTGAGCGATCAGGTCGAGCACCTCGGCTTCGACTGTTGCATCGAGGCCGGTCGTGGGTTCGTCGAGGATCAGCAACTCGGGATTACACGCAAGCGCCATTGCGATCACCACGCGCTGCTGCATGCCGCCCGACAATTGATGTGGATAACTATCCATCACGCGTTCGGGCGACGAGATACGCACGCGCCGCAAGATGTCGATGGTGTGTTCCAGCGCCTCGTTCACCGAGGCGCCTGCGAGTTCGAACGCTTCGGACACTTGCCGCGCGATCGTCAGCGACGGATTCAGCGCGCGGCCCGGGTCCTGATAAACCATGGACACCGCGTTGGCACGCATGTGCCGCAACGCGTCGGCGTTCATCGAAGCGATGTCGCGGCCGGCGATTGATATCTTGCCCGCCTTCACCCGGCCGTTGCGCGGCAGATAACGCAGTATCGCGAGTGCCGCAGTGGACTTGCCGCAACCGGATTCGCCAACGAGCCCATACGCTTCGCCGCGTTTCACCCGCAGCGAGATGTCCTGCAATACCTCGCGATCGCGGCCGCGCATGCGGTATGCAACCGTCAGGCCGACGATGGTCAGCGCATCGGTTTCAGCGCTCTTCGATCCATCGAAGACCGGGAAGGCCGATGGCGGCGGTCCGTTCATCGTTCGAGTACTCCTTGAATGCCATCGGCGACGAGGTTCACGCCCACTACCAGCGTGGCGATCGCGGCGGCGTCGAATACGACGGTCCACCATGCGCCACCCGCCATCAGGGTGTAGGACTCGGAGAGTGCGAGACCCCAATCCGCTGATGGCGGCTGGATGCCGAAGCCGAGAAACGACAGCGTGGCGACCGCAAAGATGGCATAACCGAGCCGCACGGTAGCTTCCACGATGATCGGCTGCAGCACGTTCGGCAGGATCTCCGCGAACATGATGTAGAACGCATTTTCACCGCGCAATTGCGCGGCCAGCACGTAGTCGAGATTGCGTTCGGCGAAGACGGCGGCACGCACGGTGCGCGCCGTGATCGGCGTGAAGGTAATGCCGATCACGAGGATCACTGTCATGTTGCTCGCGCCCACGGCTGCCAGCGCGAGCAGCGCGACGATTACCAGCGGCAACGCCAGCACTGCATCGATCAGCCGGCCGATCACGTTGTCCACCCAGCCATCGAAGTAGCCGACGATCAGGCCCACCGCAGTCCCCGCCACCGTGCCGAGCAACGTCGCCAGTGGCGCGATGGTGAGAATGTCGCGAGCACCCACGATCACGCGCGCGAACACATCGCGGCCTAGTTGATCCGTGCCGAACCAGTGCGTGCCATCGGGCGGCGTGAGGGAATTCAATGGGTCAGAGGCATACGGGTCTTGCGGCACGACCCAATGACCGATCAGCGCGCACGCGACCCAGAACAGCAGGATCAGCGCACCGACCACAAACGTAGGCGAGCTTAGCAGGGCCTTGGTGCGCTCGAAACGCGGCCCCTTATGCGGCACGGGAGTAGCGGTCGCTGTACTCATTGTGCGTTCCTCACCCGCAAGCGCGGATTTAGCACGACATACAACGCATCCGCGATCAGGTTCGCCGCCGTATAAATCACGCCGACGCTCAGCACGCCCGCTTCGAGCATCGGAAAGTCCTTGCCCTTGGCGGCGTTATAAATCAGCGACCCGATGCCCTGATAGTGGAACAGCGTCTCCACGACCACCAGCCCGCCGATCATATAACCGAGTTGCGTCGCGGCGACGGTGACGGTCGGCAGCAGCGCGTTGCGCAGCACGTGCCGCATGATCACCACGCGGCGCGGCAGCCCTTTGAGGATCGCGGTGCGTGTGTAGTCGGCATCGAGTGCTTCAACCGTACCGGCCCGGGCCATTCGCGCGATGTATCCGAAGAACACCAGCACCAGCGGCAACACGGGCAGGATCAGATGCTTCAGCTGGACGAACACATTCGATCCGGGAGGAAACGTGGCTTCGATAGGCAGCCATTGCAGCCAGATGCCGAACACGAGGATCAGCACGATCGACGAGACAAACTCCGGCACGACCGTCGCCGATAACCCCGCAATACTGATGGTCCTGTCTATCCATCGCCCTTCGTGCAGCGCGGCATAAACACCGCCGGCAATGCCGAGCGGCACGACGACGATAAACGCGAGCGCACCGAGCTTGGCCGAATTCAACAGCGCGTCGCCTATAAACGGCGCCACCGGCGCGCGATACGAATACGACTCGCCCATGTCGCCGCGCAGGAAGTGCCCGATCCAGCCGGCATATTGCGTGAGCAAGGGCCGGTCGACGCCGAGTTGATGATTGAGCGCGGCGACCGCGCGGGCGTCGGCGAGCGGGCCGAGGATCGCTCGGCCGACATCGCCGGGAAGCAACTGTCCGCCCACGAACACGATCACCGACAACAGCCACAACGTGATGATCGCCAGCAGCAGCCGCACGCCGATAAACCGCACGATGCGCGCAGCACTCCCGCCGTCGCTGCGCGAGTTCACTTTCGTCACTTTCGGCGCACCTGGCGCTGCGGGAGGAGAGACCGTGTTCATGATCGGAGCGTCCTCGGGTCAGGCTTCATCGAGCGCGAGACTCAAAAAGAACCGGCTACGCGCCGATAGTCGCGCGTTCGAAATACAACTGCGAGATAGCGTTGAAGCGCACGCCTTTCACGTTCGCTCGCGTGACGATCAGCTGATCGTAGAAATACGGGATCACGACGGGGGTTTCGTCGAGCAACAGGTTCTGGATTTGTCCCGAGAGTTTTTTCTGCGATGCCACGTCGAGCGCCGCCACAAAATCCGCCACGAGCTTGTCGTACTGCGCATTCTTGAAATGCGCGGCGTTCCAGGTGCCTTCACTGGTAAGCGGTGCGTTAAGAAATACGTTCGGCACGCCGCGATGCCCATAGTCCGTGATGCCCAGGGGCGAATCGAGCCAGTCCGACTTGCCGTACGTGCCTGCGCCGTAATACAGCTCCTGGCTTTCCACCTTCAAGGTGATCCTGATGCCGACCGCCTTCGCCGCGTTCTGGATCACGACGGCGAGATCGGGAATCTCCATGTACTTCTCGGTCGTGAGCGTGACGTCGAAACCGTTCGGCACGCCCGCTGCCGCGAGCAGTTGCTTCGCCTTCGCGACATCGAGCTTGCGCTGCGGCACGGACAAATCGCTGGACGGAAACACCGGCGAGAACGGACTGTCGTTACCCAGTGCAGCGTGGCCCTTGAACAGCCCCTTCACCATCACGTCGCGATTCAACGCCAGCGCCAGTGCCTGGCGCACGCGCTTGTCCTTGAACGGACCGGTGTCGGTGCGCATATGCATTTGCCGATGCGCACTCGACTTCACGCCCAGCACCTTGAACTCGGGATTGGTCATCATGCTGACGCCGCCCTGCACGGTGAAGTCGCTCATCACGTCGGCTTGCCGGCCTTGCAGCGCGAGTAGTTGCGACTGCAGGTCGGCGTAGAACGCGAACGTCACGCGCTCAGGCAGAGCCTTTTCGCCCCAGTAATCGGGATTGCGTACGAACGCCGCGCCCACTTTCGGCGTGTACGACTCGAACCTGAACGGTCCCGTGCCCGGAAACGACTTCTCATACGTGCCGCTGAAATTCGCCGGCAGGATCACGGCGTTGTACGTATCCGATGAAACGTAATACGGGAAGTTGCCATTGGGAGCGTCGAGATGAAACTCGACTGTCATGTCGTCAATAACCTTCACCGATCCCTTTGACAACACCCCCTTCAGCACCGAAAGCGCCGCCGAACCGCTGGCGGGATCGGCGAGCCGGTTGAACGTGGCGGCGACGTCCTTGGCGGTCATCGACTGGCCGTCGTGGAACTTGACGTTCGGGCGCAGCTTGAACGTCCACACATCGCCCTTCGCGTTGGGTGCCCATGAAAGTGCGAGGGAAGGGCGGAGCTTGAGCTCCTGACCGTCATCGTCGATGAGAAATTCGCCTGTCTGATTGATCAGCGCGAGGCCGGCGGCGTCGGTGACGGTGAGCGGATCGACCGCGCCCGCAGGTGTCAGATGCGCGACGCGGATCGTGCCCCCGGGTTTGCCCGCAGGCGCTTGCGCGCGTGCGCGTGGCATGCCGATCAAGCCACCGGCGGCCATCGACAAGCCCAGCAAGCTCGCATGCCGCAACAGCTCGCGTCGCGACAGCCGGCCGGCCTTGAATTCGTCGATGGCATGATTGCCCAGTTCTCCCGCCGCACTCCTGGATTGCTCGAGCGCTGCATCGAAGGGGAAAAGCGAGGTGGCGGTTTTCTTCATCGGGCTGTCCGGTTCGGGGTTCGGTTGTTGTTTTGACTCGACGACCCTGCGCCCGCTGGGTGAGGGCGGCGCAAGGACGGAATCGGATGCGCTTTCAGTTTAGCGGAGCAAATCGTGTTCCGATTCGCTGTGCGTGATCACGGTCCAATTTATTGCGCATGCTGTGGGACCGGCGCGACGGTGCGGAAAGGCTTGCGCACCCCAAGCGTCAGGAAGGCGGTAAAAATTCCGCTCCATGATTTCCTTCAATGCTGATGCGGATGTTTATGAATTGGATCGACCCAGAACACTTCCTCGGGCTCCTCCACCGCGTCGATATTCAGATTCACCACCACCGCTTCGTTGTCACTGCGCACGAGTACGCATTCGAGCGGTTCATCGGTGCGCGCATTGATCTCCTGATGCGGCACATACGGCGGCACGAAGATGAAATCGCCCGGTCCGGCCTCCGCGGTAAATTCCAGATGATTGCCCCACTTCATGCGAGCCTGTCCGCGCACGACGTAGATCACGCTTTCCAGCGCGCCGTGATGATGCGCGCCGGTTTTTGCATTCGGGTGAATCGTGACCGTGCCCGCCCAGATTTTCTGCGCGCCCACGCGCGCCGCGTTGATCGCCGCCGCGCGATTCATGCCGGGCGTCTGCGCGGTGTTGGTGTCGAGTTGATCGCCTTTGATCACCTTGACGCCGTTCTCGCGCCAGTCGGTGTGCTCGTGCTGATGTTCGTCGCTCATTTTCTTCATCTCCGCCGATCTGTAGATAAGCGCTGCCGATCCGCCAATTTGCCGATAAACGCCGGTAAACAAAAGTCCGTTGCCGCCGGAAGGCAACAACGGACTTCGCTCAATCGTCGAACCCGACGTTCGAACGTACAATGCGCCTACTTGCCCTTCGAATTCACGATGGCTTCCGCGACGTTGTTCGGCGTCTCGGCGTAGTGCTTGAACTCCATCGTATACGTGGCGCGGCCTTGGGTGAGCGAGCGCAACGTGGTCGAGTAGCCGAACATCTCGGCCAGCGGCACCTCGGCGCGCACGATCTTGCCGCCACCGCCCGCGATGTCTTCCATGCCCTGCACGATCCCGCGGCGTGACGACAAATCGCCCATCACGTTGCCCATGAAGTCCTCGGGCGTTTCCACTTCCACGGCCATCATCGGTTCGAGCAGCACCGGCTTGGCTTTTCGCATGCCGTCCTTGAACGCCATCGATCCAGCCATGCGGAACGCGTTTTCGTTCGAGTCCACGTCGTGGTACGAGCCGAAGGTCAGCGTCACCTTCACGTCGACGACCGGATACCCCGCCAGCACGCCGGCTTTCAGCGTTTCCTGAATACCCTTGTCGACCGCTGGAATGTACTCGCGCGGCACGACGCCGCCCTTGATGGCATCGACGAATTCATAACCACCGCCCGGCTTCTGCGGTTCCAGCTTCAGGACCACGTGACCGTACTGACCGCGTCCGCCCGACTGCTTGACGAACTTGCCTTCAATATCTTCGACCGGGATACGAATCGTCTCGCGGTACGCCACCTGTGGTTTGCCGACCGTCGCTTCGACGCCGAACTCACGCCGCATCCGGTCGACGAGAATTTCCAGGTGCAATTCGCCCATGCCCGAGATGATGGTCTGGCCGGATTCCTCGTCGGTCTGCACACGGAAGGACGGATCTTCCTGAGCCAGCCGGTTCAACGCGATCCCCATCTTTTCCTGGTCGGGTTTCGTCTTCGGCTCGACCGCCTGCGAGATCACCGGTTCCGGGAAAATCATGCGTTCCAGAATGATCGGATGCGCGGGATCGCAGAGCGTGTCGCCCGTGGTCGCTTCCTTCAGGCCCACGGCAGCGGCAATATCGCCGGCGCGCACTTCCTTGATTTCCTGACGCTCGTTCGCGTGCATCTGGAGAATCCGGCCGAGCCGCTCCTTCTTCTCCTTGATGGCGTTGTAGACCGTATCGCCGGAATTCACCACGCCGGAATACACGCGGAAGAAGATCAACTGGCCGACAAACGGGTCCGTCATGATCTTGAAGGCGAGCGCGGAGAACGGATCTTCATCGGTCGGATGACGCTCCGCATGTTTGTCGTACTCGTCGACGCCCATGATCGCGGGCACGTCCGCCGGCGACGGCAGATAGTCGATCACCGCATCCAGCATGGCCTGCACGCCCTTGTTCTTGAACGCGCTGCCGCAGAACATGGGGACGATCTCGCTCCTGAGCGTGCGCGCGCGGATGGCTGCCTTGATTTCGTCTTCGCTGATCGGTTCGCCGCCAATGTATTTGTCCATCAGCGCTTCATTCGCGTCCGCTGCCGCCTCGATCATCTTCTCGCGCCATTCTTCTGCCGTTGCGAGCAGATTCCCGGGGATTTCCTGATATTCGAACAGCACGCCCTGGCTGGCTTCGTCCCAGATGATCGCTTTCATCTTGACCAGGTCGACCACGCCCTGGAAGTGTTCTTCCGCGCCCACGGGGATCTGCATAGGCACCGCGACGCCCTTCAGGCGCTCGCCAATCTGCCGTTGCACGCGGAAAAAGTCTGCACCCACGCGGTCCATCTTGTTGACGAACGCAATGCGCGGCACCTTGTATTTGTTGGCCTGGCGCCAGACCGTTTCGGATTGCGGCTGCACCCCGCCGACCGAGTCATACACCATGCAGGCGCCGTCGAGCACGCGCATGGAACGTTCGACTTCAATGGTGAAGTCGACGTGTCCCGGGGTGTCGATGATGTTGATCCGATGTTCCGGATAATTCCCTGCCATGCCTTTCCAGAAGGCTGTGGTGGCAGCGGAGGTAATCGTGATGCCGCGCTCCTGTTCCTGCTCCATCCAGTCCATCGTGGCCGCGCCGTTGTGAACCTCACCGATTTTGTGATTCACGCCGGTATAGAAAAGAATGCGTTCGGTGGTGGTGGTCTTGCCGGCATCGATATGAGCGCTGATACCAATATTCCGATAGCGGTCGATGGGAGTCTTGCGGGGCACTTGAACCTCCTGTTGATTGGTTGGAGCTTTGAAACCCGAACCGGGCTCGATGGCCCGGACGGTGGCTCCGGAGCGAAGCTTTGTCGTGCTTCGTGGTCGCTTCGCTGGTTTATTAGGATAGCGCGTCGACAGGGTCTTTGCAGGATTCTTGCCAGGTCGGCGAAAAAGATGAATCTTTGATGACCTAAGGCGGCGTCCTGTGCTGCGCACAAGCAAAAAGCCGGCGCGCGCTAAAAAGCGGGCGGCCGGCTTCAGGCGCGACTGGGCGCGGGTGTCTCGCAGACGACTACAGCGCGCGAGACCTGTTCAGGCGTAATCCTGGCGATGCTTATTGCAAGGCAGGCAGACCCTGGATCTTCATGCCCGGCTGAATCCCTTTCGATGCGAACCAGCCTTTGCTCATTTCCAGTGCAAACACGCCGTTGTTGCGCGGGCAGTGATTGTTCTCCGTCTCGGCCTGCATTTCGTCGATATCGGTCACCGTGCCGTCTGCACGCATGAACGCGATCGACAGCGGGATCAAGGTGTTTTTCATCCAGAAGCAGTGCACGGCGGTTTCATTGAAGACGAACAGCATGCCTTCGTTGGGCGCGAGCTTCGTGCGATACATCAGGCCTTGTTCGCGATCGGGATCGTTCGCGGCGACGGCGGCGTCGATCACGAACATGCCCGCGGTGAGTTTGGTGTGCGGGAAGTCGGCGGGCTGCTTGGCGCCAGGCGGCATTTGTTGAGCGTGCGCGGCGAGCGGGGCCACTGCAATGAACGAGACGAGCGGAACGGCGAGCGCAACGAGTGCGCGGCGCATCAGACGGCCAGGTTCAAACGATGAAACCGAATGGGGCGAGAGCCATGAAAGACGCACGGCGAAACTCCTGATGGGATGAAGCCAGTTGGCTGAAGAATCGGGAAAGACTGGCGCATGTTACTTGAGCGCGTGAGCGCCGACAAAAAGCGCGTGCGCATATAGCCCAACCCGTCACCCAACCCGCCCAAAGAAAAAGGCAGAAACCTTTGCGGGTGTCTGCCTTTCAATGCCGCTTGCGCGGCAGCACTACTTGGTTTTAGCGTCGCGTTGCCGCGATCTATTACCAGTTGCAACTTACTCCGACGCGGCCGAAGCAGCAGCAGCCGTAGCTGCCTTCTTGTGCGTGGCCTTCTTGTGGGTCGACTTCTTGTGTGCCGACTTGTGAGCGGTCGAAGCAGCTGCAGGAGCCGATGCTTCCGGGGCCGAAGCTTGTGCGAATGCAGCCGTTGCGAACAGGCCAGCGACGAGAGCAGCGATCAGTTTGTTCATGTTGTGAATCCTCAGCTTTAGTTTGATTTAACCTTGTGACCCGGTCGTTGGAGTCATGTCGGTAAACGAGCCATCCACCTTTTGGTTGACAGGAGATTCGAACAAAAACTTCGATCTCGCTGCGAGCGCTTGAACCTTACGTATTGCCTTCAGCTGCGGGCTATCCGTTTCGGTCCTTCGCTAATGCCGGATGGCGGTTTAAGGCATCTGCTGCGAATAACGTTGCATGCCGGAAGTCCGTTGACGTGTTTTTTCAGGATTGTGCTGCAATAATTGTTGGGAAGACGAAATGAATTTGTAATGTTTGAGATTAAGCGGAACGTGGCTCGTCTAGACGATGCCGTTCCATGGCGCGCGCGGCGGCAGCGTCATCGACGCGCCCGGTGCTAGTTCGAGACTGAATATATCGAGTGCGCCGATACCCACGCGTACCAGCCGAAGTGTGGGATATCCGACCGCCGCCGTCATTCGACGCACTTGGCGATTGCGTCCCTCGGTGATCGACAGTTCGATCCATGTGGTCGGGATCGCGGCGCGGTATCGGATAGGCGGGTGACGCGGCCAAAGCAGTTCCACCGATTCCACCCGTTTCACGCCGCACGGCCGCGTAATGAAATCGCCGAGATCGACGCCCGCAGCAAGACGCTCGAGAGCGGCCGTGTCTGGCGCGCCTTCCACTTGCGCCCAATATCGTTTGACCAGTTTGTGACGCGGCTCGGCGATGCGCGCCTGAAGTGCACCGTCGTCGGTGAGGAGTAGCAGGCCTTCACTGTCTGTATCGAGGCGGCCGGCCGGATACACCCCGGGCGTCGTTACCCATTCGCCGAGCGAAGGGTGTTTCTCGTGCGGCGAGAATTGACAGATCGTGCCGAACGGTTTGTTGAGAGCAAGCAGCGGCATGGCGGAAAATCAATTAGCAAACAAGGGCGTAAGCGGGGCGCGGGACCTTGCTGTGCGGCTTTGTTGCGGGAATATGGCTATGGCGAATGGCGGGATATTAATGCATAATCCGAAACGCTGACTCTCAAGTCTTATATAAGACATAAGAGATGAATAGAGCGATAAGCGGTCGTAGCCACCGCGCCGGAGGATCGTTTTGGCACGCACCGTTTTGTTGCAATGCAGCGAAACCGGGCCCAGGCAGCCGCTCCGCACCGTGGGCTAGAATACTGTTCTGGTCGCCTCGGGCGCGCGCCGGCATTGCCGCCAGCGGCCCCAGCCGCCGTCCGCTCATGCGCTTTTTTCGCCGAATTTCCGAACGCATTCTGTGCATTTCTGTAGTTAGCTAGCCCAGCCATCTTTGGAGTCGACCATGCCGTATCAGCACATCAAGGTTCCGACGGGCGGTGACAAGATCACCGTTAACGCGGATTACTCGCTCAACGTTTCCGACCAGCCGATCATCCCTTTTATCGAAGGCGACGGTACGGGTGTGGATATCACGCCGGTGATGATCAAGGTCGTCGACGCAGCGGTGGAAAAAGCCTATGCAGGCAAGAAGAAGATCCACTGGATGGAAATCTTCGCGGGCGAGAAGGCCACGAAGGTGTACGGCCCGGACGTGTGGCTGCCGGATGAAACGCTGGACGTGCTGAAGGAATATGTCGTCTCTATTAAAGGACCGCTCACCACGCCGGTCGGCGGCGGCATCCGCTCGCTGAACGTCGCGCTGCGCCAGCAACTCGACTTGTATGTCTGCCTGCGCCCCGTGCAGTATTTCAAGGGCGTGCCCTCGCCGGTGCGCGAGCCGGAAAAGGTCAACATGGTCATCTTCCGCGAGAACTCGGAAGACATCTACGCCGGCATCGAATGGGCGGCCGAGTCGGAGGAGGCGAAGAAGGTCATCAAGTTCCTGCGCGAAGAAATGGGCGTGACGAAGATCCGCTTCCCGGAAACGTCGGGTATCGGTGTCAAGCCGGTGTCGCGTGAAGGCACGGAGCGCCTGGTTCGCAAGGCGATCCAGTACGCCATCGACCACAATCGCAACACCGTCACGCTCGTGCACAAGGGCAACATCATGAAGTTCACGGAAGGCGCGTTCCGTGATTTCGGCTATGCGCTGGCGCAGAAGGAGTTCGGCGCTGAACTCATCGACGGCGGCCCGTGGATGAAGATCAAGAGCCCGAAGGGCGGTGACATCGTGTTGAAGGATGTGATCGCCGACGCATTCCTGCAGCAGATCCTGCTGCGTCCGGCCGAATATGACGTGATCGCCACGCTGAACCTGAACGGCGATTACGTATCCGACGCCTTGGCGGCTCAGGTTGGCGGTATCGGCATCGCGCCGGGCGCGAACATGTCGGATTCGGTGGCCATGTTCGAAGCCACGCACGGCACGGCGCCGAAATACGCGGGCAAGGATTATGTGAATCCGGGTTCGGAGATCCTGTCGGCGGAAATGATGCTGCGCCACCTCGGCTGGACGGAAGCGGCGGATGTCATCATCAAGTCGATGGAAAAGTCGATCCTGCAAAAGCGCGTCACGTATGACTTCGCGCGTTTGATGGAAGGCGCAACGCAGGTTTCCTGCTCGGGCTTCGGCCAGGTGCTGATCGAAAACATGTAAGTTCGGCCAAGCTTCCAGAAAAGCCCCGATGCGACCGGTTCGCATCGGGGCTTTTTCATGGGTGGTGCGAACCGATTGGGCCGCAGCGCACGCTCGTGGCAAAACTTGTCGCAAGCGACTGTTTCGCTGCGGCGGAGCACGATCGGCAAGATAACGCTTAGTCACGAAGGCCCGGCAGAAGTCTGGTTCACGCGGCGGAAAATGCCTATGGTCCAAGGCGCCGATTCACCCTGGCTCACGAAATAGCGCACTTCTGCATGCACAGGTCCACCGACCGCCACGAATTTATCGACACCTGTCGACACCAAGAGCACGATGAATCGCAGCGAATCCTACTGGAACAGATACGAATCCGAAGCCAACCGGTTTGCTGCCGAACTATTGATGCCACAGCAGCGCATCGAATCGTTGGGAAGGCGAGTAATCGACGGATGCAAGGCGGAGCACAACGCCGAAAAAATGCCGCTGACCCGCTTTATCGATGTGATGGCAGCTAAATTCCGCGTTTCCAATCCCGCCATGGAGTTCCGATTGAGGAGCGTCGGAATCGGCATATAAAAATAGGCAAAAACCGCCAGGGTCCGCCTCGGGATTTTTTTTCGCCGGTTGCGCGTGAAAATAAAAAAACCCGGCGTTATGCCGGGTTTCAAGGACAGTGCGCTATCGAACGGTCAGGCAGACTCCTGGATGTTCGATGCCTGTTTGCCCTTGGGTCCCTGGACGATCTCGAAGCTGACCTTCTGGCCTTCCTTGAGCGTCTTGAAACCATTCATCTGTATCGCCGAGAAATGTGCAAACAGATCCTCGCCGCCTTCATCGGGCGTGATGAATCCATAGCCTTTCGCGTCGTTGAACCATTTGACCGTACCAGTTGACATCACTTCCCCTCTTACTCTCGTCGCTACCACGAGCACGCTCGAAAAGCTCGACGACCCACAATGTGAACCGCCCCCTCCTCACAAGCTCACCGCGGCCTTTCTTCACCTGAAACGCTTTCGGAAAAAAGTGCCAATTTGATTGTTTAATCTCTTAAATCAAGTGTCAAGAAAATTTTGAGATGGTCGTAAAGGCGTTGTAAAGACCTCATTTCAAGGGTTTTTCCCGCTTTGCGCGTATCCCGCCGCACAAGCACGCCATCTTGAAAAGTCGCATAATCGACGCACATGAGCAGTACAGCCAGCACGTGGCTACAACCAGCAGTCGCTGCAGGTTGCACGAGCAGGTTGCAGGAACGAGTCACATAGTCAGTCGCAACGGGGAAAGTGCCCAGGGCAGGCCGCATCCAAGTGGACAATTCGTTTTTTTGAGAGCTGTGCGATACTGGATTCAACGATGTTTCAAGAGGGCTGGTCTGTGTAACGAGGGCCGGCGGAATTCAGCAAGCGACAGGTTACGCGAAGTGTGCGGCGACACCGATTCGGCTCTCATAGCGAACGGAGTTTTGGCGAGATGGCGAGCCTGTCCGAGTTGTTTAGAATGGGCGTATGGCGATCAATCCCAACAAGCAGGATGGCACCGTACTAGAGCGGCAGGAACAAAAGCTGAAACAGCCGTCCATGTACAAAGTGGTGCTGCTGAATGACGACTTCACGCCGATGGAATTCGTCGTGTTCGTCGTGCAAGAACATTTCAATAAAGATCGTGAGACTGCGACGCAAATCATGCTGAAGGTTCATCGCGAAGGCAGGGGAGTTTGTGGGGTCTATACGCGGGACATCGCGTCGACCAAAGTTGAGCAAGTTGTTAGCCACGCGAGGCAGGCGGGTCATCCGCTGCAGTGTGTGATGGAGGAAGCATGATTGCCCAGGAACTGGAAGTCAGTCTGCACATGGCGTTTATGGAAGCACGTCAGGCGCGGCACGAGTTCATTACGGTCGAGCATCTTTTACTGGCCTTGTTGGACAACCCGACCGCGGCTGAAGTGTTGCGCGCATGCGCAGCAAACATTGAAGATTTGCGTCAAAACCTGCGCAATTTCATTCATGACAATACGCCGACCGTGCCAGGCACGGACGACGTCGATACCCAGCCGACGCTTGGTTTTCAGCGTGTGATTCAGCGCGCGATCATGCACGTGCAATCGACATCGAACGGTAAGAAGGAAGTGACCGGCGCGAACGTGCTTGTCGCTATCTTCGGTGAAAAGGATTCACATGCCGTCTATTACCTGCAACAACAGGGTGTGACGCGCCTCGACGTCGTCAATTTCATCTCGCATGGCATTGCGAAGACGAATTCGGGCGACGCCGCGAAGGCCAGCAGCGACGCGAATCCCGAAGCGGAAGACGCGGCTGCGCAAAAGGAAACCCCGCTCGCGCAATTCACGCAGAACCTGAACCAGCTCGCGAAGGACGGCAAGATCGATCCGCTGATCGGCCGCGAACTGGAAGTCGAGCGTGTGGTGCAGGTGCTGTGCCGTCGGAGAAAGAACAATCCGCTGCTGGTCGGTGAGGCCGGCGTGGGTAAAACCGCCATTGCCGAAGGGCTCGCCTGGCGCATCACGCGCGGCGAAGTGCCGGATATCCTCGCCGACGCACAGGTCTACTCGCTGGACATGGGCGCGTTGCTGGCCGGTACAAAATACCGCGGCGACTTCGAGCAGCGCCTGAAGACGGTGCTGAAAGAATTGAAGGAACGCCCGCATGCGGTGCTGTTCATCGACGAAATTCATACGCTGATTGGCGCGGGTGCGGCTTCGGGCGGCACGCTGGATGCATCGAATCTGCTGAAGCCGGCGTTGTCGTCGGGTCAGTTGAAGTGCATCGGTGCGACCACGTTCACGGAATATCGCGGGATCTTCGAGAAGGACGCGGCGTTGTCGCGCCGTTTCCAGAAGGTCGATGTGGCCGAGCCGACCATCGAGCAGACCATTGCGATCCTGCGCGGCCTGAAGTCCCGTTTCGAGGAGCATCACGGCGTGAAGTACTCGTCGGGCGCGCTGTCCGCGGCGGCTGAATTGTCGGCACGCTTTATCACGGACCGTCATCTGCCGGACAAGGCCATCGACGTCATTGACGAAGCGGGCGCGGCGCAACGCATCCTGCCGAAGTCGAAGCAAAAGAAGACCATCGGCAAGAACGAGATCGAAGAAATTATTTCGAAGATCGCGCGTGTGCCGGCGCAAAGCGTGTCGCAAGACGATCGCAGCAAGTTGCAGACGCTGGATCGCGACCTGAAGAGCGTGGTGTTCGGTCAGGATCAGTCTATCGATGCACTCGCCGCCGCCATCAAGATGGCGCGGGCGGGTCTCGGCAAGACGGACAAGCCGATCGGCGCCTTCCTGTTCTCAGGGCCGACAGGCGTCGGCAAGACGGAAGTGGCGAAGCAACTGGCGTTCACGCTGGGTATCGAATTGCTGCGCTTCGACATGTCCGAGTACATGGAACGTCATGCGGTGAGCCGGCTGATCGGCGCGCCGCCCGGCTATGTCGGTTTCGATCAAGGCGGTTTGCTGACCGAAGCCGTCACGAAGAAGCCGCATTGCGTGCTGTTGCTCGACGAAATCGAAAAAGCGCATCCGGATATCTACAACGTGCTGCTGCAGGTCATGGACCACGGCACGCTGACCGACAACAACGGTCGCAAGGCGGATTTCCGCAACGTCATCATCATCATGACGACGAACGCGGGCGCTGAAGCAATGCAGAAGTCGGTGATCGGTTTCACGAATCGTCGGGAAACCGGTGACGAAATGGCCGATATCAAGCGGATGTTCACGCCTGAGTTCCGGAACCGTCTGGACCAGATCATCAGCTTCCGCTCGCTCGATGAGGAAATCATCATGCGTGTGGTCGACAAGTTCCTGATGCAACTGGAAGATCAGTTGCATGAGAAGAAGGTCGACGCGGTCTTTACCGACGGCTTGCGCGCGCATCTGGCGAAGCACGGTTTCGACCCGCTGATGGGTGCGCGTCCAATGCAGCGCCTGATTCAGGACACGATCCGTCGTGCGTTGGCGGACGAGTTGCTGTTCGGCAAGCTGATGTCGGGTGGGCGCGTGACGGTGGACGTGGATGAGAACGACAAGGTCGCGCTCACGTTCGACGAAAGTCCGGTGCCGCGCAATCCGAATCCGGAAGCGGTCGAGGTCGAATGACGGCGCAGTAAGCGATGACTGAAGTCAGATGACACACGCTTGAGGTGTGTCATCATCGGCGAGGCGGCGCGGGGAAGTTTCCCGCGCCGCCTCGCTTTTTTGTGTCCGCGTTCGTTGCGGCTTACCTGGTTTGGTATCGAAAACGCGGGTAAACACCGAACATAAAGTCCTTTGCGTGTCTTTCGTTTCGAAACTAAAATCTTTCGAAACGAAAGTACAAAGGCGGTGCTGCCCGTGTTGGCTAACAAGAATTCGCTTCATCGGCGTCTGCGTATCGTCGAACTTGTCCGCAAGCGCGGTGAAGTATCGGTCGATGAACTCGCCTCGGCGTTCGACGTCTCCAGCGTCACGATCCGCTCGGATCTGAACTACCTGGAGCAGCAGCGCTACCTCATTCGTGCGTTTGGGAAAGCGCGATATGTGGCGCAGCGGCCGGGCGAAAACTTGCTCACTGCAGTTTCGCCGAGTGCGACGCGGCAGGCTGCGGACATGGCGATCGCGCGCATGGCGGCGGATTTCATCGATGACCACGCGTCTGTGTTTATCGGCGCGGGTTTGATCACGCACAAGCTGCTGCCGTTGCTCGCCGATCGCGCGAACCTCGCACTGACGCTCAACGACATCGCGATGGTGCCGACCGTGCAGCGTTTCATGCGCTGCGAATTGCGTCTCACCGGCGGCTCGCTCGACGACAATTCCACCGTGCTGCTCGGGCCCGATGCCGAGCGATCGCTTTCTGCGTTGTCACTGGATCTGGTGGTGCTGGAAGCAAACGGGATTGATCGCGACGGCAATTTGCTGTGCGCCGATGCGCGTCTGGCTGAAGTGTTCAAAGCCGCGCTGAAGAACGCCAAACGTAGCGTCGTGGTGGCTTACCAGCCGGCGCTGCAAGGCGAGGGTGAGGTTTTCTGCCACGTTAGCCGCCTTGGTGGACTCGTGCTCGATGACGCCATCGATCCACCCACACTCGAGCTGATTCTCAAAGCCGGACTGGATGTGCATCGGCGGGAAGAGGGGATTCTCGAATTTTGTAATAAGTAACCCTAAACAATAACTGGAGACACGCTTATGTTTCGCCGTCGTTCACTTCTTGCTGCTCTGGTCGCAGCGTTCGCCACAACCGCACCCGTCGCTCACGCTGCCGATGTCAAGATTGGCGCATCGCTGCTCACGCAACAACATCCGTTCTACGTCGAACTCGCCAACGCGATGAAAGCGCAAGCCGCAAAGGATCACGCGCAGATAGACATCGCGATTGCGAACCAGGACTTGAGCAAGCAGATCGCGGACGTGCAGGATTTCGTCACGAAGAAAGTCGATGTGATCGTGCTCTCGCCCGTCGATTCCAAGGGCGTGAAAGCGGCCGTGCTGACGGCGCAGAAGGCGGGCATTCCAGTAATCACCGTCGATATCAGCGCGCAAGGCGTTGAAGTCGCATCGCATATCGCCACCGATAACTACGCCGGTGGCCTGCAAGCCGGCGCGTTGATGTGCAAGGTGCTGAGCGGCAAGGGTAAGGTCGGCGTGATCGATTATCCGACGGTTCAATCAGTGATCGACCGCGTGACGGGTTTCAAGAAAGCGCTCGCTGCGTGTCCCGATGTGAAGATTGTCGCGGTGCAGCCGGGCATCACGCGCGCCGATGCATTGAGCGCGGCGCAGAACATGCTGCAGGCGAATCCTGATCTCGCGGGCATCTTCGGTTTCGGCGATGACGCTGCAATGGCCGCGGCCGTCGCAGGCAAATCGGCCGGTAATCACGTGAAGGTCATCGGCTTCGACGGCATGCCCGAAGCGCGCGCGGCGGTCGACAAGAACCCGAACTTCGTCGGCGTGATTCGCCAGTACCCGGACAAGATGGGCGCGCTCGCCGTGGACACCGCTGTCAAGGTTGCGGAAAAGCAATCCGTGCCGAAGCTGCAGCCGGTGACGCCGGGTCAGTATCTGAACGCGTCGGTGAAATGAATACGGGTTTGAAACCTCGCCCGGACATTGCGCTTCTCGAACTACGCGGGATTGCGAAGTCGTTCGGGCCAGTCGAGGCGATCAAGGACGTCTCGCTCGCCATTCTGCCGGGCCGCGTGCACACGCTGCTCGGCGAGAACGGTGCGGGCAAATCCACGCTGATGAAGATTCTCGCCGGCGTTCATGCGCCTACGCGCGGCGAAATTCTTTTGAACGGATCGCCCGCTACATTCGCGAATCCCGGCGAGTCGCAGAAGGCGGGCATTGCGATCATCTATCAGGAGTTGAGTCTCGCCAAGAATTTGAGTGTCGCTGAAAACATGTTCGCGGGGCACGAGCCGCGGCGTTTTGGTGTCGTGGATTTCAAGCGCTTGTATGCGCAAGCGCAGGCTTTGCTGGATCACCTGGATATCGACATTGACGCTACCGCACCTGTTTCGCGTCTCTCCATGGCGCAGCGTCAACTCGTGGAACTCGCCAAGGCGCTGAGCCGCGATGCATCGCTCGTGATCATGGACGAACCCACGTCCTCGTTAAGCGATCGCGAAGCGGAGATCCTGTTTCATATCGTCACCAAGCTGACGGCGAAGGGTGTGGCCGTCGTTTATATCTCGCATCGGATGGACGAGATCATGCGCATTTCCGATGACATCTCGGTCATGCGCGATGGTCGCTACATCGCGACATTGCAGAAGGATCAGACCACCATCGGCGCATTGATCGCGATGATGGTCGGGCGTGAAATGAACGATGTCTATCCGCGTCGCGAGACGCCTTACATGCGTCCATCGCAGCCGCTGCTGAAGGTCAGCAATCTCACGCTCCCCGGTCAGTTTGAAAACATCAGCTTCGAGATTCGCGCCGGCGAGATTCTCGGCTTCTTCGGGTTGATCGGTGCGGGACGCTCGGACGTGATGAAGGCGTTGTTCGGCATCGGCCGGCCGAGCGGCGAGATCACGATGAGCGACAAGCGCCTCAAGTTGCGCAGTCCTGCACATGCCATCCGGGAGGGCATCGCGCTCGTCACCGAGGACCGAAAGCACGAGGGCCTCGTGCTGATGCATTCCATCGCCAGCAACGTGACGATGGCGAGCTTTGAAGAACACGGTTCACGCTTCGGCATCCTGAACCGCCGCTTCGAACGCGATGAAACGGCGAACGCGATCACGCGTATGAACATCCGCGCATCGGGGCCGTTTCAGGCGGTTGGAAACCTGAGTGGCGGCAATCAGCAGAAGGTCGTGTTCTCCAAATGGCTGGCGTTGAAACCGAAGGTGCTGATCCTCGATGAACCCACGCGCGGCGTCGATGTGGGCGCGAAGTTCGAGATTTATCGGGTGATCCGTGAGCTCGCCTCGACCGGGACGGCGATCATTCTCGTCTCGTCGGAATTGCCGGAGGCGCTTGCCATGAGCGATCGCCTTGTCGTGATGCGCGAGAAGCGCGTCGTCCATGAATTCAATGCGCAGGGTGTCGAACCCATCACGCAAGAAGAAGTGATGTCGTACGCAACCGGAGCCACAACAGCATGAACCCGACTCAACTCAGCGGCGCCGCGTCCACGCGCCGCTCGCACGCAAGCGGTGCGCTACATCGCGCCGTCAGGCACTACGGCGGTATCGTCGTCGGGCTGATCGTCTTGTGCGGCTTTTTCTGGGTGCTGTCGCCGAACTTCATGTCGGTGAACAACCTCGTGAACGTGGTGATGCAGGTCTCCATCATCGCGATACTCGGCTTCGGCATGACCTACGTGCTGCTGCTCGGCGATATCGACCTGTCGGTCGGCGCGACCATGGCGCTGGTCGGCACCGTCTGCGCGTTTGCATTGCAGCATGGCGCATCGCCGCTTGTCGCCGTGCTCGCTGCCATGGCCACAGGGATCGTTCTTGGGGCCGCGAACGGCTCGCTGTCCGCGTTGTTGACGATCCCCTCATTCATCGTCACCGTCGCCACCATGGGCGTTTTTCGCGGTCTCGCGTACCTCACGTCGAACGGCGTACCAATCTCCATTGACGACGACCGCTTCGCTTTCCTCGGCAACGGTCTCGTGCTCGGCATCCCCCTACCGATCTGGATTCTCGCGGTTCTGCTGCTGTTGAACCACTTCGTGCTCTCGCGTACCGTATTTGGACGAAAGGCGTATCTCGCGGGCGGCAATCGCGAGGCGGCGCTGTATTCGGGTATCGATGTAAGCCGGCTGCGAATCATCATCTTCATGATCTCGGGCTTGCTGGCGAGCATCGGCGGCGTGTTGATGACGTCGCGGCTTTATTCCGCTCAGCCGAATGCGGGAATAGGCTATGAACTCGATGCCATCGCCGCTGCCGTGCTCGGCGGAACAAGTCTCTCGGGCGGTTACGGAACGATCACCGGGACGCTGATCGGCGCGCTGATTATCGGCGTCATCAACAACGGGATGAACCTGCTCAGCGTTCCGTATTTCTATCAACTCATCGTGAAAGGCATCGTGATTCTGGTCGCGGTCTGTATCGATGTTCAAACGAAGAAACGTCATGCCTAATCCAAATGCTGTTACGTCCAGGCCCGGCACCATTGTCGCGATGGGCGAGATCCTGGTCGAAATCATGGCGACGCGCGTGGGCCAGAGCTTTCGCGAGCCCGGGACGCTCATTGGCCCTTTCGCGAGCGGCGCGCCGGCAATTTTCATCGATCAGGTCGCGAAGCTCGGCAGCCCGTGCGCGATGATCGGTTGTGTCGGCGATGACGATTTCGGCGTACTCAACGTCGAACGGTTGCGCGGCGACGGCGTGGATGTGTCCGGCATCGCGGTGCTGAAAGATGCGACGACGGGCAGCGCATTCGTGACATATCGCGAGGACGGCGATCGCGATTTCATCTACAACATTACGAACAGCGCATCGGCGCAATTGTCGGTGGCGAATCTACGGGACGACTTGCTCTCGAAGTGCGGCACTTTCCACGTGATGGGGTCGTCGCTGTTCTCGTTTCGTATTATTGAAGCGATGAAGCAGGCTATCGAAATGGTGAAAACGAATGGCGGCACGGTAAGTTTCGATCCGAATATTCGCAAGGAAATGCTGCGGATTCCGGAGATGCGCGACGCGCTCGATTTTATCCTCGACTACACCGATATCTTCCTGCCAAGCGGCCATGAAGTGACCTTGCTCGCCAGCGCGACGTCGGAGCGCGGGGCGATCGATGAACTGCTCAAACGCGGCGTCAAGGAAGTGGTCGTGAAGCGCGGCGCGCAAGGCTGCAGTTTCTTCGATGCCAACGGCGAGACCCATCGGCCCGCGCTCAAGGTGCAGGAACTCGATCCGACCGGCGCGGGCGATTGCTTCGGCGCGACGTACATCAGTTGCCGCGCGCAGGGCATGGACGTGGATGACGCGCTTAAGTACGCATGCGCCAGCGGCGCGCGCGCAGTGGGCGTAAAAGGCCCGATGGAAGGCACGGCGACGTTCGCCGAACTCGATGCGTTCCTGCAATCAGCCACGGAGTGAAGTGATGAACTCGATCGTCTCGCGTTTGAGCAATGCGCATCCGGCGTCGGCATGGCTCGCCGGCATCTATTCGATTTGTTCCGCGCATCCGTGGGTGCTCGAAGCGGCCATGCGACAGGCGCTGGAAGATGAGACGCCGTTGCTGATCGAATCGACATCGAATCAGGTCGATCAGTACGGCGGTTATACGGGCATGAAGCCCGCGGACTTTGTGGACTTCGTTCGTTCGATTGCCGAGCGAGTCGGATTCCCGCATGAGCATCTGATTCTTGGCGGCGATCATCTTGGTCCGAATGCATGGCGTCACCTTCGCGCTGACGAAGCCATGCAACGCGCCGATGCGTTGATCGACGCTTATGCATCGGCGGGATTCACGAAGATTCACCTCGATACCAGCATGTCGTGCGCCGATGATCCCGAGAGGTTATCGGATGCGGTTGTTGCTTCAAGGGCCGCACGCTTGTGCGCAGTCGCCGAAGCTGCCGTAAAGCGGGCAGGTCTTGGCGTGAGCCCGGTATATGTGATCGGCACCGAAGTACCCGTGCCGGGTGGTGCTGCGGAAGAGCTGGACATCGTCGAACCGACCTCGCGTGAAGCGGCGATTGAAACCGCTTTGGTCCACAAAAAGGCGTGGCAAGAACACGGGGTTCAAGTCGCATGGCCGCGAGTGATCGCGCTTGTCGTGCAGCCTGGCGTGGAGTTCGATCACACGAAGGTGATCGACTATGTGCCGGCGCGCGCCGAGTCGCTGAAGAGCGCGTTGGACGATCTGCACGGCATGGTCTTCGAGGCGCATTCCACCGATTATCAGACACCCGAAGCGCTGAGCGCATTGGTCCGCGATGGCTTTCGCATTCTCAAAGTGGGTCCGGGCGTGACGTTCGCGTTGCGCGAGGCGTTGTACGCGTTGGCGGATATCGAAACGCAATTGATCGACGAGAAGAAGCGATCGAATTTACGCGCTGTGGTCGAGCGCGTGATGCTGAGCAAACCCGGTTACTGGGAAAAGTATTATCACGGCGATGCCGAACAGCAACGCGTGTTACGCACCTACAGCTATAGCGACCGCGTACGTTATTACTGGGCCGATGCGGAGATCGGCGCCACAGCGCAAAAACTGCTCGATAACCTAGCCGCGCTTAAAATTCCCGAGAACCTGCTGAGCCAGTTCTTGCCCGATCAATATTGGGCAGTGCGGCGCGCTCAGTTAGCTAACGAGCCGCTCGCGCTGGTGCAGGATCGCGTGCGGCAGGTCATTCGAACGTACGCAGCGGCGTGCCGCGCATAACGCCTGAGGCTGAAGCTCAGTGCTTGCCCGTGCTGCCGAATCCACCGGCGCCGCGCTCGCTCTGAGCGAAGTCATCGACGATATTAAACGTCGCCTGCACCACCGGCACGATCACCAGTTGCGCGAGGCGCTCAAGCGGATTCAGCGTGAACGCAGTCGCGCCGCGATTCCACGTCGAGATCATCAACTGGCCCTGGTAGTCCGAGTCGATCAATCCAACCAGATTCCCCAGCACCACGCCGTGCTTATGACCGAGCCCCGAGCGCGGCAGAATCAGCGCCGCATAACCCGGGTCTTCGATATGAATCGCCAGGCCCGTGGGTACCAGCGTCGTCTGGCCGGGTTCAAGCGTGATGGCTTCGTCCAGGCACGCGCGTAAATCGAGTCCGGCGCTGCCAGGCGTGGCGTAGGCGGGCAGGTAGTCGCGCATGCGCGCATCGAGGATCTTGATGTCGAGTTTCATGGGTTCTGTTTATTGAGTTCGAAGGCTTGAGCCAGCAGTTCGTACGAGCGCATGCGCGCCGGGTAACTTCCTGCAACGCTCAGCACGATCAGTTCGTCGGCATCGAAGCGTTGTTGGAGTTCATGCAATTGTTCAGTCACGCGCTCCGGCGTGCCAATAATGCTGCGGCTTTTTTCCCGCGCAATCACAGTCAGTTCGCGTTCGCCGAATGCCTGGTTTGCCCCCTGGGCAATCGATGGAATCGGCATATTGAGCCCGTACGCCATCTGCACGCGACGCAAATCGACCGCACGTTCAAGTGCGGCGGCTTCCGTTTCGGTATCGGCGCAAATGACGAACACGGCCGCTGCAAGATAGGGCTTCGAGCCATTGCGCGACACAAACCGCTCGCGATAAGCCTCCGCCACCCTGTGCCCATACTGCGCGTTAATAAAATGCGCGAACGCGAAACGAATGCCAAGTTGCGCCGCGAGCAAACCGCCGAAATCGCTGGAACCGAGCATCCACAATTCGGGGCGAGTAGCAATTTCGGGCTGCAGCAACACGCCGTGCGCGAGGTGGTCTTCGGGCAACGTACCGTCGAACAGACCGACCAGTTCACCGACCTGCTGCGGGAAAATATCGCCGCGATTGTAGTCGCCTGCGGCCACCGCTTGCGCGGTACGCATATCGCCGCCGGGCGCACGCCCAACGCCCAGATCCACGCGATTCGGGAACAGCGCTTCGAGCATCAGGAATTGCTCTGCAACCTTGAACGAGCTGTAGTAGGGCAGCATGACGCCGCCCGAACCGATCCGAATGCGCTCGGTCAAGCTGCCGATTCGCGCGAGCAAAACTTCCGGGCAAGGATTCGATACCCCGCGCAAACCATGATGCTCGGCGCACCAGTACCGCGTGTAGCCAAGGTCATCCGCGAGGCGCGCCAGATCGAGTGTGGCCGCGATGGCATCGGCGGTGCTATGGCCGTGAATGACCGGCGTCTGATCGAGTACGGAGAGTTTCGTCGTCATGGTCTTGGCAATGAGCTAAGCCAGCAGGCTAAGACAGCAGCGAACCGCCGCGCGGCGCCCGCTTTGCAATCTCGCCGATCAGCAACTTCGCCAGCAGCTTTTTATCGGCGCGAGGCAGGCGCGTGATACCCGAGGCCTCGAACAGCACGACCTCGTTGTCGTCGAGGCCGAACGTCAGCGGCCCGAGATTGCCAATCAGCAGCGGCACGTTCTTGCGTGCGCGTTTGTCCTCGCCATGCACTTCGAGATCGCCGCTTTCCGCCGCGAAACCGACGCAATACGGAGGGTTCGGCAAACGTGCGACGGTCGCGAGAATGTCGGGGTTTTCGACGAACGTGAAGGTCGGCATCGGCTGGTTGGCGGTCTTCTTGATCTTGTGCTCGCTCAAGTGATCGACGCGCCAGTCCGCGACCGCGGCCACCGCAATGAAGATGTCCGCATCGGGCGTGGCTTGCAGTACGGCGTCGTGCATCTGCTGCGCGGTCTGCACATCTTCGCGGTACACGCCCCAAGGCGTCTCCAGCGCGACCGGGCCGGCCACAAGATGCACGTCCGCGCCCGCCTGAGCCGCCGCACGCGCCAGCGCAAACCCCATCTTGCCGGACGAACGGTTGGTGATGCCGCGCACGGGATCGAGCGGTTCGAAGGTCGGGCCTGCCGTAATCAATACGCGATGCCCTTGCAGGATCTTCGGCTGGAAGAAGGCGCAGATCGCTTCGAATGTTGCCGAGGGCTCGAGCATCCTGCCGTCCCCGACTTCACCGCACGCCTGTGCGCCCGAATCGGGTCCCAGCACTTGCACGCCATCGCCACGCAGTTGCGCGACGTTGCGTTGTGTCGCCGGGTTCTGCCACATCTGGCGGTTCATCGCGGGCACGACGAGCAGCGGACAATCGCGCGCTACGCATAGCGTGGAGAGCAGGTCGTCGCAATTGCCATGCGCGAGCTTGGCGATGAAGTCGGTGGAGGCGGGCGCAATCACGATCGCATCGGCTTCACGCGACAGATCAATGTGCGCCATGTTGTTGGCGATCCGCGCGTCCCATTGCGATGTGTACACGGGACGCCCGGACAGCGCCTGCATGGTGACGGGCGTGATGAATTGCGTGGCGGCATCGGTCATGACGATCTGCACGGTCGCGCCGGCTTTCACCAGCAAACGCGTGAGTTCGGCGATCTTGTAGCACGCGATACCCCCCGACAGGCCCAGTACGAGGTGTTTTCCTGCGAGTTCTGCGTTGTCCAAACCTGCCTCCGTACTCATCGCGGCTTACATGCCGAATAACGCTGGCTACTTTGCCCCGCGCACGCGGCGCAACTCATCGAACACGAGCAGCACGGCGCCGATGGTGATCGCGCTATCGGCGAGGTTAAACGCCGGCCAATGCCACGTGTTGACGTGAAAGTCCAGGAAGTCGATCACGTGGCCATAAGCAATCCGGTCGATCACGTTGCCGATCGCGCCGCCCATGATCAGCGCCAATGCCGTGCAGAACATTCGCTGCGTGCCGTGGCGTTTCAGCAAATAGCAGATCACGATGGCCGCGACCACGCCGAGTGCCGTGAATCCCCAACGCTGCCAGCCGCCGGCGGTAGCGAGAAAGCTGAACGCCGCACCGCGGTTGTAGATCAGGAACAGGTTGAAGAACGGCGTAAGCGCGTGCGGTTCGCCATAGGTGAACACACGCGCGACAGCGATCTTCGACAACTGATCGAAGAGAATCACGATCAACGCCACGCCTAGCCACGGCGCGAGTGAACCACTGCTTTGTTTCGACATCGTTCTTGCCATTATGCTGCGCTCCGCGTTTCGCCGTTGCCGAAGAGGTTGGTGATGCAACGGCCGCACAATCCAGGATGTTCCGCCGATGCGCCCACGTCGTCACAGTAATGCCAGCAACGCTCGCATTTCAGATACGTCGATGCAATCACGTCGACGCCTTCATCCGCTTCGTTCGCCACCTTCACGACCCGCGCCGCCGATGTGATCAGCACGAAGCTGAGGTCATCGCCGAGACTGGTCAGCGCGTTATACCGCGCGCCGCTCGCCCGCACGTCCACTTCAGCCTGCAGCGACGAACCGATCATGTTCGCTGTCCGCGCTTCTTCCAGCGCCTTGGTCACGTCGCTGCGCGCGGAGCGGATCAGCGTCCACTTGTCGAGCAATTCGCCGGCATCAGGCACCTGCGGATAGGCGTGATACACCTCGGTGAAGATGGTATCGCGTCCGGGTTGCAGCACCTTGTACGCCTCTTCCGCCGTGAACGACAGATAGGGCGCGACCAGCCGCAGCAAACCGTGCGCGATGTGATGCAGCACCGTCTGCGCCGCGCGGCGTTCGCGCGAATCGGGCTTCATGGTGTACAGCCGATCCTTCAGCACGTCGAGATAAAACCCGCCGAGATCCTCCGAGCAGAACGTCGCAAGCTTCGATACAACCGGATGGAACTCGAACTTCTCGTAGTGCGCGAGCACGTCGTCTTGCAGGTTCTGCGCGAGGGCGACGGCGTATTTATCGATTTCGAGCCAGTCTTCCACCGGACGTGCGTTTTTCTCGAAGTCGAAATCGGAGAGATTGGACAAGAGGAAGCGCAACGTATTGCGAATCCGCCGATACGTCTCCGTCACGCGCTTCAGGATTTCTTCGGAGATGGCGAGCTCACCCGAATAATCCGTCGATGCAATCCACAAGCGGATGATTTCCGCGCCCAGCCGGTTCGACACTTCGTGCGGATCGACGCCGTTGCCCAGCGACTTCGACATCTTGCGGCCTTCGCCATCGACGGTGAAGCCGTGCGTCAGCAGCGCGTTGTACGGCGGGCGGCCATCGAGCATGGAGGCGGTCAGCAACGACGAATGGAACCATCCGCGATGCTGGTCCGAACCTTCCAGATACAAGTCAGCCGGGAACTGCAGCGAGTCCTTGTGCGAGCCGCGCAGCACGTGCCAGTGCGTCGTGCCGGAATCGAACCAGACGTCGAGCGTGTCGCGATTCTTCTCGTACATGTTGGCTTCGTCGCCGAGCATTTCTTGTGGATCGAGCGTTTGCCACGCTTCGATCCCGCTCACTTCCACGCGCTTTGCCACTTCCTCGAGCAATTGCAGCGTACGCGGATGCAGTTCGCCGGTTTCCTTATGGACGAAAAACGCCATCGGCACGCCCCACTGGCGCTGTCGCGAGAGCGTCCAGTCCGGCCGGTTCGCGATCATGCTGTAGAGCCGCTGCTTGCCCCATGCCGGGAAGAACGCCGTGTTTTCGATACCTTCCAGCGCGGTTTCGCGCAGCGTGCGGGACGTGTCGTTGGGCTTCACGTCCATGCCGGCGAACCACTGCGACGTCGCGCGATAGATGATCGGCGTCTTGTGGCGCCAGCAGTGCATGTAGCTGTGCGTGTATTTCTCGGTCTTCAGCAGCGAATGCGCGCTGCGCAACGCTTCCACGATCTGGTCGTTGGCTTCCCAGATCGAGAGTCCGCCGAACAGCGGCAGCGACTCGATATAACGACCGTCGCCCATGACGGGGTTGATGATGTCGGAGTCCGTCATGCCGTGCGCCTTGCAGGACACGAAGTCTTCCACGCCATACGCCGGCGATGAATGCACGATCCCCGTGCCGCTTTCAGTCGTCACGTACTCGCCGAGATACACAGGCGCGGTGCGTTTATAGCCGGGGTGGGCCGCGCTCAGCGGATGATGAAAGCGCAAGCCGCTCAGCTTGGCACCGGGCGCGGTAGCGATGGTTGAACCGGTCACGCCGTATTGCTTGAGACATTCTTCCACGCGATCTTCGGCGAGGATCAGCAGGCCCTTTCCGGTATCGACGAGGCTATAGACGATCTCCGGATGCACGTTCAGCGCCTGGTTGGCGGGAATGGTCCACGGCGTAGTCGTCCAGATCACCACGCCACCTTCCTGCTTCGGCAAGGCGTTCAGGCCGAACGCCTGCGCGGTTTTCTCCGGCTCGGCGAAAGCGAACAGCACGTCGATGGTCGGATCGACCTTGTCCTGGTACTCGACTTCGGCTTCAGCCAGCGCCGAACCGCAGTCGAAACACCAATTCACCGGCTTCAGCCCGCGATACACGTAACCCTTCTCGAGGATCTTTCCCAACGCGCGGATTTCGCCGGCTTCGTTGGCGAAGTTCATCGTCTTGTATGGGTTGTCCCAGTCACCGAGCACACCGAGGCGCCGGAAGCCCAGTTTCTGCTTTTCGATCTGCGCGCTCGCGTAGGTGCGCGCTTTTTCCATCACTTCGCGCGCCGGCAGCGACTTGCCGAACTGCTTTTCGATCTGGATCTCGATCGGCATGCCATGGCAATCCCAGCCGGGGACATAGACTGCGTCGAAGCCCGCCAGATTGCGCGCCTTCACGATCATGTCCTTCAGGATCTTGTTCACCGCGTGGCCGAGGTGGATGTCGCCGTTCGCATACGGCGGGCCGTCGTGCAGGATGAACTTCTTGCGGCCGTGGCTGGCGGCGCGGATCTTCTCGTAGATCTTGTTGTCCTGCCATTCCTTCACCCATTGAGGCTCGCGCTTGGGCAAGTCGCCGCGCATGGGGAACGGCGTATCCAACAGATTGACCGGATACTTCGACTGGGGCTTGGCTTCTTTCTTGTTGCTCATGGATGACTCGATATCTGTTCGGTGAAGCGGCGGTGAGGCGGCGGTTCCAAGCGGGCAAGCTCGGGAACGGGCTCGAAGGTGCGTGTTTAGCGAGGCAGCGGGCAGCGCGTCGGGGGCTTTATCGGAAACTTCAAGCGCCCGGCGCCACGCGCTCACCTAATTCGATCGGTGGCCGAGGTGGCGAAACCGCTGTCGCGGCCACTTGAGTTCACGTCTGATGCGAAATAGGCGCGGGCGTTGGTCACGTCGCGCGCGATTGCTGCCGTCAGTGTTTCGAGGTCCACGTACTTTTCCTCGTCACGCAGCTTTTGCAGGAACTCGATACGCACGAGCTTGCCGTAGGCGTCGCCATGCCAGTCGAGCACGAAGGTTTCGAGCAGCACGCGGCCGGAGTCGTCGACGGTCGGACGCAATCCGAGACTCGCCACACCCGGCAGCGGCACGGGTCCGAGCCCATGCACACGCACGACAAAAATGCCTGCGAGCGCCGGCCGCTTATGGGCGATCGGCATGTTGAGCGTGGGGAAGCCGAGATCGCGGCCGAGCTTTTGCCCGTGCACCACGTGGCCGCTAATGACATAGGGACGGCCTAGCGCGAGGCGGGCGGCATCGAGATCGCCTGCTACCAGCGACGCCCGCACGCCCGAGCTCGAGATGCGCGCGCCGTTCGGGGCGGCGACGGTCGCCATTTGTTCGACTTCGAAGCCGTGCTTGTGCCCGGCTGCCTTGAGCGACTCGAAATCGCCGGCGCGTTTTGCGCCGTAGCGGAAGTCGTCGCCGATCATCACCCAGCGCGCGTGCAGCCCGTTCACGATCACATTCTCCACGAACGTATCGGGCGGCTGGCTGGCGAAGGTGTGATTGAAATGCTCGACCACGACGCGATCCACGCCGTTCGTGCGCAGCGCTTCGAGCTTGTCGCGCAGCATCGCGATACGCGGCGGCGCGCCGGCGGGATTGAAGAATTCGCGGGGATGCGGCTCGAAGGTCATCACGCAGACCGGCAGGCCGCGGGCGTCCGCGGCGGCACGCACGTGGGCGAGCAGCGCCTGATGGCCACGGTGGACACCGTCGAAATTGCCGATGGTCAGCGCACAGGGCGCGCGGCTTTCGGCATTGGGTAGGCCGCGAAAGACTCTCACGATATCGGTTGGGTCGGCGGTTGGCGGTTAAATGGGCGAATACTTGGGCAAATGCAGCGCGAGGCTGGCAAAGCCGCAAAGCGTTCGATTATAAACGCTCACAGCACTGGACGGAGGCCGGGCCCACTGCGGGTCGGGCGGATTCGCCGGGTTTTGACGGCATCGAATGATAAAATCCGCGGATGAAAAAAATCGTCATCCTGATTTCCGGGCGGGGAACCAATATGGAAGCCGTCGTGCGGGCTTGCGCGCGCGAAGGCTGGCCGGCTCGGGTGGCGGCCGTCATCTCGAATCGCCCAGATGCCGCCGGGCTTGCGTTCGCGGCGGCAAACGGCATTCCGGCCAGTGTCATCGATCACCGTGAATTCACTACGCGCGAAGCCTTCGATCAGGCGCTTGCACGCACTATCGACGGCTTCGAACCGGATCTCGTGATGCTCGCGGGCTTCATGCGCGTGCTCACGGACGCCTTCGTCGAACGCTACGCCGGCCGCATGATCAACATTCATCCGTCGCTGCTGCCGTGCTTTCCGGGGCTTAAAACGCACAGCCAAGCCCTCGATGCCGGCGTGCGCGTGCACGGCGCAAGCGTCCATTTTGTCACGCCGACGCTGGATCATGGACCCATCGTCGCGCAGGCAGCGGTGCCGGTTCTGGCCGGCGACGACGCGGCAGCACTCGCTACCCGGGTGCTCGCCGTCGAACACATTATTTACCCACGCGCGGTGCGCTGGTTCGTCGAAGGGCGTCTTGCCATCGACGGCGAGCGTGTCGTGCTCACGCCACCAGAGCCGCAATGGCTCTTTGCCGACATTGCCGGGGAGGGCGTATGAGGCTTCATGGATTTTTGATAGGACAAACCGAGACGTTGCTGGCGGACGTACTGCGCTTTAGCGGTCCCGCTGATGCCGCCACCAGCCGTTTTTTCCGTGCGCATCCGAAGCTCGGCCACAACGAACGCGGCGTGATCGCCGAAGCGGTGTTCGCGGTCCTGCGCCGCAAGATGGAATTTTCGCATCTCGCCGAAAGCGGCAGCGGCAACCTCGCGCGGCGTCTTGCGCTGCTGGGCTTGATGCAGACGGCGGGGTTATCGGCGGTCAAGCCGTTTATTTCCGCCGATGAATACCAATGGCTCAACCAGGTGTCGAAGATCGATCCGGGCAGTTTGCCGGTGCGGGTGCGGACCAATTTGCCGCAATGGATCTACGACGCCATGACAAAGCGCTTCGATACCGAAGAGCTCGCTCTGCTTGCCGCCGCGCTGAACTATCCGGCGCCGCTCGATCTGCGCGCCAACCCGATCAAGGCCACGCGTGAACTGGTCATCAAGACGCTAACCGAAGCCGGTATCGATGCAGGCGAAATGCCGTTTGCGCCTTATGGCGTACGGGTGGACGGCAAGCCGGCGCTCACACGCCTGCAGCCGTTCCAGGACGGCTGGATCGAGGTGCAGGACGAAGGCAGCCAACTGCTGTGCTCGCTGGTTGCGCCCCGGCGCGGCGAAATGATCGTGGATTTCTGCGCGGGCGCGGGCGGCAAGACGCTGGCGCTGGGCGCGATGATGCGCTCCTCGGGCCGTCTCTACGCCTTCGACGTGTCCGACCGCCGGCTCGCCAAACTCAAGCCGCGTCTGGCTCGCAGCGGCTTGTCGAATGTGAATCCGGTGCTGATCGACAGCGAACACGACGCCAAGATCAAGCGCCTGGCGGGCAAGATCGACCGTGTTCTCGTCGATGCCCCCTGTTCCGGCCTCGGCACGCTGCGTCGCAATCCGGACCTGAAATGGCGTCAGTCGCCGGAATCGGTGGCGGAACTCACGCCAAAGCAGTTGTCCATTCTGACCAGCGCGGCGCGGCTGGTGAAAGTGGGAGGCCGTCTCGTCTACGCAACATGCAGCATGCTGGAAGCGGAAAACGAGGGCGTAGTGAACCAGTTCCTGGCGACTCATCCGGGCTTCAAGCTGGTTCCGGCGCGAGAAGTGCTGGCCGAACAGCGCATTGATCTGGACACGGGCGACTATCTGCAACTGTGGCCGCACAAGCACGGCACGGACGGTTTCTTCGCCGCCGTACTCGAACGGTTGCCGGTTGCAGCTAAAGAAGCCGTGGTTGAGGAAGCAGTCGAGGAATAAGTAATATTTGCTCGCTTTGGCTGGCGGATTCGGAAGCGAACCCCGGCCAAAGCTTTCAAAAGCGGGAAATTCGTGTTTACCTCACTAAACAGCAACGCAAATTAGCGGTCAAATTTCCAGCTGACCCTGCGCGAAATCAAAATTTTCCCTAATCGACACAAAGACTTGGAACGCATGAAGTAAAATGCCGTCTCATCACGTGCATATTCCTTTCATGCACCCAACAGCCGTCGATCCTGTTTTCGTTCGGCTATTTTTTCCGCCTTTCAGGTAAATTGCCTTGCTGAATTCATCGCTTGAATTTCTCGCCAACGGATTGCTGGACCTTTCGTGGTGGCAGATCTTGCTGTTCACTCTCGTGATGACGCACATCACGATCATCGGCGTGACCGTCTATTTGCATCGCTGCCAGGCGCACCGCGCGCTGGAACTGCATCCGGCCGTCAGCCACTTTTTCCGTTTCTGGCTCTGGATGACCACCGGCATGCTGACGGGTCAATGGGCCGCGATTCACCGTAAGCATCACGCCAAGTGCGAGACCGAAGAAGATCCGCACAGCCCGCAAACGCGCGGCATCTGGAAAGTCTTGCTCGAAGGCGCTGAACTGTACCGCTCGGAAGCCAAGAACGAAGAAACCATGCGCAAGTTCAGTCACGGCACGCCGAACGACTGGATGGAACGCAACGTCTACACGCGTTACCCCATTCTCGGCATCAGCATCATGATGGTCATCGACGTTGCGCTGTTCGGCTTTGTCGGGCTGTCGGTTTGGGCCGTGCAGATGATCTGGATTCCGTTCTGGGCGGCGGGCGTGGTCAACGGGCTCGCACACTGGTGGGGTTACCGCAACTTCAATTCGTCGGACGCCAGCACGAACATCTTCCCGCTTGGCATCCTGATCGGCGGCGAAGAGCTGCATAACAATCACCACACGTATGCAACGTCGGCGAAGCTGTCGAACAAGTGGTACGAGTTCGATATCGGCTGGATGTATATCCGCATCATGTCGGCGTTCAAGCTGGCCAAGGTCAAGAAGATTGCGCCCACGCCGCGTTTGTTGACTGCCAAGCGGGTGCTCGATCACGACACGCTGCAAGCCGTGCTGTCGAACCGCTATGAAGTGATGGCGCGTTACGGCAAGGCGCTCAAGCGTGCGTATCGGCAGGAATTGTCGAAGCTGAAAGAAGGCGGTTCTGCCGACAAGTATCAGCTGATGCGTGGTGCCCGCAAGTGGGCGCACAAGGAAGAGGCGGGCCTCGACGAGCCGCAACGCCAGCAGTTGCCAGCGCTTTTCTCCGACAACCACAAGCTGCGCACCTATATTGAATTGCGTCAGGATCTGGCCGCCATGTGGGACCGCTCCAACGCATCGCGCGAACAACTGCTCGCGCAATTGCAGGACTGGTGTCATCGTGCGGAGCAAAGCGGTATCAAGGCGCTGCAGGACTTCGCCTCACGCCTGCGACGCTACGCCTGACAGCGTCCCGACCTTCGTCATCGATATCCGTTAAAATTTAATGACGTCACAAGACCCCGCTCTGGCGGGGTTTTTCGTTTTGGGACGACGTAATCACGGATCGGAGACGAGGAAGCGATGGAGCAGCTCATTAAAAGCGTCGAGTACGACCGGCCGCAAGGACTGACGTGCGGCATCGGCCAGGCGTGGGCGAAAGTGCCGCACGCCCCGTCGCGCGAGGAAAAGCGCGAGTTGAAGGAGCGCATTCGAGCGTTGCTCGTGCGCGAGAAAGCGGTGCTGGTCGCGCACTATTATGTCGATGCCGAGTTGCAGGAACTCGCCGATGAAACCGGTGGTTGCGTAGCGGATTCGCTAGAGATGGCGCGCTTCGGGCGCGACCATGCGGCGCAGACGCTGATTGTGGCCGGCGTACGTTTCATGGGCGAGACGGCGAAGATTCTCAGCCCCGAGAAGCGTGTGCTGATGCCCGATCTCGACGCCACGTGTTCCCTCGATCTCGGTTGTCCCGCCGACGAGTTCTCCGCTTTCTGCGACGCCCATCCCGATCGAACCGTCGTTGTGTACGCGAATACCAGCGCGGCCGTAAAGGCGCGGGCGGACTGGATGGTGACATCCTCGATTGGGCTTGAGATCGTGGCGGATCTGCACGCGCGCGGCGAAAAAATCCTGTGGGCGCCTGACCGGCATCTGGGCGGTTATATCCAGAAGAAAACGGGCGCCGACATGCTGTCGTGGCAAGGCTCGTGTCTCGTTCACGACGAGTTCAAGGGCATTGAGCTCGATCTGCTGCGCACGCAATATCCCGACGCAAAAATTCTCGTTCATCCGGAGTCGCCGGAAGCGGTTGTCGCGCTGGCCGACGTGGTGGGATCAACGACGCAACTGATCGACGCGGCCGTGCGGCTTGAAGCCAAGCGGTTTATCGTCGCGACGGATCTCGGGATCCTGCACAAGATGCGGCTCGCCGCGCCGGACAAGGAATTCATCGAAGCGCCGACGGCTGGGAACAGTGCCACCTGCAAGAGCTGCGCGCATTGCCCATGGATGGCGATGAATGGCTTGGCGAATCTGGCCGCTGTACTGGAGCGCGGCCACAACGAAATTTTCGTCGACCCGGCTATCGCGGCGCGTGCGCGCCTGCCGATCGACCGCATGCTCGACTTCGCCGCGCGTCACAAGAAGCGCGTGCAGGCGAGCGGCGATCTGGCGAAGGATGTGTCGTTGTTTTCAAATGTAGGAGCGGCGTGATGGCGGCAAGTCAGGTGGTTTCCCCCCTGCTCGAGGAAATCCGCGCGTTGTACGGCGAGGCGTTCGATCAGGCGCTTCAGCGCAACGTGACCGATGCGCTGGCGGAAGACATCGGCGATGGCGACCGGACCGGGCTTCTGGTCCCTGCCGGTGCGAGGCGCACGGCGCGCGTCACGGTCCGTGAGGAAGCGGTGTTATGCGGTGTGCCGTGGTTCGAGGCGGTGATGCGCCGGGTGGATGAATCGATTCGCGTGGAATGGCTGTATCGCGAAGGTGCGCGGATGATCGCCAATACGCCGGTGGTCTTGGTGCACGGTCCGGCGCGTGCGTTGCTGACTGCCGAGCGCAATGCGCTGAATTTTCTGCAGATGCTGTCGGGCGTGGCGAGCGCGACGCGGCGTTACGTTGACGCGATTGAAGGGACGCGGGCCCGGATTCTCGACACGCGCAAGACCTTGCCGGGTTTGCGTCTGGCCCAGAAGTACGCGGTGCGCGTGGGTGGCGGCGCGAACCAGCGGCTCGCGCTTTACGACGGCATTCTGATCAAGGAAAACCACATTGCCGCGGCGGGTGGCGTGGGTGCGGCGATGGATGCGGCACTTGCGTTGGACGTTGGTGTGCCGATCCAGATTGAAGTGGAGACGCTCGAGCAACTCGAAACGGCGTTGGCGCATCGGGCGGAATCGATCCTGCTCGATAATTTCACCTTCGATGCCATGCACGATGCCGTGCGGCTGACCGGCGGACGCGCGGTGCTCGAAGTGTCGGGCGGGGTGAATTTCGATTCCGTGCGGACGATTGCCGAGACCGGCGTGGATCGGATTTCTATCGGCGCGCTGACGAAGGATGTGCGGGCGACCGATTATTCGATGCGGCTTGAGTAGGGGCCGGGGGCGGGTTGCTGCTTTCAAACCGGGTGGTCTGGCCGAGCCGGTTTTTTCCTTCTAGTGAAAACGGGCGGGCCACAGACACCGGAAGCACCAACCCGACCCGGCTACCAAGCGCAAAATCACCGGCAACCTGGTTTGACCCTGACCACTACCGACCGAGCAGCAACCATCCATCCCCGCCGTCGTGTCTAGACAACTTAAATAAGCGTTATACAAAAACGAACGACCGCTCGTCAAATCTCCCTCGTGCACCACAGTAAAGCCCCCCGTAAGCCTTATCCACCAAGCCAGTCAGTATTTTCCCTAACTTCCCCCGCTTAGGCGAAAAAAACGTTGCCAGTCCTTTTTGTTCACTCCATGCTTGTATATACAAGTTGGCGTTCGCCACTTGGTCCAACAACCTTCGTGGAAGAGTGGCTCAACAATGACAGGCAAAATGAAATTGCTCGCCCGGCTGGCTGCATCGGTGGCCGTTGGTGTTATCGCTTTCGGCGCGGCCAGCGCCCAGGCTAAAGATTGGAAAACCGTGACGATCGCCACCGAAGGCGCGTACGAACCGTGGAACCTGACGCTCCCCGGCGGCAAGCTCGGCGGCTTCGAGCCGGAGCTGATCGAGAACGTCTGCGCCCGCATCAAGATCCAGTGCAATCTGGTCACGCAAGACTGGGACGGCATGATCGCAGGCCTCCAGGCAGGTAAGTTCGACGTGCTCATGGACGCCATCTCGGTCACGCCGGAACGCGAAAAAATCATCGCTTTCTCGACGCCGTATGCATCGACGCCGGCCGCCTTCGTCTCGGCCGGTCAGAGCTCCGCCGCGCTCGCGAAGCAGCCCGGCGCCGGCCAGACCGTCAAGCTGACGGGCGACGCAGCCCATGACAAAACCACGGTCGACGCGCTGCGCGTCGCGCTGAAAGGCAAGACCATCGGCATCCAGTCGGGTACGGTCTACACGAAGTTCATCGATACGAACTTCAAGGACGTCGCAACTATCCGCGAATACAAGACTGCGCCGGAGCATGACCTCGATCTGGTAGCAGGCCGTATTGACGTGGCATTCGACGACAGCACCTACTGGGCCTCGGCATTCACCAAGCCGGAAAACAAGGGCCTCGCGTTCACCGGCCCGAAGATTGCCGGACCGGTCTGGGGCCCGGGCGAAGCATTGGCGTTCCGTCTGTCCGACAAGGACCTGAAGGCCAAATTCGACCAGGGTATTGCAGCGGCGCTCGCCGATGGCACGGTCAAGCGCCTCTCGCTGAAATGGCTGAAGGTCGACGCCACGCCTTAAGGCGTAGCTGTTTTACGAAGGTCTGGCGAGCGTGCCGATAGAAAACGGCGCGCTCGACGATGCATCACCGTTGGAGATAAAAGATGAGTCTGGTTCAACTACTCGGCTTCGGCGAGCAAGGATGGGGCACCACGTTGCTGCTCGCGCTGCTCATGACCGTGGTGCTGACGATCGCAGCGCTCGCTGTAGGCGCGGTTTTCGGTGCGATGGTCGCCGCCGCGAAACTGTCGCGCAGCCGCACGCTAAGAATTATCGGCGATGCCTACACCACGCTTTTTCGCGGTATCCCCGAACTGCTGATCATCTATCTCTTCTACTTCGGTGGCTCGTCGGTAGTGACCGCCATCGGCCAGTTTTTCGGTGCCGATGGTTTCATCGGTGTGCCGCCTTTCGTGGTCGGCGCACTCGCCATCGGCCTGATTTCCGGGTCGTATCAAGCCGAGGTGTATCGCTCTGCGGTGCTGGCGGTGTCGCGCGGAGAGATCGAGGCGGCACGGGCCATCGGCATGTCGACGCCAACGTTATGGCGGCGCGTGCTGATTCCACAAGTCGTGCGTTTCGCGCTGCCGGGTATCGGCAATGTGTGGCAGTTGAGCCTCAAGGATTCGGCGCTGATCGCGGTGACCGGGCTCGCCGAACTGATGCGCACAAGCCAGGTTGCCGCCGGATCGACTCATCAATACTTCACGTTTTATATGGTCGGCGGGGCGCTTTATCTGATCCTCACGAGCCTGTCGAACCGCGTCTTCGACCGTGCCGAAGCGCGCATCGGCCGCTCGTTCCGCGGCACGCTTGCGCGCCACTAAGACGTTTCAAACGAATCCGACCATGAACATCGATTTCGAATTTCTCGGCGATACGTTGTCGAAACTATTAGCCGCCGTTCCCACCACGCTCGGGTTGTTCTTCGCCTCGCTGATCGTGGGCGGCATGCTTTCGCTGGTCATCGTTGCGATGCGGGTGAGTCCTAATTGGGCGCTGAACCGCTTTGCGCGCGGCTACATCCTGGTGTTCCGCGGCTCGCCGCTGCTGATCCAGATGTTTCTCGTGTACTACGGCTTGGGCCAGTTCCCAGCGGTGCGCGAGAGCTTCCTGTGGCCGCTGCTGCGTGTGCCGTATGTTTGCGCGATCGTCTCCCTTGCGCTGTGCACGGCCGGATATACCGCCGAAATCATTCGCGGCGGCTTGCAATCGGTGCCGCATGGACAGATTGAAGCGGCGCTCGCGGTCGGCATGTCGCGCTGGACCGTATTGCGCCGGATCATCGCGCCAATCACGCTGCGTTACGCGCTGCCCGCGTACTCGACCGAGGCCGTGCTGCTCGTCAAATCGACGGCGCTGGCAAGTCTTGTCACGGTCTGGGACGTGACGGGCGTGGCGCAACAGATCATCCAGCGGACCTACCGGACGATGGAAGTTTTCATCTGCGCCGCCGCCATCTACCTCGTATTGAATTTCATCATCGTGCGTGCGCTTGGCATGCTCGAAAAGAAGCTTTCACCGCACTTGCGCGATCGTAACGGTGCCGCGCCGAAAAAGCCTGCACGTGCCTCGCTCAAAGCCGCGACCGTCCCCGACAGCCAGCACATCGATTCCTGATTCAAAGGGAGAAAACCTCATGAACGTAAGCAGCTCCATTGCGCTGTCCGCGACCAACATCCACAAGTCTTTCGGCGATGCACACGTGCTCAAGGGCATCTCCCTCGATGCGCACGAAGGCGATGTGATCTCGATTCTCGGCGCGAGCGGCTCCGGCAAAAGCACTTTCCTGCGCTGTATCAACATGCTGGAAACGCCCGATGACGGCGAAGTGAAACTTGCAGGCGAAGCCATCGAAATGAAGCGTGGCCGCGATGGACGCTTGCAGCCGGGCAACCGCAAACAGGTCGACCGGATTCGCTCGCAGCTCGGCATGGTGTTCCAGAGTTTCAACCTCTGGTCGCACATGACGGTGATGCAAAACGTGATTGAAGGACCATTGCGCGTGCAGAAACGCACGCGTGCGGAGTGCGTCGAAGAGGCCGAGCAGTTGCTGACGAAGGTCGGTCTTTACGAAAAGCGCGACGCGTATCCCGCGCATCTGTCGGGTGGCCAGCAACAGCGTGTAGCCATCGCGCGTGCGTTGGCCATGCACCCCAAAGTCATGCTCTTCGATGAACCCACCTCCGCGCTCGACCCGGAACTCGTCGGTGAAGTGCTCCGTGTAATGCGCGCGCTCGCCGAGGAAGGCCGGACCATGCTGGTCGTCACGCACGAGATGGGTTTCGCGCGGCATGTGTCGAATCGCGTGATGTTCCTGCATCAGGGACAAGTCGATGCCGAAGGCCCGCCCGACGACCTGTTCAACGGCCGCTGCTCGGAGCGTTTCCAGCAGTTCGTGTCGAGTCATCATTCCCGTACCGCTAACTAAACGAGGTCGACGTGCTGGCCAGCCCCCTTTTACCGACGCCATCGATTGATCCTATTGTCATCGGCGCAGGCGTGAGTGACGATTCCGCGGACGCGCGCTCGCCGGCTGCGGTGTGTATCGACAAGCCGCTCGACTGGCGAGGCGTCGCGCAGATTGCGAATGGCGCGAAGCTGGTTTTGTCGCCCGGAGTGCGCTCGCGGATCGACCATGCACGCGCGCTCGTCGAGCAGATCGTCGAGCGCCGGATTCGCGCTTATGGCGTGAATACCGGTGTGGGCGCGCTGTGCGACGTGGTCGTGTCGCCGTCGGAGCAGCGTGCGTTGTCGCGCAACATCCTGATGAGTCACGCAGTCGGCGTGGGTGAACCGCTGCGGCGCGAGGAGACGCGGGCGATCATCGCGGCTGCCGTGAATAACTTCGCGCACGGGCATTCCGGCGTGCGGCTCGAACTGGTGGAGCTGCTGGTCACGTTGCTCGACAGCGGCGCGACACCCGAGGTTCCGGCCTTTGGATCGGTCGGTTATCTGAGCCATATGGCGCATATCGCGCTGGTGCTGATCGGCGAGGGTTTTGTTCGCGACGACACCGGCCGCGTGAGCGCCACCAGCGCGCTGCAGCGGCTCGCGCGTGAACCGCTCGTGCTCGAGGCGAAGGAGGGCCTGAGTGTGGTCAACGGCACGCCTTGCGTCACCGGGCTCGCTTCGTTGGCGCTCGCTCGCACCGAGCGGCTGCTGGAATGGGCCGACACGATCTCGGCGATGTCCTTCGAGAACCTGCGCGGGCAAGCCGCCGCCTTTGATGCCGACTCGCTTGCGCTGCGGATATCGCCGGGATTGTCGGTGGTGGGCGCGCATCTGCGGTCCCTGCTCGCCGATAGCGGCATCATCGCAGCGTCGTTCGGGCGCAAGACGCAGGACCCCTTGAGCTTGCGGACGATTCCCCACGTACATGGCGCGGCGCGCGACGTGTTCGCGACGACCGCCGAAGTGGTGAACCGCGAGCTGGCTTCGGTCACCGATAACCCCGTCGTCGCCGGCACGCTCGCCTCGCCGCGAGTGTTTTCCCAGGCGCACGCGGTGGGGGCGTCTATCGGCCTGGCGATGGATAGCCTGAGTACTGCGGTGGCCGAAGTTGCCGCGATGGCGGAACGGCGCATCGACCGGTTGGTGAACCCGCTGGTCAGCGGCTTGCCCGCTTTTCTCGCCGATGGCGGCGGCACGTGTTCCGGTTTCATGATCGCGCAGTACACGGCGGCTTCATTAGTCGCTCACAACCGACGGCTCGCCATGCCGGCGAGCCTGGACGGGGGAATTACCTCCGGCTTGCAGGAAGACCATTTGTGTCACGCGACGCCGGCTGCGTTGAAGGCGCTGGAAATCATCGCCAATGCCGAGCGCATATTTGCCATCGAGTTGCTGGCCGCGACTCAGGCGTATGACTTGCAACCTGCTGATGTGTCGCGCGCGCCAAAGACCGACGCGGTCTACCGCAGCGTCCGGGCCGTTATCTCTCGATATAGAGACGACCGGCCGTTGGCCGGCGATATTGCCGCCGCCTGGGCGTTCGTCCAAGAGGCAAGCCCCGAGTTTTGATCGCGTGAGTCTTGTATAGACAGATTCTCCGCTTCTCATGGCCGCCGATTCCGCCGCTTTATGCGGAATTGCCGGCTGTCGCCCCGTGTCTGGCGGGCTCTCCATCCCGTTCAAGTAAACCCCTACTTCGAATCGATCTGCCACTGCTTGCGCTTCGATTTGTTTTAATTCAGACTTGTATATACAACTCGCCGACCAAGCGCCATCGCCGTCTAAAACGCCCATGGAATTGGCTGCAAGATACCGAATGTTCACCATCCCCGTCCGAGGAGTGTTTCGATGAAAAACCACAATCCGCGTCCCCTGCGCGCACCGCGCGGCACCGAGCTTACGTGCAAGAGCTGGCTCACCGAAGCGCCGTATCGGATGCTGCTGAACAATCTCGATCCCGAGGTCGCCGAGAACCCCGACCAGCTCGTGGTCTATGGCGGTATAGGCCGCGCGGCCCGGAACTGGGAATGCCTCGATAAAATCCTCGAGACGCTGCAACGCCTGGAAAGCGACGAATCGCTGCTGGTCCAGTCCGGCAAGCCGGTCGGCGTGTTCAAAACGCATGCTGACGCGCCGCGTGTGCTGATCGCGAACTCGAACCTCGTGCCGAAATGGGCGACGTGGGAGCATTTCAACGAACTCGACCGCAAGGGCCTCTTCATGTACGGCCAGATGACGGCCGGAAGCTGGATCTACATCGGCAGCCAGGGGATCGTGCAGGGGACGTACGAGACTTTTGTCGAAGCCGCGCGGCAGCACTTCAAGGGCAGCTGGAAAGGCCGCTGGATCCTGACCGCTGGCCTGGGCGGCATGGGCGGCGCGCAGCCGCTCGCGGCGACGCTGGCGGGTGCGGTTTCGCTGAATATCGAGTGCGATCAGACGCGCATCGACTTCCGCCTGCGTACGCGTTACGTCGATAAACAAGCGAAGGACATCGATCACGCGCTTGAACTGATCAAGCAGCACACCGCTGCTGGCGACGCTGTATCGATCGCACTCTTGGGCAACGCCGCAGAAGTGCTGCCGGAGCTCGTGCGCCGCGCCAAGGCGGGCGATATCAAGCCGGATCTCGTCACCGATCAAACCTCGTCACACGATCTGATCAACGGTTATCTGCCCGCCGGCTGGAGCCTGGAAAAGTGGCGCGCGGCGTCGCTCGACGCGTCGCAGCACGGCGAACTGAAAGCGGCTGCGCAACGCTCCTGCGCCCAGCACGTCCAGGCGATGCTCGATTTCCACGCCATGGGCATCCCGGCGGTGGACTACGGTAACAACCTGCGCCAGGTCGCTTTCGACGACGGCGTGAAGAACGCCTTCGATTTCCCCGGCTTCGTTCCTGCGTACATCCGCCCGCTCTTCTGCGAAGGCAAGGGTCCGTTCCGCTGGGTTGCGCTGTCCGGCGATCCGGAAGATATCTACAAGACCGACGCCAAGCTCAAGGAACTCTTCCCACACAACGCAGGCATGAACCGCTGGCTCGACATGGCGCGCGACCGCATCGCGTTCCAGGGGCTACCGGCGCGGATTTGCTGGCTGGGTCTGGGCGAGCGTCATGTCGCCGGTCTCGCGTTCAATGAGATGGTGAAGAGCGGCGAGTTGAAAGCGCCGATCGTGATCGGTCGCGATCACCTGGATACTGGCTCCGTCGCGAGCCCGAACCGTGAGACGGAAAGCATGAAGGATGGCACGGACGCCGTGTCGGACTGGCCGCTGCTCAACGCGCTGCTGAACACCGCAGGTGGCGCGACGTGGGTCAGCCTGCATCATGGCGGCGGCGTCGGCATGGGGTACTCGCAACACGCGGGCATGGTGATCGTTGCCGACGGCACCGACGCTGCCCAGAAGCGTCTCGCGCGCGTGCTCGTGAACGACTGCGCGTCGGGCGTGATGCGTCACGGCGACGCCGGCTACGAACAAGCCATCGAATGCGCGAAGAACTTCGGTCTCGATCTGCCGTTCATCACGACCTGACCATGTTTCCTGCCTTCAGCATTATTCGCGCGGCCGATTTGAAGGCCGTGCCGTGGAAGAACGGCGGCGGCGCGACGCGCGAGATCGCCGCGTCGCCGAAAGGTTCTGCATTCGATGCCTTCGACTGGCGCGTGAGCGTCGCGGATGTATCGGAGGCAGGGGCGTTTTCGGTGTTCGAGGGGATTGACCGCGTGCTGACGTTGATCGAGGGAGCAGAGATGGCGCTCATCGATTCGGCAGGCCCGCGACATGTCCTCGCACGCTGGGACTCACTCGTGTTCGCGGGTGAAGAAAAGATAACGGCAGAATTGCCGCACGGTCCGACGCGCGATTTCAACCTGATGTTGAGGCGGGATCGGGTGTCGGGGAGCGTCGTGGTGCGGCGTGAGGCTGAACAATTGAAAGTGGCGCGGGGCAGTGTTGTGCTGGTCTGCGCGCTTGGGGAGTTCGCGGTGAATGACGAGCGCTTGTTCCAGGGCGATGCGCTTGTTTTAGACGCCGGGCATGGGGGCCAGGTCTTGAACATCGAGCCGATTTCAAAAGGCGCGGTTCTCATCGACGCCCGTATCGTTTCAAAGGAAACGCGGACATGACCGATAACAGCCTGCACATCTGGGGCAACGCGCGTCTCGCGCCTCGCGCGGACCCAGCAAACCTACTGGAAAACGCGGCGATTGTCGTGCGCGATGGGCGTATTGAATGGTTCGGGGCGGAAGCTGACATGCCTGCGGAGTTTGCCGAGGCTGTAAGCCACGATCTGGAAGGACGGATCGTCACGCCAGGTCTCGTCGATTGCCATACGCACCTCGTCTACGCAGGAAACCGTGCGGAAGAATTCGCGATGCGGCTCGAAGGCGTGAGTTACGAAGACATCGCGAAACGCGGTGGCGGGATCGTCTCGACGGTGCGCAACACGCGTGCGGCCAGCGAAGACGAACTGTTCGCGCAATCGTTGCGCCGGCTGGATGCGTTGCTCGCTGAAGGCGTGACGGCGGTGGAAATCAAATCAGGTTACGGGCTCGATCTCCCAACCGAACGCAAGATGCTGCACGTGGCACGGCGGCTGGCGGCTGCCCGGCCGGTGACAATAGCCACGACGTTCCTCGGCGCACACGCGTTGCCACCGGAATACGCAGGTCGCGCGGATGATTACATCGCCCACGTCTGCAACGAGATGCTGCCGACGCTCGCAGGAGAAGGTCTGATCGATGCCGTCGATGTGTTCTGCGAGCGCATTGCGTTCACGCTGGAACAGGCGGAGCGCGTGTTCGACGCCGCATCGAAGCTGAATCTGCCCGTGAAAATGCATGCCGAGCAGCTGTCGCTGATGGGCGGCGCGGCGCTCGCAGCGAAGCATCACGCGCTATCGGCCGATCACCTCGAATTCCTCGACGAAGCCGGCATCATCGCGATGCGCGAAGCCGGCACCGTCGCCGTGTTGTTGCCCGGCGCGTTTTACTTCATCCGCGAAAAGCAGTTGCCGCCGATAGACCTGCTGCGTCGCCACGACGTACCGATCGCGCTCGCCACCGACAGCAATCCGGGCACATCACCCACCACGTCGCTGCTGCTGATGCTCAACATGGGTTGCACGCTGTTTCGCTTGTCCGTGGCCGAAGTGCTCGCGGGCGTCACGCGCCATGGCGCCAAAGCGCTCGGTCACGCCGATGTCAGCGGCGAGATCACCATCGGCGCGAAGGCGGATTTTGTCGCGTGGGATATCGAAACGCTTGCGGAACTGGCGTACTGGAGCGGCCTCGAGCGCTGCGCGCTGGTCGTGCGCCACGGCGCCGTGACCGTGGACAAACGAAAATAAGCGGAATACGCCATGACTCGAAACAGTTTGTTTGCCGAACACGCGCGTTTGTTGGACGGCTGGCGTCGTGACGTGCTGCTCGAATGGGACGACAAGGGCACCCTGCTCGCGGTGACGCCGGACAGCACGCAACCAGCTGGCGTGAATAAAGCCAAGGGCCCGGTACTGGCCGGCATGCCGAATCTTCACTCGCACGCGTTCCAGCGCGCGATGGCGGGCCTCACCGAATATCGTGCGAATCCGACCGATAGTTTCTGGAGTTGGCGCGATCTGATGTACCGGTTTGCCGCGCGCATTTCCCCGGACAGCATTGGCGATATCGCGCGCTGGCTTTATATCGAAATGCTGAAGGCCGGCTATACATCGGTCTGCGAATTCCACTACGTGCATCACGCGCCGAACGGCCAGCATTACGCGAACCCCGCAGAAATGGCCGCGCGCGTGGTTAATGCCGCTACGCAAACCGGCATCGGCATGACGATGCTGCCGGTGCTTTATCAATACAGCGGCTTCGGTGAGCGCGAGCCGACGCCGGGTCAGGCGCGTTTTATTCACACGCCTGAAAGCCTGCTCGATGCGCTCGTTTCGCTGCGTAAGGCTCAGCCGGAAAACGGCAACTTGCGATACGGCGTCGCGCCGCACTCATTGCGTGCTGTATCGAAGCAAACGTTGGGACGCATGCTCAGTGGACTCGACCGCGAGTTTCCGGGCGCGCCGGTGCATATCCATATCGCTGAGCAGACGGCTGAGGTTGATGCCTGCCTCGAGACCTTGAAAGCACGCCCGGTGCGCTGGCTGCTCGATAACTTCGATGTCAACGAACGCTGGTGCCTCGTACACGCCACGCACATCGATGAAAACGAAATGGGCGCAATGGCCGCAAGCCGCGCCATCGCGGGCCTGTGCCTGACGACTGAAGCCAATCTCGGCGATGGCATTTTCCCGACGCACGGGTATCTCGCTGATGGCGGCCGGTTCGGCCTTGGCTCGGACAGCCATATCGCGGTCGACTGGCGCTCCGAACTGCGCCTGCTCGAATACGGACAACGCCTGATGCGACGCGAGCGCAACGTGCTGGCATCGAACGAGCAGGTGCACGTCGCCGATCGTCTCTTCGATGCCGCAGTGCTTGGCGGTGCCAGCGCAAGCGGTCGCGCAGTCGGGGTACTGGAAGCGGGGCGCCGGGCGGATTTCATCGTGCTCGATGCGGATCATCCGGCTATTGCCGGGCATGCACCGGACGCGTGGTTATCGGGCGTGGTGTTTGGCGAACATGGCGAGACGCCGGTGCTCGATGTCAGCGTCGGCGGCAAAGTCGTGGTCGAGGCGCGGCGGCATCGCGATGAGGGAGAGGCATTCGGGCAGTATCGAAAGACGCTGGCCGGATTGCTCGAATAAAGGAAATTGTCTGTGACTGATCAAGTTTTCACGTTGAAGCGCGGCAGTGCGCCGCTGCTCATTTCCATCCCGCACGCCGGCACCCGGATTCCCGTCGACATAGCTTCTTCGATGACCCCGATCGCCCGCGAGGTCGACGACACCGACTGGCATCTGGAACGCCTGTACGAGTTCGCCGTGCAGATGGGCGCATCTATCCTCGTGCCTGCGAATTCGCGCTACGTGATCGATCTGAACCGCCCGCCCGACGGCGCGAATCTTTACCCCGGACGCGATACGACCGGCCTGTGTCCCGTCGATACCTTCAACAGCGAACCGTTGTACCCGCTAGGCGGTGTGCCCACCGACACGCAGATTGCCGAGCGTCGCGAGAAATACTGGCGGCCTTATCACGATGCGCTCGCGGGGGAGCTTGCCCGTTTGAAATCCGGGCACGGCAAAGCGTTGCTGTGGGAGGCGCACTCCATTCGTTCGCACGTGCCACGGTTTTTCGACGGCAAGCTTTTCGACTTCAGCTTCGGCACGGCCGGTGGTGAAAGCGCGCCAGCAGGGCTGGCGGAAAGGCTCGAAGCGATGGTGCTTGAGCACGGCGATTACACAGCTGTCGCCAACGGTCGCTTCAAGGGCGGGTACATCACGCGTCATTACGGCAAGCCGCAGGACGGCATTCACGCGGTGCAACTGGAACTGTCGCAGATCACTTACATGGAACAAACGCGGCCGTATCGATACGACGAAGCTCGTGCCGGCCGGGTCGCGCCGTTAATGCGGGATCTGGTGCAGTGCGCGTTGGATTCGCTGAGTTCAGCATGATTGCTTGAAAACACCTGATCCGGATGATGGACGCGCGCCTCTGGAGCGCTCCTACAAAGTTAAAAAGCCATTCCAACTCGCGTTGAAATGGCTTTTAACTTTAGCTGCAGGTGTTCCTATCGCGAGAAACGCTCAAATTTCTCGCCGTCTCACCGCCGACGGCGTCAACACGGTCGGCAGCGCCTTCGGCAACGTCTCCGGCCAGTCGCGGCTGAAATGCAAGCCACGACTTTCGCGCCGTGAACACGCACTCTCGACAATCAGCGAAGCCACGTCCACTAGATTGCGCAGTTCGAGCAGGTCGCGGCTCACCTTGAAGTTCGCGTAGTACTCGTGGATCTCGTCGCGCAGCATCGCAATCCGGTGCTGGGCGCGCGCAAGCCGTTTATCGGTGCGCACAATACCCACGTAATTCCACATCAGCCGCCGCAACTCGTCCCAGTTGTGCGCGACCACGACTTCCTCGTCCGGATCGGAGACGCGGCTTTCATCCCAGGCCGGCAACGGCGCGTGACCGCTCGCCGCGAAACCATCGGCTTCCATGGCTTGCGCTGCGGCACGCCCGACCACCAGGCACTCGAGCAGCGAATTGCTCGCCAACCGGTTTGCACCGTGCAGACCCGTGCACGACGTTTCACCGACGGCATAAAGGCCTGTACGATCCGTGCGGCCCGCCAGGTCGGTGACCACGCCGCCGCAGGTGTAGTGCGCGGCGGGCACGACGGGAATCGGCTGCTTCGTGATGTCGATGCCGAACTCACGGCAGCGCGCAAGGATGGTGGGGAAGTGCTCCTGAAGGAAGGCTTCCGGCTGATGGCTGATGTCGAGATACACGCAGTCAATGCCGCGCTTCTTGATCTCGAAGTCGATCGCACGCGCGACGATATCGCGCGGAGCGAGCTCAGCGCGTTCGTCGTGGGCGGGCATGAAACGCGTGCCATCGGGCAGGCGCAGGATGCCGCCTTCGCCGCGTACGGCTTCGGAAATCAGGAATGACTTCGCGTACGGATGGAACAGGCAAGTCGGGTGGAACTGGATGAACTCCATGTTCGACACGCGGCAGCCGGCGCGCCATGCCATCGCTATGCCATCACCGGTCGCTGTATCCGGGTTTGTGGTGTACAGATACACCTTACCTGCGCCGCCGGTCGCGAGCACGGTATGCGGCGCCTCGATAGTGACGGTGCGCCCGCTCGCGAGATCGAGCGCATAAAGCCCATGACAGCGATGCCCGGGCAAGCCGAGCCGCTCCGACGTGATCAGGTCGATGGCGTAGTGATCTTCGAGGACCGTGATGTTCGGATGATTGCGCACGCGCTCGTTGAGCGTGGTGACTACGGCATGCCCGGTGGCATCGGCGGCGTGAATAATTCGCCGATGACTATGGCCGCCTTCACGCGTCAGATGAAAGCCGAGTTCGGCGGAGAGATCCTTGGTGAAGGGTACGCCTTCGCCGATCAGCCATTCGATCGCGGCACGCCCGTTTTCCACGATGAATCGCGTAGCCGTCTCGTCGCACAAGCCGCCGCCGGCAATCAACGTATCGCGGACGTGGTTGTCGATGCTGTCCGCGGAGTCGAGCACGGCCGCGATGCCGCCTTGGGCCCAGTCGCTGGCGCCTTCGCTCACGCTGCGCTTGGCGAGGATCGCGACGCGCCGTGTGTCCGCCAGATTCAGCGCCACGCTCAGGCCCGCCAGTCCGCTGCCGATGATTGCTACATCGAAATTCATCCTGCCACGTCTCCGTCGATAGTTGTCCGCCGCGGCTTTCGGGACTCACGCCGGTGGCATGTGGAAAGCCTGGTCGACAAGGATAACGCGTGGCACGCAACACGGCCACTTGGCTGTGCGGCCAGTAGGGCGAACGAATCGTGCGGAATGAGCCCGAAAACGGTAGCACAAAAGCAAAAAGCCTCGCGTGAGCGAGGCTTTTTGTGAAGCAATACAGAAGGAAACGAAGACCTTATTTGATCTTGGTTTCTTTGTATTCAACGTGCTTGCGGACAACGGGATCGAACTTCTTGATCGCCATCTTTTCCGGCATGTTGCGCTTGTTCTTCGTGGTCGTGTAGAAGTGACCCGTGCCTGCGGTCGATTCCAGCTTGATCTTGTCGCGTGCGCCCTTGGCCATGTTCGTGCTCCTTAGACTTCGCCGCGTGCGCGCAGATCTGCGAGCACGGAGTCGATGCCGTTCTTGTCAATCAGGCGCAGGCCGGCGTTCGAGAGACGCAGACGGACCCAACGGTTTTCGCTTTCAACGAAGAAGCGGCGATTTTGCAGATTGGGCAGGAAACGACGCTTGGTGCGGTTGTTCGCATGGGAAACGTTGTTGCCGCTCATCGGCCCCTTCCCGGTTACTTGGCATACACGTGCCATGAGAGCACTCCTAATACGCTTTAATTCTGAGTTCGAACGCCAGGGACATCTTGGACCGCTTCGGGCTACCGGAGAGGCTTGCCCGAAATGACTGCGTACGCTCGGAACAGGTTGGTTGAAAGAAGCAAACCGAGATTCTACCCGCAAAAAACCTGCAAAATCAACTCTTTTTGGTACTGGACGAGGTATCCGGCTATCCCGCAGGGGGCGGGTTTCACGAGGTTTTCTGCCTACGCAACGCCATTAGGCGCGGTTTTGCGGTCAATTGGCTATTAAACCCGCGAAACCCGCGTTAATTTGGAAACCAGGCAGAAAGTTAAGACAGCATCCATCTGTGTCGCGAAAAAGAAAATATCTCGTTCGATGCCACTACCAGATGATCGAGCAACCGCACATCGATCAGTGCGAGCGAGTCTTGCAACACGCGCGTCAGGCGGCGGTCGCTTGCGCTCGGCTCGACGCCGCCAGAGGGGTGATTATGCGCGACGATTGGGCTCGCCGCGTTCAATGTCAGCGCCCGTCGCACGATTTTCCTCGGATACACCGCAACGCGCGAAAGCGATCCTTTGGCCGATTCGTCGACGGTAATCAGGCAATGCTTGATATCCCGGTGCGGGGTGACGAACACTTTGTTAGGCCGCGTGCCAATCAGCCACTTCAGATAGTCTTCCACTGCTTGCGGGGCGTCGAGCAGCGGCCGCTCGCAGGTTTTCTCCGCCAGCGAACGCTGGCACAGTTCCGAGACAGCCAGCAGCCGCGCCGCCTTGGCCGGGCCGATACCGCCGAACCTGCGTAATTCCGTCGCAGTCGTGCTGAGCACGCCGCGGATTGATTCGAAGCGCACGAGCAGATCGCGCGCCACGTCGACGGATGTCATGCCTGGGCGGCCCGTATTCAGGCAAAGCGCCAGAAGCTCGGCATCCGATAGTGTCTGCGCGCCTCGTTGTAACAGGCGCTCGCGCGCACGGTCGCGCTCCGGCCAGTCGAGAATGCGCGTGACGGCGGGTCCGATGCGTGCAGGAGGGTTCGCGGCGAGCAGGGCGTCGGCGGCATAGGGCGCATTGTTCTGCACCGGTTCGAGACGGGCGTTCATGTCACGCTCGCGCCTATGTGGAACTGCGGGAACCGCGCCCGGCGCGGCAGCTGGCCGGCCTGTGCGCCGCTATCCCCGAGGATTGCCGGAACGGAGGCGGGGCCATCGCACTGTGGCTTACAATAGAGGTTTCGCGCCTCCCCGAGCGAGCGCCTGACGGTCTGCCTCGCGAGGCCGTTGGCCCCAGCGGTGCGGTGCCGGAGTGCCCAGCAAGCTTTCGCCATGACCGCGTCCTGTCGGGACGCCCGGCCTTTTATCGGACGGCAGGACCGGCTGAGAAGGTAATTAAGGCTTTTACGGCTATCACGATCAAACATGAGCATCATTGATATCTCCGAGGTGAAACCCGGTTCGCATGTCACGCTTCATTACCGGCTTGCGCTCGAGGACGGGGCGGACATAGTCAGCACGTTCACTGACAAACCCGCCACGCTGTTATTAGGCGCTGGTCATCTTGCGCCGCCGCTCGAAGACATTCTGCTGGGTCTGAAGGTGGGCCACCACTCGACCTTTCGGCTAACGCCCGGTCAGGCGTTTGGTCCACGCAACCCGGAAATGCTGCAATGGGTGTCGCTGGCCACGTTGCGCGAGAACGCGATGATCGGCGAGAATTTTGCTCCCGGCGACCTCGTCGAATTCAACGCACCGGGCGGTGGCCGTTACGCAGGCGTGCTCAAGGAGGTCGGCGAGACCTCCGCGCTGTTCGATTTCAACCATCCGCTTGCCGGTCAGGCGCTGGCGTTCGAAGTGAAAATCATCGGAATTCTGTAGCCATGAGCTCCACTGACACCCTTCTTGATGTCGAAATTCTTCTCGCCCAGCCGCGTGGTTTTTGCGCGGGCGTCGATCGTGCGATCGAAATAGTGGAGCGGGCAATCGCGCTGTTCGGCGCGCCCATCTACGTACGCCACGAGATCGTGCACAACGCTTACGTGGTCGAGGACTTACGCAAGAAAGGCGCCGTGTTCATCGAAGACCTGGCGGACGCGCCGGAAGGCAGTACGCTGATTTTCAGCGCGCACGGCGTGTCGAAGGCAGTGCGCTCGGAGGCGGAAACCCGTGGCTTGCGTGTGTTCGACGCCACCTGTCCGCTGGTGACCAAAGTGCACATGGAAGTGGCGAAGATGCGCCAGGACGGCTTCGATATCGTGATGATCGGGCACAAGGGCCATCCTGAAGTGGAAGGCACCATGGGGCAGAGCGGCGAAGGCATGCACCTGGTGGAGGATATCGAGGACGTGGAAGCGCTCGCGCTCACCGATCCCGATCGCATTGCGTACGTCACGCAAACCACGCTTTCAGTCGACGATGCGTCCGAGATCATCAGCGCTCTGAAGTCCAAATACCCATCAGTGAAAGAACCGAAGAAGCAGGATATCTGCTACGCCACGCAGAATCGCCAGGATGCGGTGAAGTTTCTCGCGCCCCAATGCGACGTCGTGATCGTGGTGGGCAGCCCGAATAGCTCGAATTCAAGCCGGCTGCGCGAGGTGGCCGAGAAGCGCGGCATTCCCGCCTATATGGTGGACTCGCCTACGCAGATCGATCCGAAATGGGTGGAGGGGAAAAAGCGCATCGGCGTGACGGCGGGTGCGTCGGCGCCGGAAGTGCTGGCGCAGGCCGTGATCGCGCGGCTGCGGGAGCTGGGCGTGCGCAACGTGCGGCCGCTGGAAGGAATCGAGGAGAAAGTGTCGTTTCCGCTGCCGCGTGGTCTGACACTGCCGGCGGAGTGATGCAATGCGCGAGAAGCGTCCTTCGCCGCTGAAATAGAACCCGACGCAATAGAGATAAAGGCCGTTCCAACTCACGTTGGCGCGGCCCTTTATTTTGTCGAGTGCGAAAAAAAACGTCGTGGCCGCGACCAGGCGAACAGGGCTCTACGCGAAGGTCCGGATTGACCCGTCGATTCTGCAATTGCACCATGAAGGTGCTTTCCTCGAAGGAAGCGCTGACGCTGGAGGCGCTGCAACGCATCGGTGTTTACCCACGATGTCAGCCGATGGTGCAACTTGCGCACCGACGCGGGGCGCAACCGGGTTGCTCCAAGGCCTCCGCAGGAGGCCAAAGAGAGGGTTGCAATGGAGGAAAACCCCTGTCGCTGAACAATATTGCACGCCTCAAAAACCGAGTTACAATGCGCGCGTTCCAAGCCGGATGGGCTGGAAACATCAGCTTTTCGAGGCGCCGGAGACCTACTGAATGCGAATGAAGTTTGGCTTTGCCGTGACCATCGCGGCGGCGGTTGCGATGGCAACGGCGTGCAGCAAAAAGAGTGAGAACGAGCCGGCCGCGGGGGCATCGGCGGTGCCGGAAGCATTGGCGAGCGGTGTGGGGAGTGCGGCGGCTGCGCCGGCATCGGCGGCTTCAGTGGCCGCGGCATCTGCGCCGGCACCGGCCAGCAACGCGACGGTCGTCAAGATCGGCCACGTCGCGCCGCTCAGCGGACCGCTGGCTCATCTCGGGCAGGACAACGAAAACGGCGCGCGGCTGGCCATCGAGGAGATCAGCGCGCAGGGGCTGACCATCGACGGTCACGCGATCCATCTGGAACTGGATGCACAGGACGATGCCGCCGATCCCAAGAAGGGTATTGCAGCGGCGCAGCAACTGGTGGCGGATCACGTGGTGGCCGTCGTCGGACATTTGAATTCGGACGTGTCGATACCGGCATCGAAGATCTATAGCGACGCGAACGTGGCGCAGATCTCGGGGGCGACGACCAGCCCGGCGTTCACCCAGCAAGGTTACAAAACGACGTTCCGCGTGGTGCCGACGGACGCGCGCCAGGGGCCGGTGCTCGCGACCTATGCGCTCAAGACGCTGCACGCGAAAAAGATCGTGGTCGTCGACGACGCCAGCCTCTACGGCCGGGGTCTCGCGAACGAGTTTGCCAAGGCGGTGGTAGCGGGCGGCGGCCGGATCGCCGGTCACGAAGTGACGAGCGAAAAGGCCAAGGACTTCAAGGCGATACTGAACAAGATCAAGCGCGTCCAGCCAGACGTGGTGATGTTCGGCGGCATGGACGTGACTGGCGGACCGTTTGCGAAGCAGGCAGCAGCGCTTGGCCTGAGGGCAAAGATTCTTGGCGGCGACGGCATATGTACCGCTGACATGGCCACGCTCGCGGCCAACGCAGCGCCGAACGTGATGTGCTCGGAACTGGGTGTGGACGCGTCGAAGCTGGACAAGGGCGGGGATTTCGCGCAGCGCTACGCAGCCCGTTTCCATTTACCGGTCCAGAGCTATGCGCCGTTCACCTATGACGCCGTGTACGTGATCGTCGACGCCATGAAGCGGGCGAATTCGATAGAAGCGCCCAAGGTCCTTGCCGCGATTTCGTCGACGGATTTCAATGGCCTGACGGGTCACATTGCATTCGATGACAAAGGCGATTTGAAAGGCGGCGGCGCGATCACGCTAATCGATTTTAAGGATAACAAGAAGAACGTCATTGACGTCATTACGCCGTAAACCCTGAGCTGCAGCGCCGCGCGGCGAATGCACACTTGGTTGGGCAAGCCCTCGATACGTAGTCACTTTCGGACGTTTTAGAGTTTTTTTTCAAGTACGCGCGGTGCGGTTGCGTTTTTTTCTTCCCTTCGGTTTATCGGCCAGCGATAAAGCGTAAATCTAGTCGCACGGGCTAAGGAGCCTTCAATGGATATCTTCATCCAGCAGATTCTCAACGGGCTGGTGCTAGGCAGCGTCTACGCCATCATCGCGTTGGGTTACACGATGGTGTACGGGATTCTCGGCATCATCAACTTCGCTCACGGTGACGTGCTGATGGTCGGCGCAATGGTCGCGCTGTCCGCCATCGGCGTCATGAGTAATCACTTTCCGGGCATGCCCCACGCGCTGATGCTGGTCATCGCGCTGTTGGTCGCCGCAGTCGTCTGCTCGGTGGTCGGCTACACCATCGAACGCGTGGCTTACCGGCCTTTGCGTAAAGCGCCGCGCCTTGCTCCGCTGATCACGGCTATCGGCGTATCGATTCTTCTCCAGACGCTCGCCATGATGATCTGGGGCCGCAATCCGCTGGCCTTCCCGCAACTGCTCCCGACCGATCCGATCAACGTGATCACCGCGACCGCCGACCGTCCGGGCGCCGTCATCTCGATGACGGAAATCGTGATCATCGTGGTCGCGTTCATTGTGATGGGCGGCCTGCTGCTGCTCGTACACAAGACGAAACTCGGCCGCGCGATGCGCGCCATTGCCGAGAATCCGGGCGTCGCGAGCCTGATGGGGGTGAACCCGAACTTCGTGATCTCCGCGACCTTCATGATCGGCTCCGCGCTCGCCGCGCTCGCCGGCGTGATGATCGCCTCCGAATACGGCAACGCGCACTTCTATATGGGTTTCATCCCCGGCTTGAAAGCGTTCACGGCCGCGGTGCTCGGGGGTATCGGCAACCTGGGTGGCGCGATGGTGGGCGGCGTGCTGCTCGGCCTGATCGAACAGCTTGGGGCCGGGTATATCGGCAATCTGACAGGCGGTGTGTTCGGCAGTAACTACCAGGACGTGTTCGCGTTCATCGTGCTGATCGTCGTGCTGGTGTTCCGTCCGTCCGGCCTGCTCGGCGAACGTGTCGCAGATCGCGCTTAACAGGGGAGACCAAGCATGACTTCAATTCAACCGATCGAGCCGTCGACCACGCTCATCCCTGAAAAAAAGACCGCGAAGAACTACGCCGTCACGGTGCTGGTCGCCGCGCTCGTGGTCCTCGCGCCAATGCTGATTGGCGCGGCCGGTGGTAATTACTGGGTCCGCGTACTCGACTTCGCGATGCTGTACGTGATGCTCGCGCTGGGCCTGAACGTGGTGGTGGGTTTCGCCGGGCTGCTGGACTTGGGCTACATCGCGTTCTATGCGGTGGGCGCTTACGTGGCTGCGTTGCTGTCCTCGCCGCAACTGACCACGCAGTTTGCGTGGATTGCGCAGCTGTTCCCCAACGGCCTGCATACGCCGATCTGGGTCATCGTGCCCTGCGCGATGGCGCTGGCGGCCACCTTCGGCGTGCTGCTCGGTGCGCCGACGCTGCGTCTGCGCGGCGACTACCTGGCTATCGTGACCTTGGGCTTCGGGGAAATCGTCCGGATCTTCATGAATAACCTGGATCGTCCGGTCAACATCACCAACGGACCGAAGGGGATTACCGGCATCGATCCGGTGAATGTGGGCGGCTTCAGTCTCGCGCAGACGCACGAATTCCTCGGTTTGAAGTTTCCGACCGTGTACCTGTATTACTACCTGTTCGTGCTGTGTTCGCTGTTCGTGATCTTCGTCTGCGTGCGCTTGCAGCATTCGCGGATCGGACGGGCGTGGGCCGCAATTCGGGAAGACGAAATTGCCGCGAAGGCGATGGGCATCAACACTCGCAACGTGAAGCTGCTGGCCTTCGCCATGGGCGCGTCGTTTGGCGGTTTGTCGGGCGCGATGTTCGGCGCGTTCCAGGGGTTCGTATCGCCGGAATCGTTCACGTTCTGGGAATCGGTCGTGGTGCTGGCGTGCGTGGTGCTCGGCGGCATGGGCCACATTCCGGGGGTGATTCTCGGCGCGGTATTGCTCGCCGTGTTCCCCGAGTTCCTGCGCTCGACCATGGGCCCGTTGCAGAACTTCATCTTCGGCCATGAGATCGTCGATACGGAAGTCATTCGCCAGTTGCTCTACGGCCTCGCGATGGTGCTGATCATGCTGTATCGCTCGGAAGGCCTGTGGCCGTCGCCGAAACACGAAGACAAGATCGCAAAAATTGCGAAACGCGCTGGCAAGAAGCCGGTGCGCGCCTGAGCCCCCGAGCAGCGGAGAAAACACAATGAGCGATAAACCCATTCGACTGTCCGTGAAGGGCGTGAACAAGCGCTTCGGCGGCTTGCAGGCACTGGCCGAAGTCGGCCTTCAAATCAAGGAAGGCGAAATTTACGGCCTGATCGGCCCGAACGGCGCGGGCAAGACCACGTTCTTCAACGTGATCACGGGCCTGTACACCCCGGATTCGGGCGAGTTCATACTGGACGGCGCGCCTTACACGCCGACCGCCGTGCACCAGGTGGCGAAGGCGGGCATTGCGCGCACCTTCCAGAACATTCGTCTGTTCGGCGGCATGACAGCGCTCGAGAACGTGATGGTCGGACGCCACGTGCGCACGAAACACGGTCTGATCGGTGCGGTGCTGCAGACGCCGTCGGAGCGTCGGGAAGAGAAGGGAATCAAGGAGCGCGCGCTGGAGTTGCTCGAGTACGTGGGCGTGCTGCAATACGCGGACTACACATCGCGCAATCTGTCGTACGGGCACCAGCGCCGCCTGGAAATTGCGCGGGCGCTCGCCACCGATCCGAAGCTGCTCGCACTCGATGAACCCGCCGCTGGCATGAACGCGACGGAAAAGGTCGAGCTCACGCGACTGCTCGACAAGATTCGCAGCGACGGGCGCACCATCTTGTTGATCGAACACGATGTGAAACTGGTGATGGGATTGTGCAACCGGATGACGGTGCTCGATTACGGCAAGGTGATCGCCGAGGGTCTGCCGCAGGACGTGCAGAAGGATCCGAAGGTGATCGAGGCTTATCTCGGGGCAGGGGTTCACTGATGGCTACGACCAATGGCGCGAACGGCGCAGCAATGTTGAAGATCAAGGGGTTGCAGGTCAGCTATGGCGGCATTCACGCCGTCAAGGGCGTGGATCTGGAGGTCGGCAAGGGCGAACTCGTGACGCTGATCGGCGCGAACGGCGCGGGCAAGACGACCACGATGAAAGCCATCACGGGCCTGAAGGCGTATTCGGCTGGCGATATTGAATACATGGGCCAGTCGATCAAGGGCGTGCCGTCGCATGAATTGCTCAAGCGCGGCCTCGCGATGGTGCCGGAAGGGCGGGGCATCTTTGCGCGCATGTCGATTCTTGAAAACATGCAGATGGGCGCGTATTTGCGTAGCGACAACGACGAGATCCAGAAGGACACCGACCGCATGTTCGGCTTCTTTCCGCGGCTGAAGGAGCGGGCGTCGCAGTATGCGGGCACGTTGTCGGGCGGTGAACAGCAGATGCTGGCAATGGCGCGGGCTTTGTTGTCGCGGCCGAAGCTGCTGCTGCTCGATGAGCCGTCGATGGGTCTCTCGCCGATCATGGTGGAGAAGATCTTCGAAGTGGTGCGCGAGATTTCGAGCGAAGGGCTGACGGTGTTGCTGGTGGAGCAGAACGCGCGGCTGGCGTTGCAGGCAGCGAATCGCGGATACGTGATGGATTCGGGTCTGGTCACCATGTCGGGCGACGCCAAGACCATGCTCGACGATCCGAAGGTTCGGGCGGCTTACCTGGGCGAATGAGGGGGCGAGTGACGTTGCGTTGATGAATGAAAAAGCCGCATGCCTTTGAGGGGCATGCGGCTTTTTTAATGC
>NZ_AEJF01000180.1 GCF_001028175.1 Caballeronia mineralivorans PML1(12)
TTTAATGCCGATGTTTAAAGCCGCTTGCCGAAGCTGACCACTTCATCCATCTGGTACCCGAGCTTTGCGTAAAACCCCTGCGCCTCGGGCTTGTTCGCCATGATTTGCAGATTGAGCTTCGGACATCCGATGCAGGCAAGCGCGCGTTCCGCATGTTCGACCAGCGCGCGGCCATAACCATTGCCGCGCTGATCTTCAGCCACGGCCAGCGAATACAGCCAACCGCGATGCCCGTCGTAACCCGCCATCACCGTGCCGATCAGACGCTCGTTCAACCAGCCGACGAAGAACAACTCCGGCTGCATCGCGAGCTTGTTTCGAATCGATAACCGCGGATCGCGCTGTGGTTTGCCAGGCGTAGCGTATTCGGGAAACGCCTCAGACCAGAGCGCGAGCACGGCCTGCGTGTCGCGCTCATCGAAGACCCGGATGATCACAGCGCGTCCAGCACAGACCGCAGCATCGACATCATCTGGTCGATCTCGTCCTTCGTCACGTTCAGCGCCGGCATGAAGCGCAGCAGATTCGGCCGCGCTGCATTCAGAAGCAGACCATCCGGTCCCATATCGCGCGCCATTTCAACGATCTTCGGACCGTTGTCGTTATTGAGCAGCAATGCGCGCAGCAGACCTTCGCCACGTTCGCCATTGAAACCGCGCTCTTCCGAAAGCTGCAATAGCTGAGCCTTCAGATAATCGCCACGCTCACGCACGCCTTCGAGAAAACCCGGCGCGGTCAGTTGCGAAATCACTGAGTAGCCCACGGCCGTCGTCAGCGGATTGCCGTTATACGTGCCGCCCTGATCACCGGGTTCGAAGCACGCGACTTCCTTGGTCGACAGCAGCGCCGCCAAAGGCACGCCGCCGCCAATCCCCTTGCCCAGCGTCATGATGTCCGGCTCCACGCCCGACAACTCATACGCGAACAAGGTCCCGGCACGGCCGCAACCGCTTTGCACTTCATCGACGATCATCAGCAAATTGTGCTTCTTCGTCAGTGCGCGCAGCGCCTGCATGAACTCGCGCGTTGCCGGGATCACGCCGCCTTCGCCTTGAATTGGCTCGAGCATCACGCCGACGGTTTTATCGGTGATGAGCTTTTCCACCGATGCAATGTCGTTCAGGTCGGCCTTCGGAAAGCCCGGCACTTGCGGTGCATAAATGGTGTCCCAGCCCGGCTTGCCGCTCGCCGACATGGTGGCCAGCGTGCGCCCGTGGAAGCTGTGATCGAAGGTGATGATCTCGTACGCGCCGCCCTTGAACTTCTTGCCCCACTTGCGCGCGAGTTTGATGGCACCTTCGTTGGCTTCCGCGCCGCTGTTGGCGAAGAACACTTTGTCGAAGCAGCTGTTCGCGGTGAGCAGGCCGGCGAGCTGGGCCATCGGCGCGTTGTAGAAAGCCGGCGACGGGTTGATCAGCGTGCGGGACTGCTTGTCCATGGCTTCGATCATGCCGTCGTTGCAATGACCGAGACTATTCACCGCCCAACCCTGGATGAAGTCGAGGTATCGCTTCTCGTTGTTGTCGTAGAGCCAGGAACCCTTGCCGTGCGTGAACACGATCTCAGGACGGTTCGTGATGAACATCAGCGATTCGACGGGATACTCTTGGAAATTCATGACGGCGGGCTCCACGAAAACAGCAAGGAAAAAAGACGGCGGGATTAAAAACCGAACCAACAATGCAAAAAGCCACGGAATTCCGTGGCTTCATAGTGTCGAAGTGTGCGCTGGTTCGAAAACTCAAGCGCCAATCCGTGACCAGCCAGCGGCATCCCTAGGGAAGCGACGAGCTGCGACGTCGAAGAGTGGCGTAAATTTTGAGCATTCGCGAAGAATACGACACGAAGTTCCTGCGTGTAAACCATGGCGGCCCGATTTTTGTCGAGCCGCCACACTCGCAGGCTAAATCGCGGCTAAACCGGATTGGCGAGATCTGCCGCGCTGGTGAACGAGTCGGCGTAGAACTCGTCTTCAGGCAAGCGGTGATGGCTCGTGAAATCGCGCTGGGCGGATTCCACCATCACCGGCGCACCGCACGCGTACACCTGATACGCGCTCAAGTCTGGCAGATCTTCGATGACAGCACGATGAACGAAGCCCGTGCGCCCCGTCCACGCGTCGCTTGCATCGGGTTCCGACAACACCGGCACGAACGAGAAGTTCGGCACGTCCTTCGCCCATTGTTCGGCGAGATCCATCATGTACAGGTCTTGCTTGCGGCGGCCGCCCCAGTACAGCGTCATCGGCCGGTTCAGGTTCTTGAACACCGCATGTTCGATAATCGCCTTGATCGGCGCAAAGCCGGTGCCGGACGCGAGCAGCACGATCGGCTTCTCTGAATCTTCGCGCAGGAAGAACGTGCCGAGCGGGCCTTCGAAGCGCAGGATGTCGCGCTCTTTCATGGCGCCGAACACGTGGTCCGTGAACGTGCCGCCGGGCATATGGCGAACGTGCAGCTCGATCGGGCCTTCGTGATGCGGCGGGCTTGCCATCGAATAGCTGCGGCGCTTGCCGTCTTTCAGGATGAATTCGATGTACTGTCCGGCCAGGTATTGCAGCCGTTCGTTGGCAGGCAATTGCAGCTTCAGTTCCACAACGTCGGCCGCCTTGCGTTCCAGCGCGTTCACGCGGCAAGGCAGCTTCTTCACCTGGATATCGCCGACGCCCGCCACTTCGCGCACGTCGACCACCAGATCGCCCTTGGCCGTCGCGCAGCAGAGCAATGCCATGCCGCGGGTTTTTTCGTCGTTGGACAACGCCGACGACGAATGCGGCGCCTGCTCGACCTCGCCGGAGACGACCGTGCCTTTGCATGAACCGCAGGCTCCGTTCTTGCAGCCGTAGGGAAGTCCGATGCCCTGGCGCAATGCGGCGAGCAGCACCGCCTCGTCGGGTTCTACTTGGAACTGCCGGCCGCTTTGCCGGAGCGTAACGTTGAAAGCCATAGATCCTGGATGAGTTGGGGTGAAACAAATGCCAAAGCTGTCGCGGCTACAATCGACAGCATGATCGCCACTCGAAAACTACGCCGCGCGCGTGTGCTGATCGCCGGTTGCGGCGATGTCGGCCTGCGTTGCGTGCCGCTTCTTGCACACCGTGCCGCCGCGCCTCGCGTGATCGCACTTTCAAGCCAGCCCGCGCGCGTGACCGAACTACGCGCAGCCGGCACGACGCCGTTGATCGGCGACCTGGACGAGCGCCGCAGCTTGCGACGGCTGGCCGGTCTCGCATCGACTGTGCTGCATCTGGCGCCGCCCCAGAAAACGGGCGACGACGACACCAGGACCCGCGCGCTGATTGCCGCTTTGAGCGCGCCGCGACGCTCCGTTGCGCGCGCTGTGACCAGCGCGGTTGCCCGGCAGCGAGCGTGGCGCGGATGGTTTCGCGCGACCTTCAAGAGCAGCAAGCCGGCGGGCGCGAATACGCGCGCTAAAGCCATAAAAAGAGCGCCTATTGTACCCGACCGGGTTTCGAGCGCTGCCGCGCGCGGCTGGCCGATACGCGTGGTTTATGCGAGTACCTCCGGGGTTTATGGCGATTGCGGCGGGGCGTGGATCGATGAAACGCGGCCGGTGCGGCCGGACAACGCGCGTGCGAAACGGCGGGTATCGGCGGAAACGCAATTGCGCCGGGCGGCACGACGCGGTGTGTTGAACGCATCGATTGTGCGGATTCCCGGCATTTACGCCGGCAACCGGCTACCGCTGGCAAGGCTGCAAAAGGGGACGCCTGCTTTGGCGCCAGCCGACGATGTCTATACCAACCATATCCACGCCGACGATCTTGCGGCCATTCTCGTGCTCGCGATCCGGCGGGCGTGGCCGCAGCGCGTGGTGCATGCATCGGACGACAGCGAGTTGCGCATGGGCGAGTATTTCGACCGTATCGCCGATGCGTTCGGTTTGCCGCGCGCCCCCCGCGTTTCGCGTGAGCAAGCGGAGGCGCAGCTCGAGCCGATGATGCTCTCGTTCATGCGTGAATCGCGACGTCTGCAGAACACCCGGCTGCGGGACGAATTGCGTTACACGCTGCGTTATCCGAGCATCGACGACTTCTTGCGCGAGGCGCGGATTGATCCAACCGTCACATCAATACCGGTAGCGTCTCCAGCAGGATGAAGCACAGCAAAGCCCCAATTAGCGCGCCGATCAGGTTGGGTTGATAGCGGTGGCGCAGATGCATCGTCACGAGCAATCCAACGATGAACAACACGCTGATCGCCACGAACGCAATCATTGCAATGGTCATGTGAGTGGCCATGATGGCCCTCCTGCTTCTTTTAATAGTCGTGTAATCAGTATAGTTTTACGTCGTAAGAAAGACATGCTGCATCGCACAGGGGTTTTCCCGGGCTGTGGCGGAATTGTTCTACAGTGCGAACGAATCGATAAATTCCGATACATCGGCCAGCACCGTCGAGTGCCCGCGCAGCGTAGCGGCGAGTGCCGACACTATTCGGATATGGCCCACGCCGTCGTAGTGCTTCACTTCCACCCGGTCGCCGTGTCGCCGCAAAACCGCCGCTAACCGGTCGGTGTTGCCCGGATCGACGACAAGATCGTCAGTGCCGGCGGCAAGGAACATTGGCGGCTCGTGGCCGGTGACGAAATTGATTGGCTGGCTCTCTGCGCGCGTACTCGCCGGAAATACATCGAGCAGCGTGCGGTCCTTGATCGGCAGGAAATCATAGGGTCCAGCTAAACCGATCACGCCGCGCAAGTCGGCTTTCGACATCGATTGCGAAGCGAGATAACGTGGATCGGTGGCGATCAGCGCAGCGAGATGTGCACCCGCCGAATGGCCCATTACAAAGAGCCGCGCCGGATCGCCGCCGAATTCATGCGCGTGATCGCGCGTCCAGCGAACGGCGGCCGCGGCGTCATCGACAAAACCCGGGAACGCCGTTTCCGGATACGTGCGGTAGTCCGGCATCACCGCCACGTATCCACGCGACGTCAACGCCTGCGCAACAAACAGATAATTGCCACGATCCCCGTTCTGCCAGCTTCCGCCGTAAAAGAACACGACAACTGGCCGCGTCTCACTACGTGCAACGGCTGCGGTGGGAACGTAGACATCGAGCGCCTGACGCGGATCGCTTCCGTACGCAATATCCGGTGTCTTCCGGTAGCCGCCCGACGGAATAGTGGCGTTCAGAAGTTTGACGGGACTACAGGCGGCGAGTGCCGCAGCGCCAAGACTGGCAAGACCGAATGTCACGATGCGGCGTTTTTGTTGTGCGGGCATAGGTGTCGAAAAGCAATGGATGCCACGTTCTACGCTTGAAGCGCCCGGATGGATGCAGCGCGCTTTGGTAGGACGTTAAACCCCGCGCGGTCGCGGCTCCGCTCGCTGTCGCACGAATGACATCGGAAGCGCGTCACATTGTCTGGGCGCACCGCTCGTGTGACCACGCAAGCCAGTCAGCTTTGCCGCAACATGGCCAGGTCTGCATCGTCGAGCCACCGCCATTGGCCTTCGTCCAGATCGTCAGGCAAACCAAAACCGCCGATGCGCTCCCGATGCAACTTCTCCACCCGGTTGCCCGCCGCCGCAACCATCCGCTTCACTTGGTGATACTTGCCTTCGAGCACCGAAAGCTCGAGCACATGTTCATCGCGCTGCTTGGCGCCGACGGCCGCAATAGGCTGCGATTCGCCGTGCAGCAAGACGCCGTTGCGCAGTGCCGAGAGTTGGGCGTCGTCGAGAGGATGGCGCGTGGTCGCGAGATAAACCTTCGGCACCTTGCGTTTCGGCGATGTGAACGCATGCACGAACGCGCCGTCATCGGAGAGGAGCAGAAGGCCGGTCGTGTCCTGATCCAGGCGGCCCACGCATTGCACGCCGCGCTCGGGCAACTGCGGCGGCAAGAGGTGAAAGACGCTCAGGTGGTGCTGCGGATCGCGTGAGCACTCGTAGCCCGGAGGCTTGTTCAGCACCAGATAAGCTTTTTCCCGATACCGCCACGTGGTGCCATCGACTTGAAACTCGAACGAGGAGAGCGTGTCGGATGTTATTTCCGTCGCCGGATTGATGCAGGGCGAGCCGGCAATCGACACGCGCTGATCGGCTACAAGCGCGCGGCATTGGCGGCGTGAGCCGAAGCCCTGCGAGAAGAGAATGCGTTCGAGATCCATCGGGCGGTTCTTGGCTCAGGCAGAGAGGAGGGGCGGGCGGACATTCTAGCAACCGGTGCGCTTCAGTCTCGTATGGCCGTTTTGGTATGGCGTGCATGCCGCGCCAGCGCCCCAATGTCGGCCACTCGTAAGGCAGGCCGATTAAGGTTTTTTCATAATTGACCCTCGGCATCGCGTTTATGCTTTTCGCTTTGAGCCATTGCACACGTATGACGAAAGGACGCTGATAACCCGGCATCCAATCGACCACTCCGATTCCTCTTTTCACCCAAGGAGCAGGACATGGCACGAAACACGGTTGCGGAATTTTTGGCAAAAACCCTGGCGGCAGCAGGCGTCGAACGTATCTGGGGCGTCACCGGCGACAGCCTGAACGGACTCGCCTACAGCCTTGACCAGGTCGGCTCGATCCGATGGATGCACACACGCCACGAGGAAGTCGCCGCGTTCGCGGCAGGCGCCGACGCGGCATCGACGGGAAAGCTTGCGGTGTGCGCCGGCAGTTGCGGCCCGGGCAACCTGCACCTCATCAACGGCTTGTACGACTGTCATCGGAACCAGCAACCGGTGTTGGCGATCGCAGCGCATATCCCGTCGTCGGAGATCGGCTTGGGCTACTTTCAGGAGACCCATCCGACCGCGCTCTTCAAGGAATGCAGCCATTACGTCGAACTGGTGTCGAGCGCCGCGCAGTTTCCCCGCGTGCTCGCCCGCGCGATGCGCACGGCGATCGAAGAGCGCGGCGTCGCGGTGATCGTGCTGCCCGGTGATGTTGCGTTGAGCGAAGCGCCTGCGGAAACGCCTAGCTGGTCCGCAACGGGTCCATCGACCATCCTGCCCTCGGACATCGATATCGACCGGCTCGCGGCCATGCTGAACGAGTCCGAAGCGGTGACGCTGATGTGCGGCAGCGGCACTGCGGGCGCGCATGACGAAGTGGTGGCGCTCGCGGACGTGCTCGGCGCACCGGTCGTCCACGCGATGCGCGGCAAGCAGTTCATCGAATGGGACAACCCGTATGACGTCGGCATGACCGGTCTGATCGGCTTCAGTTCGGGCTATCACGCGATGATGTCGTGCGACACGCTGCTCCTGCTCGGCTGCGACTTTCCCTACCGGCCGTTCTATCCCACCGACGCCGAGATCATCCAGATCGACTGGCGCGGCTCGAAGCTGGGCTCTCGCGCGCCGCTCGCGCTGGGGCTGGTCGGCACGGTCAAGGAGACGATCTCAGCGGTCCTGCCGAAGCTCACACGCAAGGCGGACCGCAATTTCATCGATACCGCCCGCAAGCACTATGCATCGGCGAGAAAAGGACTCGACGAACTCGCGACGCCGTCGGGCCCGGGCAGGCCGATTCATCCGCAGTATCTGACCCGGCTTATCGACGAAGCCGCCGCCGAAGACGCTATTTTCACCGCCGATGTCGGCACGCCGACGGTCTGGGCCGCCCGTTATCTCACGATGAACGGTAAGCGCCAGCTTCACGGCTCGTTCAACCACGGCTCCATGGCAAACGCAATGCCGCAAGCACTCGGCGCGCAGGGCGCGAACCCGGGGCGTCAGGTGATCTCGCTGTCGGGCGATGGTGGGTTATCGATGCTGCTTGGCGACTTGCTCAGCGCTCGCCAGCTCGATCTCCCGATCAAAGTGATGGTTTATAACAACAGTCTGCTCGGCTTCGTTTCGATGGAACTCAAGGCCGCCGGTTATCTGGATACCAACGTCGATCTCGCGAAAACCGACTTCGCGGCCATTGCCCAGGGGGCGGGCATTTTCAGCATCCGGGTGGAGGAGTCCGAGGATATTGCCGAGGCGCTGCAGAAGGCCTTTGCTTATCCCGGGCCGGCGCTCGTGGACGTGGTGACATCCAAGCACGAACTGGCCATGCCGCCAAAAGTGGAACTGGCGCAGGCGAAGGGATTCAGCCTCTACATGCTGCGCGCGATCCTGAATGGTCGCGGCGACGAAATCGTTGAGTTGGCGAAAACCAACTTTCGATAGGAATGCGCTGAATTCGTTGAAATTCTCAGCATTTCGAACAACAATGCGGTGCTGCAATTGATTCATCACTCCAGGGAGATTGGCAAATGAAGAAGTTCTCGCAAATTGCAATAGTTGGTGCGCTCGCTTTCGCGTTCGCAGGCACGGCAATGGCTCAGTCGGGTGGCGGCGGTTCGAAGACGGACACCAGCAAGCCTGCTGTCAGTCCCAAAGAACCCAAGCCGCACCTGCCGCACTTCAAACATCATAAGAAAGCAGCATCCGAAACGGGCGGCACGACGTTGCATCAGCAGGACAAGGCATCGCACCTGAAGGGCGCCTCGGCTGCAGCAGCCGCGTCGGCCATGGGCACGAACGACAAGGGCGCACCGCAGTAAGCGGCTAAGCCTGGCAGCAAGGCGCGCGGGGCGGCAAGCTTCGTGTGCGAGATGCGGCGGCACGTGCGAGCGTGCCGCCGCATTGTTTTTGGGTGCGCGGAACCTTGAGGGCGCCCCGTCCCTTGTGTATTCATCCCATCTCGCCGCGCACGCACTGCAGCGCGCAATCCACCAGGCCGCGAATCAGCCGCTCACGCACTGACGCCCGTTTCCAGAGCACGCCAAAGCGGCGCGGTTCCGATTCCATCGGCAAGCTGAGCCGGGCGATGCGCAGTGCGCTCGTCATCGGCGAGGCGACATCGGGGGCGAGAGACACCCCCAGCCCGCGATCCACCATCATCGCGATGGCTGCGAGTGAACTCAGCTCGAAGCGCTCGTTCGGCACGATGCCGACACGCCTTAGATACCGCTCCGCTTCCTTGCCGCCGGCCAGCGACCGGTCGTAGCGGATCAATGGCTCGTGCGCGAGCAGGTCATGCGCATCACGCTTCGCGAGCCGCTGCGGCGCGATCACCACGAGCGGTTCCTCGCGCAGCAATTCCCACACGAAGGTTTTCGGCATGGCGAAGGCGGGATGCGTGCAGACGGCGGCATCAACGTCGCCCTGTCGCAATGCTTCATACAATTCCGCCGATGTCCCCGACTGGATGAACACCTTCACCTGCGGATGAGCGGTGACGAAACGCGCGAGGATGTCCGGCAGCAGGCTATGCAACGCCGTATTGATCGTGCCAAGCCTGAGTTCGCCGGTCGCGTATTCGTTGTTGGCGAGGATTTTCAGGTCGGCGAGCTCGCGCAGCAAACCTCGCGATTGGGCCACTATGCGGCTGCCTGCCGGCGTGAGCGACACCGTCCGTCCCGCACGTGCAAGCAGCGGCGCGCCGAACTCGCGTTCGAGCGTACGGATCTGCTGCGCCACCGCGGCGGGCGTCAGGTCGAGGCGGCGAGCGGCTTCCGCCATTGACCCGGTATCGACGACCAGCAGGAAGCTGGTCAGGAACGACGTCTCCATGAAGATACTTTTAGTTGATTTTGAAGGCACATTCTATCGCTTTATCTTCATTGTTCCGATGACTAGACTGGCGGCATGAAAAGCAAACTATTCGTTCCGGCCTCGCGGCCCGAACTGTTCGTCAAAGCCTTGGCGAGCGAGGCAGACGCCCTTTCTTTCGACCTCGAAGACGCCGTATCCGAGGCGCGCAAGCCTGAAGCGCGAGCGCATCTTCGCGACTTCCTGCTGCAGTCCTCAGACGCCCTGAATGCTTCGGACCGGTTCGGTGGCAAGACGCTGATCGTGCGTGTGAATGCCATCGATTCACCTCATTTCGAAGCCGATCTTGCCGCCGTCGTGCAGACGGGCGTCAACCTGATCAATTTGCCGAAACCGCGCAGTGCCGACGATGTACGGGCAGCCGCGACCGCGCTCGATGCCGCCGAACGCACTAACGGCGTGTCGGAGCCGATCGGCTTGCTGCTGAATATCGAATCGCCGGGCGCGTTGCGGCGTTCGTTTGAACTGGCCAGTGCGCATCCTCGCGTGAAAGGCTTGCAGCTTGGGCTGGGCGACTTGTTCGAGCCGCTTGGCATTGCGCGGCGGGAGAACGCCGCGATCCAGCAGGCGATGTTCGCGCTCAGCATGGCGGCGGGCGAGGCGGGCGTGTTCGCTTACGACTCAGCGTTCGCCGATATCCGCGACCAGGCTGGTTTCCAGGCCGAGGCGCGGCTGGCTCGCAGTCTTGGGTTTATCGGCAAGAGTTGCATTCATCCGAGCCAGATCGCACTCGCCAATGCAATATTCCAGCCGACGCCCGATGAAATCGCTCACGCGCAACGGGTGGTCGAAGCGGCGGCCGAAGCCGATGCAGCAGGCCGGGGCGCGTATGTGGTCGATGGCAAGATGATCGATGGCCCGTTCGTCGCGCGGGCGCGGGTAATCGTGGCGCAGGCGGCTTCGAAGATTGCTTCGAAGCAAGACCGGGGGGCGCAGCCATGAGTGCATCATCGCGCAGACCCGATGGCGCGCGCGGGCCGTTGAGCGGCATCCGCGTGCTCGACTTGAGTGCGTATATCGCCGGGCCTTATGGTTGTAGTCTGCTCGCCGATCAGGGTGCCGAAGTCATCAAGATCGAGCCGCCCGCGGGCGATAACCTCCGCAAATATCCATCGACACTCGAGAGAGAGAGCCGCGCGTTTCTTGGCGTGAACCGCAGCAAGCTCGGCCTCGCGCTTGACCTGAAACAACCCGAAGGGCTCGCCGCGCTGAAGGCGCTGGTCGCGCGCGCCGACGTGCTCGTGCACAATTTCCGGCCGAGCGTGCCGGTGCGGCTGGGTATCGACTATGAGCAGTTGAAGCTGCTCAATCCACGGCTCATTTACTGCGCCGTGACAGGGTATGGCGAAACCGGGCCGCTCAAGGACAAGGCGGGTTACGACCAGGTGCTGCAAACCATGACCGGCATGTGCGCGATGCAAGGCAAGAGCGGCGGGCCGCCCGAAGTGCTGTATGGATCGGTGGTGGATTACTATGCGGCGGCGCTGGTGGCCGGCGGCGTGGCTTCCGCGCTGTTCGAGCGCGAGCGCAGTGGCGAAGGGCAGTACGTTGGCGTGTCGCTGTTGCGCAGCGCGCTCACCATGCAGTCGGCGCGTCTCGTCTGGGCCGACAGCGAGCCCCGCGAAGTCGGCCGCGACATGCGTTCAGGCGGCATCACCGGCATTCATCCGACCCGCGAGGGTTATCTCTACATCTCCGCCAATACGCCGCATTTCTGGCAGGCGCTGTGCCGCAAGACGGGCCTCGATGCGCTAGCCGCCGATCCGCGTTTCGATACCGTGAGGAAACGCGCGCTTCACGTCGATGAGATCGTGCCGCAACTCCACGCCGCGTTGCAGGCGAAGAGCGCGCTGGAATGGGAAGCACTGTTCGGCGAAGAGGTGCCGTGCGCGGCGGCGCGTACGGTCGAAGACATGTTCGAGGATCCGCAGGTTCTGGCTGAAGACATGATCGCGACGTACGAGCATCCGGTGGTGGGGCGATATCGGGGCCTCAAGCGGTCAATCCGGTTCGGCCGGACGCCCGGTCCCGAGCCTTTTGCCGCGCCCACGTTCGGCCAGGATTCGGAACAGGTGCTGAGCGAACAAGGAATGTCGAGCGAGGACATCGAAGCGCTCCGGGCGAAGCGCGTGATTGAATAAAAAGAGGAGACAACGCATGCCCACGATCACCCCGCCGCCGCTCGCCTGCGATGCCCACATGCACGTCTTCGATGCCCGCTTTGCGCACAGCGGCACGATGGTGAACGACGCCACCGCCGAGGTGTATCGCCGCGAGTTCCAGGCGCGCATTGGCACTACGCGTACGGTGGTCGTGACGCCGCGCATCTATGGCGTCGATAATCGCGTGACACTCGACGCGATCCAGCAACTCGGCGCCGAGCGCACGCGTGGTGTGGCCGTGCTGCGCCCCGACGTAACCGATGCAGAACTGGTCACGCTGCATGCGGGCGGCATCCGCGGAATTCGTTTCACGTTGTACACGCCGATGCAGGCGGTCGTCGGCTTCGAGATGGTGGAGTCGCTCTCGCAGCGGGTGAACGAACTCGGCTGGCATGTTCAGTTGCACTGGACGGCCGCGCAGATCGTCGACCATAAGGCATTGCTGAAACGCCTGCCGTCCAGGATCGTCTTCGATCACCTCGCGCGTTTGCCGGGACCCGAAGGTATCGATCATCCGGCGTTCGGCATTGTGCGCACGCTGCTGGACGGTGGCCGTGCGTGGCTGAAGTTGTCGGGTCCGTATCTCGATTCGCGCGTGGGCGAAGCAGAACGCTATAGCGATATGGACCGCACTGCGCGCGCCTGGGTCAATGCAGCGCCTGAGCGGCTGGTATGGGGCAGCGACTGGCCGCACACGACGGAAACAGCCAAACCCGACGATGCAGCGCTGTTCGAGTTGCTTGCGCACTGGGTGGAAAACCCCGGGCAACGCCAAGCCATTCTCGTCGATAACCCCGGGACGCTCTATGACTTCTGACCCCGCCGGACGTTAAAACAACCAACAACAATCACAAGGAGACTGACATGAAACCGGCGAGCGCATCACCAACGGGCGGTGGCGGTAAAACGCGCTTCACCAACGCGACCATCGACCTCTTCGAGCGCGTCATTCCTGACCCGTTCGTCCTCGCGATCCTGATCACTGCGTTTGTCGCGGTGGCGTCTGCATTGTTCGCGCCGCATGCGTCGTTCATGGGGATCGTCGGCGGCTGGTACAAGGGTTTCTTCGATATCCTTACCTTTGCATTCCAGATCACGCTGATCCTCGTTACCGGCCACGCGTTCGCGCACGCGCCGCCTGTGCAGAGGCTTTTTCGTGCGGTTGTTTCCATCGCCCGCACGCCGGTTCAGGCAGCCACGCTCACTTTTGTATCGGTCGCGGTTGCGTCGTTTTTCAACTGGGGTTTCGGGCTCGTGGTCGCGGCGCTGCTCGCGCGCGAAGTCGCGAAGCGCATGCGCGTGGACTTCGCCTGGATCGTGGCGGCGGGGTTCTCCGGCTGGGTGGTGTGGGCGAGCGGCATCTCGAGTTCGATTGCGCTGGCCCAGGCGACGCACGGCAGCGCGATGAATGTCGTTGAAAAATTGACCGGGCAGGTGTTGCCGTTCAGCAGCACCGTGTTCACCGCGTTCAATCTGGTGCCGACGTTCGTGATGCTGATCGCCACGCCGATCGTGCTCGCTTTGCTCAAGCCCGCCGATGAAGACATCGTCGTACTCGATCTCGACAAGAATCCCGATCCGCCCGCCAAGACCCGCCCTGCGGGCAAACTCACGCCGGCCAAGTGGCTTGAATATTCGCGGGTGGGCAGCGCGTTTATCGGCGCGGCAGGGGTGTCGTTCCTGGCGATCGCGTGGACCCACAAGACGAGCTTCAGCGGCGTGAACGCGGTGATCTTCGTGATGTTCATAGCGGGCGTGATCCTGCACGGTTATCCGCTCGCTTACGCCGATGCCATCAAGAACGCCGCGCGCCAGACCGGTTCAATGATGCTTCAGTACCCGCTCTACGGCGGCATCATGGGGATCATGGATGCGACTGGTTTGCCCGATGTGCTGTCGCATTTCTTTATCGCTATTTCGAACGCGCACACGCTGCCGTTCTGGAGTTACGTATGTTCGCTGCTGGTGACCTTCCTCGTACCGTCGGGTGGTGGCCACTGGGCGGTGCAGGGGCCGTTCGTGGTGCCGGCGGCGGTTGCGCTGCATGCATCGGTGCCTGGCACGACGATGGCAGTTGCAATGGGCGAACAAGTGTCCAACATGCTGCAGCCGTTCTGGGCCGCACCGGTTGTGGCGATGGCGGGTGTCGGCGTGCAGCGTGTGCTCGGCTTCACGGTCATGACCTTCTTGCTCGGCGCCGTGGTGTACGGCGCGGCCTTGCTGTTGCTGATCTAACCGTTCGCGCGACATAATTTGGGGGCGGCGAGTGGGCTGGGTGTCATTCTCCGCGCTGCTTCAGCCCCTTGACGATCACGCCGACAAACGCCTCCGTCACGGGCGGCAACGTCCGTCCGCGCTTTTTCACGAGCGCGATGGAACGCACGAACCCCGGTTCATCGATAACCCGCGTCACCAGACTTGGCTCCGCACGCACTTCGCGCGCCGAGCGCGGCAGGATGGTCACGCCAAGGCCGGCTCGCACCATCGCGACGGCGGTCATCATGTAGGTCGGCTCGCAGGTCGGCACGGGTGCGCAACCTGCGTCCTCGAAAGCGGCATCCACGACAGCTCGCACGCTGGTCCCCGCTGCCGTGAGCACCAGCGGATAGCGGACGATCTCCGCCAAGCCGATCCGCCGCTCAGCGGTCAGCGGATGCCCTTCCGGGCACACGACGCACAACCGGTCCTCACCGGCATGCAGCACTTCCAGCGATGCATCGGTCACGTCACCGCCGGTCAGACCCACGTCCACATCCTCGTTACGCACCAGCGCATTGACCACGCTCGCGACCACATCGCGGATTTGAAACGATACGTGCGGCAACTCGCGCCTGAATTCCTGGATCAGATCGGGCAGCAAACTCGCGGCGAACGACGGCAGGCACGCGAGCCGCACCGTGCCCGTGGAACCGTCGCTGAGTGCGCGGGCGTCGTGGAGAACCTGCTCCATATCGCCAAGCGACTTTTGCAGGACCGGCAGCAGGTCGCGTCCAACTGGCGTTAGCGCGACGCTGCGGCTATTGCGGTCGAATAGCCGCGCGCCGAGCGTTTCTTCAAGACGCCGGATCTGCACCGTCAACGCGGGTTGTGACAGATGCAGGCGCACAGCCGCGCGCGTGAAACTGCCCGCCTGCGCCACGGCGATGAATGCACGGATATCGCGGAGATTCAGGTCCATGGCTTTCGGCTATTACGAAATGTGATTGCTGCCATCAAATCATTTCAATTGTTTTATCGACGTCTCGAAATTACGCTTGGATCTAATAAAAAACAAGATCGGAGACAAACATCGTGCTGCCATTGCTCGGCCTTGCCACCATCGTCGTCCTGCTCGCGGCGATCCTTTCCAAACGAATGTCGCCGCTGGTCGCGCTGATCATCGTGCCGATAGCGGCGTCGCTGATCGGCGGCTTCGGGCTGCAGACGAGCAAGTTCGTTATCGACGGGCTGAAGAGCCTTGCGCCTGTCGTCGGCATGTTCGTGTTCGCGATCCTGTACTTCGGCACGATCACCGATGCCGGTACGCTCGATCCGATCATCGATCGCATTCTGCGTACGGTTGGCACGCGGCCGACGCGCATTGTCATGGGCACGACGCTGCTCGCGCTGCTGATCCACCTCGACGGCTCGGGCGCGGTCTGTTTTCTCGTGACCATCCCCGCGATGCTGCCGCTTTACGATCGCCTCAAGATGGATCGGCGCGTGCTGGCCGCGGCGGCGTCGATGGCGGCTGGCATCAACTTTTTGCCATGGACCGGGCCGATGATCCGCGCATCGGCGTCGCTGCATCTGCCTATCTCCGCGCTGTTTAATCCGCTGATTCCGGTGCAGATCGTGGGCCTCGTATTCGTGTTCGGCGTGTCCTGGTGGCTCGGTCGGCGCGAAGAAAAAAGGCTCGGTTATTCGGCCGCCGACGGTGAGGTCCCCATGCCGCAACGCGAACTCACCGATGAACAAAAGGCGTTGCGTCGCCCGAAGAATTTCTGGTTCAACATCGTGCTGACGCTGGTGGTGCTCGGCACGATGGTGGTGATGGGCGAGAAGATTCCGCCGGCGATCATGTTCATGGTCGGCTTATGCATCGCGTTGCTCGTCAACTATCCGAACGTGGATATGCAGCGCCAGCGTATAGATGCCCACGCGCGCGCCGCGTTGATGATGGCCGGCATCCTGCTCGCAGCGGGCGTGTTCACCGGCGTGATGCAAGGCAGCGGCATGCTCAAGGCGATGGCGCAGGCGGCGGTCGGTTTCGTGCCGCCATCGATGGCTACGCATATTCCCGTTGCACTGGGTTTCCTGTCGATGCCCCTCAGCATGCTCTTCGATCCCGACTCGTTTTACTTCGGTGTGTTGCCCGTGATTGCGGAAGTAGCGGGGCAGCTTGGCGTGCCGGCGGTGCATGTCGGGCAGGCGGCATTGCTCGGCCAGATGACCACGGGATTCCCGGTGAGCCCGCTCACGCCCGCGACGTTTCTTGTCGTCGGCTTGACCGGCATCGATCTCGCCGATCATCAGAAATTCACGTTTCCGCTGTTGTTCGGCGCGTCGATCGTCATGACGATAGCGTGTGTCGTGATGGGGATATTTCCTCTTTGAGCGCGTTTTTGTACGCGTTCTTGAACGCAAGGAATGAGCATGACTGCTGCAACTAAAGGAGGCCGCGTCCGGATCGGCGCGGGCGCGGGTTACTCGGGCGATCGCATTGAACCCGCGCTCGAACTGGCCGAGCACGGCGCGCTCGACTATCTCGTGTTCGAGTGTCTGGCCGAGCGCACCATCGCGCTTGCGCAACAGGCGCGGCGGGGAAATCCGGAACTGGGTTATGACCCGTTGCTCGACGCAAGAATGCACGCGGTGCTGCCTGCGGCCGCGCGTAACGGCGTACGAATCATCTCGAACATGGGTGCGGCAAACCCGCTGGCGGCGGCGCGCAAGACTGCATCGATAGCTAAGGATCTGGGTTTGAGCGGCCTGAAAATCGCGGCCGTCAGTGGTGACGATGTACTTGATGTCGTGAGGAAAGGAACGTATCGATTCGAGGAATCCGGTGATAGCGTGGCGGACTACGACAGCAAGCTCGTGTCCGCGAATGCGTATCTGGGTGCCGCGCCGATTGTCGATGCACTGCAGGCTGGCGCCGATATCGTGCTCACCGGCCGCGCGGCCGATCCATCGCTTTTCACGGCGCCGCTGATCCACGCGTTCGGCTGGGCGATGGACGATTGGAACACGCTCGGTCAAGCGACGGTGGTGGGACATCTGCTCGAATGCGCGGGACAGATCACGGGCGGTTATTTCGCCGATCCGGGTTTCAAGGACGTGCCGATGCTCGCGCGCCTCGGCTTTCCGATCGGCGAAGTTGAAGCGGACGGCTGCGTCACGATTACCAAGGTCGCGCATGCGGGCGGTCGCGTGACGGAGGCCACATGCAAAGAGCAACTCCTGTATGAGATTCACGATCCCCGCAGATATCTCCAGCCCGATGTAGTTGCTGATTTCTCGCAAGTTCGCGTTGTGGAAGAAGCGGCGGATCGGGTACGGGTGAGCGGTGGGCGTGGGACATCGCGCACCGGGACGTTGAAGGTAACGCTCGCCTACGTGGATGGGTTTATCGGCGAAGGGCAGATTTCTTATGGCGGTCCGGGCGCGGTCGCGCGGGCGAAGCTCGCGCTCGAGATCGTGCGTGAGCGGCTGGCGATGACGGGCGTTTCGGCAAGCGAACTGCGCTTCGATCTGATCGGTATCGATTCGTTGCACGGCACGACGCTCGGCGGGCGCAATGCGGAACCGTATGAAGTCCGCGTTCGCGTAGCGGGGCGAACGAATTCGATGGCAGAGGCGGTTCGTATCGGCAACGAAGTCGAGACGCTCTATACCAATGGTCCGGCAGGCGGCGGCGGGGTGACGAAGACGGCGCGCGAGGTGATCGCGGTGCAGTCGGTTTTGTTGCCGCGAGAACTCGTGCGGCCATCGTTCGACATGGTGGAGGCTTGAGATGAAACTACGTCAACTGGCTCATTCCCGAACCGGCGATAAGGGCAATACGCTGAATGTATCGGTGATCTGTTACGACGCGCGGCACTACGGTCATCTGCTTGCGTACGTCACGCCGGAGCGCGTGAAAGCGCATCTGGGCGATGTCGTGAAGGGTGACGTGACACGCTTCGAACTGCCGGGGATATCGGCGATGAATTTTGTACTCGGGCGCGCGCTGGGTGGCGGCGTGACGCGATCGCTCGCGCTCGACGCACATGGGAAATCGCTGAGTTCGGCATTGATGGATCTGGAGATTCCGGAGCCTTGACCATCGCCCGATGCTGAGGCTTGGATCGTTGTAGTTCACCGGCGCGAACGATCCGAACATCGCCGTCGCGGCTATGCGGCGGCGATCTTTTTTTCACGTTGTCACTCTTCGCTCGCCGTTGCAGTCTTTCGAGGGCGGCGACTACGCGGAGCCGTCTTGCGCGGCACCCTTGCGGAAGCTTTCTTTGCGGCGGGCGCGGCCGTTTCCTGATCCGGGCGATCGGCAGCTTCGGCTGAAGCTGCAACCGCAGCTTGCTCCTCACGCCGCTCTTGCGGCGCCTTCGCGGCAACTTTCTTCGCAGCGACCTGACGTCCGCGACGCGCCGCCCCGCGCTTCGGTTGTGGCGCTTCGCGCACTTCACTCAGCCGCGCGAGCGCTTCTTCCTCGCGCTCCTGAATCACTGGCATTGGAGCAATCACCGGTTCTTCAACGACAGCCGGTTCTTCGACAAATACCCGTGGTTGTTCAAAAAACGGCTCGTCGGGCAGGACTTCAGAGCGCGCTTCGTGACTCTCATGAGTCTCTTCGAAGAGCATCGGTTCGGGCGCGGGTTGTCGCACGTTGCGGCCTTTCCTTCGATTCTTCTCGCCGCCCGATTTCGCCTGCTGCCGGGTTTCCCTCGACACGGCAGGCGTTTCAACTTCCCTGACCGTTTCCGTACTTGAGGACGATTGCGTCCGATACACAAACGCACCCGATTTTTCGTCGCGCCCTACTTCGAGCAGACCGCGTAATTGCGCTTCCTCGAGCAAATTGCCAAATGCGCGAAAGCCGTAGTAGGACTCGTTGAAATCCGGCTTGCGTCGCTTGATTGCGCTCTTTAGCACCGAGGCCCAGATCTTGCCGCTTTCGCCTCGCTCCGAGGCGAGATCGTCGAAGGTTTCCACCGCGATGGCGATGGCTTTGGCCTTGCGGTTTTCGAGTTCCTGCTTCGGCTGGCGGTCGTCGTCTGACGTGCGTTTGGACGAAGAGGCCGCCGCCGCGTTCGCATCCCGGGAATCGCGTGCCTCGCGTGCTTCCCGTTTGGCGATCGCGCGTTGCTGCTCGCGCACGAGGTCGTCGTAGAAAATGAATTCATCGCAGTTCGCGACGAGCAGATCGGAGGTCGAGTTTTTCACGCCCACGCCGATCACCTTCTTCGCGTTCTCGCGCAGCTTCGACACGAGCGGCGAGAAGTCCGAATCGCCGCTGATGATCACGAAGGTATCGACGTGCGATTTCGTGTAGCAGAGATCGAGGGCATCGACGACGAGCCGGATGTCCGCCGAATTCTTGCCCGACTGACGCACGTGCGGAATTTCGATCAGCTCGAAACTGGCTTCGTGCATGGCCGCTTTAAAACCTTTGTAGCGATCCCAGTCGCAATAAGCCTTTTTCACCACGATGCTGCCTTTGAGCAGCAGCCGTTCGAGCACCGGCATGATGTCGAACTTGTCGTATTTCGCGTCGCGCACGCCGAGGGCGACGTTTTCGAAGTCGCAAAACAACGCCATGCTGACGCTATCAGGGGATGAGGCCATAGAAACTCCAGCAGGAATGCCGGGTGTGCACGGCAGTATTAACGAGCGCACATGATATCTGTTTGTGCGGCGAGCTTTGATTTGCGTGGCAGCCGGCAGCCCGTCAGGATGATCATTGAGCGTGTCTTCGTTGACCGGTCGCGCGCGTCGACGCTCCTAGCGCTGTTTGCTCGATCACCCTTGCTAGCGTGTCAAAAGCCGGGCCAATCTGGGCGTTGGGAACGCACGCATACCCGAGCAGCAGGCCGCGACGGGCCGGAGTCTCACCGCTGTAGTACGCCGCCAGCGCCCGCACGATCACGCCGGCATCGTAAGCGGCCGCCGCCACCTCGCGATCGTTCGCATGATCGGGCAGGCCAAGCACGAGGTGCAGTCCCGCCTCGTCGCCCATCACCGGCAGTTCATTGCCGAAGCGTGCGGTGATTGCATCGATCAGGATTTGCCGGCGCTCGCCGTACAGCGCACGCATGCGGCGCACATGCGACGTGAGGTGGCCGTCCATGATGAAATCGGTCATCACCGCCTGCTGCATCAACTGACCTTCGCGGTACAGCTCCGCGACGCCGGTACGGAACGTATCGACCAGATGTTCCGGCGCGATCATGTAGCCGATACGCAAGCCCGGAAACAGCATCTTTCCCAGACTGCCGACGTAGATCACTTGGCCCGCATCGTCGAGGCCCTGCAGCGATGCAAGCGGGTGACTGCCGTAGCGGAACTCGCTGTCGTAGTCATCCTCGATGATCCACACCTTGTGCTGGCGCGCGTACTCGAGCAGTGTGCGGCGGCGCGCGAGGCTCATCACCATGCCGAGCGGGTATTGATGGGACGGTGTAACAAGCGCGAGCCGCGGCGGGTTTTGCAGATCCTGTTCGCGCGGGTTAAGCCCTTCGTCGTCGACCGGCACCGGCACGAGTTTTATCCCTGAGGACTGCAGCACGCTGCGCGCGCCCCAGTAGCACGGTTCCTCGACCCATGCGCGGTCGCCAACATCGGTCAGGAGACGCACCGCGAGATCGATCGACTGATGGATGCCGGTGGTAATGATGATCTGGTCCGGCGTGCAGTTCACCGAGCGCGCGACGCGCAGGTAGTCCGACAGGGCGCGCCGCAGGGGCCGATAACCGCCGCCTGGCGCATAGGTCAGCAGATCGGGATTGGCTTCCTTCCACAGCTTTGCCTGCAGGCGGCTCCATGTGCGCGCCGGAAACTCGGCGACATCGGGCACGCCCGGCATGAACGCGCCCCACTGCTTGAGCGACACGCCTGCCTGGTCGATCAGGCGGCGGCCGCGCGACGACAGGTCGCCGTGTTCACGCCGGATGGGAGTGGGCGCGCCCGGCTCGATCGAACCACTAGCCGGCAATGCCCGGCGTGCATTGACCGCCGCGCTGTCAGGCCGCGTATCGGCGACATAAGTGCCGCTGCCCATGGTCGAGATCACGTAGCCTTCGGCCGTCAACTGGTCGTACACGCGTAGTACCGTGTTGCGAGCAATAAGCAGGTCGCCTGCGAGCGTTCGTGAACTGGGCAACTTGGTGCCAGGCGGCAACTGGCCGGTCAGGATCGCCTGCTGCATCAGCCGCAGCACCTGCCGGTAGGAGGGTTCGGCTGCAGCCCGGTCAAGCCGCGCGGCGAGCCAATCCGACAAGATGACTGTGTCCAAGTGGTTCTATCCAGAATAATGAAATGGTTCTCTATTGTAGAACCGTAAGCGGCTATAGTGGTTCACACATTTGATGCGCTTCCCCTGTTCGGAGGGAGCCAGCCGGGACGGCGAAGGAGACTTGGACAATGAAGACCGAAGACGTGATCGTCAGCTTTCGGGGTGTGCGCAAGACGTATGACGGCGAGACGCTCGTCGTCAAACAACTTGATCTGGACATCTACCAGGGGGAATTCCTTACCCTGCTCGGGCCATCCGGCTCCGGCAAGACCACCTGCCTGATGATGCTGGCGGGCTTCGAATTTCCGACGGGCGGCGAGATCTGGCTCGACGGGACGCTGCTCAATACGGTGCCGCCGCACAAGCGGAACATCGGCATGGTGTTCCAGAACTACGCGCTGTTTCCGCATCTGACTGTCGAGCAGAACGTTGCGTATCCATTGACTGTGCGAAAGCTGTCGGCTGAAGAGCGCGCGTATCGGGTAGACAACGCGCTCAAGATGGTGCGCATGGATAGCTTCTCGAAGCGCTATCCGGCGCAGTTGTCGGGTGGCCAGCAACAGCGGATCGCGCTGGCGCGTGCGCTTGTGTTCGAACCCAAGCTGGTCTTGATGGATGAGCCACTCGGCGCGCTCGACAAGCAGTTGCGCGAGCATATGCAGTATGAACTTAAATCACTGCACGAAAAACTCGGCGTGACGTTTGTCTACGTGACGCACGATCAGGGCGAGGCGCTGACCATGTCGGACCGCGTTGCCGTGTTCGACAAGGGCATCGTGCAGCAGCTCGACACAGTCGACCGGCTCTACGAATCGCCATGCAATGAGTTCGTCGCGAACTTCATCGGCGATAGCAACAAGTTGCGCGGCACGGTGGCGGACGTCGACGGAGACTACTGTGAGTTTCATTTGATCGACGGCACGCGCCTCACGGGCCGCAACATTGGTGGCGCGCGGGCGGGTACGCCGGCGGTGGCGTGCATCCGGCCCGAACGCATGAAGCTTGCGGCCGGCACATCGCGGCCCGGCACCAACACGCTGGCGGGCGAGGCGCTCGGGCTGATCTATTTCGGCGACCACGTGCGCATGCGATGTGGCTTGCCGGAACAGGACGAGTGTTTTGTCAAGGTGCCGCTCGGCACTCAAGCGCTCAATACCTTTGCGCCAGGCGTTCCAGTCGCGCTCGAGTTCGCCCCTGAGCATCTGCGCGTGTTTGCCGGGGCCTGAGGTTCAGCAGGATAACAACGTCATACAGTAGTCACTGGTTAGCACACCATCACAAAGGAGAGGAACACACCATGTTGAAGATTGGCAAAACGCGTTGCGCTATCGGTGCTGTCGCACTTGCACTGGGCGCCGCACAGGTCAGCGCGGCCGAACTGACGGTCGTCAACTTCGGCGGCGCGAACGGCGATGCGCAGAAGGTTGCATTCAACCAGGCATTTGCAACGCAGACCGGCAACACGGTCACCGCCGTCGAATACGACGGCGAGCAGGCCAAAGTGAAGGCGATGGTCGAAGCGAAGCACGTGAACTGGGACGTCGTCGAAGTCGAATCGGGCGACCTTGGCCGCGGCTGCGACGAAGGCCTGTACGAGAAGCTGGACTGGTCGAAGATCGGCAAGAAATCCGATCTGATTCCGGAAGCGCCGCAAACGTGCGGAGCGGGCATTTTCGTATGGTCGACGGCACTCGCATATAACGCGGACAAGCTGAAGACCGCGCCGGCCAGCTGGGCTGACTTCTGGGACGTGAAGAAATTCCCCGGCAAGCGCGGCATGCGCAAGGGCGCGCGCTATAACCTCGAATTCGCGCTGATGGCTGACGGTGTAGCGCCAAAGGACGTCTACAAGGTGCTCGCGACCAAGGAAGGCCAGGACCGCGCGTTCAGGAAGCTCGCCGAACTGAAGCCGAACATCCAGTGGTGGGAAGCAGGCGCACAACCGCCGCAGTTCCTTGTGGCGGGCGATGTGGTGATGTCCACCGCGTACAACGGCCGCATTGACGCCGCGCAGAAGGAAGGCAAGAACCTGAAGGTGGTGTGGAACGGCAGCATCTACGACCTCGATTACTGGGCCATGCCGAAGGGCACGCCGAACAAGGCGCTGGCCGAGCAGTACATTGCGTACACGCTCACGTCGAAGCCGCAGCAGGACTACGCGAAGCACATCGCGTACGGTCCGGTGAACGTCGCGGCCATCAAGTCGCTCGATCCGAAGACGCTCGCCAACCTGCCGAACTCGCCGGCCAACGGCAAGAACGCAGTGCTGCAAGACCTGGCGTTCTGGACCGACCATGGCGACGAGCTGGAACAGCGTTTCGCTTCGTGGGCTGCAAAGTAAGCGCTCAGAGATAGCTAAATAGCGTAAGCAGGCAACACGGGGCGCGGTTTCGCGACACACGAAACCGCGCCGCATCGATGCAGGATCCGCGCGCCACTGCGGCGCGCGGCGGGATGCAAGGCAGGGGACAGGTGTGACCACGATGACGATCGCCGCCGATTCATCGCCCGAATCGACGGGTAGACTTAAACGCGAACTGAAGGCCGCCGAGGCGAAAAAGCGCGCGATGGCGCTGCTGCTGGTCGCGCCCCTGGCAATTTTTCTGCTGCTGATTTTTGTCGTGCCGATAGCCGCCTTGCTCACGCGTGCCGTGCAGAACCCCGAGGTGGTTGCGGCGTTGCCGCACACATTGAAAGCGCTCAACGGCTGGGATCGCAAGACCCCGCCCGCCGACGCCGCCTACGCCGCACTTGCCACTGATCTGGTCGCGATCTCGGACGGTGACGCGATGGGTGCACTGGCCCGGCGGTTAAACACCGAAATTCCGGGTTATCGCTCGTTGGTTGCAAAGACGGCACGCGCGATGCCTCTCGCCGACGCCGACGGCCATCCGCTCGCTCTGACGCCCGCCCAGGTTCACGGGAAGCTAGTCGAACTGGACCCGCGCTGGAATGACATCGCGTACTGGCAAGCCATCGCGAAGAACGGCAGCGCGTATTCGCCGTTCTACCTGCTGGCGTCGCTCGATCACAAACAGGATGGGTTCGGCCACGTCATCGCGACCGATCCGGATCAACAAATCTATCTCACCGTTTTCAACCGGACTTTCGTGATCGGCGCGGCCGTGACGATCTTCACGCTGCTGCTCGGCTATCCGCTTGCTTACTGGATCTCCACGCTGTCGGCCCGCCGCGCGAACCTGGTGATGATTCTCGTGCTGATTCCGTTCTGGACCTCGATCCTCGTGCGCGTGGCCGCCTGGATCGTGATTCTGCAGGGCGAAGGGCTGGTCAACAAGGCGTTGATTGGCAGCGGGCTGATCCATGATCCGCTTGCGTTGTTGTTCAACCGGGTTGGCGTGTACATCTCAATGACGCACATTCTGCTGCCGTTCATGATCCTGCCGCTCTACAGCGTGATGAAGTCGATCCCGCCGACCTATCAGCGCGCGGCGATTTCCCTTGGCAGCCACCCGTTCGCCGCCTTCTGGCGCGTATATGTGCCGCAGACTTATCCGGGTATCGGCGCGGGTGCGTTGCTGGTGTTCATTCTCGCGATCGGCTACTACATCACGCCGGCGCTGCTCGGAGGACCGAACGACCAGATGGTCAGCTACTACGTCGCGTATTTCACCAACGTGACAATCAACTGGGGCATGGCGTGTGCACTCGGCGCGCTGCTGCTCGCCGCGACGCTCGTGCTGTATGCCGTGTATGGGCGATTTACGCGCTCACAACTGAGTCTCGGCTGAATCTGGGCGGAGCCAAGTGATGAAACTTTCCAAACCCCTGTTTGCGCCACACATGTCGATGGTCGAGCGCGTGTGGTATTTCGCGCTGCGCGGTCTCGCCGTGCTTACATTGCTATACCTGATCTTGCCGGTGCTGGCGATCGTGCCGCTGTCGTTCTCGTCGAGCACGTTCCTTGTGTATCCGATTCCGGGCTGGTCGCTGCGCTGGTACGAAAATCTGATCGGATCCGCCGAATGGCGCATGGCGGCGAAGAACAGCTTTATCGTGGCGCCGTCGGCTACGGTGGTAGCGACCGTGCTCGGAACGCTGGCAGCGATCGGTCTCACGAAGGCGAACTTTCGCGGCAAAGCGCTGCTGATGGCAGTCCTGATCTCGCCGATGATCGTGCCGGTGGTCGTGGTCGGCGTCGGCATGTATCTGTTCTTCGCGCCGCTCGGATTGGCGAATACCTATATCGGGCTGATCCTCGCGCATGCTTCGCTGGGCGTGCCGTTCGTCGTGACGACGGTGGCAGCGACGCTGCAGGGCTTCAACTACAACCTGGTGCGCGCGAGCCTGTCGCTTGGCGCGAATCCCGTGACCACGTTCTTTCGCATCACGTTGCCGGTGATCGCGCCTGGCGTGATCTCGGGTGCGCTGTTCGCGTTTGCGACGTCGTTTGACGAAGTGGTCGTCACACTGTTCCTCGCCGGGGCGAATCAGACGACACTGCCGCGCCAGATGTTCACCGGCATCCGCGAAAACATCAGCCCTACCATCGCAGCGCTCGCGACGATTCTGATCGTGTTCTCGACGGGCTTGTTGCTCGCGCTCGAATGGCTGCGTGGGCGCAATGCGGCGCGGGCAGTGGCATAAGCGCTGTCTGTGGCACCCAAAACGGCCGATAGCCAATCATCAAACACTCATCCTCCACGGGCCGAAAACAGGAGCGTTGCGCGGCGTTGCCCCGAGCGCGTCGGTCGAAGGACCGGGTGGACCACGGAAGTTCGGTATCGGACCGAGTTTGGCACTCATCGGTCCATGCCTAAGCTTGGGCAGTTTTCCTGGATATGGACTTGACCTGCGCATCGCGCGTGCGAGGCGGCCTCGAAGGTCAATGGCAGTCGTCAGCAGCTTCGTTCAGTTTGTGAAGAGCCGCTGGCTCGATACGTTGATTCCGCGACGACCGCTCACGCATCCAAGTGAAGTTGCACACCCGAGGCACTATAAAGTGCGGTCGCCTTGAAGCCGTCAACTGTCACCGTCGTAAAGCGCCCCTGCAAGCCGTTGCAATCCATGAGCGCGATTGTGTCACCCACTTTCGGCGTGAAGCCTGCGGCGAGCTTTACATGCAGCGTCCCGCCGACAATTGAAGTCTGTCCGCTCACCGCGAGCCTTCCCTGGTCGCCGTTGCCGCGATCAATCTCGAGCGTGCCGGCGGCGAGTTGTGTGAACTTGCCGCCGATCGTCACGCGAGAGGCAGCGTTCACCGCAACCGTGCCGCCGCTCACATACACGTCGCCCACACCGAACGCGTTCGTCGAACCGGCGACGAGCGTTCCGCCCTGTACCTGCGTGCCGCCGCTGTACGCATTCGATCCAGCGAGCGTGAGCAAGCCGGTGCCGTTAAACGTTAGCTTGCCGGCGCCTGCTATGTCGTTGCGCCATGTATCGATCGCGCTGAAGCTGCCGAGCGATGCGTCCATCGATACAACGACGTTGCCCGAAAACGAGCCGTAACCGTCCGCTGCAGCAAACAGGTTGAGGCGACCCCAGCCTTCCGCGTCGTCGAGAACGGGGAAGCCCGATGCGAGCGCGGTTGTCTTGAGCACGACGCGACGCTGATCGGCGCTCAAGTACGGAAGACGCGTCTCGAGCAGCACCTCTGCGCTCTTCGGGACTACGGCGGCCCCAGTGGTCGTTGCGATCGAGCCGAACCCGAAGGTCAGGCGCCGCGTGTAGTTCGCCTTGTTGGTGGCGTAGTCGGCGAAGCGGTCAGTTGCCGCGGTCCCCGATTCGGCCAGCGCGCGAAACGTCGTGGCATCCGTATTGGTCAGCGTGTACAGCGCGCTGTGCGCCTGCGTGACGGCTGTCTGCTTGAGCGTCGCGTTTGCGCTGTCGGAGAGGTTTGCCGCGACCACCGCTTCCGCCAGGATCCGTCCGCCGATTACATCGAGCGGCGAGTGCATGCCAGCGAAGATGCGGTTCTCGCCGAGCTCCAGACCGCGACTGAGCATCTCCTGATAGCGCTCGGGCAGCGCGTAGGCCATCGCAAGTGCATCGCGCATGGCTTCGGCCGAGTGGCCGCTCGGAAAGCCGCCGTCGGTCGCCGGCGTCGTGCTTTCGGCCGGCACGAGTGTCGGCACGACGACTACGTTGCTGCTCCAGCGAAACGGCCGGGCATATTTGTAGAATCGCTTGGCCGGTTCAGTCGAACCATTGTTGCCCATCGCGTTGATGAAGTCGACAACCGAACCGAACTGCGCATTCGCCGTGCCGCCCACGCCGGTGTTATTGCCGGTGTCGTTGTAGGCGGTGGTGACCGCGTTCGCCGGAATGCTGATGATGCTCGTAGTTTGCTGCGCGGCGCTGCGCCACGCATTGGTGAGCGGTCCCATACCGTCCGACACACTGTAGCCCTTGCCGCGCCGGTCATCGTAGTAGGCGGCTTGCCCCTGTGCGTCCGTGCGTTGTGTGGTCGCCGCGACGACGTACTGGATATTGGCATCAAGCACGGTCGGATTCAGCGCGGTGCCGTTCGGCGTGCCGTCGGTCGGGATGCCCGTCCAGGTCGATGCTACAACTGCCGGAAAACTCCCCACAGCGGGCGCGGAGACACCGGCATCCACGATATCGGTGAGCGGTTGCCACAACGTGCGGAAACCGTTAAGCACGCGCACGCCGGCGTTCGTCGCCATCGTGGCGTAGCGTGCGTCGCCACGTTGGTTGGTGGCCGCGTTATCGACGAAGGCGGCGACCGAGGCCTGGACCGGCGCGCTATCGACGAAACCCGGGTCGGCGGGCGGCGCAGGAGCAGCCGAGACCGTGGCGGGTGCGCTGTTGCCATTGTCGGAATTGCCACCGCACGCACCCAGCAAAAGCGCGATGCTGGAAGCGGCAAAGAGGCGGCGGACGGTGCGTATCTGCGATGACGACATGGCGAGCGTTCCCGATAAGGGTAGGTAAGGAAGCGCGCAGTTTATGGGGGCAGCATGAAGCTTTCATTACCTTGACGGCAAATCATTGCTTCGGGCGGAATGTATTGTTTGATGCGGGAAGGCGGACAGCACAGGTCAGGCGAAGCCGCGCAGCGATTGCCTCCGAGCGGCCAGGGCACGTCGCGCAGCCGAGCGAGCGCCACGCTGGACGCTACGGCCGTTCCCGGAGCGTGGCTTGAAGTTGCGACATTGCAAGAGCCACTAAGAGTGAACGTCGATGGGGTATCCGCAGACCACGTCAAAACTGTCACCGTTGCGACTATCAACTCGCATGCTCGCCATGCAAGTTTCTCCTTGACGGCAACTTGGCGGGCCTGAGTCAGTGGAGACCGCCAGATAATCGCCATTGACGCGAACCGGCCAGGATGAGACGTTCGACACCGTCACGAAGATCGTTGACACCCATTAGCGGGCCCGGTGTCAAATGAGCGAACAATACCCACGACCGCTCCGGATGGGGAAATGACGCACGGAACAGGCGGGCGTGAACCTAACTTAGCCAGGAATCAGTAGCATGAAAATGGACGCATTTGCATTCGGTACGACAAATTGGGCGGAAGTCGAACGAACCGAACATCAGGGGGAGACCGGCGTAGCCTATTGGCGCACCCAATTTTTCGGTGAACAGCCTAATCAAATCCGAGTGCGGATGGTGGAATATACCCCTGGCTACCTGGCGGACCATTGGTGCCAAAAAGGCCATGTTCTTTTCTGTATGGAAGGCGAGCTGGAAACGACTCTAGAAGATGGACGGAAGTTCATTCTGACGGCCGGCATGAGCTATCAGGTCGGCGATAACGCTGAGCCGCATCAATCCTACACCAGCACGGGCGCCAAGCTATTCGTCGTTGATTGAGCGGCCACGCGAAGGCGGCCAGCGGATCGAACTGAACCGATGGTCATCCGGCTCTGTTCGGCCAGACCGGCCACGAACGGACATTTGTCCTCGCGTCCAATTTCGTCGACTAGGCACCGATTTCTGGCCTTCGGCGAATGCAGCTTGGGTGACCCGTGACCGGCCCAATCCCAACGCCGCGTCAGGCGAGGAGCGAGGCTTATAACGGACGTAATCTGAACATCCATCATTCATTCATTGATTGGAGCAGTCTGAACCCTTCAGGCCAATCGCCCAGGTCGCTATCTGCATTGAGATGCCCCTTCTCTCCAACTTCGATCAGCTTGCTCCCCCATGCTTTGGCGTAGCGACGCGCATGGTCTGCGCCGCCATAGGGATCGTTGGAGCTGGATACGACGATCGTAGGAAACGGTAGCCGCTCTGACGGTAAAGGCGCAAATCCCGTTGCGGCCGCCGCAGGAAATGCCGGTGTGGCAGGGTCAGGAACAGCGACAAGCAGCGCGCCACGGATCCGGGGCAAATGACGGGCCGCCCAATGCACGACTGCCAGACATCCAAGGCTATGCGCAACGATGACGGTGTCGTCGCCGCTTTTCGCTACCTGTCGCTCGATTGCCGATATCCAATCGTTACAGGCGACCTGATCCCAGTCTTTGACAACGAGTCGCCGCCACTCCGGATGCGCCGCCTCCCACCTACTTTGCCAGTGCAATGGAGCGGAATTGCCGATACCAGGAACAACGAAAACGGGGTGATCCATCTGCCTGCTCTCCAATGTTGAATGAGCATCCAGTGTAAAAGCGCAGGGATTCTGGCAACATCCCGGATCAAATGAATTGACGGCTGCTGCCGGTTAAAACAACGAAAATTGACGGATCGCACAAATGAAACCTAAGCAGGCAACGTTAGACCGGCTGGACTGGCGGATACTGGAGACTCTCCAGAGCAATGCGCGCATCAGCAACACCGAGCTTGGCAAGCAGATCGGACTTTCACAGCCAGCCGTCACGGCGCGTATCAAACGACTCGAGGAACAAGGCGTCATAGAAGGTTACGCGGCGCGGATCAATCCCGGTCTCGTCGGCCGTGGCATTGCAGCCATCGTTCGGATTCGGACCACTCATGCTCAGATCAAGCAATGCCTGAGTGCGTTCGAAGCAATGCCGGAAATCGTCGAGGCGCATCGAATCACGGGCGAAGACTGCTTCATGGTGCGCATCGTGGTCGAAGAAATGCCGCAACTCGAAGCTGCAATCGACACGTTGGCGAAATTTGGGCCGGTGACCACAACTGTCGTGCTGGCGAGTTATCCACCGAAGACGATCCGTGGATCGTGACTTTGACGGGCTGTTATGTAGAAATGCGGGGGGCCGCTCAGGGTCGCTATCTACCTTTCAGCGGGGTTGCTGGCTGCGATGCCTTATGTTCTTGGCAGCGCAGATTTTCTGCTTCGTTCGCGTGGTTTCGGCTCGACACCCACACGCCGATCGCGCGCAAGCACGAGCGCTGCCATCCTTTCCGCGATGGCTTCAAACGCCGGATCGTCTTGCGGCACATAAAGCCATTTTCCAAGCACCGGATGCGGCTGCAAAGCGGGCATTTCATCAATGAGAGCGGCATGATGCTCTTGCGATGTGCACACCAGCAAGCCATTCCATGGTTCGTCGCGATCGGCTGCGACCAGACACAACAGGCCGTCGATATAGGCAGCATCGCAGCCGAACATCCGCTTGGCGATGTAGGTTGAATCACGCTCGAATGCTTCGAAGATCCAGAGGAGCGAGTTGCGGACGGAAGAGGGCATCGACGTGAAGTCCTTGGTGACAGGAGCAAACATGAGCTTACCTGTATTCGTCGGCCTTGGCAGCCAGCGTCAAAGCCATTCCAGTATGTCATAGTGCTGGATATTCGGATCGAATGATCGTTTGTGCATGGATCAGTTTTTCGTAGATCAGTTAATAAGGATGGCGAAATGAAATTCAGGATCGAACGAACCGAACACGTTGACGGACGGCTGTTGGTTGTGATTTGACTACGCCGTCTTGCCGGCGTTGTCCGTGTACGCTGCGCCAACGCTGAACGGGCCGTCCGCGTAGGCGACTCGCACATTACATCAGGGCGTCGTCGAATCGAATTTGCACTCACCGTCCAAACCCGGCGGTAGCCAATCCCGCAATACTTCGATTGTCGTATTTGCGGGCGACCATAGTCATCCTTGCGTGCCAAGGACGAATTCGCGACGACCCGTAAGCAAAATGATGAGGACCAGCGCCCAAGTCGCGCCGCGTCGGACGTTGACTCAGGTGCGGTGCCTGCATGCCGCAGCGGTTTTCATGTGGCGAGCAAAAGCGACCGGGCCTGCTCGAGAAGCGCGTGCGACGCGGTGAACTCGTTACGCCCCGCCATAGTAAGCGCGGCCTGCGCAGTACGCGCGAACAGCTCGTCGTCGGACGTTACGAACGCCTCCAAGCCAGGACCAAGGTTGTCGTATCGGCGAAAAAACGCAAGCAATCGCAATGCATCGAACTCCCAGTCTTGGGGACCGGCCTTGGCTAGAATCTCGGCGGCTGCATCCAGTTGTCGGATGGCTGTGACGAATTCAGAGCGTTCCATGACATCTGTCTCCGTATAAGTCGCCGACGCGATTGTTCTGAGAGTCTACCGTGCGCGCGTGAAGACTTTCGATGTAGGCGAGCGAATTCTTTAACTTCATCGGACGTCTACCGAAACGTGCGTGGCGCCGGGGCCGGAATGAAACTGTCGCGGCAAAGGCTTATCAGTAAAGGGCAAGATCATTTTCTCTAACGGAGATGCCCCCAGAAATGCGAGCCTTTTCGTTCGAAACTTTGGATATGGGTCGAAAGACTGAGACCTGATTGTCCTCGTCAAACTTCAGGATCCGATTGCTCGGTAGATCACTCCAGATCGGGTTTCGCGTACCCGTAAGAAAATGTAAACATCATTTTGTATGAAGATTTCCTTTTTACTGTCGTTAACCACTACATGAAGGACTTACCGCGTTGCCTCCCGGTCCGGTTGGGATCCGCTGCCAGATGTGAAATGCAAGGAGATTCGCCATGCACTCTCATGAACCGAAAGGGGGCTACCCAGCTCGTCCTGGACGTTTCAGCAATCGTTTTCGTGCTCCTATCGCGGCTACCCCCAGCCGAGACACAGGTTGCGTGAAAGTAGATTGCGGCCAGCGTTGTCAGTCTGTTCCGGTTCTTTCACCTTGACACGGCGAACTATGAATTTCAGCAATATGAAACTCGGCACCAAACTAATCAGTGCCTTCATCCTGATATCGGTCATCAGCGCAATCGTTAGCGGGATCGGCCTTAGCAACATGGCGCAGATCAGCGCCAATGCGGACAAGGCCTATCGGTCTGATCTTGTGGGGCTTAACCTGATTCAGCAGGCGAACGCCGACGTGCTGAGGACCGGCACGTATCTACGCAACGCCATTCTGGCTTCCACTGCTGAGCAGCGGACTAAATCGCTGGACGCAGCTGAAAAAGGCCTCGCCTCGGCGCGCGAGCACCTCAATCAAGCGGAACCCCTCGTCTACACCGAGAAAGGGAAGGCTACCTTTACGGATCTCGATCAGAGCTGGCAGGATTACACGCAGGCCTTCAATGAAATGAAAGGCAGGATTGACGCAGATGGGCTAAAGGATCGAGACGGCCTGACTGATTACCTGTTGAACGAATATCATCACAAGGGTTTCAAGACCCTGGTCTTGATGAGCGCCCTGGTTGCTCTGAAACAGGGCGACGCGCAAAACGCGGCTGAGTCTAATGACAAGGTGTACGACCAAAGCCGCAATCTGATGCTGGTTCTGGTGGTCCTGTCTGTGCTGATTGGTGTGGGGCTCGGCGTTTACCTGACGCGTAGTCTGACACGGCAGCTTGGAACAGAGCCTGCGACAGCGGCCGACCTAGCGAGAAGCGTGGCAGCCGGCGATCTCAGCGTAAGCATTGACCTCCGGCCCGGTGACACGAGCAGCCTGATGGCATCGCTGAAGGTAATGCGCGATGCGCTGTCGCAGGTCGTCTCGGATGTTCGCGAGAACGCCGAAAGTGTGGCGACTGCGAGTGCGCAGATCGCGCAAGGCAATCTGGATCTGTCGAGCCGTACGGAGGAGCAGGCGGCATCGCTGGAGGAAACTGCCTCGAGCATGGAACAACTGACCGCTGCGGTCCGTCACAACGCCGACAATTCGAAGCAGGCAGCTACCCTCGCCGGCACGGCCTCAGGCGTCGCGCAGCGAGGCGGCGAAATCGTCGGGCGGGTGGTTGAGACGATGCACGAGATTTTTGCAAGTTCGACCAAGATGTCCGAGATCATTAGCGTGATCGAGGGTATAGCTTTCCAGACTAACATCCTCGCCCTCAACGCGGCGGTCGAGGCGGCTCGTGCTGGCGAACAGGGACGTGGATTTGCCGTCGTCGCCGGTGAAGTGCGCACGCTCGCGCAACGCAGTGCCACCGCCGCAAAGGAAATCAAGGAATTGATCGCCGTCTCGGTCAACCGCGTGGAAGCGGGCTCGACTCTTGTTGAGCAGGCTGGCGGCGCGATCAAGGAGATAGTCGGGTCGGTGAAACGTGTGACCGACATCGTGGGCGAAATCTCGTCGGCGTCGGTAGAGCAGAGCGGCGGCATCGAGCAGGTGAATCAGGCGGTCAACCAGATGGACCGCGTAACCCAACAAAATGCTGCGCTGGTGGAAGAAGCTTCGGCAGCGGCCCAGTCGATGGCCCAGCAGGCCCAAAGCCTGCGTGAAGCGGTAGCCTTCTTCAAGGTCCACGACAGGCGAGTAGCTGTGTTACGAGCAAATACGCCTCGGAAAGAACCACACCGGACGGCGCCGAAAATTCACGCGTCTTCGCCTGCAATGTTGACAAAACCCGGGAAGACTCCAGTCCTTGTCGCTGGCAGGAGCACGGTGGTCGCGACTGGCGCCAGTGACGCGTCGGGCTGGCAGACATTCTGAACAGGTTTTGGCATGAGCGGTGCTGTCGACGCGAGAACGCCGTGCTCGTCGAACAGAGTGTCGTCACACAGGCGTTGCAGGCAGGGATCGCTGACAACCTGCAGTCGAACGGATTGAGGCCCGCGATCCACGGCCATAGGGTTGATAACACCTCGCAGATCTTGCTTCAGCCATTGGTGAAGCGTATGCGAGCGACGTCGTAACCGAAAAAGAGTACTCATGGATGGAGACACGGGCCCGTTGATCAAGCGGGCACGATGAAGCAGCGCGAGACGCGACTGCAGTTGGTTTGCAGCGCACTCGAGGCCGTCTCACCGTCTCCACATGCCGGTTGCCGCCGGTTCGTCATGTTGCCGTTGCGAGGGCCGCACGCGACGACCGGATGAGGGATGGTGAGATCCAACTAACAGTTTCTGCTCAGATCGTACTCGAAACTATGGGATCACTCGCTCCATCCAGTGTATCGAAAACAGTCGTGAAGTCGTTGGAGTCTGCGAAGATCGACCACGTCTTCCTGGTCCCAGGGAAGTTGATCTACCCGTTGCTGGAGGCAATCGACGAGTCGCCGTCGATTCGCGCGATCGTTGGCGCTCATGAGACTGGCAGTGCCTTCATGGCCGATGGGTATGCGCGGGCCAGCCGGAAATTCGGCGTATGCATAGGGATTTCCGGACCAGGTACCATGAATTTCGTGCCGGGCATGGCGGCCGCTCACGCAGACCAGATTCCCATGCTCTATATTGCCGGAGGTGTCTCGTCGCAAGCAGAAGGGAAAGGCGCGTTCCAGGACGCTACGCTGAGTGGCATTTTCGAAAGCGGCGTGGTGAAAAACCTGGTGGAAAATGTCATCGAACTAAAGAACAAGGAAAATATTCAAGCCGAAATGCGCCGTGCGACGGACGGGTTGAACTGGATGCGCCGAGCGCGGTCTTTCATCAGCATTCCTATTGATGTTCAAAAGCAGGAAGTTCTGTCCGGTCAGGACGCAGCAAGGCAACTGTACGATCACGGCGAATTCAATGTGCGCGAAGTCCCCGCGAGCCGCGCGGTGTTGGATGCCTTGTGCAAGCAGTATCTCCTCAAATCGAAGAGAGTCGCTTTCCTGATCGGCAGCCGCGGCAACGACGCGGAAACCGCAAAGGTCCTGCTCGAGGTCGCCGAAAAATTTCACATTCCTGTCGCGACCACACTGTCGGGAAAGGGCGCGTTTCCTGAGGATCATGTTCTTGCGCTCGGCATTTACGGATTCTCCGGCCACTCGCGGGCCGCTCACGTGATCAATTCGGACGGGCTCGACGCCCTTGTCGTGTTTGGCAGCGATTTGAACCAGCGCGACAGCATGAATTGGAGTAAGAAGCTGGCTGCGGGGAAAGAGTTGATCATCTTTGACGACAGCTTCGACCCGCCCGCAATGGGGCACATCGGGCACGGCAGTATTTTCTCCGGGATTGGCGCCACATTCCGCGTGCTGTCCAAGACGGATACGGACAGCAGCGCCGACTTCCCGAAGGTGCTTGAAACAAGAAAAGCGTGGGTCGCCGAGGTCATCCAGACCCCGTTGTACGACGATCAATTCGAGCAAGTCAGTGCTGGGGTTTCGGGCGGCGATCGATCGCTTTATCCGGGAGACGTAGTGAAGCGCTTGTGCCAACTACTGCCGAAGGACAGCAACGTCGTCGTGGATTCCGGCGCCCACCGTATCTTTATGGCCCATTACTGGCTTTCGTCGGGCATCGGCAACTACTTTTCGTCAAGTTCCCTCGCGCCGATGGGTTGGGCAATCGCCGCCGGGATCGGCATCAAGCTTGCCGCCCCAGAGCGCCCGTGTGTCGTAGTGACTGGCGACGGATGCATGCTGATGCACGGAATGGAGATTCAGACCGCAGCGCGCTACCGGGTCAAGATGATTTACGTCGTGTTGAATAACTCGGCGCATGGCGCAATCCATATCGACGCGATCAGCAAGGGATCGATTTCGGAGCAGTTCACCAAGCTCCCTCGCCATGACTGGACAGCTTTTGCCTCTTCGCTCGGTGTGGCGGCGCGCATGGTCGAGCACCTTGATGAGCTGGAAGATGTGCTGAGCGAAGCGTCGCGATACAACGGGCCGTTCCTGATCGAAGTGATGACCGGAGTCTTTCCCGCACCGAATCGGTACTATGCGGAATGCGCGGCTTGTTCGTGAACAGCGCGCGCTGGGTTCCGTTGCAGTATGGGGGCTCGTTGGTATCCCCGTGATTCAGAAAGGGGTGTGGTTTTGGATGCGTGCGGTGCGGATGAGAATGGCGAAATCACGCTGACGATCAAAGACAATGTTTGGTCCGCTGGCGCTGACAGTTGGGACGTGGAGTGGAAGGGGCCACGCGGACGGTCCAACGTGGTGGTGGTTGCTGTCGAAATCGAAGGCGGCGACGATTTGATCTCGCTGCATCGGTTTGTTAGTGATAGTCAGCGTCGCAACCAGCCGAGGTCTATTGGCCGCGCGAGGAGTTTGCGATACACCACGATTAGCCATCGCGTCACGGCGCTGCCCGCTAGATGCCAGATCGGTGCTATTAGTGCGTAAGCCACGCCGGCCACCGCGGCAGCGCCGAACATGTCCAGCGGGAAGTGAACACCGAGAAAGACCCGCGCCCAGGCAACCGACACCCCGGCCAGCAGCGTAAGTACGCCGAGCCAGCGCGCATCTCTCAAGAGCAACGTCAGGGCGATGCCGGCAAAGACAGTTGCATGGTCGCTCGGAAACGAAGAATCCGGCGTATGCGGCAAAAACGTGTGACCGAGGCCAATCATGAACGGCCGCGGATGCTGCCACGCCAGACCGATCAGCTGATTTGCGCCTACGCCAAGCATCGCCACGAGGCACGCCCGGATGGCGAGACTGCGTTGCGCTTTGCTGCCGCACAGCCACATAGCCGCCAACAGCAAAGGAATCAGATAGATCGCGTAATCGGCGATCAACATCGCAGCGCCGACTAGCCACGCCGGCGTCGCCAGAGTACCGTTGATCGCGAGAAAAAGCGCCTGGTTAAATCCTTCGAGAGTTTCCATCGCAGTGAGGTTCTTAGTAAAAATCTATCAGGCGTTTTGCGCTGCCTGTCGCGGCGCGTACCAGCACAGGAGCAACGGCACCACGACGAGCGCCGCGCCGGCGAGAAAAGTGGTCGAGGAGCCGAAGCGATCCCACAGCCAGCCGGCAAGCGCGCTCGCGACCAACATGCACAGGCCGCAGGCTAGGTTGAACACGCCGAACGCGGTACCGCGCAGCGTTGAGGGCGCCGTTTCGGACACCATTGCAGCGAGAATGCCCTGCGTGAATCCCATGTGCAGACCCCACACGGCGACACCTGCGAACACGGACATGACAGACTGCCCCATTCCGAGCAGCAGATCGGCCGCGATCAGCAGCACCATGCCGAGCGCGAGCAGAAGACGGCGATCCAGCCGGTCCGAGAGTATGCCGACCGGGTACGCCGACAGCGAATAGGCGAGGCTCATCACGACCATCACGGCGGGGATCCACGCGAGATCCAGACCGGTCTGCTGGGCACGCAGCACCAGAAACGCCTCGCTGAAGCGCGCCAGCGTGAACGTCGCACCGACGCCGACGATCAGCCAGTAGCCTGGCGGGAATTCGCGCAGCGCGCGCCAGTGCAGCGGCGAGCGGAACGTGCGCCGCGCTGGCGCGTGGCCCGATTCGTCGATGCCGAACGCAATCAGTCCAATCGCGACGAAGGCTGGCACGACGGCAAACCACAACACCGTTCGAATATGGTCGGCAAACCAGAGCATCAGCACGATCGCCAGCAGTGGGCCAATGAAAGCGCCGATGGTGTCCATCGACTGACGCAGCCCAAAACACGCGCCGCGAATTTCCGGCGGGGCGACGTCTGCCACCAGCGCATCGCGTGGTGCGCCGCGAATCCCCTTGCCAACACGGTCAAGCAAGCGGGCCGTTACGACCCAGGCGGGCGTGGTCGCAAGTGGGAACAGCGGCTTCGTGAGTGCAGCCAGTCCGTAACCCAGCAATAACAGCCCCTTGCGCCGGCCGAGATAGTCGCTGAGCGGTCCGGAAAACACCTTGACGATCATGGCGGTCGCCTCCGCTGCGCCCTCGAGCACGCCGAGCGCAGTAACGCTCATCCCCATCGTAGTCACGAGGAATACCGGCAGCAACGCGTGCACGAGTTCGGACGACAGGTCCATGAACAGACTGACGAAGCCAAGCGCCCACACGGTGCGCGGGATGGTCGGCCGGTTGGCAGATGTGAGGTTCGCGGTCATAGAGTTAGGAAAGGTGACGAAGAGACGACGGTGAGTTCAGTTGCGCCGGCGCTCAGGGCGTTGCCGCGCAGCGCATTGTGGCATCGTCGTTGGCGGATGAGACGACTCACTGGGGTGATTCCTCGGAGGTCAGCGGCAAGACCAGCACGACCCGTCGAACTGCCCCGTCCTGCATCGTTGACCGGCTCAACAGGTGCATCCCGATAGGGAGTAGTTGGGGAACGACGATCGCCTCCGGCCAGCTCGTCGTGGTGCCCAGCGTGACGAGGTGCCACGGTTGGCGAAACGCTTCCTGATACAGCGCGCCGTACCAGATCGGTTCATCGGTCTGGGTGCCGGTCGTCAACCGATAAGGAGACCGCCAGAGCCGCAGCACTAACCGGCCCATCGGTCGTTGCGGATCGAATTTAACAAAGGTTAGTTCAGAGCCTTTGCCTGCTGCGAGCAGCGGCAGCACGGGCAAGGCATCCACCGATGTTTGGGGCGACAGCCACAACAAGGTGGGCCTGATCGACCACGCCGGCGCCGCTTGCCAGCCCGTCGCTTCGAGGCGGTGCGTGATGGCGCCGTCGCTCTCGGCCCATTGCAGCGGGAAATTTTCTTCCTCGTCTCCGCTTATCTCGCTGCGCCGCCCGGGCAACGCGCGCCACTCTCCCTCGGTCCATTGGCGTGGCGTAAGCACGGTTTCATGCGTGACAACGCTATATCGGGCGAGGTCGGTCTCAAGATGTTCAGAGATCGTCCATGAGCCGAAGATGGCGAGCGCACCGCCCGCAATGCATGCCAAAACCCCTGGAAGTATGTCATCACGCACCTGCCGGTACGCGTAAGCACCGGCCAATACCGCAAACCATGCGACTCCCAGGCTCCAACCGCCCAACACCCCCGCAAGCCAGTCTTCTCCGACATACAGGCGAGCGAGCCCGGTCATCATGATCCAGATGCTGATCACGGCGATGACTGTGTTTCGCCAGAGCGGTGTTTGCCGCTGGATCAGCAGCCATCCCAGGAATCCGTAGACGAGCAGGGTGAACGTTGCGTGACCGCTAGGCAACGGAGAATGCGCGGTACCGGGGCGCCAGTTCAGTGGCCGGATATAACTGGCCCCGGGTTCGATCACAGGGGTCAGTGCTGCAGCTACGCCGACCACTAGAATCCACCAGGCCGCGGAGCGCCAGCGGCGTCGCACGAGCAACCAGATCAGGACGCTGCCTGCCACGAACAGACCCGCACCGTAGCCACCCAGTTCGACCATACCCGCCATCAACCGGTCAGTCGGCACTGTACGCAATGCCTGCAGGAAGCTGTAGAGCGCGGTATCAGCGCGAACCAGCGGATCGCGCGCGACCACATCCTGCAAGATGCCCAGGAACATCCAGATACTGCCAATGAAAAGCAACACCAGCACGCCCAGTGTCTGGAACTCCGGTCGCGCAGGATCGACGATGCGCAGCAACCGGCCCGCCAGACGCGGAGATCGCCGACCGAGCCACTGTACCGTCAGCGTGAACGCTCTTTTGGCAAGCGGTATGCCACGCTGGACGGCGACGTGCACCAGCCGCACAAGCAGCCAGGCAAGCCCGGCCAACATGAGCAGCATCGCGGCCAAGCGGCCGCTCACCGCTTCAGCTAGCTGTGCGGATGCGCCGAACACGATCCCCGGGCCGATATGTGCTGGCGACCAGGCCAGTGCAGAAGCAATGTTGATCGGGTAAAACCTGCGCCTCGGCATGTGCGACGCACCGACGACCAGTGGGACGATCGCGCGCACCGGCGCGAAGAAGCGGGCCAGCACGATACTTTTCCCGCCATGCCGTTGAACGAAACGCTCGCCACGCTCCCAGACCGCCTCGTGTCCCTTCGCCCGCCACCACATGCGCACTTCGCGGTGATACCGGTGGCCGAGCTCGTAGCTGATCCCGTCGCCCGCCACGGCGCCGAGTGCGCCGATAGCGAGCGTTACCCAGCCGTTCAGCGCACCAGCACCAATCAATGCGCCCGCGGCGAACATCACGATGCCAGCAGGGATGAATGTCCCGATGACAGCCAGTGACTCCGCGCACGCGACGCCAAAGACGACGGCGAGGACAAGATAGGGATGTGCGCCAATGCTGGCGAGCCACGCGTGCATACGCGGTTCCGGTTAACTGCGGGGTTTGCGAGAGTGCATGGATCACCCGTTCGACGATGCAGCCTGCGGTTCGGCCAGCGTATCGCGCTCAAAGCGGCCATAGCGCAGCGCGAGCGTTGGCAGGATGATGAGGTTCAAAATCGTGGAGGTGGCCAGTCCGCCGAGAATGACAATTGCCATCGGCCCCTCGATTTCGTTCCCAGCTGCACCGCTCGTAAGCGCGAGCGGTAGTAAGGCGAGCGCCGTCACGAGCGCCGTCATCAGGATCGGTATCAGCCGCTCGGACGCGCCGCGCACGGCCGCCTCCATGCCCCACGGCATTTCGTCGACATGCACGAGGTGCTCGTAGTGACTTATCAGCATGATTGAGTTGCGCAGCGAAATGCCGAACAGCGTGACGAAACCCACCATGCCGCCCAGTGACAGGTCGCCGCCGGTCAGCAGCACGCTCAGCACACCGCCCACCAGCGCGAACGGCAGGTTCACCATCACCAGCACGACTCCACGCCGGCTCTTCATCGCGAGGAACAGCAACAGTGCGATGCCGACCACGGACATCGCCCCGTACGCGAGCAGGTCATGCTGTGATTGCGTGCGTGCCTCGCTTTCGCCCGCGAATACCGCGTACGTGCCTTTCGGCATCACGATGTCGCGATTCACGCGCGCCTGCGCTTCACTCACGAAATCGCTCACTGCGCGGCTGCCGAGATTGACAGAGACCGTCTGCATTCGCCGGCCGCCGTCGTGCGTGATCTGATACCGGCCCGAGACCTGGCCGATGACCGCCAGCTCGCGCAATGGCACGGCCAGCCCATCCGGGTTGCGCAGCATCAGCGCGCCGACGTCCGCTAGATTCTTGCGCGCTTCGGGCGCGAGAACTACGGTGACATCGTAGGTCCGGCTGCCTTCATAGGTTTGTGCAACCGTGCTTCCCAGATAGGCGCTCTGGATCGCATCGAGCACGTCGACCGGACGGAAGCCCCAGCGGCTCAACTGGTCAGGCTTCAGTCTGACGTCGAGCTCCGGGATGCCCGGAGGCGATTCCACCCGCACGCTCGCCGCGCCGCGGATGGTCCCCAGCAATCGCGCGATGTCCTGCGCCTTGCGATCGATCACATCGAGGTTGTCGCCGAAGACGTTGACCGCAACGGGCGCCGTCACGCCGGAAATGGTCTCGTCGATCCGTTCGACGAGAAACGTATTGACCGAGGTGGTCAGGCCGGGAAAGCGGGCGAGCGCTTCCTGGATGCGGTACAAGATCGCACTCTGCCGGGCCGCGCTCATCGGCACGAGGTCTACCTCGAACTCGCTCAACTGCACGCCGACCGGATCGACGACCCCGTTGGCACGGCCGGCGCGCTGCGCGACCAGCCGCACTCCCGGCACATGCATCAGCGCCTGCGAAACCTGGGTGCCGATACGCATCGATTCGGCGAGCGACGTCCCGGGCGCGAGTCCCATGTGCACGATGTAGTGCCCCTCGCGCAGTTCAGGAATGAAGTTGCCACGCAGGAAAGGCAGCGCGGCGAGGGTCGCCACGCACATCACGGCGACTACCACCATGACCGTCCTCACACGTTGCTCGATCTTCAGCAGCAACGCGGTGTAGCGTGTCTTCAGCCACGTGAGCAAGCGCGGCTCGTGTTCTGGCAGCGGCCCGCGCGTAAGGAGCGCGAGCGCCATCGCCGGTGTTAGCGTAAGCGCAACACCGAGCGATGCCAGCACCGCGAGGATGTAGGCAACGCCGAGTGGCGCAAACAGCTTGCCGGCTATCCCCGAAAGCGTCAGCACCGGCAGGAAGATCAGCATCACGATGAAGGTCGCGAACACGACCGCACTTCGCACTTCGAGCGAGGCGCGCAGCACCACGCGCAATGCCGCCAATGGCTCGCGCCTGTTGCGATTCTCCCGCAGCCGCCGATAAATGTTCTCGACGTCGATGATCGCATCGTCGACCACTTCGCCGAGTGCGATCGCGAGGCCGCCGAGTGTCATCGTGTTCAGGCTCACGCCAAACGAGCTCAGCACGATGATTGCGACCAGCAAGGAGAGCGGAATCGCGACGGCTGAAATGATCGCGGTGCGAACATTGAGCAGGAAGAGGAACAGCACCGCGATCACCAGCACCGCGCCGACCAGCAGCGCCATGCGCAGGTGGCTCACGGCCGCGTCGATGAAGTTGGCTGGTCTGAACACGTCCGCGTTCAGCTCGACGCCTTGTTGGGTCAGTACGGGCTTGAGCGCGGCGAGCGTCTTCTCGATGTCCTTCGTTACGGCGAGCGTGTTGGTGCCGTACTGGCTTTCGAGGACCAGCATCACACCGGGCGCACTCATGATCGATGCGGCGCCAACAGGAGGTGCGCTGCTCCACGTGACGGTTGCGACGTCGCCGAGCCGTACGGCTGCGCCATTGCTCCAGCGCAACACCACGCCGGCCAGTGCATCGGGTGTTCTGATCTGGCCATCGGTATTGATGGCGATGCGTTGATTCGCGTTCTCGATGAAACCCGCGCCGCGCACACCGGTAGACGTCCGTGCCACCGCGATCACATCCTGAATCGACATGCCGTAGCGCATCAGCCTGGCTGGATCGATCTGTATCTGTAACTGCCGGGTGTCGCCGCCGAACACGATGGCGTCCGCGACGCCCGGCACGCTCAACAGTTGCGGCTTGACCGTCCACTGCGCGATGTCGTACAGGTCCATCAGCGAGCGCGTCTTCGACGTCAGGCCGATGGTGCGCACCACGCTGGTCGTGGTCGTGAGTGGCAGCAGTCTCGGCGGCTGCACGCCGGCGGGCAGCGTTGAGGCCAGCGCGTTGACGCGCTCGGAAACCAGTTGCCGGACCTGCAGCAGGTTCGCACGGCTGTCGAACACCACCGTGATCGCGGACAGGCCCTGCAGCGACTTCGAGCGCATCGACTGCAGGCCGACCATGCCGGCGAGCGCGTTTTCGACCGGCTGGGTCACCAGCGTCTCGACCTGCTCGCTGGAGAGCCCCGGCGCCTCGGTCTGCACGATGCTCATCGGCGGGGCGAACTCGGGAAACACATCGAGCTTCGCGCGCGTAAGTGTGTAGAGGCCGTAGCCGGTCAGCAGCACCGCCAGCGCGTAAATGACGCCGCGAAAGCGCAGCGAGAACCGGATGATGGCGTAGAGCATTGGTTACCAGGCGTGTGCGGTGTGGGCGAAGTGCAAACCGATCTGCGGGTCAGTCGTCACATTCGGGCGGATCCTTGCACGCCGTCGCGATGCCCTGCGGCCGGAGTTCCTGGGAAAGCAGCAATTGTGGGCCGCGCATCACCACTTCGTCGCCGGCATGAAAGCCGCTCGTCACGACGAAGCCCTGGTCGCCGGGAGACGATGCCGGCACGTAGCGTCGCGTGAAGCGATCCGGCGCAGTGCGCACGTAGGTCCACGGCTGGCCGCCGTACCAGATGACCGCCGCTTCGGGAATCACGAGTGCGGACACGCTCCCGTTCGACGCCGGCACGTGCGCGGCGGTGTGGGTTCCAACGGGCAGCGCGCGCCCGGTCACGTAGAAATACGGGTTGCCCTGGACCGCAGGATCACCTTGGGGCGAAGCCGAGAGTTTCTGCGCCGCGACCGGCTGGCCGTCCGGCGCATCGACCGTGATGCGCGCGGGTGCGGTGCTGCTGTAGGTGGCGGGTAGCGTCACGCGCAACACCACCGCGCGGCCGGCGAGCAACCGCTGGAACAGGTCTGAGGCCGGCGCCATTGCCGCGACCGTAAGCACTTCTCCGAATTGCTGGCGCATCGTCGCATCCAGCCCGCTTTGCGCCGCGTTGGCCGACTGGAGCTTTGCCTGATCCGCCTGCATGAGCACTCGTGCATCCTGCAGGCTCTTCTGCGAGATGTTGCGATCGTCATCGAACAGCACTCGGCTACGCTCGTACTGTGCGTTCGAGTTGCCGGCTTGTGCGCGCAACGCCTTGTAATCGGCTCGCGCGGCCGCGAGCCGATTACGCAGATCGAACAGCGGCTGCAAGTCGACGACTGTTGCGTACGCCGCGTTCTCCGGCTGGATGGCGACGGCTGTCAGCGGCGTGACTTCGATGTGGCTGGCGCGCTGTACATCGGCGGCCACGACAACCACCGTTTCACCGTTCACCGTCTGCACGGACGGCTGAGCGGCGGCCTGCACAAGGGCGCCCGGCCTCGGCTGACTGGCAACAAGTGTCTGGTAGATGAACCAGCTGGCACCGGCCGCCAGCAGCACGGAGACAACTAAAAGAATGACCAATGTGCGTTTCATCGCGGTATCTCTTGTTGGGTCACGGGGGCGTTGATGGTCTCCACTGCGAGGGGGTGCTGCATAGCGTCCTCGAGCCTGCCGGCTGCCTGCTGTGCGACGACGACGGCGTCCAGATGGGCAATCTCGCTCGCCTGGTAGTCCGCCCTAGCTTGCGTGAACATGAGACGGTCGGTGGTGCCGGCTGCGAAGCTTGCCGACTGGCTGTCCAGTTGCTTTAGCGCGGTGGCGAGATGTGCGGCAGAGAGCAGCACGGCATCAAGGCTCGCCCGGTAGTGGGCGAGCGCATGGTCAAGGTCGTTGAGCATCGTGTCCTGCAAGGCCGCGGTGCGCGCGGCCGCCTCCTTGCGTTTCGCCTCCGCCTGTGCAACGCCGCCCTGGTTCTGGTCGAAAACCGGCAGCGTGATGCCAGCGAGCCCGAACCCGATCTTGTTCGTACCCGTGTCGTATGTGTAGCCGGGGCCGAGATGGATGTCCGGATATTGCTTCGCGACCTCGATCTGCAACGCCGATTCGGCGGCCGCGTACTCGGCGAGCGACGCCAGCAGATCGGCGCGATGGAAAACCGCCTCGCGCTGCGCGTCAGAGGCGGGTGGTGCAGGCAGGGCTGTGCCGAACGCGTCGAGATCGAGCTGGACGGCGCTGAGTGCGGCCACCGGCATGCCGATCGCCGTGGCCAGTTGCGCGCGCGCGTCCTGTTGGGCACTGTACGCGGCGGCGAGATCGGCCTGTGCCTGGGAGGACGCGAGCACTGCCGCGTCGACATCGGGTCCGGAGTTTTCGCCGACTGAGCGGCGCTTCGTCACCATTGCGACGACCTGTTGTTGGGCCTCGACTTTGCGCGACAAGAATGCAGCTCGCTGTTGGGCGGCGTACAGCAAAATTAGTGCGTCACGCACCTGTGCGCGTACCTTCCACGTCTCATTGCCGAGGGCGAGGCGCGCGGCTTCCGACAGGTGCGAGGCCTGGTCGATCCGGTAGCCGCGCTTGTGCGCGGTCTCGATCGGAATGTCGAGCGCGGGGCCCGCGATCCATGGCGCACCCGGTCCCGGGTTCGGCGTCGCGTACTGGAACGGCAGTTGCAGCACCGGGTTCGGAATTGCGCCCGCGACATCGATGCCCGCTTTCGCGGTGCCCCACTGGGCCCGTGCAATATCAAGCGCCGGGCTGTAGTAATAAGCCGCGAGGGTGAGCATCTCGCGGTTCCAGTGTGGCAAGGGCCACGGATCAATATCGTGCCCGGATTGCCGCGCGAGGTACGCGCGCAGTTCGGCGCTCGCAAGCGTTCGGTCCTCGAAGTGTCGGGCCAGTTGCATCGGAACGATGGGCTGCGGGCGATAGGCCGCGCATCCCGTCAACATGACGCAGGCGAGCAGCAACGGTCGGCGCATAACACAGCATCCATGGGTTTGTTGGCCGCCTGTTGAGACGGCGACAGACGTGGATGCTACGCAAGGGGTTGTGAAGTTTTCGTCAAGAAGACGTCAATTCGTTGTGAGTATCCGTATTACGTGGTTGGTGGTCGTGGCGCACACTGCGTCGCAACACTCATTCACCGACATGCGCGGTCGGATCGACCGGCGCTGATCGAGTAACAACGGGAAGGCGAAAGTGGGCCATGGGACGGTCGATCGAGGCTCTCAATTCAGCGCTTTTGTGTTTCGATCTGCCAGTTACCAATGGTCAAAAACAAGTTCACGACATTCGCCGTCGAGTATGTGGCGGCGTCTTGCTTAGTGCCACGGTGGCATAACGGACGCCAGGTTTAACGGACAGGTGCATAGTCGGGCCGCGGTCAGCCAGTCTTTGCTTTCAAATAGTAATGTTTGATGGCTAACTTCGTTTTTTGCGCCGCGTCGCCCGACCAGAGCCGGCGAATGGAAGACGACTGCACTTCGTCACGGAGCAACGGTGACAACCATCGCCACAGTAGACGAGGAATCCAATAAGTTTCGTAGAAAACCGGTGTCGCAAAAAAATACCCACCGAAGGGGGCCCTATCCCGGCAATTTTCAGTCAACCGGCGGCAAACGTAACGAGACGCGAGTGCCTTTACCGGGCTCGCTGTCGAGCTTGATGGACCATTGATAACGATCGCAGATCTTTTTTACGATCGCAAGTCCGATGCCGAACGTTCGGCGGCCTGCGTGTGCGGGCCTCGCCTGGTAAAAACGCTCAAACACATGCGCCAGGGCTTCCCCCGGTATGCCACGGCCCGAGTCTTCTATCTGCAGCAGGCCATCCCTATAGGCAAAACGGATACTGCCGCGATCGGTGTACCGCACGGAGTTGTCGATCAGGTTCGACAGAACGATTGCGAGTGCCGAACGGTTAACCTGGACGCACAGACTGTTGTCGAGGTCGAGCACTGTCTCGATACCGTTGGCAAGCAGCTCTTCTGCAAAAGGATCCAGTGCGTCCTCGATAGCGCTGGCGAGGCGCACTGGCCGAACATCTGCAGGGGATTCTTCCCGTGCCAGGAGTAGCAAGGCATTGGTCATCTCGATCATGTTATCGGTCGCGCGATCGATCTGTTGCAGGCGTGCCCGGGACTTCGAACCAATGGCCGTATCCTGCTCGAGGAGTTCACAACTGGTCTTGATGGCCGTGAGTGGCGTTCGCAATTCGTGACTCACGTTGCTCGTGAACTCCTTCTCGCGCTCGATCATCCGCGCCATTTGGCGGTGATAATCGTTGAATACTTCGACCAGTTCAACAACCTCCGCTTCGTCGTATTTGCCGGGGTTCAGCGCAGTCACCGTACCCAATTTCAGCGCCTTGACCTGACTAGCAAAGCCGGCAACCTGACGAACCAGGAGGCCCGCTAGGCCAAACGCAAGCCAAATGGTGAGCAACGCGAACACGCCCGTGCCGGCCATTAGCGCGTCGATCACCTTCTTGAAGCGTTGCTCATAGCGGCTGAAGTTGTAGACCCGAAATACCTTTGCATCGCCGAGCGCGGCGACCGCCACGTGGATTTCCTGGTCGCCGACAATGATCTCGTGTGTGCCGTCGCGCAGATCTTTCACAGAAGCGGGCAAGGCGACCGGCGTTGTGCCGGCGGTGGACACGTGTGCGCCGAGCTGTGGGTCGATGGGCGGAACAAGTTTCGGGTCCATCCGGTAGCTCTGGAGCAGATTCGCCATGTCGTCTTCGATCAGCGCCGCGATGAGCTTCTCTTCCTGCGCCTCGGCGAGCGCTTTTACGCCGAGAGCCTGACCCACAAGCAACAGGATGGTCAGCGCAGAAAAAACCAGTGCAACTTTGAGGCGCAGGCTAGAGCGGGTGCGCATTGTCCACCACGAGCCGGTAGCCGAGACCGTGGACAGTCTCGATAAGATCGTCCTCGCCGTTGGCGGTTAGCGCGCGTCGCAACGTGTAGACGTGCGCGCGCAGCGTATCGCTGTCCGGCAACTGCTCGCCCCAGACTTCGGCCTCGAGTTCGGCACGGCCGAACACCTTATTCGGCGATTGCATCAGGATGCGCAGAAGCTGCAGACACTTCGGTGGCAGTTTGACTGGCCGTCCGCCGCGGTCCACCGTGAATGTCGACACATCGAAGCGCACATCCGCACAACTCAACACCGCTTGCGTTACCTGCCCTTTGTAGCGTTTGATGAGTGCAGCGAGGCGTGCGCCAACTTCCTTGAGCGAGAATGGTTTGATCAGGTAGTCGTCCGCACCCTGGATGAAACCCTGCAGCTTATCGTCAAGCGTATCTTTAGCCGTCAGTATCAGGACCGGAGTATCCCGACGTGCTTCTTCCCGCAGCTTGCGACAGATGGTCAACCCATTCACGCCCGGCAACGACAGGTCCAACAGGATTGCATCCCAGTGCTGCGTCACGGCGAGATGCAGACCCATTGCGCCGTCTGATGCAACGTCGACCTCATAGCCGCCGTTTTCCAGATAGTCGTAGAGGTTCGTCGCGATATCCGCGTCATCCTCGATTATCAATACTCTCATCAAGCGGCCTTCCTGGCGAGTGGGCGGTGTCGTAAGGCACTCATGTTGACGCAGCAACGACGACATTGTGCAGCCGAGTGGTGCCGTACGGGCATCGTATTTGGAATGGTTCGATGAAAGTACGGTTCACGATGTGAGTACGTTGTCGTTAGTGATGGTCGTGCCTGTGGTGTTCGTGCGTGTTCGTGCGTATGCGCGGTATCACCCTGATCCGATGCTTCACCGCGACCATGTTCGTGATGGTGCTCATAGCCACCGCTCCTATAAAATACGATGATCAGAACGACGCTTATAGCCGCGAAGACGATGTCAAGCACGGTCGTGCAATTGAACGTTATTGTCTCGGTCAGAATGCCGACGTTGCGCTGCTGCGGGACCAGGCCGGCCAGTCCCAAAATGAGCTCCGCGGCAAGCGCTGCAACCACCATCGCGACGTAGAAGGTGACGAGCATGTACCAGGGCATCTTACCGCCATAGTACTTCCGGTAGATGTTTAGAATCGGCGGAATGATGAGGCCGTCGAATATGAAGGCCGCGACACCGCCGAAGCCGATACCACCGTTCCACAGCACCGCGGCAAGTGGAACATTGCCCACCGAGCAGGTGAACGAAACCAAAGCGATAAGGGGGCCAACAAAAGTGCCCCATATCATCGCAGCGACTGGATGCTTCTTCGAAATGCCATCCTTGCTAGCGTCGCTGAGGGATTCGTCTGCTAACCAAACCCGTCGCCTAAAGCGCTTCTCCACAGTCTTGCACGTGGAATCTTGGGTCTTGATTGGAGTCGTAGCTATTGCCGCCGTGTTGGTCTCTAGCCCGCTTCCTGGGACTGAGTGACATCCGCCCCGGCCAATTCACGCTGTACCCCATTCTCTAGCCGAACTATCACCGTCACGGCAGGCTGAGTATTCGCCGCCAGGCGGCAGTGGCGGAAGCAGAAGTGCCTATGCCTTCGATTCCCTGCGAGGACTCGATTTGCTCACCGTGCGGCCCGTGCAGTTCGCAACGGCTGGGCTGAGAACTGCACATTGGCGTGAGGCTCTTCGAGGAAGTCCACGAACGACTGCTGTCTGCGAAGCCTTTCTGCCCATCGTGGCGTTGGCCGCCCACCGTTCGTAGGTTCTGGGCCGAAGCCCTTTGCGCGGTCGGCGCTCAGGGGCGAGGCGGAGTTGCCTTGCCCCTGAGCATTCGGGCTGAGTATCAGTCGTCCGTTTGAGCAAGCTCCTGACCGTGGGGCCGCGTCGGATACGGTTTCTTCCCCTTGATGCCGGACCACAGCACCTTGTTGTATTTGGCGGGGGGTACCTGATCGGCCTCGTCGAAATTGAAGCCGATGGTGACTTTATCCCAGTAGGCGGCGTCGTGCCTGGGCTTGACGTCCGGGCCCTGTGCGAATCGCACGCTGCCGTCCGGCTGGCCTTGCGCCAGCAGTGTCGTCGTCTTCAGAACGGTAGAGGCGGTGGCGTTGTAGGTCCAGGCACCTGATGAACGGGTGTCGAAGACGTCTGTCATTGGCCGCTGATAGGCGGTGTTCAGATTGATGTGCTGCGTGCCGAGTATGTCCTCGATCGTCCGCAACACATTGACCTGGCTGTAGTGCGTCTTGACCACCGCGCCTTGCTTGACGTACGGGCCAACGACATATGACGTCGCGCGATGCGAATCGACGTGGTCCGGGCCGTCCTGGCAGTCGTCTTCAGTGACGATGATCAGGGTGTTCGCCGCGTAGGGGCTATGGGCCACGGCCTCGACGAGCCGGCCAACCGCTAGGTCGTCGTCGGCCTGCTGGGTTTCCGGTGTGTTGACGCCGGCCAGCGCGGTGCTGAAGCTGCCCGTGTGGTCATGGCTGAAGCGAACCGTCGACAGGCTGGGCAGATTGCCCTGCGCCACGAACTGGTCGAATTCGCGCTTCCACTCGTTGTACCTCCAGAGGTCCGGGTAGTTCTGGTCGTAACCACGGAAGTAGACGTCGGTGAGCGCCGCGAGCGTCGGTTCAAGCGGGGCCACTTGCACGACACCTGAGCCAAACGGATTCGATACTGGCGAACCTTGGGTGCCGATGCTGCCGATGTTGTTGACCAGAAAGCCGTAGTTGCGCACGGTGCCGCCCGCTGCGAGCACCGCATTGAAAATGTAGCCCTTCTGGATTCCAAACGGTGCGTCGGAGGACGCGTGATTGCCTACGCCCGCCAGCAGGTTGACCGGGCCGCCAACCAGCCCGCCGGACCCGCTGCTGTACGCGCCGTTGGTTGCGTGGTCGCGTTCCGTGACGGTTGCCAGATTGACCGGCACGTTGCGGTTCGAACCTTCGGACTCGTAGGACAGGCCACGGTTCACGGCGGCGTAGTTCAGCTGCTGGGTGATCGTCTCGGTATTGGTCACGCGGCCCTGCAGCGCCCATGACCAGCCGTCCATGCTGCCGTCGCCGGGATCCATGAAGTTGTCCAGCGTGACGAAGTTGCTCGCGATGCTGTGGAAGTTCGGCGTGATGTTCCGGCCGAACATTGCCAGACTCGGATCGGCGTTCGCGCCGTTGCGCAGGTCGCCAAGGATCTGGTCGAAGGTGCGGTTTTCCTTAACGATATAAATGACGTGCTTGATCCGATTGCGTAAGAACTCAATCTTTCCCTCGTCGCGCTCGCCTGATTCGCCCGAGTAGAAGTTGTTCTGCGCAACGATCTCCGTCAGCTTAGGCAATTCATACGGTTTGGGCACTGGGGCGCTGACTAGGGACGCGCGTTCGAGCTGGAACTGATACTGGTTTGACGCTCTTGCCGCAGCCGCGGCCGCCGCGTTGCCGCCTGGGTAGGTGACGCTGGTGACGAGCGCCGTGTTGCCATATAGGTGACCCGGGTTGGCGCCTGTGATGCTCTTGCCATTCACGATATACATCCAGTTTCCGTCGGCGCTGAACGTGATGTCATGCGGCTCGTAGGCCGTGGGAATCAGGCCCGTGACGGTGTTCGCATTGCGGCCGGACAGCGGGATCACGGCCACTGAGTTCGAGCCGGAATTGACGGCATAAAGCATCCCGCCATCCTTGGAAACCGTCACCGCGAATGTGGCTGCGCCCGTGTACTTCGATCCGCGTAGCAGGTCCGCCGGAGCGCGCGCGTCGATCTTCGCGGTGACCAAGTTGCTTGCGGTATCGATGACCGCGACCTGGTCGGCGTTGTCCTGCGCCACGTACAGCCTGGCTTGCGAGGCATCGAACGTCATCCCGAGGGCATTGCCGTCGAGCTTGATGCGCTTGAGCAGGCGCCCGGCGGTGGGCGAGGAGATGTCGACTACGACGACTTCGCGGTCGCGATCGGAAGACACGTAGGCAGTGCCGTTGCCCTTCACGACCACCGCAAACGGAAAGGTTCCACCGGCGGCGCCGTCGGCGCCTTCATTGTTCGCCTGATAGGGACGCAGGTCGTGCTCATAGCGCACGGTGCTGGACGCGGTGTCGATCACGCTGATCGAATCGTTGTAGTTGTTGGCCACGACCAGCGTCTTGCCGTCAGCGGATAGTCCCAGGCCGCCGGCATTGGGTTGCACGTTCAGGCCCACGCCCTTGCCGGCATGGCCCAGCGCGATTTTTGCCGTCTGCGACCAGGTCGCGCCGCTCTTGTGGTACGCATATACGGCATCGTCTACGCCGCCCGCCGCGTAGAGCGTGCTGCTGTCTGGCGAGAAGACCAGACCGACGTGGGCGTTGGCCTGCTGAATCACTTGGGTCAGCACGGGATTCGCCATGTTGGCGCCCGCCACGTTGTAAAGGAAAATGTACTGGGTCGAGTTTGCCTGATCGACTGTACCGTCTGGCGCGTAGAGCGAATTCTGGCCTGCGCAAAGGACTGCGAGCGTCGTGCCGTCCGGGCTGAGCTGTGAACGCACCGCTTCGCCCGCGACAAAGTTCGGGTATGCGGCCAAGCCCGGGTTGAGCGGCTGCTGAACCGCACCGCTGAGGTACGTAGGCGTGACGTACTGGCCAGTCGCCAGCGGCATCCGTCCGCTGCGTTCCGTGGATTCCCCCTCGTGCTCTGAATCGGCGCGCGCCCCCTGTGTGGCAAGCAGTACTGCCGATGCGACAATGCACAATTTGAACACGCGTTCGAACGAATGATTCTTCATGATTGTTCCTCGAAAAAGACCGGGCGGTTTTTGGGGGGCGCGAGACGATGAACCGCACCGGCAACCGCCAGCGCGACTTTATTACGGACCACACCAACACGTAGCGTTGCTGTATTTCTTGCTCCTTTTGTTCGCTTCACGACGAGCTCCTTGGCAAAGACGACCGATACAGAGAGTGCGGAAATAGCAAGGCGTGGCGATCTGATGTGGTTGGCCTTTGTCTATCTCTTACCGGAAAATTACAAGGGGTATCACTGGAAGATAGCTACGGAATATGACGACGTCGGGACAAGGATGTGTCCCGACGGTGGCTGCCTGATGGCGCCGATAAACCCCTTCGTACTATTTAGCGTTATCGCGACAGGAATCCAGTCGACGCTAAGTTATGGCTAAGTTACCTCTGCTATGTTGCAGTTGCTTAGAGACTCGCTCTCGGTCGTTGTTCGTCATGGCTTCAACCGGATATTTCACGGAGCAGAACCTCTTCAGAAGTGCTTAGCGTTGCCGCCCGCGATTCTTTTGTGAACGTGCAATCGCAACAGCGACTGATCGAAATAGACCCGGCCACCGACCGGATCATCGCGTGCCAAGGCGACGACACGCTGTTGGCGCTCGATATGCGCACGATGCGCGTCACGTCTTCCTTCGACATCGGTCAAGATCCGGACGTCGTCGACTTCGACCCGCAAATGCATCTGCTTTATGTCGCTGGCGAAGCCGAAGTCGTCTCGATGTTCAAAGCCGATGCAGGTAGGGGTCACGGATTGGCGACGGCTGCATCGGCCCCAATGCGCATGTGGTCGCGGTTGATGGGTCGACGCACCGCGCTTACGTCCGGCTCAAGAATGTTCGGGGACAAGTGATATTGAGGATCACGGAATCAAAAGGCTGAGCCTGTCGCGGAATTATCCGACCTCGCCGATCAACTCGACCGCACGACGAAGTCTTCATCACGTCAGGCGATTTCTGTCGCTCCTACTTCGGCGGCAGCTCTCAGTCATGGATGTTCCGAACGTGGAAACGATGCCGAAGACCTATGTTGAAACGAGCTTGCGCGGCTCCGCCTGCATCTATATCGACGTGTCGCTTTCCTGCGAGCAGGGCATCTGCGGCGCATGTTCGACCGGCCCGAAAGCAGGGCAGGCCGATCATCGGGACTAAGTGCTCTCCGACGACGAAAAGTGGGCCAGCACGATGGTCATCGCATGCTGCTCGCGGGCCGTATCGCCGCGCCTTGTGCTCGATCCTTAACCGTAGGACGATCCGCGATCCGGGGCACACGATGTGCGGTCCGCGTCAAAGCGGACGGCATTTTTTTAGTCCTGGGTCAATCTGATGCTGAGGTGTGAGCGCAGCCTGCTGTCGCAGGGAACGTGTGCGTCAGAACCGGTGGCGTACGCCGACACCCCCAAAAATGCCCCTAACATGCCCCCGGATGTCAATAGATGCTCTCGGATTCCCCAGAACGCAAAAACCCGCCAAGCCTTGAGCTATAGCGGGTTCTCGAACTTCATCGGAATTCTGCAGAACTGTATGTGGTCGAGGCCGGAATGAACCTGTTGCTTCTAAGGCATACCAGCAAAGGGTGAGATAATTTTCTCTCATGGAGATGCCCCCAAAATGCCCCCAAAATGCGACTGTAGACTCTGCTGACTGACATTTGCCACGAATCCGACCTTCCCCGCCAGAACAGCAAGAAAGATTCCGGCAAGATTTTTCGCGCATCGTTTAATGAGGAGGAGCCACAAATGAACGTTGTCCGTGTCGGAGTCGATCTTGAGAAAAATGTCTTTCGGCGGCGCACGCGCCGTTACTGTGCGACTGCGCTCATCTGGTCTAGAACGGTGCTGGCGCGCAGCCGCGCGAGCGCTTCGCGATCTTCGAGCGCCTGTGCAAGCGACTCAACGGCACTGGACAGTCGCTGCGCGAGCGAACCGGCTAGCTTGTAGACACCGTCGGTTTGGTGGATATCGCATTCGGTAGCGAATACATTGTCGAGCATTAGGCGCGCGCCGAGCGCGACGAGCACCGGTTTGAGCGCGTAGTCGAGCGCGAGCAGATGGGCCAGGCTACCGCCCGTCGCGAATGCGAGTACCGGTTTGTGCGCGAACGCGGTCTGCGGCAGCAGGTCCAGCAGCGTTTTAAGCGCACCGGAATACGATGCCTTGTAGAGCGGCGTTGCCACAATGACCGCCCGCGCGGCGCGCACTGTTTCGAGCGCCGCCCGCACGGCGGGATCGTTCCAGTCGCCGTACACGAGAGCCTGTGCCGGTAACTGGCGGACGTCGATGCGTTGTACGGAATACCCTCGCTCGCATAGCATCTCCTCCGCTACGCAAAGGAGATGCTGGCTGCGCGACGGCATGACGGGACTGCCGGATAGCGTGACGACATCGGGCACGGTTACCTCCTCGCTCAACATTGCCGGATGGTGATGTCGCCGCGCAGCTGGCACTGGCACGCGAGGCGTTTGCTATCGCCTTCGTGGCCGAGCCATTCTAGGAACTGACTTTCCTTTTCCTCGGGGCGGGACAGGTTTTCTATGCCGGCGAGCACCTCGATCACGCAGATACCGCACACGCCCGACCGGCAACCGAACGTAAGGCCGCCGAGCTGTAGTTCGGCGGCGTCGGACAGGTGCGCGTTGTGTGGAAGCGTAAACGACTCGCACGTCGTGCTGATTACGACTTTGTACATACCCGCTCCGTCAGAAAGCCCTGCATTGGCGACGGCTTACGCCGCCACGTCATCTTCGACCCGGATATCGACGGTGGCTTCGTAGAGTTCGCGGAAGTACATCGCCAGGATGGTCTGGATGTCGTCGAAATAGCGCAGCACCTTCTCGACGTCCGCTTCTTCGCGGATCAGGTAGCGCAGGATGCGCCACATTTCACCGGCATGATCGTCGCCCACATCGGTGTTGACGTGGGCGAGCTGTCCCTTGATCTTGTCTTCGCCGAGCGTCTCCTTCAGCGACTTGATTTGGTTCGGGGTGAGCTTGGCGGTCGTGTATTCGATAAGGTAGCTCGATGCGACGACGCCGATCGGACTCTCGTGCTCCGACACGAAGTAGAAGAAGCCCTGCAGCAGACGCGTGGCGAGAAACGGCTCCGTTGCGAGCAATTCTTCCTGGGTCACGCCGAGCGCCTTGCAGTCTTGCATGAACAGCACGTCGTGGTTCATCTCCTCGGCTTGATATTCCGCGTACAGCTGTGCAGCCTCCGGCGAGATCTTGGTGATCGCGTGCAGCGTCTTGGCATGGGCGGAGCGGCTCAGGCGGATGCGCCAGACGTGTTCGATCGTGTGCCGGCGATACCACTTGCTGTCGAGCTTCTTGCTTTCTAGATGGTTGGCGTGCGGAACGGTGGCTCTCCATTCGGCTATTTTTTTGTCGAGATACTGATCGAGCTTAGCCTGTACTGCCGCGCCTTCGGCGAGCGAATAGAAGGGGGACGGACGTTCGATACCGCAATGCGTGACGCGATTCATGACTTCTCCTGGGTTGTGGTGTCATCGGCGGTTGCTGCTGCATCGGAATAACGGATTACCAACTGTTCGTCGAGCATCGCCGAGAGCGCATGCAGTTGCTCGGCAATCTCGCGAATGGGGACTTTCCAGAGAGCGTTCAGGATGAAGATGCCGCGTTCCGAATCAGGGAGTCGGGTCTGGGGGCGCACGGGCATCTCGACGACGTCGGGTTGTGGCGTCAGCCCGTCGATCGACAGCACTTCCAGCGTGCGGTTGCGCTCACCGTAGCGGCTGAAGAACACGGTGCCGTATTCGAGCGTGCCGTCGCGGCGCCGGACGCTTTCGCGCAAGGCGGCGAGCCGCGCGCGCCACGTGAGCAAGTGGTCGCGCTCGACGCACAGCGTCTTGACCCACAGCTCCAGCATTGACAGGCCGTTCGTGAAGACACCAACGCTTTGATTGATCAGTGCGCCGCCCATGCGGGCGTTGATCTCGATGATGTCCCAGTGTTCGGCGGCCGCGTCGTAGCGCGTCTCGATGTGATAACAGCCGTCGCGCAGTTGCAACGCGGCGAGGCACTGGTCGATGAAACGTTCACCAGCGAGCTGCTGTGCGTCCGTCAGTCGCGGCGCAGGCAGCGAGTTGCCCATTTCGAGCGTTGTGCCGCTCGAGTCGTCCAGATACTTGGCGTGCACGCCGATCACGTGGCTTTCGCCGCCGGCCGCGAGTACTTCGAAGCTGTATTCATCGCCGCGGACGTAGTCTTCCACGATGAAGTCGAACTGCCCGGCGAAGATTGCGCGAAATGCCTTGTCGCTTTGCATCTGTTCTCGCAGCGCCTGCAGGCGCTGCGGCGTAACTGTTTCGTCGAGACGGAAGCACGCGAACGAGCCCGCGCCGCGTCGCGGCTTGACGAACAAAGGCCTGCCACTCGCCTGCAACACCGGTAGCGTGGCGGCGTCGAGCACGGTTGCTCTCGCGCGGCTTAAGCCTGCTTCGCTCAAGCGGCCGCGACACAGCAGCTTGTCCATGCAGACGCGCAACGCCGACGGATCGCCATCGATGGCGCCAAGCAGCACGTTCGTGTGCGCCATCAGCAGCCGGTAACCTTCGAATGTCGCCAGTGCCGCGACGATGCCGAAACCTTCGTCGCGCGCTTGCGCGAGCACCGTCTCGAGGTGCGATTCGTTCAAATACTCGTCGTCGACCTGCCATAGCCGCGCCGCGCCGACAGCGGCGAGCTGTTCGAGATCCCGCGGGTCGCGCGGCTTCGAGCTGAGGATCACGAGCGTGACGCCGAGCCGGTCGACATACTCCCGGATCATCGACGCGTAAGAGCGCGCCTGATGGGCAAACAGAAGAAGAGTGGGTGTGCTCATGATCGATCAGGGCAGGGTGGTTTCGATGCGGAAGGCGTGCAGTACGTACTCGACGTCGCGCGTCACTTGCTGGCTGGAGTCGGCATTGAACAGAAAGCGTCCGGACTGCATTGAGCAGTAGCCGTCTTCGTGTTCGATTAGTTGGCCCGCCTCCGGCACGAGCTGCCGATATAGACTTTCCAAGCTGCGGTCGAAGCGCGTGACCGATTGCACGCGTAACGGCAGGCCATTCGGGCGCGGGAACATTAGCCACGCGCCAATCGAACGGATCGGCGCGTGCAGCATCGCAGGCTGGTCGAGGCTCATGTTCACCCATTCACCAAACAGGTTGATGCCAGTCGCCTGGTGGATCATCGACGGCACGTCCGCGCCGCCGACGCGGGCGCCGACTTCGAGAAACACCAGATCATCGTTGTTGGTGTGGAACAGCTCCAGATGGAACGGGCAGGCCTTGAGTCCGATGGCCTTGATGCACTGCGTCGCGAAGCGGCTTACATACGCATACAACGCTGTGCCGGGTTCTAGCATGATCGCGCCGAGCGGCGCGCCCGCCGCGAACTCAAGACACGTATTGATATAGCGCGACGGTACCACCAGCGTGACCTTACCGGCCTGATCGACGAGCCCGTCGATGTGCATCAGCGTTCCCGTCACGAACTCCTCGAGATCCCATTCGCCGTCGGACGGGAGGTCGGCGACCGCGGCGCGCAGCTGCGCGGCGTCGGTGATCTTGCGCACGCCATGGCTCGACTGGCCGTCGATCGGCTTCAGGATCAGCGGATAGCCCGTGTCGGCGGCGAAGGCGAGCGCGTGCTCGATCCGGGTCGAATTGACCGACGTGTACCGCGGCGCGCGCAGTCCTGCTGCTGCGACCTTCTGCTTCATCACGAGCTTGTCGCGGCCGAGCCGGTTTTCATCGGGCTTCTTGCCGGGGATGTCGAACTCGGCGCGCAACTGCGATGCGAGATCTTGCAGCGATTCCGAAAAGACGATCAGCCGGTCGATCGGGCCGCTCGACTGGACGATACCGTTCAGGATCGGGCGGTACGCCGACGCATCGTCGAGGTGATCGAGTTCGTAGAGCCGGTAGCTATCCGCTGACGCCGTGATGGCCGACCGGCCGCGGCGATTGACGATATAGCTGACGCGGTGTGCGCGGTGATCTATGAAATCGTCGTAGCGGACCAGGTCGAAGTCCCAGCGCGCAGTGCCCGGAAAGCGGGCGAGATTGTTGATGATGACGATGTTCATCGGTAAGCTCCCCTTGTGGTGTTATCTGATGTCGCTTCTAGAAGTTGCTTGATCGCGCCAAGCAGCTTCTCGACCTCGTCGGCCGCGCCCACGGAAATGCGCAGATGAGTCGGCAGGCCGTAGGTGTTCATCGCCCGCGTGATGAAGCCGCGCTTGAGCAGGCCCTCGTACACGGTCTTGGCGGCAAGGCCGAAATCGGTCAAGACGAAGTTCGCGTTGCCATCGAAGACGGTCACGTTCATCGCGCGCAACGCATCCGTAAGCCGGCGACGGCCGCTCAGCGTTGCCGAGACGATCCGTTTCAGGTACGCGACGTCGTCGAGCGCGGCGGCCGCGCCCGCGAGCGCCACCCGGCTGGCCGGAAACGGCGGCCGGATCCGGTTCAGGCAATCGATCAGGCCGGCGGCGGCGATGCCATAACCGATGCGCAGCCCTGCGAGCCCGTAGGCTTTCGAGAAGGTGCGCGTCACGATCACGTTGGGGTGACGCAGCGGCAATTGCTCGGTGTCACGCGGCGCGCTGCTGTCGGTGAACTCGGCGTAGGCTTCGTCGAGAATGAGCAGCACATGGGCCGGTAGGCCGTCGACCAGGCGCGTTAGCGCTGTCGCGTCTAACGACTGTCCGGACAGGTTGGTGGGACTGTCAACGAGGATCATGCGTGTGCGTCCATCGACGCGCGCGAGCAGTTGTTCGACGTCGTGACCGAAGTGGGGGCCGCTTGCAGCGATGCGCAGCGCGGCGCCCTGTTCTGTGACGAAGGCGGGATACGCGCAATAGCCGTACTCCGACAGCACCACGTTGTGTTCCGGCGAGACGAACGCCCTGACGAGCGCGCCAATGACGTCGATCGAACCGGTGCCGAGTACCAGCGTATCGAGAGGCACGTGTAGCCGCGCGGCGAGCTGGTCGAGCAACGCCTGCGCATCCGGATAGCGATTGGATTGCGTGAGGGCACCCTGCATGGCCGCGAGCGCGGCGGGCGACGGAGAAAATGGCGCTTCGTTGCTGGAGAACTTGTAGATCTCGCGCAGACCCCGTTCGCGCCGCAGCTTTTCTTCGGTGATACCCGGTCGATACGGCGCCAGCGAGCGCAGCGGTGGGGCGAGGAACTCGGTCCAGTCCATGCGTCTCTCCCTAGCTGACAGTTGGTTCCGTCACGGCGTAACCCGCCGTTTCCATCGACGCCAGCGCCTTGCGCAGGTGCGAGCCTTCCTGCACCTCGTACAGCGAGCCGAACTCGCGTTCGGCTATCGGCAGCAGGTACGTGCCCGCATCGACCCGCGCGATTTTGGCGCGCCGTCCGCGCAGTAGCTGAATGCCGGGTTCGTTGTGTGCGGCATGCGACCCAAAGTAGATCGGGAATGCATCGGCGGCGCGATACGCGGGCAGAAAGGTTCGGCGCGGAAGCTGTGATGTGTTGCGGGCCGACGCATGCAACGTAAGGCAATGCAGGAACAGGACGCTGCCGGCCGGCACCTCAATATCCACTGCCAGCGACTCGTCAGTGCCTTGCGCCTTACCACGAAAGAACCCGTCGACTTCGTGCGACACGAGCCCGCGGCGATGCGAACCGGGTACAACTCGTAGGCAGCCGTTGGTCACGCTGGCGTCGTCGAGAAAGATCAGCGCGGTGACGAGATCGGTATTCGTGTGCGGGTAGTACGAGAAATCCTGATGCCACTCCACCACGCTGCCGACCTTCGGCCCCTTCATGTTCAGCTTGCTGTAGTGAAACAGCACGTTCTCGCCGATCAGCGCCTCGATGCAATCGAGCAGATGGGGATCGGCCGCCATGTCCTTGAACGCTGCGTGTTTCTGCGTGGGCGACCAGATACGCCGCACCGTTTCGCCATCCTGAGGTTCGTATTCGTAGGGCTTGTCGGGATTGTTCGGGTCGAGCAGTTCGTCGATCGCGGCGAGCGAACGGCTGACTTGTTCGCTGTCAAATAGCTTCTCGATCACGAGATAACCATGATCGGCATACGATTGAATCTGCTGGCGATTGAGCATCGGAAATCTCCTTATTGGCTCAGATGGCGTGCAACAGGGACAGCTCGTCATCCCGCTCGGCATTCGTGCTGATTTCGTAGCAACGCGCTCCGAGGTGCTCGAACTGCGAGAAGAAATCCGGGAACGAGCAGTTGACGTCGCGATAGCCGTCGAGACGGTTCGGGCGGTGGCTGCGCAGCGAGGCGATGAAGAGAGACATGAAGATGCGGTGGTCGCCCCAACTAGAAAGATCGACGCCGCCCGCATACGCTTTGCCATGGCCGTGGATTTCGAATCCGTCGTACACGCCGTCCTTGAACAATCCTTTGATGTCGACCCCCATCTTGCCTAGCTCGCTCACCATCGCCTTTATGCGCGGTGACTTGTGCAGCCGCGTGATCGAGCCGCCGACGACGCGAAACGTGCCCTTCACATGCGCGCCGATCGCCGCGAGTGTCGGCACGATGTTAGGGAAGTCGCTTGCATTGAATTCGAAGTCACCAGCGAGTTGAGGCTGACGGTTGACGAGAGTGAGTTCGTTGCGGGTGTCGTCAAAATGGACCTCGATGCCGAGAGCACGCACGACATCGATGATCGCGCGTTCGCCCTGAAGGCTTTGGCTGTTCAGGTTCTCTAGCACGAACGTGCCGGGGAAGAGGGCGGCCGCGCCGATCAGGTACGACGACGACGTGTAGTCGCCGCCGATCTGGTATTCGGCCGGGCGATATTCGCCGGGATGCACGCGGATCAGCGAAAAGTCGTCGTTCGTCTCGACGCGGATGCCGGAACGCTGCAGTGTCGCGATGGTCTGGTGAATGTAGGAGATCGACAGCAACTCGCCTTCGATTGCGATCTCGACGGGCTGGTCGGCGAGCGGCGCTGCGAACAGCACGGCAGTGATGAACTGCGAGCTGACGTTACCAGGAATCGTGCAACGGCCGCCGCGCAGACCGCCGCCCCAGTTCACGACAGGCGCCTTGCCGGCCTCGCCGATGCATTCGATCTTCGCGCCCAGTTGCGTGAGCGCGTCGAACAATGGCTTCATGACCCGCGTGCGCAGGATCGTGTCGCCCGTAATGATCGCGGGCGAGCTGGCGAGGCTCGTGAGCGCCGCAAACGTACGGAACACGAGGCCCGACCCGAGCGCGTTGATGACGCGTTGTCCGAGATGCAGTGCGCGGCCAACGCCGCAGATCTCCAGATAGCCGTCGTGCTCGTCGATGGTCGCGCCGAGTGAGCGGCATGCCTGCTTCATCGCGTTGGTCTCGACGCAGCGCAGATCGTTTCGCACGATCGACGTGCCGTTCGCGAGTGTGGCGGCGAGGATCGCGCGTTGCGTTTCCGGTTTCGACGACGGAGTTATCGCACGGCCCTGAAGTGATTGGATCGGTTCCACGTGGAGTAGAGCGGGGAGGTCATTCATGTGAGTCGCTTCCTGTGTAAGCACATGCTCAATGTGAAGTCGAGTGAGCTGCGATGGGGTACGACGGCGGCCGCGAATGTCGTCGGGAGCTTCAAGCGGCAAGCTTCTGAAGATGCCGGGAATGGGTGGACAGCGCGTCAACAAGCTTGTCCGCGCCGAACTGGATTACGTCGGTGGCGGGGAGCCCCGTTTCCTGCTCGACCTGCTCAATGACTCGCGCTGCCTGGTCACGCCCGAGCGCGCCGCAATGGACACTGACGCCGACCACTTTTGCGGGACGCAGGAATGAGCCCAGTTGCTCGTACAGCGCGACGAGTTCGTTGAGCGGGCGCAATGGCGCATTGGGCCAGCCCTTGTGATGCTTGTGATGCGCCTCGTGGCACAGCACAAGCGCCTGCGGCATCGCGCCGTGCAACAGGCCGAGCGTGACGCCGCTGTAGGCCGGGTGTGTGATCGAACCCTGGCCTTCGACCACAATCCAGTCATGGCTTTTCGCTGCGTCGAACACCAGCGACTCCGTGACGCCTGCGACGAAATCGGCGGGCACTGCATCGATCGCGACGCCTGCGCCGCTGATGTAGATCCCGCTTTGCCCGGTCGCGATGAAGCCCGCGTTGAAGCCGCGGCGTTTCGCGGCTTCGGTGATTTCGATTGCAGTAGTTTTTTTACCGACCCGGCAGTCACTGCCGATCGTGTGCACGATGAAATTACCGAGGTTGCCGATTGTTGCCCGGCTCGTCGCCAGCGCTTCGGGTGGCTCCTTGGTGTCCCAGATGCGGGCGCCCGACGCTGCTGCGAGCGCGCGGAACTCAGGGTCGGTCGCGATCCGGAAATGCAAGCCGCTCACGACGTCGAGCCCCTGCCGGAGTGCGAGGGCGATCTGTACGCGCCACGAGTCGGGTAGTTCGTTAGAGAATAACCCGACGCCGATCAGAAGCATCTCAGGTTTCAGCGATAGCGCAGATTCGAGCGAATCGAGCACCGGAATGCCGCGTCCGTAGCCGAGAATGTCACCGACATCCTGGCCGACGAGGCGGCTGTCGATGACCGCTATGCAATCGCTGTGGCGATAGCGCAGATAGGAGGTTGCAACTTTGCTGGTCACGGGGCCGAAGCAGCCTTCGGCGAATACCGCGATCCGTTTGTCTCTCAGGTTCAACATCAGCGTAGCTCCTTTTTCTTCGATGTACATTCCAGGCCGGCCGCCGGGCCGCCGGTGACGTGTCCGACGACAAATCGTTGCGGCAGGACCCGTGCGCCGTGAGGGTTCTTCCCAGGCAGTGAAGGCATTGAGGCTCGTGTGCACGTATCCGTATTTGGATGAACCGTGAGAAGCAATGTAGGTGACGCGTGGACATAACGGAGCGCAGGTCAGATTAAATTGCGTTGCGTAAAAGCGAGCGTCGGATAAATTAACTAGCTGCCGGTTAGAGTTTCTTTGCGGCTCGCGGATGTCCTTGCCCGAAGCGAGTGCGTCGCCCTAAGCTGAGTTCGGATTTGGCAACCGGTCGAATTTGGCAACCACAAGGGGCGAGCAATGCAACCACTCAAGATTCATTGGTGTGCGCCGCGAGGGGCGGGCAATACGAAGGCGTCCGAGAAGGATCTTGCGAGCGAGCTTGACCTCGACGGGCTGGTCGATTTCGCGCAGGAAGCGGAAGACATGCAGATCGACACCCTGCTGATGGGTATCGGATTTCACTTGCCAGAGCCGTTGCCGCTTATCGGTGCGCTGGTGCGCGAGACGCGCCGCTTGTCGTTCATGCTCGCGTACCGGCCGGGGTTATTGCCGCCCACGCTGTTCGCGCAGGCGGTCAACACGATTTCATGGATGTCGGACAAACGGATCTCGCTGAACATCGTGGCCGGGATCTCGCCCGAGGAACAGGCGTATTACGGTGATTACCTGCAGCACGACGAACGCTATCGGCGCACGGCCGAGTATCTGTCGGTGCTGCACCGTTTCTGGCGCGGAGAGGCGCCGCTTACGCACGGAGGCGACTATTACCGCTTCACCGGGGCGAAACTCGGCTTGCCGTTTAAGGACGGCGGGCGGCCGCGCATCTATCTGAGCGGCGCGTCGGATCTCGCGCAGCAGATCGCCATCGAATGGGGCGATTGCTGGTTGCGCTACGGCGATACGCCGTCGGGCATCGCGCAGGCGAGTCAGGCAGTGTTGCGCGCCGGGCGCAGCGTTGGTGTCCGCATGCACGTGCTGGCCCGCGACACCCGCGACGAGGCACTGGCTGAACTCGAAGCGATGATGACCAACTCCGACGAAGAGCATCGCAAAAACGTGCAAGCGTTCGTCAAGACCTGCGATTCGGAAGCAGTGAGGAAGTCGTTCGAGCTGGCTGAGAGCGCGTCGAATGACTGGCTGTCACCCATGCTGTGGACCGGCGCGGTGGCGTACCGGGGTGGCCCGGCTCTGTGCGTGGTCGGCAGCTACGACGAAGTCGCCCGCTATCTGCTCGAGTACAAGCGCGCAGGCGTCAGCGAGTTCATCCTGTCCGGCTGGCCGACCCGCGGCGAGATGCGGCGCTTCTGCCATCACGTCCTACCGCTGATCCGCAAGCTCGAGGCCGAGGAAGGCCGGCAGGAGGAGGTGGCTCTTGTCGTCTGACCCCACGGTCGTGTAACGAGAACGAACGGGACGGCCGGTCAAGACCTGTGCGACGTGAGATCGAGCGCAGCATGACCAACCGCTTTCGCGATCCGGTCCGAAAGTTGCGGATCTGGAACCGCGCGGGCCAGTGTGACACCGCCCGCCAGAAGCGCGAGCATTGCGATAGCCGCATCGGTGCGTTCGTTTGGTGTGCCCTCGGGCAAGCCACTGGCCACTTCGGCGATGACGCGTTGTAACTCGCGTTCATAGGTGCTGCGGATGTCCTGGTCGGCGCGGACGATTTCCGGCGAGAGGCTTGGCAATGCGCACGCTTGCCCGAGGTCACAGGTGCGCTTGGGGCCGAGGTAGAGCTCGACGAACCGTTTGATCCACCGTTTGCCGTGCTTCGTCTTCAGGTCGGCGATACCCAGGCGAAGTTGCTCCAGACCAAGCTGTACGACAGTTTGAAAGGCTTCCCCCTTCGATTTGAAGTGTCCGTAAAACGCGCCATTCGTGACGCCGGCCGCTTCGGCCAAGCCGTCAATCCCGGAGCCGTCGTAGCCCTCACGGCGGAAGATTCGTGCAGCTGCGTCGAGAATACGCGCGCGGGTTTCCTGCTTGTGTTCGGCTGTGTAACGCATTCGTCATCCTCTTGCGCAACAAGTGCGCGTAACGACCGCTTGATAAGAGAGTGGTCGACGTATATCATAAAGAGCAGTCGGTATCTTATGACCGTATTGCGCACGTGGGAAGCCGGTCGAAATTGCCCCCTGTGCAGGATCCTCGTCGAACTTGAAGGAGGTGGCTGAATGGGTGAGGTGACTGATAGATCGCGATCTACTGAAAGCATTTTGCCCGGTGAAGGGCTGCTCCGGTCATGTGGTCGGGGTTTGGCGTCGTCGGAACGAGTCACTAAAGGATCGCAAGCAAGTCATTGCGGACTACCCAGGAAACGGTCGCCAAAGGCGGGAACAAGGAACGCGGGCAGGCGCGACAACGCGGGCGGAATGATGCGAGGCACTGGTCGCGTGGTTCCGGTACTGGCAACGGTAGTTTGGGCGCTGCTGTCGGGAAGTTCAGCGTGCGCGGCCGGCGCACAGACGCTGTCACTGCGAGGGACTTGGGTCATGACGGCGGCCTACGAGGTGACAGCAAACGGAACACGCACGATGAATTTCGGTGAGCATCCCGAAGGATTGCTGATGGTGGACCAGGAAGGCCGTTATTCGTTGCAGATCTTTCGGCCTAATCGTCCGAAATTCGCGTCGGGTGATAAGACCCGCGGTACCCCCGGCGAGTACCGGGAAGCCGTGCTGGGCTCAAGTACGCATACAGGGAATGTCGTGATTGATCCGGTTCGCAACAAACTAATCTTCAGGATCGACACCGCGTCATACCCAAACTGGGAGGGCGATGAACAGGTCCGCGATTATACGTACAAGGACAACATCCTGACCTATTCGGTGCCGGCGAGCGCGTCCGGCAACGGAACGGTTGCTTATTCAGTCTGGCGACATATGCCTGAGTAGGGTTGCAGTGTCGCAGTGAGGCTTCCTGGCCCGGTTCCATGCTAGAGCAAAGGAGAGGTAAGTGACAGAGGCGAATTCACCGAAGCGGTTGAACGAAGATGCAGAAGCTCGTGCGACCCGCGGTCGGTTGCGTAGTTTCGGTGGCGGGCTGACGTTCGGTCTGTTGGCCGAGCAGACCGTGCTGTTCGCCGTGCCGCTGCTGATCTATCAGCATTCTGGCAGCGTGACGTACTCTGGTGCGGCGTTTGCACTCGAATGGATTCCAGCACTGCTCATGTATCCGTTTGCCGGGCTGATGGCCGATCTGCTCGGCGGTCGATTCCTTTTCATAAATGCCAATCTGGCGCGAGCTGCCTGTCTGCTGATCACATTTGCTGTCTGCTGGATGCTGCCGTCGCTGACGGTGCCAGCGCTAATGATCAATGGTGCGCTGCTATCGATCCTGATGGCGCCGATCCGGATGGCGGTCGAGAAGACCGTGCCGGCGATGGCGTCCGGCAATCAGCTGTCGCGCACGCAGGCGCTTGTGCAGAACATCGAACTGCTCGCGATGGCGGCCGGTCCCGGTATTGCGGCGGGGCTCGCGTATCTCGTCGGTAAATTGCCGTTGCTGGCCATTGCCGCTACCGCCTTTATAGCGGCAGCCATATGCTGGAAGCCGTTTTCCGTGGGTCCGCAGCGAGCGGCAGTGGACTCGAAACGAGTCGGTCGTGATTTGCTACTCGGCTGGAAGCTGCTGCTGCACAATCGCCCTGTCATCCGGCTTGCTGTGATGAATTTCTCTATCAACATCGGCTACGCGGTCGCACTGAGTGCGAACGCCTATCTCATTACCGGACGGTTCGGCGCGTCGGACGCTGTGTTTGGTTTGATGAACGCGTGTGCTGGAGCACTGGGGCTCGTCAATTTGCTGCTGATGCCGTGGCTGCTGTCGAAGTGGTCGATCAATCGCGTCGGCGTGACCGGATTTGGATTACTTTGCGCGGCTCTCCTGTGCATGGGGTTGGCGAACAACGTCTGGGTCTACGTCTTTGCTTTCCTCGTCTTCATGGCGGGGGATGCGATCTACAACGTGTTTAACCGGACGCAGCGCGTTAGGGCAATCGAGTCCGAGCATCTGGGCAAGGTGATCGGTCCGTTCTATCTGATCAACAGTCTGTCGCTGCCGATAGGCGGCATCATTACCGCAGGTTTTGGAAAGAGTAGTGGCATCCAGCCGATCTTGCTGTGTGTTGCTGTGCTGCTGAGCGTCGCTGGCAGCGCACTGCTGTGGGAGACCATCCGTCAATTCCGCGAGCGTTTCGAAGCCGACGCGTTGCGGCTGCAAGCCACCGCGGCCGACAATGTCGCAGATCCAGCGTTCGCCGTGGATCGGTCTTCCTAGCAGTGGCGGGTGCGATCTACCGCTTTCCGTATCTCGCCGATCAACCGTTTCACCACAATCATTCGCAGTCCGTTGTGACTACACTGCTGTTCAATTTCCTGATATGAAAGAGGACCAATGATGAGCGAGTATGGTTTGCTTCAAGATACGGAAGATCTGGCGCAGCACTACGAAGCGGTCAATGCCGACCGACAGTTTCGAGCGGGCCTTTCGCTCATCGACGACTATCTGAAGATTCGCGAAGGCGAGGACGTGCTTGACGTCGGAACCGGCACGGGTCAACTGGCAGAATATGTTGCCAGTCGCGTCGGACCGAAAGGACGGGTGTTCGGTATCGATCCGCTGCCGCTGCGCATCGAGTTTGCAGCAAAGAAGGCGAGGCCGAATCTGCATTTTGCGGTCGGTGACGCATACGACCTCGGCCTGTTTGCCGACGCGACTTTTGACGTTGTGTATCTGAACGCAGTACTGCACTGGCTGAACGAAAAACGTCAGCCACTGCGCGAGTTCGCGAGAGTACTTAAACCTGGTGGGCGAATCGGGATCATGGCAGGCGCCAAAGGCCAGGGCGGTGAACTGGGTGAGATCAGGAAGCGTGTGCTGTCGCGTGAACCATTCAACGGTTACCCGGAGACAACCGGTCAACCGCATCCCGTCACGGCCGACGAGCTGACCGATTTGCTGCGCGAAACAGGTTTTGTTGTCGATACAATCGACGTGCTACCGAACCAACAGATGTTCGCTACGCCACAGGCTCTGATTGACTATATCGAAGCGAGTTCATTTGGCAATTTCCTAGGTCACCTGCCTTTTGATCTGAAAGAACGTGCTTCGCGGGAGATCTCGATTGAGTTGGCCCGGCTCGCGACATCCGAAGGCGTGGCACAGGGCGGTGCGCGGCTGTTTGCCTGTGCCACACGATGCTAACCGGCCCGCGAACTGCGTAAGAGACTATAAGCGCCGCTGGATTGCTGAGTGTGATCGGGGCATGGGCTCGATCACCACATTTCATCAGTTTGAGGAATTTGGCTAATCTTAAAACTGATGTAGGGAGATGAAGGTAGGAGGCTAGAGAAGGTTGCGGCGGTGGGCGGAGAATGTTGCTATCCAGAGTAACTTCCAACAATTGAACTTCGCCACCATGACGAAACGATCGCAAAAAACGAACGATAGTCAGGCAGCGAAGCGGTAATTGAAGGCGCGTTCGCGTCTGTGTGCTGAACAATCAGCTCGAACTGAATATCGTGTGCGGTCATGGACTTGAGCACGCGTTTTGGCAAGGTAGCGATCGATCCCATCGAGGGTATTTTGACTTTCTATATTCAAAATTCTTCTTTCCAGAATTGGGGGTGACGGCAGTAAAGGCGGTATTATCAATTGAATTGAAACGGATTAAACTACCGGAAGGCGCCTCGTCCGAAGGATAATATCTCAATCTCGCTATGATGGTGATTGGGGCGCGACCACTCCCAACTGACAATAGATCCGGCGCACACCGCAGATCATGACATGAACTAAAACGGTGCGAGACTGCTAATGGCCGATTAGTTGCGAAGTGGTTTAAAATATTACCGAGATAATTACGATCGTGGCGGTTTAAGATATTAACAAAAGCACACTACTTAAATGTCGTGAAATTCCGTGGTGCTGTTGCTTTAAATTGATCGGCTGTAGGTTTCTAGGAATAAATAGAGCGCGCCCAAGGGGGGCGTGTATGAATGCGTACTGGTATTCACATAAACTTCTCAATTGATGCTCGGGCCGATGCCAGAATATATCCAGTTCTGGAAAGTAAATATATTTCCTGTGTGAGGTGGGGGAGATGTGGGGCGAGGCGAGGGCTCCTCGATCGCATGGCCAAAAGCCGTGGGATGGGTTCGCGCGGCTCCCATGACCGGTTTGAGCGTGGCGATTGTCGTCCGGATGGATATTCACGCTGTATGCGGTCCCTTCTCGGCCGGCGCGGGAGGGTGTTGCGTTGCGCATTGCCAGCGGGCGGCGCGCAACGCTTGGATAGAACAGGACACCTAATTGCTAGATCGATATCAACTGGAAGCCTTCGCCTCGGTCGTCGAAACTATGAGTTTCGAGCGTGCGGCGGAACGGCTCAACGTGACGCGTGCTGCCATTTCGCAACGCATCAAGGCGCTCGAGGAGGCCTTGTCGGCCGCCGTGTTGGTGCGCAGCAAGCCGCTGACGCTAACGCTGGCGGGCGAAGTGCTGTTCAAGCACGTAGCCGCGGTGCGGCTGCTCGAGGCCGATACCTTCAATCAAATCGATCCGCAAGGGAATCGCCGGATCATGCCGCTCGCCGTCGGTGTGGACGTGTATTCCATCGACGCATGGTTCAGCTCGGTGGCACAACAGATAATCAAGCGCAACGTGATCGAGCTTGAAGTTGTCGTCGACGATGCGAATCCGGCATTTCCCGCACTCACGCGCGGCGAGCTCATCGGCAGTGTGTCGACGGTGCCGCGTCCGGTGCACGGCTGCATTGCCGAACCGATCGGAGACATGATCTATCGATGCGTGGCGAGTCCTGCCTTTATGGAGCGCTATTTCGCGAATGGGTTCAGCCTGCATGCGACCGCTTCCGCGCCCGCTGTTTCGGTGGGCCGCGGCAACATGCTGCTCGAGCGCTACTTCGACGCGGCGTTCGGCATGGCCGTCGGCCGATATCGAAAGAATCTGCTTCCTTCAGTCGCTTCGCAACTCGATACGATCGTCGCGGATCTGGGCTACGGCATGCTGCCGGAGCAAACGGTGCTACCGTTACTGGAAAGCGGCCGGCTCGTCGACGTGCGGCGCGACCTGCCGTTTCCGGTGACGCTGTACTGGCATCGCTGGCGTGCCGCGCCGCCGATCTGCGAGGCGATCTCGGTCGAAATTGTCGAATTCGCCCGGGAGATCCTGCAGGAGAGAAAGGGGCACGAGTCGCCGGGGCTGTTCACGACGAGACCGAGCGCGCGGTGTTCGATCTCGATGAGGCCGATGGCTGGATCGGGCTAGTGAACTTCTGCGACACGCGCCGCGATGCGAGTGGTGAGTATCAATACGGTGACGCGCAACCAGGCAAGAGTGCGCGTACGGCGCGACGCTTGCCAGTACGCTGGAGGGACTGGCGCGGCGGCTGGTTGTATTTGCGCCATCAAACTGGCAGCGCGACAATCTAGAACTGCTGCGGGAGTTCGGCATGACGTTTCCAGAGGCGATTATGCAAGCGCACACGAAACCGGGTTGCCTGTTGCCAGCTCAAGGTAGTCGAATACCGATGCGAAATTCCTAGCGTACGCGATTACTCTCGCGCCGCAAAGCTCGAAGACTAAGAACGGCTAATTAGCCTCGACGTTGCCAGTTTGCGCAATCTGCGTGAGCACGGTCTTCTGGTCAGCGTACCAACGCACAAGGCAGTTCCGGTCATGACAGCTCTGCTCGCGGAAGTTCCATTCCCTCCGAGTGCGCTCCCTTAAGGCCGCCTGATCCGTGACGGCAGCCTTCGCTTTGGCAAATGTTGCCGCCAGTTCCACGTCATCCGCTGCAAGTTCAGCATCCTGACAAATCAGGTGTTCCGCATCGGAGCGGGCCTTCGCGCAGTTGAAGCTGGTTTGAAGCGTTACGCCCGAAGTTGGCTCCGATGCCGACGCGGACGACGCTTCAATGGTCATGTCATTCGACAGTGCCCAAGCACTCAGAGGCGTCGAGCCAATGGACATATCGTTCCAAGCAAAACCGTTCGCAACAGCCTTGCCAGACGGGCAACCGACTGTCTGCTTATAAATCACGTCACCCTTGCCAGTCGCCGCGTTAATCGCAAATGCCGCTTTGTCCGACCCGCAAAGATGAGCCTTGCACCCCTCTCCGAAGTAGTAGCCATCCTTCAATTGAATTCCAGCAGAGTTGGTAATGACGAGGCGGTCGGCGATTTTCTTCCATTCGCCCTGTGGAACGTGATTGAACGCTGCCCTGAAACGCCGATCGTTGACTACATCAGACGGATACTTTCCCGCCAGCCACGTCAAATCAGCCGGTGACCGGCGTATCTGTGCGGAATTGGCCGTTGTAGCAGGCAAGGCCACAATGTTGGTCTGACTCACCTTTTCCGTTGGGCTCGCTGCTACCTTTTCAGCGTCGTGCGGGCGATACACCAAGGCAGCAATCGCGACCGCTGCCATGATTCCCACGAACGCCAAGGCTCTGAATCGCACATTTTCCGAGTCAACCGGGAGAGCCGGGCGCGGCGAAATTTCGCCCGTGACCAATGAGTCAAAACGAGCGTTGGCGTCAGCAGTCTCAACGGCCAGCTGCGCCTTTTTCTTTTCGAATGACGCGAGTTGGAAGACACCGTATGAGGTGGCAAATACCAGCAGGACCAGTCCAAGTGAAAAATTCTTGATGAACAGGAAAAAGCACCCCAGAAGGCTCACCAGAAACGAACCGGTGAATACGGGGGACTTCGGCCACGCCAGCACCTTGTTCAGTAGCGATGCAGTAGCTCCTTCTAGCTCGCCACGGTCGCCTTGATGCTCTGCACACTTCTTTTCTATCTCGTACAGCGCCAGCATCGCCTTTTCCTTTTCGGCGAGCGATATCGAACCAATATCTACGGCGAGCCTGATAGCCTTGGTGGTTACCTCGAACTCTCGCGAAAGATTTTCGAGAAGCTCCTGATGCTCCTCGAGTGTTACGGCATCTGCTAGGTCCTCCGCAAGGACATACACCCCGCGAGAATTGAAATACTGCTGGAGAGCAGTTGTGGTGCGCTCTTGTATTTGCCGCACGAAGTCCCGCGTTGCCTGCTCCCGCTTTGAAAGTCGCTCCGTGCTCGCGGAGTCAATACGCCCGCTGGCTGCGACAGCAGACCGAATTGGTCTTGCTGTCCTGCGCCCATTCAGGTTATGCGTGTAGCGGATTCCGGTTCCTGAGATGCTTGTTGTGAGACGTCAACGGGTGTTGTATGTGAATCCCTTACTGCCTATTGCCGTGCTCACCCCACTTTTGCTCAGGTTTATACGTACACCCGGCGCGATTTTTATGCTTTTCCTGAAGCTCCCCCCCATCTCCCGGCCCCCTTTTATTCTTCAATACGACTTGGGATATCTTCTCCAACACGATTTCCCCACTCGACGTCAGCCCGCTCCTGAAGAAGCGCTTTTGGCGCGCCAGTGAAGAAAGACCTGAGGTCTTTCTCGACTACCCTCAATGGATGCGTTTCGTGAGCGTCCGCCCCAAAGAAATTAGACGTTGTTCACAGCCCAAGCCTTCTCCAACCTAAGCCGGCTTACTGCACTGACTTTTCGAAGCCCAATCTCGCGCGCCATGGCCGTCACTCCCGATTGGCGACCGTGACCTTCAGCTTGTAACTCCACTACCAGCGCCCTTAACTCCACCATTGCTATTTCGTCTACGGCACGAGCAGTTCCGACTGAGGGACGACGAAACCGCAACGCCTCGCCGGCATCTCTGGTTTTCATTGAATAGAAGGTCCCAATTTCTTCCGAATTCGCCGCGTAATGCAACTGAGCAAGCCGGCCCACTCGCTCCTGGATTCGAGCGCCAGTTCGCGTCCATCCATGCACGCGCGCAATACGTCGCGCTAACACCTCGTCTTTTACTGGCCCTTCGATACGAACTACATGGTCAATCATCGCTAGCAAACGAGAGTCGTAGCCGAAGTCGAAGAAGGCCTCCGCATCGACGGCGTAATCGCCAAGGCTCAGGTCGACTTCTGCGAAAACGCCATCTTCCGTGCTGGACGTCTGAATGTAGACTGCGTTTCTAGCGAAAGTCATGGGTGGCGAAGCCGCTTGAACGTCTACTAACGCAGCGCCATCCGCATCGTGGATTGCAGACTCACCCTTGGAAAAATCCTTTGCTGTCGACACTATGACATCGTCAATTACCTGCTTTGCGAGGGCGGCGGCATCCGCTTCGGCGTGCAACTTAGCCGCCCGCTGCTCTGTTAGGAGAGCGTTAAGTTGCCCGTGAATCTTCTCGACGGTCCCCGGCATGTCAATCCACCAGTCAGTCGACCATATACGCAAAATCTCCCACCCTAGGCCACGCAAGACCTGCTCGCGCAGTTTGTCCCGGTCTCGCGCGGTCGCCGAGCGATGGTAGGTTGCACCGTCACATTCGATGCCGGCAAGGTAACTGCCTGGCGCATCAGGGTCGACCACCCCCAGGTCGATACGGAACGCCGACACGCCGACTTGGGGATGTAACGTCCAACCCTTGTCCGACAGGGCCACGCAAACCGCCTTTTCGAATGGGCTGTCGAAGTCACCTATGCTGCCAGCAACAGCCTCACCAAGCGCACGCGCACCGCGGTCTGCAAATTCGAGGAAATGCTTCAAGTCGCGCACACCAAGTGCTTGCGTTCTTGACAGGTCCATCTGCTCGGGTCGAAAACTTCCGAACACTCGCAGTTCCTGACGCGCTCGCGTGATCGCAACGTTCAAGCGACGTTCACCACCCTGTTGGTTCATGGGGCCAAAGTTCATCGGCATCGTGCCGTCAACGCCCGGGCCGTAAGTAGTGGAGAAATACATGATGTCGCGCTCGTCGCCTTGCACGCTCTCGATATTTTTGACAAATACAGGCTCGAGTTGCGTATCAAGGAAATAGGACTCGATAGATGGGTCTTTGCGACGTTCCGCATCCAGCAAATCTTCGATGAGAGACTGTTGTTCTGAGTTGAAAGTGACGACCCCAATCGTTAATCCACTGTCGCGAAAACCCGGCGATTTCATCTTTCCGACCAGGTCCGCGACTAACGCTTTCGCCTCAGGCTTGTTGGTCCGCGCACCCCCACGCTCGTATTGTCCGTTCGACACATGGTTAAAGCTTACGGCGCGGTCGTTGGTCACCGGGCTCGGAAATGTAACCAAGTCGCCGTCGTAATAGCGATAATTGGAGAACGCAATAAGGCTCTCGTGGCGGCTACGGTAGTGCCACGACAGTTTCATGGTCGGCAGGTTGGCGCCGATGCACTCTTCGAGGATACTTTCCAGCTCTGTTTCCACATCCGTGTCATCGGCATCCGACTCAGCGCGATCAAAGAAGCTAGTGGGTGGCAACTGCTTCGGGTCGCCGACCATGATGACCTGCTTACCCCGTGCCATTGCACCGATGGCATCCCACACCGGAATCTGCGACGCTTCATCGAAGACAACCACATCGAAGTTCGCCGTCTCCGCGGGAAGGTATTGAGCGATGGACAGCGGGCTCATTAAGAGACATGGCGTCAAACGCATAACCGCGCTCGACGCTTGCGACATCAGCTCCCGCAGTGGTAGATGGCGGGTCTTCTTCTGCATTTCGTAGCGTAGCAGACCCCACTCGGAACCACGCGAAACCCTTTCGGGCGAGGGATGCCCTGCAGAGAGCTGGGCACGCACCCACGCCTGGGTCAGGTTGATGAACCGCTCGTCGAGCTCACGGAAATCGCGGATGCGCTTCTCGTGCTCTGCAGATACAAACGTGCGCAGAACTTCGTCAGCGTCGACGACAGCATTAAGCCACCACCGACAATAGTCAGTTTCGAACGTATCTTTGACCCGTCCAAGGCGAATAGCACCGTTTTCGAGCCCTCTGACGACGGGTGCCAGGCCGAGGGTGAACGCTTGCTGACGCGCTTTTCGCCATGCACACCAAGCGTTGAGCCGATTTGACGTCGTCAGTACGTTGCCTGCTCGCACCGCGACCTCTGCTGGCAACATGTCCTCGAGCGTCCGAATATCAGATTGCGCCAGTCCGCTTGCCAGGGCAAATCGGGATACGGCATCACTGAACGTGCTGAGCGCTTCCGCGTATGCGCGATTAGCTCCCGCAACGATGCCGGTTGGCTCTAGCAGAACATTGCTGTCGCCTAGCAACAACGCGACAGGTGCCTTAACTGCCGCCAGCGTCTCCGGATTTCTAGCAAGAGCGGCGAGAGCGCTCGATATTGCCTCAAAGAAGTCGAGGGCCGGCTGGACAGCTTCGAGCTTCGTTTGCAACCCATTCCAGAGGCCGGACGTCTTGGACGACAGGTCTGTGAATTCCAGTAGGCGAGCATCCAACGACGCGAGCTCGCGCATCTTCTTCAGGTCCGAAGCTGCGCTCGCTCCCGCACGACCTGACTCAACGACCGCGAACCCATCGTCCAGCCAATTACCATTCGTTCGAACCGCGGCCAATGCACCCTGGAAGGTAACGTACGCTTTTGCGACGGCCAAATCCGTCTCATACGCCGACCAGATGGAATCCGTCTCGCTTGCAAGTGAGCTTAGACGGCTAACAATCGTGTCAATCTGGCGCATCTCACGCATGCGCTGCAGGTCTGCTTGCGCTGCGTCTCCGCATTGCCCGCGTCCGACGGGGTCGAGACCAACGTCGTCCCATGAGGCTCTGCTCCGGGCGTTAGCCAAGGCAGTTTGGAAGCCAAGCGCCGCACGCGCGACGTCCAAGTCGGTCTTCAAGCCGGCCCACGCGTCCGACGTCATCAAAGAGAGGTCGTAGAGAGCCCTCGCTTCATTTTGAAGACTATCAATCTTCGCGAGTCGCTCGATATCCGCGCCAATGTCCGGCTCCGCTCCGGCAGTTGCGAGTTCCTTCAACTTTTTGACGAGCGCGCGTCGGCGCATCATGCTCATCGGCCAGGACGAGTCCTGCAGTTCGCTCCAATCGGCCTGGAGCTGATGCACCGTCGCAGTCGGAAGACCTTCCCTGTAAGGGATACTCAGTTGGCTCACGAGCTCATTGCGGCTACGGAGCAGTTCAATGCCTGATGACAGCCGAGACGTTAGGTCTTGATTCCAGGGTTGAGACAGCTGTTCCCGAAGCTCTCCGTATCGAGTAAGTTGACTGATACCGACACGCAGGTCTTCGAGCACCTGATTGCCACAAGGTAACGAAAGGGAACTGTGAAGCTGGCGGTGACGTTCAACCAGCGGCACAGCCTGTCGCAGGCTGTCGGTTATCGTCTTCGCGTCAGGACGCAAGACGAACCGCCAATCGCGACCGGAGGCTGCCGGCAACGTCGATGCCAAGCGCCGAAGTCCATTGCGGACTCCAGATTCGAGCGGCAAGAGAGGCAGCCCGATTGCGGTCCTCACCCGTTCTGCCGCTGCCTCGAACGCTGTGACGGAAGGCTCAACTCCACGCGCCGCGTCAAGGAGAGCGGCCTGCCATATCGGAGACCATTCAGTCTGGACAATGTGCGCCAGTGGGTTCGCTGTGAGCTGCCCTTCCCCCATTACCTTCGCGTGAACGTCAAGGAGCTCAGCGGTTTCGCGTAGGTGACGTATTGCCGCCGTGTCGTGGACCCGCGCGGAGGGCCATGAAAGCTGAAGGACGGGGAGGTCATGTCCGCCGACCACCTTCCCGATTGCTTCGTACACGTTTAAGCCATTGGAGTGACGAAGATGCAGGCGCTCGACGTAGCCATTCAGTTGCGAGCGAAGTACCTCAAGCCGTTCAGCCTCCGCGTGCCATTCTTCTGGAGCCATCGCAGAAGCCGCGTCCCATGAGGTCCGAAGCTGCTCCAACACTTCCGTCTTGCGCGCCTTGCTTGAATGCAGCTCCAAACAGAAGTTTCCAAGACCCACGTCTGCCAGACGCCGGTACACGACATCCAACGCTGCCATTTTTTCGGAAACGAACAGGACACGCTTGCGCTCGGCCAAGCACTGCGCAATGAGATTCGAGATAGTCTGGCTCTTTCCCGTGCCGGGCGGTCCAATCAGGACGAAGTCCTTTCCCTTGCTGCCGGCAACGACCGCCGAGAGTTGGGAGGAATCGGCTGGTAGCGGACAGAACGTCTCTTTGACGGGCAGCTCAACGTCGAGTCTGCGAACATCGGGGAACTCGACAGCGCTCACGTAGGAGTCGCGCGGGGTATCGATAAGATGACGAACGACGGCATTCAGCTTCAGTTGTTCCGTCCGCTCGGTCAAGTCCTTCCACATCAGGTATTTCGCGAACGAAAACGTGGCGAGCACGACGTCTTCTGCGACTTCCCAACCTTTAATGTCCTTGACCGCATTGGACACAGTTTTCCAAATCCCGGCTATGTCAAGGCCCGATTCGTCCTTCGGCAGTTCCGTGTCGTGCACGCCTAACTCAAGTTCGAAATCCTGACGTAACATCTCAACGAGCGTCGGATTGAAGCGCGGCTCGTCATCGTAAAGTTTCAAGCTGAATCCCGAGCGTGCGCTGCGACGCTCGAGTGCGACTGGAACCAAAATGAGAGGCGCCCGAAACTTTTTGCCATCTTTGTCATCCCGAGTCCACGACAGGAACCCAAGTGCGAGATAAAGCGTATTTGAGCCGCCTTCTTGAAGGCTGGTCCGGGAGGCCCGGTACAGCTCGACGAGGCGGGAATCCATTTCGTCCTCAGCCAGACCAACGAAGACTTCCTTGCGCTTCAATGCCTCGAGTGCGTGTTGCCGACGAGGGTTCTCACGCTCTCGCCCTTCATAGATGGCCTGATTCCGTGGGTCGTTGCCGTCCATGAGGTCGGGGCGGGTCAACAGCTTGATAGCGTGCCCTTCCGCAAGGATGTCCTCGAGATAGCCAGGGTCGGGCGAATCAAGCTTGAGCGACTTTTTGCCGGCTTTAAAACTGAGCAGATTGTTTCGCAGCGAAAGGTCGAGGAGCTTACGCTGCCAACGTGTCAGGCGGTCTTCCGGGCGTTCCTCGCCGTCATCGGGCTTGGCGTCATCCAGTTCATCTGGCAACTCCGGAGCGTCTTCGAACGCGGGCTGGGTATCTATTGCCTCCGTCCCTGCGGTCCCACGGGCGATGGCATGTTCGCTCGCCAGCGGCTTGATGCGCTGGAGACGGGCACGCCTGATATCGACGGCTAGCTGAAATTTTGGTTCTTCTTCCTCAGAAATCTGTTCTTCGCCCTTCGCAATCGCAAAGCTAAATGGCGGAAGTGGTCGATGAGTCAGAAGGGTCGACTCGAAAAGCACCATCTCCTTTAGCTTCACGCGCTTCCGGAGAGCGGTGACGTCGTCGATTACGGACGTCGAAAACTCCTCGCTCTTCAGCCAGACGCCAGGGAACGCATGCCCGTGGGTGAATACGAGAATGGAGTTCAGGCCAGCCTGCTCCAGCGCTGCGCAAGCGAACAGAGCAAGGTCCAAACACGTTCCGAGCCCAGAGTCAGCAATCTGGCTTGGGCTGCGCACCTTCTGCCCTGTGTGCTCGAAACTTGCCGGCGGCAAAGCGTAGTCGAGGCCCATCGAGCCGATGGCGTTCCATATCGCCGACGCAAGCTCCCAGGCACGGCGCGCGCCCTCCTGGTAACCGTTAATCGCGCCGGATTTCCCTGCTTTGCGGAGCACGTCGGCCGCCTGCTTCAGGACACGTTCTACGGCCTGCTCATTCGGCTGCACGAATGCGGCGACCATGTCCGGCATCGAAGAGAGACCGCCCCACTGATTGCGTGGCAGGAGTTCGACCGACGTTTCAAACATCGCAACTTCGGGCAAATCGGGGGCGCCCGAGTAAAGACGGAAAGTGACGGTTGCCTTCTCTGCTTCCGTGAGGCGACCGAGTAGCGGGCCGTCGAGCCCGAGGTCTAACTCATTGACTCGGACACTTTGCCCGGCACCAACATGGTCAATGTGCCAAGTTTTTGTTTTCAGGAACGCGGGCTCGGACCTGACCGTCAGCCGGAGCTCTCTGATATCCCGCTCGGTGTCATTGATAACTGCAAGTTCCCGCACAACCGGGACTGCATTCTGGAAGTCTGCGAGATTGACTTTGCCAGCTAGGGTGCTCTCAATGCGAACAACGCGCGGCGCTACCGGCTCTAGCACCGGTTCTTGATTGACTTCTTCCACTTGGCCCCCGTCTCTATGCGGTGCGGCCGCGCCATGGCGCGGCACTCTCGAGTATTTTGTTTTTGCTTCTGAAACGCCCGCGCCGTATGCAGATGAAATTTAGGGCCCGGAAGCTTCCAATGATGTCACGCACCACAAGCCGGCGTGATGTTCGATTGTGCCAATATGCTCCCGTCGTGCCTCGCGTGATACGCCGAATTGACGGCAAAAGGTGCGCCTTTCCGGCGGACGACAGGACAAGTATCTCTTTCCCCGAAGAGCAAATTAACCAACGACCTCGGTTGAGATGTCGGCCCGTTCGGCCGTCTCGTGCATTGGCCGACGACTACCGTCGTAGAGGTTCAGCAACACTGGTGACGGTCGTAGCACGACGGATATTGCTTCCGTGCACATCTGGCAGTTGATCATCTCCGATTTAAGGTCGGATACTGTCCACTGCAGCTGTTTCACCTCGGGTGTCGCTTCACGGAGAAGCATCGTGAATGAGTTGCCGGAAGGGTGAGCGCGATTGCGGCGATGCTCGCTGGTCCGTCGCGCTCGCGGCGTGGTGTCGGGCAGCTCCCGTTACAGCGCGGTGTCTACGCAAGTTTGATACTCCCACTGTCTTGAGGCAATCGGAGCCAATCGGAGCTATCTTGCAGCGGCCCCAATGATTGGAATAATCTGCGCACCCACTTTCAGGCAATCTAGGTAGTTTGCCCATAGCTGCATCATCGTACGTCTTTCCCTTATGAACTTTGTTCGGTGTAGGCCGAACCTAAGTTATCCGGTACCGCGTGTGTGAGCTGGTGCTCGATTACTTCTGGCTTTTGCTCCAATTCTTCATGCAAGATGGTGCGAGCCATCGCGCGGAAACCGTGACCGGTGATTTCTGTTTTCAGCGACCGCAAAACCAGGTGGGTGTACTTCGGTAAATCGTGTGTGGAGTCGGGCGCTTAGCTTGACATGACGCCCGCTGCCGCATCGAACGTGGTGCGGTGGGTGGCGAGCGCCCAGGCCGTTCGTGCCAGTTTGTTGGCCAACGCACAGGCCACTACGTTCGGATGTCGGCGTGTGAGCATGGCTCGAACCCATTCGGCCAGGCGGCCGGTTTGCCGGTCGAGCCGCTGCATGTAGGCTCTGGCGCACTGCGCCAGCAGACGCCGGATGTTCTTGTCACCTCGCTTGGCTGATGCCCAGCAGGTTGGCCTTGCCGCCTGTACTGTACTGGCGAGGCACCAGCCCGATGGACGCCGCAAAGTCCCGGCTGCAGCCGTACTGCTTGCCGTCGCCCATCTCGGCAGCCAGCACGCTCGCCGTGACCGAGCCGACGCCAGGAATCGACAGCAGACGCTGACCGAGGTCGTCGTCGGCGAGCTGCCGGGCCATTTCCTTGTCGATCTCACCGATCTGTTCGCTGAGGTACTTGAAGTGGGCATGCAGCCGCTCGAGGATCATGATCAGGCGCGGCGGCAGCGGGTGCTCGGCGAGCACCGCCGGCAAGCGTGTGACAACCGCCTGACCGATCGGCAGGCTAATGCCGAACTCAAGCAGGAAACCGTGCATCTGGTTGATCGTCTTCGTGCGATCGCGGATCAGCGATTCGCGAACCCGGTGCAGGGCCGACAGTGTTTGCTGCGATTCGGTCTTCGGCGTAACAAACCGCATGGACGGGCGTGAAGCCGCCTCGCAGATCGCCTCGGCGTCCACGAAGTCGTTCTTGTTGCTCTTGACGAAGGGCCGCACGAATTGCGGCGAGATGAGCTTGACCTGATGCCCGAAGGTGCCCAGTTTGCGGGCCATGTGATGGGCGCCGGCGCAGGCTTCCATGACGACAGTGCAGGCATGGAAGGTAGCGAAAAACTCAACGAGCTGTTTGCGACTGACCTTCTTGCGGAACACGGCTTTGCCGTGCTGATCCTGGCCGTGCAGGTGAAACGAGTGTTTGCCTAGATCGATTCCAACCAGCGTCACGCTTTGCATGATGGTCTCCAGAAACAAAACACCCTACAGCGCAACTCGCGTGTAGGGTGGGAGTGACCATCTCATTAAACCCGCCAAGCCTTGAGCTATAGCGGGTTTTCGAACTTCATCGGAATTCTGCAGAACTGTATGTGGTGCCCGGGGCCGGAATCGAACCGGCACGCCTTGCGGCGGGGGATTTTGAGTCCCCTGCGTCTACCAATTTCACCACCCGGGCAAACAGCATTTGAACTTGCCGACTGAGACGGAAAAAATCCGACGCCAACCGGCAAGTCAGCGATTATGCCGAAAATCGTTTCCGCGGGCAAGCCCTTGGACGCTTGCAGCAGGCCACCGCGTTCACTGGCTCAAATACGTGAACTGGCCGTTCTTGATGATGCCCATCACGCTCGCCCGCTGATCGAGGCCGACGTGATCGGTGGCGCTGGTGCTTACCACGCCGTTTGGTACAACCAGCTCATGCGCGTGCTCCAGTTCCGTTCGCAACGCCACGCGAAACGCTACTGTCCCAGGTTGTCCCGCCTTCAGCGCACGCCCGATCGCATCCTGCAACCGTGGATAAACGCCCGCTGCATCGCCGGCAAACTGTGTCACCGTGCCCTTTCCATACTGGGCTTCGTACGCATCGACGAAAGCGAGCGCCGCCTTCTTCGACGGATGATCCGCCGGCAACGTCCGCGCGACTACCACCGGCTGAGTCGGGAACAGCGTGCCTTCCACGTCCTTGCCGCCGAGCTTGATGAACTCCGGCGTGGCAATCCCATGTGTCTGATAAATCGCGCCCTTGTAGCCGTGCTCGACCAGCGTGCGCTGCGGCAACACGGTCGGCGTGCCCGCGCCGGCAATCAGCACCGCATCCGGCTTCGCGGCCATCAGTTTCAGAATCTGGCCAGTCACGCTGGCATCGGTGCGATTGAAACGCTCGCTCGCGACCACCTTGATATGCCGCAGCTCGGCGAACTTCGAAAACTCGTTGAACCAGCTATCGCCGTAACTATCGGCGAAACCGATGAAACCGACCGTCTTCACGTTCCGGTTGACCATCGTGCGGGTCATGACGTCGGCCATTGCACGGTCGGTCTGGGCCATCTTGAACGCCCACACCTTCTTGCCTTCCTGCGGTTCGACAACCGATGCCGAGCCGATCAGCGTGATCATCGGCGTTTGATATTCGGCGACCGGATCGAGCGCCGCAAGCGCTGCCGGCGTGATGTTCGGGCCGACGATCACATCGACCTTGTCTTCTGTAATCAGCTTGCGGATATTGCGCACGGCAGCACCCGGATCGGAGCCATCGTCCAGAATGATGTAGTCGGCCTGCTGGCCTGCAATGGTCTTCGGCCACATCAGCATGGCGTTCTTGCTCGTGATGCCGATGGCCGCGGCCGGACCCGTGCTCGACAAATCGATACCGACTTTCAGTTGCGCGCTGGCCGCCGCGCTGAAAAGCGCGAGCGCGCCGAACATCAGCGCCGGGCGCATGAACTTCGACAACTTCATTGGATGGTCTCCGCGAAGAGGTGTGGTTTAAAAATGCTGAAGTGTGGGGCTGACAAAAAAACGCGTGGCGTCTGATCTGGCAAAGCGCGAGCATTCCCCGCGCTTTTGCCGGAATCCACTGAATCAAAGCTCGTAGCTTTCGTGCTCGCCTGACAGCGCCTGCTCGATCAGCTTGCGGTTCATCGAAGGCGAGAGCAGCTCGACCAGCGTGTACACGTAGCTACGCAGATACGCGCCCTGCTTGAGCGCCAACCGTGTGACATTCGAACCGAATAGATGACCGACGGGCATCGCGCGAAGGTGTTTATCGCGTTCCGGATTAAAGGCCATATCGGCGAGAATGCCCACGCCCAGACCCAGCTCCACGTAAGTCTTGATCACGTCCGAATCAATAGCTTCCAGTACGATGTCGGGCGTCAGATTGCGCAGTGCGAACGCCTGGTTGATTTTCGAGCGGCCGGCGAACGCGTTGTCGTACGTGATGATCGGGTATTGGGCGAGGTCATCGAGCGTCAGCAGTTTCCGCTCAAGCAGTGGATGATCCGGCTGCATGACCGCCAGGTGATGCCACTGGAAGCAGGGCAGCGATACGAGCTCTTTATAGTTGGCGAGGGCCTCGGTGGCGATGGCGATATCCGCCTGATCGTGGATGACCATTTCGGCCACCTGCGTCGGGCTGCCTTGCAAAATGGACAAATGCACCTTGGGGAAGCGCTTTTTAAACTCCGCGATAGCCGTCGGCAGCGAATAACGGGCCTGCGTATGCGTGGCGGCGATCACGAGATTGCCCTGATCCTGCGCCGCGTAATCTTTACCGACGCGCTTCAGGCTTTCCACTTCCTGCAAGATTTTTTCCACCGATGCCAGGATAATTCGCCCCGGTTCGGTTAGCGACCGCACCCGTTTCCCATGCCGGGTGAAGATCTCGACCCCGAGTTCATCTTCCAGCTCAATGATCGCTTTCGATACCCCCGGCTGCGATGTGAACAGTGCCTTGGCGGCTTCGGTGAGGTTGTAGTTCTGCCGGACGGCCTCGCGCACGAAGCGGAACTGGTGCAGATTCATATATAACCCATCCGCATATCAAAGTAATTTATCAGTCGTTTGCAATATATAGGAAGTTTATTACCATCGAGCCAATTTTTCCAATATCGATATCTGTATTTGTCATAAGCAAATGAACGCATTGTCCGAACGGCGTTCCGCTCGATGAATCTACCTATTTCGATGTGCGGCGTGGCTAGGACGCCGTACTCGCGGAACTACTAAAAACTGGGGCCCCCGAATGTATCAATACGATCAGATCGACCAGAAAATCGTCGACGAACGCGTCGCTCAATACAGCGACCAAGTGCGCCGTCGCTTGTCCGGCGAGTTGAGCGAGGAAGAATTCCGGCCGCTGCGCCTGCAGAACGGCCTGTACATGCAGCGGCACGCGTACATGCACCGCATCGCCATTCCGTACGGCAACTTGCGCAGCGACCAGATGCGCATGCTCGGCACCATCGCGCGTGAACACGACCGCGGCTACGGCCACTTTTCGACGCGCACCAACATCCAGTTCAACTGGATCCAGCTCGAAGAAACGCCGGAAATCCTGCGCAAGCTGGCGTCGGTGCAAATGCACGGCATCCAGACGTCGGGCAATTGCATTCGCAACATCACTGCCGATCAATTTGCTGGCGTGGCGCCCGATGAAATCGTCGATCCGCGTCCGTGGGCCGAAATCCTGCGTCAATGGTCGACGTTCCACCCCGAATTCGCGTGGCTGCCGCGTAAGTTCAAGGTCGCGGTGAATGGCTCGGTGGAAGATCGCGCGGCCGTGCAAGTGCACGACCTGGGCGTGTACCTGAAGAAAAACGCGGCCGGCGAAGTGGTCGCGAGCATTCTCGCGGGCGGTGGGCTGGGGCGTACGCCTATCGTTGGTGCGGTGATCAAGGAAGATCTGCCGTGGCAGCACCTGTTGACGTACTGCGAAGCCGTGTTGCGTGTGTATAACCGCTACGGCCGTCGCGACAATATGTATAAGGCGCGGATCAAGATTCTCGTGAAGGCGCTGAGCCCCGCGAAATTCGCGCAGCAAGTGGAAGAAGAATGGGCGCATTTGAAGGACGGTCCTTCCACGCTCACGCAAGAAGAACTCACGCGCGTCTCGCAGTTCTTCGCGCCGCCCGCTTATGAAAAGCTGCCGGATACGGATGCATCGTACGAAAAGCATCTCATCGACAGCAAGCCGTTCGCGCGCTGGATCGAACGCAATGTACGGCCGCACAAGGTGCCGGGTTATGCATCGGTGACGTTGTCGCTTAAGCCGACCGGCATTGCACCGGGCGATGCGACGGACAAGCAGATGGAAGCGGTTGCCGATCTCGCCGACGAATTCTCGTTCGGTGAAATCCGGGTCTCGCACGAGCAGAACCTGATCCTCGCGAACGTGAAGAAGCGCGATCTGCATACGGTGTGGGAACGGGCGAAGGCGCTGGGTTTCGCGACATCGAATATTGGCCTGCTGACCGACATCATTGCGTGCCCGGGCGGCGATTTCTGCTCGCTCGCAAACGCCAAGTCGATCCCGATTGCGCAAGCTATTCAAGAGCGTTTCAGCGATCTCGACTACGTGTACGACCTCGGTGACCTGACGCTCAACATTTCGGGTTGTATCAACGCGTGCGGTCATCATCACATTGGCAACATTGGTGTGCTCGGTGTCGATAAGGATGGCTCGGAGTGGTATCAGGTCACGCTTGGCGGCGAGCAGAGCTCGGGCGCAACGGGCGCGCATCTTGGCCGCGTGATCGGCCCGTCGTTCTCGGCGGAAGAGATGCCCGACGTGGTGTCGCAAGTGATCGATACGTTCGTTGAGAACCGCATTGAAGGCGAGCGTTTTATCGAGACGTATGGCCGTATCGGCATCGCGCCGTTCAAGGAACGCGTGTACGCGTCGCGCCAGCCGGCGCATGCTTGAGTCGCTAAGGAATAAGCACATGGCTTTGATTATCAAGAATCGCGAAGTGGTTGAAGACGGCTGGACCGTGGTGCGCGCCGGTGAAGACGGCACGCTGCCCGCAGTCGATGCACTCTTGCCGGCCAAGGTGATCGTCCCGTTCACGTGGTGGAAAGAGCACAAGAACGCGCTGAGCGCGGCGCAGAAGAAAGAACCGATCGGCGTATGGCTCGCACCCGACGATGAACCCGCTGAACTGGTTGAAGACTTCGACAAGATCGTGCTGATCGCCGTCGATTTCCCGAAGTTCAGCGATGGCCGCGGTTTCAGCATCGGCCGTTTGTTGCGCGAGCGTTATCACTGGACGGGCGAGCTGCGGGCTATCGGCGACGTGCTGCGCGACCAGTTGCGCTTTCACGCACGTTGCGGTTTCGACGCCTTTGCCGTGCGCGCCGATAAGGACATTCACGACGCGCTGAATGCATTCGGCGAATTGAGCATCCCGTATCAAGGCGCGGTGGACAATCCGGAACCGCTGTTCCGCCGTCGTGGCGCGGCCATTTCCGGAGCGTCTGCATGAATGCCGACCTGCAAGCCAAAGTCGAACGTCTTGATGCACTGCTCGATTCCATCGCGCAACGTCATGCGAACGTCAAGTTAGCCAGCAGCCTCGCCGCCGAAGATATGTTGCTCACGCATGCCATTCTTTCGCGCGGCGTGAGGATCGGCATTTTCTCGCTGAACACCGGTCGTCTGCACGCTGAAACACTGGGCATGATCGATCGCGTGAAAGAGCGTTATGGCTACGACATCGAACAGTTTCATCCGCAGCCGGAAGCGGTCGAGGAATATGTCCGCGATCACGGTCTGAATGCGTTCTATGAAAGCGTCGATCTGCGCAAAAGCTGCTGCGGTATTCGCAAGGTCGAGCCGTTGAATCGTGCGCTGAAGGACGTGAGCGCGTGGGTCACGGGGCAGCGCCGCGAGCAATCGGTAACGCGCGTAGAGTTGCATGAAGAAGAGCACGACGCGCCGCGCGACATCGCCAAGTTCAATCCGCTCGCGGACTGGACCGAAGCCGATGTATGGGCGTATCTGAAAGCCTTCGATGTTCCCGTCAACCCGCTGCATGCGCGCGGTTATCCGAGCATTGGCTGTGAGCCGTGCACGCGTGCGATCCGTCCGGGCGAAGACAGCCGGGCAGGGCGCTGGTGGTGGGAATCGCGGGACACGAAGGAATGCGGCTTGCACGTGACGAACATCAGGATCGTGGAAGACCGGAGCGCCGCGCCGAGCTCGGCGCTCTGAACGTATTTGAATTTGACGCATGGCGCCTTTACTTTGGTGCTATGCAAAGCAACCAAGGAACGACGCATATGAGCAGCACGCTCGATTCAACAGTCAACGCTCCGATCGCGAATCGCGAGACCCGGATGGACCACCTCGACTGGCTCGAAGCCGAGTCGATTCATATCCTGCGCGAACTCGTGGCCGAGTGCAGCAAGCCTGCGCTGTTGTTCTCCGGCGGCAAGGATTCGGTCGTCGTGCTGCATCTTGCGTTGAAGGCATTTGGTCTGGGCACGGGCCGCAAGACCGTGCTGCCGTTCCCGCTGGTTCATATCGATACCGGTCATAACTTCGACGAAGTCATCGACTTCCGCGATCGTCGTGCCGCTGAAATTGGCGCGCAGCTCGTGGTCGGTCATGTCGAGGATTCGATCAAGAAGGGCACCGTGCGGCTGCGTCGCGAAACGGATTCGCGTAACGCTGCGCAAGCGGTGACGTTGCTCGAGACCATCGAGGAATACGGTTATACGGCGTTGATCGGCGGTGCGCGTCGCGATGAAGAAAAGGCCCGTGCGAAAGAGCGCATCTTCTCCTTTCGCGATGAATTCGGCCAGTGGGATCCGAAAGCGCAACGCCCGGAATTGTGGAGCATCTACAACGCGCGTCTGCATAACGGCGAACACCTGCGCGTGTTCCCGATCTCGAACTGGACCGAACTGGATATCTGGCAATACATCGGGCGCGAGAAGCTCGAACTGCCGTCTATCTACTACGCGCACGATCGCGAGATCATTCGCCGTAATGGCTTGCTCGTGCCGCTGACGCCGCTCACGCCGCTGCAGGAAGGCGAAGTGTCGGAAGTCGCGCTTGTGCGTTTTCGGACCGTCGGCGACATCAGTTGCACGTGCCCCGTAGCCAGCGATGCCGACGACGTCGAGAAGATCATCGCTGAGACGGCCGTGACGGAAATCACGGAGCGCGGCGCCACGCGGATGGACGATCAAGCCTCCGAAGCCGCGATGGAAACCCGCAAGAAACAAGGTTATTTCTAAGCATCACGCCGCAAACAAGGAACAGGGAAACATCATGAGCATTCATCAACCCGAAGACCTCGGCGTGTTGCGTTTCATCACGGCGGGCAGCGTCGACGACGGCAAGAGCACGCTGATCGGCCGCCTGCTGTTCGATAGCAAGGCGGTGTTGTCGGATCAGTTGTCGGCCTTGTCGCGGGCGAAGAACAAGCGCACCGTCGGCGATGAAATCGATCTGTCATTGCTGACCGATGGTCTCGAGGCGGAACGCGAGCAGGGCATTACCATCGACGTTGCGTACCGCTATTTCGCGACCGCGAAGCGCAAGTTCATCATCGCCGATACCCCGGGCCACGAGCAGTACACACGCAACATGGTGACGGGTGCATCGACGGCGCACGCCGCGATCATTCTCGTCGACGCCACGCGCGTGACGTTCAAGGACGGCGTCGCGCAACTGCTGCCGCAGACGGTGCGTCACAGCGCGATCGTCAAGTTGCTTGGACTGCAGCATGTGATCGTCGCGATCAACAAGATGGACTTGATCGACTTCAGCGAAACGCGCTTCAACGAGATCCGCGATGCGTACGTCGAACTCGCGCGTCGGCTTGGGATTAACGATGTGCGTTTCGTGCCGGTGTCAGCGCTGAAGGGCGATAACATCGTGACCGCCAGCGAGCGCATGCCCTGGTATGCAGGCGAACCGCTGCTCGATCTGCTCGAAGCGCTGCCTGTTGCGCAGCCCGTTGAGCAAGCGCTGCGTTTCCCGGTGCAATGGGTCGCACGTCAGGATGGTAGTCAGGCCGACGATTTCCGCGGCTACATGGGCCGTGTCGAATCGGGCGAAGTGAAGCTGGGCGACACGATTACCGTGCTGCCGGCGAATCGCGATGCGACCGTCGCTGAGATCATCGCTCCGGTTCCGGGCGGTGTGGCGCAAGTGGATCGCGCGTTTGCCGGTCAGACGGTGACCATTCGCCTGGCGGAAGATGTCGATGTCTCGCGTGGCGATACGTTCGTGCCGCGCAACACGAGCGGCACGAAGATCGAGCCCGCAAAGAAGCTGGACGCGGACCTCTGCTGGTTCGACGAAGAGCCGCTTTCACCGCAGCGCAAGTACCTGCTGAAGCAGACCACGAACACCGTGTTCGCGCGGATCGGTGCGATCAAGGAAGTGCTCGACGTGCATACGCTGCTGCATGCGGTGGATCGCAACAACCTGACGATGAACGACATCGGCCGGGTGGCACTGACTCTCCAAAAGCCGATCGTCTGCGATGCCTACGACACGCATCAGGGCACGGGCGCGTTTGTTCTTATCGATGAAGCGACGCATCACACGGTTGCGGCCGGGATGATCCGTTCATTTTCAGCCTGAGTATTGACTATGGGTAAGGTGTATCTGATCGGTGCGGGGCCGGGTGCTGCGGATCTTATTACGGTCCGCGGCGCGAAGCTGCTGAGCCAGGCGCAAGTGGTCTTGCACGACGCGTTGATCGAACCGGCCATGCTCGACTACGCGGCGGACGCGCGCAAGATCGCAGTGGGCAAGCGCTGCGGACAGCGTTCGACCGCCCAGCATTTCATCAACAAGCAGATCGTCGATGCCGCTCGCGAACATGAGGTTGTCGTGCGTCTGAAGGGCGGCGACCCCATGCTGTTCGGCCGTGCCGACGAGGAAATGCGCGCGCTCGAAGCGGCGGGTATCGAGTATGAAGTGGTGCCGGGCATCACGGCCGCTCTGGCGAGTGCCGCGACGTTAAAGCGCTCGCTGACCTTGCGCGGAGTATCGCGGAGCGTGGCGCTGGCTACCTACAGCCGTGCACCCGATACCGATGAGATCCGCGAGCAGGCGAGTGCGGACTCGCTCGTGTTCTACATGGGCCGCGACAGCGCGCCGGAGATCGCGCAGCAACTTATCGATGCCGGACGGCCGGGATCGACGCCGGTTGCTATCGTCGAGGCTTGCAGTACGGAACGTGAGCGCTCGTTGACGCTGACTTTGGGCGAGATGGCGCGTGGTGAAGCGCAGGATTGGCTCGATGCATCGCAGCCGAGTCTGCTGATGATTGGCGAAGCGTTTGCGGAGCGCTCGTCGGGGCGGTCGACGGAGTTGGTGGAGGCGGCGTTGCAGGTTGCAGCTTGATTTAAGCCGATGACGATCCTGAAAAACGCTGCGCTGAATGGGTGTGACGCGGGGTTTGGCTCTTCGGAAAGGCCCCTGTCGGTTAATGACCCGCAGGGGCTTTTTCATACTCACGTCGGCGTCCTGACGCCCGCGAGACACAGGCGCAGAGCGGACCTGCGGTTTCGGCACGACGTCGTACAGGTCGCTCAAGCGCCAGCCTTTGTTTGCACCATCCCACACGAACGCATGATTACGAAGATGGTCGTCGTCGTTCGTCACAAGGATGTTGAACACCATGCGTTTGAACAAGTAAGCCGGCAATCCTGCCCATTCATGGGGAGGAAGGATAGGCGGCGAACCGAAGGTTCGCGTCTGCTGCCGGGGATAAACCGAATGAGTTGAACTTGACATAGAACTGTATGTATGTACAGTATCTGTATGTCTTCTACTCTTCAATCCGGTGCCCGATTCAGGGCCTACCCCGATCGTGGGGTAGCGTCGCTGCTCAGGCGCTGGGTTGGGTGTCAGCGGGCAATCTACAACGGCAAGGTCGAGGAGGATCGGCTCTTCGCCGCGCAGCGTCGGCTCGAACTGGCGTCGGGCAAGGCGGACGTGAAGACCCCGCTTGACCAACGGTACGCCCAGTTCAAGGATCGGGAGCTCACGCGCTGGCTGTACGAGGTGCCCAGCCAGATCCTGCGCAACGGTGCGGTACGCTGGATGAGCGCCAAACAGCGGCAACTGAAGGGACTGGGCCAGGCGCCGCGACGTCGTTGCCGCAGGGATTTCAACAGCGTCGTGATCATCCAGGAGCTGTTTCGTTTCGTGCGCAGTCCCACGGGCGAGATGGTGATCGAGCTCGGCACGAAGACGAACCCGGTCGGCGTGTTGCCGTTCAAGGCGCATCGTGCGTACGGCATCGCGAACACGATCGTCGTTCGTGAGGTCGCCGGGCAGTGGTTCGTGAGCTTGTGTTACGCGCACGAAAGCGCGATCGTGCTGCGCGAAGCGCACGAGCTCGCGTACGAACTGAACGGTCTCGATGATGGCGCGGTCCAGCAGGTGACGCTCGGCATCGACCGCAACGTGCGAGACAACTGCATCGCGACGAGCGAGGGCGGGCAGTACCGAGCCGAGGCGATCGTGCTCGAGCGCATGCGTCGCAAGGAGGTTGGGGCGAAGCGCTATCAGCGTCGCATCGCGCACGCGAAGAAGGGTTCGGCCAACCGGCGCAAGCTGGTCGCGCGACTGGCCCGAAAGAAGGCCTACGCGCCCCGCGCACGCAAAGACTTCGCCCACAAGGTCAGCCACGGTTTAGCCACCTCGGGCGCTCAGTTCTTCGTGCTCGAGGATCTGGGGATTCAGGGCCTGACGCGAGCCCCGAAAGCTCGGCTCGACGAAGCAAGCGGAAAGTGGCTGGCGAACGGCGCGCGCGCGAAGGCGGGGCTGAACCGATCGATTCTGGAGTCGTGCTGGGGCAGCATCCACCGCACGCTCGCCTACAAAGCGGCCCGCCGCAACAAGCTGGTCGGCCTGGTGCCGGCGGCCTACACGAGTCAGGAATGTTCCCGCTGCGGGCACATTCACCCGGAGAACCGGGAGGGAGCGCGGTTTGTCTGTCGACGCTGCGGTTTCGAGGCGCATGCTGATCACAATGCGGCGCTCAACATCAAGGCGAGAGGCATTGAGCGGCTGCGCGGGGGCGAATATGCGAGCGTCAAAACCAGCAAGCGTGTCGCGTTCAGACGACGCGACGAGCGTGCTCAGCAGCCAACGGAACGGAACACGACCGGCGGGCGGCCGGCGCATGCCTGCGGGGGCGAAGGCCCTCATCCAGAGCATCGGATAGAGCGGACACAAGACCGGGTGGCTGCGTGAGCGGTTCACCGGGCAGTCTGCAGTGAAGCAGGAAAAAGATCCTCTTGCACTCTGGGGAGGAAGCCCCGGGGCCTTCAGGCCGGGGAGCCGTCACGTAGCCAGCTATCCGAGTGCGAGTGCGGCAGCTACCCAACCTGCCGAACGCAATACCGCGCGACTGCATCGAGCACGCTGTCGTCTTCACCGACCGCCGTTGCACAGTTGATCTCAACCGATGGAAATATCGCGCGGCATCGATCGAGCAACTCGGGCAGGTCGCGCCGGATGTGCCCACCCTGACCGAAGAACACGGGTATGACCGTGATCGCATCACACCCATCCGCTGCCAGCTGTTCGATAGCCGTGGGCAAATCGGGCGTCATCAGTTCAAGAAACGCAAGCGCCACCGGCGCGCTGCGCATTGCGCGCAGCTTCATGGCGAGCCGTTCGAAAGGCTCAGCCCAGCGCGGATCGCGTGCACCGTGGCCGAACAAGATCATGCCGTGTTTGCTCATGGCGTCTCCACGCGTTTGTCATCCCCACAAAGCCCTAATGCCGGTCCACCCACCGCAGCCCGATCAACCCGACTATCAGATACGCCAGCGCTGGCGCTGCGGCCGTCAATGGCGCCGGCCAGGTATTTAGCGTACCGATGTGCGAAAACAGCGTGTTAACCAGCTGAAAGCTCATGCCGATCATGATGCCGCCGAACACCTTTACGCCGACCACGCCGGCCCGCGTATGCAGGTACGCGAACGGCAGCGACAGCACCAGCATCACGAGTACCGCGAGCGGATACAAGATCTTGCGCCAGAACGCGATCTGATAACGCTGCGTGTCCTGATGATTTTCCGTCAAATGCTGGATGTAGCTGAACAGGCTGAACATCGACATCCGGTCGGGCGACACCAGCAGCACCGACAAAATCTGCGGCGTCAATTCCGAGCGCAGCGAGTACTCGGGCACGGTGACTTGTTTCGCACGATAAACGGGATTGAGCGCATCGCCGGGATTCACGGCTTGCGGCGGTGCATCGATGAGTTCGGTGTCCGTTACGTCGGTGAGCTTCCAGTGGCCCGGTGGCTGGAACACGCCGCTCTTCGCGATCCGCACATTCGTCAGCCGGAACAGCGAATCGAACTCGTAGATGCGCACGTCCGCAATTGTCGTATCCGGGTTCAGCGTGCCCACGTTCACAAAGCGCGTGACCTGCTCGCCATCCGCGCGTGCGGTCAGCGTGTCTTTCACCCACACGCCCGATTCGAAGTTCATCGACACCGACGACCCCAGCGCCTCGAGCCGCACTTTCTCCGAGAGCTGATCGGAGTAAGGGCCAACCACTTCACCGATCACATACGTGAGTAGCACCATCGGTATGCCGATCTTGAGCAGCGAGCGCAACGCCTTGCCGGTGGACAATCCGGACACGCGGAAGATGGTGAACTCGGACGCCGCAGCCATCTGCGCGAACACATAGATAGCCGCGATCAGCGCGGCAACCGGGATGATTTCGTAGAAGCGCGAGGGCGTCTGCAACGCCACGCGCAGCACGGCGAGGCCGAACTTGTAATTGCCATGTCCGACCGTGTTCAACTCATTGATCAGGTCAAAGAAGAAGAACAGGCCCGAGAAGGCAAAAAGGATGAAGATAAACGCGAGATAGATCTGACGCGCGAAATACCGTTCGTAAATGCGCATTGCGTCAGGCCCCTTTCGAGCGGGTGAACATCGACAGCCGGAACAGCGGGCGATTGCGTATGCGCAGCCAGAAGATGATTGCAACCATGATCGAGACGAGTATGTGCAGTCCCACCAGCCCCACGCCAAACGATACCCGGCCTTGCTCGATCCACGACTGCACCACGTTCAGCAGGTTCGAATACGTCAGATAGATCAGCACGGCCATCACGAGATTGATTGTGCGGCTGCGTCGCGGGTTCTGGTACGAGAGCGGAATGGCAAGCAGCATCAGGTTGATCGCGATCAACGGCAGCCCCGCGCGCCATGCGATCTCCGCGAGGTTGTCGCGGGTGGGGTTCGCCAGCAGTTCATTCGTGTACATGCCGGTCGTGGTCGGCGTGTTCACGAATTGCTGGCTTTGGATTTTCACGCCGTAACGCTCGAATTCCATGATGCGGAAGTTCGGTTGGCCCGGAACGCCGTCATAGCGCCGGCCATTTTCCAGCACCACGAAACGGTCGCCGTTGGCGTGCGTTTCGGTATGGCCGTTCTTCGACACCACGACGTTGACCTTGCCGCCTTCCGTGCTCGTCACGAACACGTTTTGCACGTGCCCCTGGTCCGGCGACATTTTTTCGATGAAAAACACGCGGTGGCTTGTCTGCGATTCGCGGAACTGGCCGGGCGCGAGCAGCGAGACTTCATCGCGCTGCTGGAACCGCGCCTTGATGAGCTTGCTCTGCAAATTCGACCACGGCCAGACCACGAAGGCGAAAAACACGATGGCCAGGATGATCGGCGTGGAGAACATCGCGACCGGTTTGATCAGGGCCGTCTGACTGACGCCCGATGCGAGCCACACGACCATCTCCGAGTCGCGATACCAGCGCGTCAGCACGAAGAGGATGGACACGAACAGGGTGACGATCATGATCACGGCGAGATAGCCGATGACGGTGAGGCCGATCAGCACGACCACGTCGCGCGGATCGACTTGCCCCGATGCTGCAAAGCCGACGATGCGAATCATCATCGTGGTCAGCATGATCGTGAGCAGCACCATGAATACGGCGCCAGCCGTATACGCGAGTTCACGCTGAAGGGAGCGTTCGAAGATCATTGATTGTCAGGTGGACGCCGGGGGCGACGGGCGGTTGGATTATGTGCGGCCCGCGTTTGGGCCACACGCCATGACAAACGTGCCGATTGAATGAGACATGAACGAGTCATGAGCGAGACATTCAATCCGGGCATCGCTGCCCGCGACCGCCTCGGAAAAAAATAGCGGATAATTGCGGCTTTCATCCTTCAGCCCAGATTTTATCCGAGGATAAGCGCGATGGACTTTAGCATAAAAGCCTGTGATTGGAGCAAAGGCTCGGCAAATGGTTTCCTTAACGGAAAGGCCGATGTAGTAGTGCTCGGAGTGTTCGAAGCGCAGACGTTGACGGGCGCAGCCCGCGAGATGGATTTGGTGACCAAGGGGTTGCTCACGCGTACGGTGAAGGCCGGCGACATGAGCGGTAAGGCCGGTTCCACGCTGATGCTGACCGAAGTGACGGGGATTGGCGCGTCACGGATCTTGCTAGTCGGCCTCGGCAAGCAGGACGCTTTCAATCAGAAGGCTTACACGGAAGCCACCCGCGCCGCATGGCGCGCGCTGCTTGCCACGAAGATCGCGAATGTGGCGTTTACGCTCGCGCAATTGCCGGTGCCCGAGCGCACGGGCGACTGGGGCGTGCGCTGCGCCATCCTTGCGCTGCGCGAAGTGACCTACAAGTTCACGCAGATGAAAAGCAAGCCGGAAAACGGCGATCGCGCGTTGAAGAAAGTGGTGTTCAGCATCGACGCCGCCGACGACAAGGCCGCGAAACTCGCGGTGAAACATGCGACGGCGCTCGCCAACGGCATGGATCTGACGCGTGATCTCGGCAACCTGCCGCCGAATGTCTGCACGCCCACGTATCTCGGCCAGACCGCGAAAAAACTGGGCAAGGATTTCAAGCTGAAGGTGGAAGTGCTCGGCCAGAAGCAGATCGAAGCGCTCGGTATGGGCTCGTTCCTGTCGGTGGCGAAGGGGTCGGTCGAGCCACCTGCGTTCATCGTGATCCATCATCAGGGCGCGGGCGCGAAGGCCGCTCCGGTCGTGCTGGTCGGCAAGGGCATCACGTTCGACACCGGCGGCATCTCGATCAAGCCGGGTGAAGGCATGGACGAGATGAAGTACGACATGCTGGGCGCCGGGTCCGTGTTCGGCACGATGCGCGCCATCGCGGAAATGGGGCTGAAGCTCAATGTGATCGGCGTGATTCCGACCTGCGAGAACATGCCGGCCGGCAATGCAGTGAAGCCGGGCGACATTGTCACGTCGATGTCGGGCACGACTATCGAAGTGTTGAATACGGATGCGGAAGGCCGCCTGATTCTCTGCGACGCGCTGACCTACGTGGAGCGCTTCAAACCCGCCGCCGTAATCGATATCGCCACGCTCACGGGCGCGTGCGTCGTCGCACTCGGTCATCACAACACGGGTTTGTTCTCGAAGGACGACGCGCTGGCAGGCGAGTTGCTGGATGCGTCGAAGGAAGCGATCGATCCGACCTGGCGCATGCCGCTCGACGACGAATATCAGGAGCTGCTGAAGTCGAATTTCGCCGATGTCGCGAACATTGGCGGACGCCCGGGCGGCGCAATTACCGCGGCGTGCTTCCTGTCGCGTTTTGCGCAGAACTATCCGTGGGCGCACCTCGATATCGCGGGCACGGCGTGGAAAAGCGGCGCGGCGAAGGGCGCGACCGGACGTCCGGTGCCGTTGCTCACGCAGTTCCTGGTCGACCGTGCAGGCCAATGAGCTTGGTTGAAAATTTCACCGAAGCAAGCGCAAGCGTGGAGGCGTGGGTATGACGCGAATCGATTTCCATTCGAATGTCGGGGATTCGATCGCGTATGCCTGCCGTCTCGCGCGCAAGGCGTACCTGAGCGGCCAGCCGTTGATCGTGCTGGCCGAAGCTGACCGGCTGAAGCGCTTCGACGAGCAATTGTGGACCTTCAAGCCGCTCGAGTTCGTGCCGCATTGCATGGCGGGCACCGCGCTGGCGGCTGAAACGCCGGTGTTGCTCACTGCATCGCTGGAGTCGCTGGTGCAGGATCAGCAGCATCAGATCCTGCTGAACCTCAGTGCGGCGGTGCCGCCGCAGTTCGCGCGGTTCGAACGCCTGCTGGAAGTGGTCGGCAACGAAGAGCACGAACTCGTGGCGGGGCGTGAACGGTATCGTTTCTATCGCGATCGCGGGTACGTGCTCAACAACTACAAGCAGGGCGGCTGAGCGCGCCGCTCAGTCGCAGCGCGCGGCGGCCACGCGGTATGATCGTAAAAACGCCCGCCGTTAGCCTGCAGTCAGCCTGCCATCAAGAGACGGAGTCCACTCGTGCCCAACACTACCGCGCCCGATACGGCTGAAACACCCGAAAATTTCGATTCCTCCATTCCCGTCCTGACCGATGTCATCGCGGCGGGCAGGCCGGATCGCGCCCGTGCTGCGCCGCGTGCACCGGAG
>NZ_AEJF01000181.1 GCF_001028175.1 Caballeronia mineralivorans PML1(12)
GATCGCGCCCGTGCTGCGCCGCGTGCACCGGAGCCGGTGTTGTCGCCCGCGGCCGCGCCATCACGGGAGGAGCTTGCGCACGGCACGGATCGTGACGCCGATGTGATCGCGGACAGGCTGCGCGGGCGTTTCACGCACTTTTTGACCGGCGATGGCCGGGCGTTGATCGAGGAGCGCTGCCGGGAGTCGTTGCAGGAGCATTCCAACTGGCTGGTCAGTCAGATCACGCGGGAGGTCGCGTTGGCGCTGGAGACGGAGCTGACACAATGGGTGCGCGAGGCGGTGGCGGACGAACTGGAGCGGCGAGGGCGCCAGTAGACGGATTTTTGGCGGCAGCGGCTGAAAGTAGCCGGATATTGAACCCCGCTGTGAACCCCGCTAGGCGCCGGCAGAACCTGAAACGGCCCACCGGCGCTAGCGAAAACAGTCGGCAATTAACCCGTAACCGCTCCCTTGTTCGCCGGCAACGCGAGTGCAGCATATTTCGCCAGCACGCCGCGCGTATAACGTGGCGCAGGCTGCGTCCACTCTGTGCGACGGCGCTCGATCTCGGCGTCATCCACGTTCAGTTGCAACAGCAGCTTGTGGGCGTCGATGGTGATCGAATCCCCTTCCTTGATGAACGCAATCGTGCCGCCCACGTACGCTTCCGGCGCGACGTGACCCACGACCATGCCCCAAGTGCCGCCGGAGAAACGGCCATCGGTAATCAGGCCCACGGACTCGCCCAGCCCCTGGCCGATAATCGCCGACGTCGGTGCCAACATTTCCGGCATGCCCGGACCGCCCTTCGGGCCAAGATAACGCAACACGACAATATCGCCGGCCTTGATCTGCCCCGCGACAATCGCGGTCATCGCGCTTTGCTCGTCCTCGAACACGCGCGCCGGGCCGGTGATGACCGGGTTTTTCAGGCCGGTAATCTTCGCCACGGCGCCGTCCGGAGCGAGGTTGCCCTTCAGGATCGCGAGGTGGCCTTCGTCGTAGAGGGCTTTATCGATGGGGAAAATCACGTTCTGGTCGGCGCGCGGCTTCGACGGCACGTCCTTCAATTCTTCCGCGATGGTCTTGCCCGTGATCGTGATGCAATCGCCGTGCAACATGCCCGCGTCGAGCAAGATCTTCAGCACCTGCGGAATACCGCCGGCCTTGTGCAGATCGGTTGCCACGTACTGACCCGACGGCTTCAGGTTGCAGATCACCGGCACTTTCTTGCGCATGCGCTCGAAGTCGTCGATGCTCCATTCCACCTCCGCCGCATGGGCGATGGCCAGGTAGTGCAGCACAGCATTGGTCGAGCCGCCGGTCGCCATGATCAGCGCGACAGCGTTTTCAATCGACTTCTTCGTGATGATGTCGCGCGGCTTGAGATCGGCCTTGACGGCTTCGACCAGCACGCGTGCCGATTCGGCCGCGGACGTGACCTTTTCTTCGTCGGGGTTTGCCATCGTCGATGAATACATCAGCGACATGCCGAGCGCCTCGAACGACGAACTCATGGTGTTGGCCGTGTACATGCCGCCGCACGAACCGCTCGACGGGCACGCGTTTTTCTCGATGCCGTCGAAATCTTCCTTCGACATACGTCCGGCCGAGAATTCGCCCACCGCTTCAAACGACGACACGATGGTCAGGTCCACGCCCTTCCAGTTACCCGGACGGATCGTGCCGCCATACACGTAGATGCCCGGCACGTTCATGCGCGCGAGGCCGATCATGCCGCCCGGCATGTTCTTGTCGCAGCCGCCGATCACGACCACGCCGTCCATCCACTGGCCTTGCACGGCCGTTTCAATACAGTCCGCGATCACTTCGCGCGACACGAGCGAATACTTCATGCCTTCGGTGCCCATCGACATGCCGTCCGAGATCGTCGGTGTGCCGAAAATCTGCGGATTTGCGTCCGATTTGCGGATCGATTCGATGGCGGCATCGGCGAGCTTTTGCAGGCCCGAGTTGCACGGCGTGATCGTGGAATGACCGTTGGCGATGCCGATCATCGGCTTGTCAAAGTCTTCTTCCTTGTAGCCAAGGGCGTAATACATCGAGCGATTCGGGGAACGCGCGATGCCTTGCGTGATGTTTTTCGAGCGGCGATTGAAGGCCATGTGGGGGCTCCTTGAGAATTTTTTTATCTGGTCGCGCAAGGATGAAGCTTGTGCGAACGCGTGTCCAATATATTATTCAGGGTCTATTAGGTCGTGGAAAATATCAGTGGACGCGCGGAACATTGAACTCAGATTGTTGCGTTATTTTGTGACGGTTGCCGAGGAAATGCACTTCGGCCGGGCCGCAGCGCGGCTCGCGATGACGCAGCCACCGTTGTCGCAGGCCATCCGGGTGCTGGAGGAGGCGCTCGGCGTGGCGCTGTTCGTGCGCACGAAGCGCTCGGTCGAATTGACGCCCGTGGGGAAGGATTTGCTGCCGGAGGTGCGCCGGCTGCTTGCCGGCGCAGAGGGCCTGCGCCCGCTCGCGCAATCGCTCGCGCGGGGCGAGGCGGGCGTGTTGTCGCTGGCGTTCGTCTCCACCGCCGATTACGGCCTGCTGCCCTTGCTGCTGCGCGATTTTGGCGCGCGTTATCCCGGCGTGCGGCTGCAGCTCGTGGAAGCAACCAGCGACGTGCAGGTGGAGGAACTGGTGGCCGGGCGCATTGATGCTGGCCTCGTCATTCCGCCACTGCCGCCGCGTCATGCGGTCGCGTTGTCGTATCTGCCAATCGCGCGCGAGCCGCTGGTGATCGCCATGTCGAGCGATGCCGCGGCTGAACTCGGGCAGGGCGCTCAAGAGTGGTCGGAGACGCCCGTCAGCCTTCACCAACTCGCCGATGCCCCACTCGTCGTCTTTCCACGGCGTCTCGCGCCCGGTTTCTATGACATGATTATGGGTTGCTACGGCGCGGCCGGCCTGGTGCCGCGTGTCGGGCAGGAAGCCATTCAGATGCAGACCATCGTCAGTCTTGTATCGGCCGGCATGGGTGTCGCGCTCGTGCCGCAGTCGCTGCGACATCTGCGCAGAACCGGAGTGGTGTATCGTCCGTTGCTCGAATCCGGGCCGGTCGTCGAGACCGGACTCGTGTGGCGTGCGGCGGAGGTCAGCCCGGTGCTCGCCGGTTTTATCGATATAGTGCGCGCTCATGCGGCTACCGTGCCCGCGTTGCCGTGACCCCAACACGTAGATAGAAACATGCTCATTCACCCCAATTTCGATCCCATCGCGCTTCATCTCGGTCCGCTCGCTGTGCGCTGGTATGGCCTCATGTATCTGGTGGCGTTCATCCAGTGCATCGTTATCGGCCGCTTCCGGCTGCGCTTGCCTTATGTCGCGGCGCAAGGGTGGACCACGAAAGATATCGACGACATCCTGTTTTACGGCGTGCTCGGTACGATCCTGGGCGGGCGGCTTGGGTATGTGGTGTTCTACAAGTCGAGTTATTACCTTGCGAATCCGCTCGATATCTTCAAGGTCTGGGAAGGCGGCATGTCGTTCCACGGCGGCATGCTCGGCGTGATGACCGCGATGATCCTGTTCGCATGGCAACGCAAGCGGACCTGGCTGCAAGTGACCGATTTTGTCGCGCCGCTGGTCCCGCTCGGGCTCGCGGCCGGACGCTTCGGCAACTTTATCAACGGTGAGTTATGGGGCCGCGTGACGGACCCGAAAGCGCCGTGGGCCATGCTCTTCCAGAACGCATCCGCCGACGACGCCATCTGGCTGCGGACCCATCCGCAACAGGCTGCGCAATGGCATTTGACGGAGATCTTCGAGCGTTACCAGATGCTGCCGCGTCATCCGTCGCAGTTGTATGAGATCGCGCTGGAGGGTTTTGCGCTGTTTATCGTGATGTGGCTGATGTCGCGCAAGCAGCGGCCGGTGGGCGGTATCTCGGCGGTGTTCCTGATCGGTTATGGCCTTGCGCGCTTCACGGTTGAATTCGCGCGTGAACCCGACGATTATCTCGGCCTGCTGGCGATGAATCTGTCGATGGGCCAATGGCTTTCGCTGCCTATGATCATTGCCGGAATTGGCCTGCTTATCTGGTCTTATCGACGTGCTCGGGCAGTGCCTTCGGAGCCCGCGAAGGTTTCGTGAACGGCGAATCTGCCTTTGCGAAAGCCCAAGAAAAAGCCTCGCATGAAGCGAGGCTTTTTTATATGGCAAGACTCACGTGCCTAGCGGTTCATCTGCACCGAACCCGACACGTTCACGGTCACCGTCGAGGTTCCCGCTTCCAGCGCCATGGGCGCCGACATCTTTGCATCCGCGTTCATGCTGCGCGCGGCCATCATCATCACCGGCCGTGGCGACGACCCGTTATGCCCGATGTTCACTTCACGAATGGCATAACCGCTATAGCCGAACGCCTGCGCCGAATTCTGCGCCTGTTGCTTGAACGAAGCGATAGCCTGCGTCGACAGTTTCTGCTCGGCGGCGCGCTGCGCTTCCGGCGACAGCGAGAACGTCACGCTGCCAACCTGCATTGAATCGCTCATTTTGCCGGCGAGCTTGGACGCTGCCGTGAAGTCCTTCGACTCCAGCACGACCTCCGTGCGGCCACGCCATGCAGAAATGCGCCCGTCCCGATCCGTCGATGGATACACGGTGAACGAACCGCTATGCGCCGTGACGTTCTCGACACCCTTGGCCTGGCGCAACGCTGCCTCGGCGCGCTGATTGAGCACGGTCGTCAACGAGGCCGGATCTTTCGCTTCCTGCTCATAGAACAGCGTGATGTCGACCACGTCCTGCGGTACGTCTTCGCTCGCCTGCGCCGCCAGCGACAACACGCCCGACGGCTGAGCCTGTGTCACGACGCTTTGCGCAAACGCGCTCTGTGCCATGGCGGCGCCTGCCAGCAGGACAACGGCCGCGAGTGTCGAAGTGGTGTTTTTCTTTCTCATCGTGTAACTCCGTAAGCATGAGTGCACGTCATGTGACGCGAAGCTTAGGCGCTTCTCACGCACGCGAAGTTCCCTTCAACGAGGTTACAGAAGGTGTTCGGTGATAAAGCGCCATTGCGCTTCGGTCACCGGCGTGATCGACAGCCGATTCCCTCTTGCGAGCACTTGCATGTCGGCAAGCTCTGCATGATCGCGCAGCGTGGCAAGTGGAATGAGCGGCGTCTTCTTCACGAAGTGGACGTCGACGAGCAACCAGCGCGGCTTTTCCGGCGACGACTTCGGATCGTAGTAGTGGCTCGCGGAATCGAATTGAGTGGGATCGGGATAAGCGGCCGAGGACACCTTCGCAACACCCGCAATTCCTGGCTGCGGGCAGCTCGAATGATAGAACAGCACGCCGTCGCCGATCTGCATGCCGTCGCGCATGAAGTTGCGTGCCTGGTAATTACGCACGCCGGTCCAGGGCAGGGTTTTTTTCGGAGCGTGAGCGAGATGGTCGATGCTCGCTTCGTTCGGTTCCGACTTCATCAGCCAGTAGCGCATGAATGTCGCCCATAGAGAATGTGCAGTGCAAAAGAGCATGCACGATGCAGGATTCACGATGCAAAAGAAAACGGCATCGGAAAACTTCCGACGCCGTTAATCAAATCTAGCCAATTCAAATCAATTGCTTGCAAGCTTGCGCAGAACAACACGCATGCTGCTGGAAAGGGTCCCCGCCCAAGCCGCTAGGCCGGCATCCTGAACCTGGGTTCAAGATTGGTCGCAGTAAGCAGCACCCTGGGCTCATCAGACAGAGTGACGCGCTCGCCAGTGCTACAAGGTCCCACAACCGTGCACATAGGCATTGGTTCAAGGAATATATGACCTTGGCAAACCAGGCAGGGAGCAGTCACTTTACACCAATCGTTGAGCCGATGCAGCAATGATCCGGGAAAAGTTTATGGTGACTGATGAAATTGCAAAAAGCCCGCAAAACACGGGCTTATGTAACAACTCATGCAATCATCCAGGCAACAAAATAACATCCAGGCATCAGCGCAATCGTCAAGCAATAAAAGCGAATTCCGTCCACTACCGCGGCAATTACTGCGCTTCGTATTGTGAAATCACGACGCCAAGTTGTTCGTTCATCTGATGCATGGTCCGGCGAATTTCTTCCGCCGGAAACGCTTCGCCGTGACGCACGCTGTTCTGCAGCTTAAGCAATTCGGAGGCCAGCGACAACGCCGCCATTACCGCAATCCGATCCGTGCCGCGCACGCTGCTCGCATTGCGCACCTTCGACATTTCCGCGTCCACGCGCGCCACCGCTTCACGCAGCGCGTCTTCGGTTTCCGGCGAACACGCGAGCCGATACGGTGCGCCGAGAATGGATACCTCGATCTGCTTCGTCGTCATGCCTTTTCTCCGTGATGGTGTGACTCTTCATGCAACGCACCGTGCGCCGATTCGGCGGTATCCGGTTCGATGCCATCGGGAGGCAAAAGGGCAAGCTGGTTATCCGGTTCGGGCGCAGCTTTCGCGCGCGGCAATTTTTCGAGAATCGCGTTGAGGCGAATCTGCGCGTCGTCGATTTTCGCGGACAGCGAATCGCGCTCCGCCACCAGTGCGTCGCGTTCTTCGCGCATGGCCGCAAGCTCGCCCTGCGTGTTGGCATATTCGGCGCGCAACTGTTCGAGTTGCAGGGCCAGCGCGTTGTGAGCTTGATGATGGCGTTCGCTGATCTTGATCAGCCGGCCGATATTCTGTGACAGTGATTCGAGTTCGTTGAGCATGTGCTGCGTCCTCTTAAGACCTCGCATTTTAGCGCGCTTCTCCGGCGCTTCAGAAAATTGGTTCGTTTCCAGACGTAACAGCAGTCGGTCTTCAAATCATTGGCGCGGGCCTTTATTCGTAGGGGGAAACGCTTTATAGGGATTTATTCTCTCATTCATTCAGGCGTGCGAGCGGTCTTCGGATTATCACGCAAAACCCCTTAAAACAAGGGCGAATCGAATGTTTTAACCCCTGCGTGAGCAGTCCGCACGCCTGCATTGTCCCGCTTTCTTGACGGGCCATTGTGCCGCTCTTAAACTCCCGCCACCTTGGTGCTCGCGCGCGCCTGCCAGTGCGCGCAGTTAAACGGGAAGCAGGGAGCGGAGTCCGCCCGGACGAGCCAACCTGCGCTGCCCCCGCAACGGTAAGCGACTACAACGCAAGTTGCAAGTCGGTCCCAACGCGTTTTGTCCGGCCCATTTCACCACTCGAAATGGCGTCCGGCAGCACGCGGTTATGCCACTGCGCCTCTCGCGCGGGAAGGCGGGCCGATGCGTCGCCAGCCCGGATACCGGCCTCGGGGAGAGCGCTGCCTCGCGGCGGCGTTCGTCACGCATGGACCTGCGGGGAGCGGGTCGCGCATGCTCCAACCGGACCTTCTCCAGCCATGGTTTCACCTATTGCCCGCGCAGTGCTGCTGCTATTCGGCGGCTTGCCTGTTGTCGCGCTCGCTCAATCTTCCCCCGTCGCGGCGGATGTTTCCACCGAACCTGTACCGCTTGCGCCCGTCGTTGTGACGACGACCCGTGTCCCGCAGAAACTCGCCGATTCCATCGCGCAAACCACGCTTTTCGATCAGCAGGATATCGCCGATTCGAACGCGACTGACGTCGCGGGCCTGCTCGCGCTCGCCCCCGGCGCGCAGATCACGCGCAACGGCGGTCCGGGGTCGCCGGCGGGATTGATGTTGCGCGGCGCATCGTCGGCTCAGTCGCTTGTGCTGATCGATGGCGTGCGGGTCGAATCGGCGGGACTTGGTGCGGCGCAACTCTCGCAACTGATGCTCGACCAGATCGATCGCGTGGAGGTGGTGAACGGCAATGTGTCGGCGCTGTATGGATCGAATGCGGTCGGCGGCGTGGTGCAGATCTTCACCAAGGACGGCGGCAATCATCCGCCGCGCTTCAACTTCGAGACGGAAGTCGGCAGCTATCACACGCAGCGCCAGCAGCTTGGCGTGAACGGTGCGCTCGACAAAGACGGCCGCACCACGTTCAACGTGACGGTATCGCGGGAAAAAACTGATGGCTTCTCGTCCATCGATCCCGCCACGTCGCCGAATGTGAATCCCAACGCGAACGGTTATCTCAACGAGAGCGTGGCGGCCACGCTGCGCCATCAGTTCACCGACAAATGGGATGCAGGCGTGCGCTTCCTCCAGTCGAACGGCATCAATAGTTTCGATAGCAACTACGGCCTGCCGACCGATCAGAACGAGTCGCACAATCGCGTGCGTTCAACGTCGGTTTTCGCGAACGGCAAGATCACCGATAACTGGACCACGCACTTCATCGTGGCGCAGGGGCAGGATCGTGCCGATACCGAGTTGAACGGCGTTTATAACGGCAAGTTCAACTCGGAGAACCGGCAATACACGTGGCAGAACGACATCGCGCTGACGCCTGATCACAAGCTGTTGTTCGGCTATGAACATCTCGACCAGACGTTGGACTCGGATCAGGTCATTGCGCCCGGCCGGCATGTCAATTCGCGCTTCGCGGGTTATCTCGGCACGTTTGGCGCGAATCAGTTCCAGGCCAACGTCCGCCATGACCAGTACTCCGACTTCGGCGGCGCCAATAGCTATTATCTCGGCTACGGCTACCATTTCGATGCGAACTGGAAGGCCACGCTGAGTTATTCCGATGCCTTCCGCGCGCCAAGCTTCGACGATCTGTACTATCCGTTCAGCGGCAATCCGTCGATTCAACCCGAGCGCAGTCATTCGGTCGAAGCGGCATTGCAGTACGCCTCGAGCGCGGTGGGCATCGTGCGGCTGACGGCGTTCCAGACGCGTTATACGAACCTGATCGACTATATCTCGGACGGCAACGGGTTTTTCATCGCGCAGAATGTGGGGCGCGCGAAGGTGCAGGGGCTGGAAGGATCATGGGCGGGGCATGTGGGACGGACCGACGTGCGCGCGTCGTTCACGCTCCAGAATCCCATCGATGAAACCAATCAGCAGGATTTGACACGCCGCGCCCGCCGTTTTGCGACGCTTGCCGTGAATCGTTCGATAGGCGGCTGGCGAATTGGCGGCGAATGGATCACGAGTGGGGCGCGCGAGGACTTCGATTCCACGCTCGGCGGGTATGGTTTGGTGAATCTATCGGCGCGTTATGACATCACGAAGTCGTGGTATATCGGCGCGCGTATCGACAACCTGTTCAACAAGGACTATCAGCTTGCGTACTCATACAACACGCCGCGCCGTGGTGCCTATATCACGCTCGGCTGGCAGCAGCAGTGAGCGTTAAGCGCATGAATGCGCGGCGCGCCTCCATGGTCTGGACCGTGCTTGGCCTGGCCGCGCTCGGGGTGTTCGTGGCATCACTGGCGCTGGGAAGTATTGCCGTGTCGCCGCTGCGGGTGATCCACGCGCTCGTGTCGCAGTCGACCGACGTGATCGATGAAATCGTGCTCAGCCTGCGCTTGCCGCGCGCGCTCGGCGGCTTTGCTTGCGGTGCATTGCTTGGCATGGCCGGTGCGCTGCTGCAGGTCTTGCTGCGTAATCCGCTGGCTGAACCGTACGTGCTCGGCGTATCGGGCGGCGCGGCGGCGTTCGCGCTCGCCGCGATGTTGTTTTCCCTGTCGTGGTGGAGCGTCGATGCCGCTGCGTTCGCTGGTGCGTTCCTGTCGATATTGCTCGTGCTTGGCCTTGCCCGGCGCGAGTTGTGGCGTGGCGAACCGCAGGATGCATCGCCGAGATTGCTGCTCACCGGCGCGGTGATCGCGGCGGGGTGGGGCGCGTTGATCACGCTGATGCTGGCTATTGCGCCCGAGAACCGCTTGCGCGGCATGGTCTTCTGGCTGACAGGCGATCTGAACGGCGTCGCGATGCCGTGGGCCGCGTTGATCGCGCTGGTCGTTGCGCTGGTCGCGATCGTGCCGGTCGCGCCGCAACTCAACATATTGCTGCGTGGCGATGTTGCGGCCGAAGCGCTTGGCGTGCCCGTCGTGCGCTTGAGATTGCGCGTGTATCTGGCTGCGTCGCTTGCCGCTGCTGCCGCGGTGACGACGGCCGGGACCATTGGGTTTATCGGGCTCGTGGTACCGCATGTGTTGCGGCTCGCGTTCGGCAACGATCAGCGCATGCTCCTGCCTGCATCGGCGCTTGGCGGTGGGCTGGCTGTGATGGGCGCGGATCTGATCGCGCGCACGATGATCGCGCCGGCGCAGTTGCCCGTGGGTGTGATCACCGCGCTGATCGGCGTACCGGTGTTCTTGTGGATGCTCCTCAGGCGCGCGCCATGAATGGACTTCAAGTCAATCAACTAACGTTGCGCGTAGTGGATCGCGTGTTGATCGCGGATCTTACGCAGATGTTCGCGCCCGGCGAAATGTGGTGCATCGCCGGTCCGAACGGGGCGGGCAAGACGACGCTGATCGCGGCGCTGGCGGGGTTATCGAAGGCGGCGTCGGGTGCGATTTCGCTTGACGGGAAAGTGCTTGGCGAATGGCGGTCCAATGACTTGGCTCGCCGACGCGCGTTGATGCCGCAAGCCACGCACGATGCATTTAGCGCCACCGTTCTCGATACCGTCATGCTCAACCGCTTTCCGCATCTGAGCGGCTGGGGCTGGGAAAGCGATGCGGATCGCGCGGCGGCGCATTGGGCTTTGCAAACTCTCAGCCTCGCCGCCTTTGCTTCACGCGATGTCTTGTCACTCTCGGGCGGCGAACGTCAACGCGTGGCGCTGGCGGCAACCTTGTGCCAGGATGCGCCGTTGTTGTTGCTTGATGAACCGCTCGCCCATCTCGATCTGCATCATCAGATCGATTGCCTTGAAGCGTTGAGCGGATGGATCGGATCGAAGCCACGCAGCGTGATTTTCTCGTGTCACGATCTGAACCTGGCCCGCCGTTTCGCCACGCACGCTTTGTTACTCGATGGCGCCGGCCACGCGCATGCAGGCCCGGTTCGCGATGTCCTTACACCCGAGCGAGCCAGCGCCGCGTTCGGTTATCCGCTTACGTTAATTCAACAGGACGGTCACGAGGCGCTCGTGCCCGTGATGCGCTCAACCTCACCATGAACCAGACCATGCACGACACACTTCCCCGTCCTGAACCGCTCGATCGATCAATGACGTCCGAGCTGCAGCATGTGATCGATACGAAGACAAAACCGCCCGGCAGTCTCGGCCGGCTCGAAACCCTTGCTCTTCAGATCGGGCTGATTCAGCGGACTTTGCGACCGCGTATCGAACGTCCGGGGATCATCGTTTTTGCCGGCGATCATGGGATTGCGGCCGAGGGCGTGAGTCCGTTTCCGCAAGAGGTGACGGTGCAGATGGTCGCGAATTTCATCGCGGGCGGGGCGGCGATCAATGCGTTATCGAAGGCGGCGGGCATGACGCTCGAAGTGGTGGACGCCGGTGTGGCGAGCGCATCGTCGGCGGCCGCAGGGTTCGTCGATGCAGCGATCCGGCGCGGCGGCACGCGCAACTTCGCGCACGAACCGGCTATGACGCACGAGGAAGTGTTGCAGGCCATCGCGCGCGGGGCTGCGCGCGTGCGTCATCATGCGGCGCTCGGAACCAACGTGATCGGGTTCGGCGAGATGGGGATTGCGAACACGTCGGCGGCGGCGTGTCTGATGAGCCGGATGTGTGACGTGTCTGTTGATCTGTGCGTAGGACGCGGCACGGGACTCGACGATGCCGGTTTGAACCACAAGCGTGACGTGCTTGCTGCAGCGTTGAAAAAGCATGCCGCGTCCATCGATCCTCTGGATACCCTCGCCACCTTCGGCGGCTTTGAAATCGCGATGATCGTCGGCGCGTTTCTCGCGGCGGCTGAAGCGCGCATGACGATTCTCGTCGATGGTTTTATTGTTACGTCCGCGTTGCTTGTGGCTCACGCGCTTAACCCGGCTGTTCTCGATTACTGCGTATTCGCGCATGCATCCGATGAAACGGGTCATCGGCGAATGCTCGAGCATCTTGGCGCGGCGCCCTTGCTTCAACTCGGATTGCGGCTCGGCGAAGGGACAGGCGCTGCGCTCGCGTTGCCGTTGTTGCGCGCGGCGGTGGCGTTCATCAATGAAATGGCGAGCTTCGAATCGGCTGGCGTTTCCGACAAGGCTCCGTGATCCCGTCATGAACCGCCCATCGCAGGAGCTCCGATATTTTTTCACCGCGCTCGGGTACTTTACCCGCGTGCCGGTGCCGCGTTGGGTCGGCTTCGAAGCGCACTATCTGAACGCAGCGGCGCGGTACTTTCCGTTGATCGGCGTGCTGGTCGGCGGGCTCGGCGCGGTCGTCTATCTCGCCGCGCTGCAGGTGTTTCCAGCGGGCGTGGCGGTGTTGTTATCGATGGCGGCAACGCTTCTTGTCACCGGCGCGTTCCATGAAGACGGTCTCGCCGATTGCACCGATGCCTTCGGCGGCGCAACCACCCGCGAGGACGCGCTGCGCATCATGCACGACTCGCGGATCGGCGCGTTCGGCGCGATTGCGCTGATCGTCGTGCTTGCGCTGAAGTGGCAGACATTGACCGCGATGCTGCCGCTGCGCACAGCATGGATGATCGTCGCGGCGCACGCGGCAAGCCGCACGATTGCCATCAGCTATCTCTGCACGCTCGACTATGTCCGGGCAGTTGGCAAAGCAAAACCGGTCGCGCAGAAGATGAGCGCGAGCGCGTTTCTTTTAGCTGCGCTGTTTGGATTGCCGTGGCTTTTCTGGCCCGACTGGCGGCTTGGCTGCGTGATGATCCTGGCGCTCGGCGCGTTGCGGTTTGTCATCGGGCGCTATTTCGTCAGGCGTATCGGCGGTTATACCGGTGATTGCCTGGGCTTCGCGCAGCAACTTTTTGAACTCGCTATCTACTTGATCGGACTCGGATGGATCTCGTCCTGATTCGCCATCCGGCTGTGGGTATCGATGCCGGGATTTGCTATGGCCGCACCGACGTTGCGCTTCTCGCCGATGTCGAGGATTCGGCGCGTCTGCTGAGCGAGCGTTTGCGGCTGCTTAAGGTGCCTGCGGTTGAAGGTGTCTGGCACACGAGTCCATTGAGCCGTTGCCGATTATTGGCCGAAGCGCTTGGTCCCATTCGCGCCGATGCTCGTTTGCAGGAACTCGATTTCGGCACATGGGAAGGGCAGCCGTGGGACGGCTTGGACCGCGCAATGCTCGATGCCTGGGCAGCAGATCTTGAGCACGCTCGCGAGCACGGCGGGGAGAGTGTGGCGCAGTTTGCCGAGCGAGTGGCGAGTTGGGCCGATTCGGTTTGTACCGCCGATACCAACGGTCCGATTCACGTTGTGACGCATGCCGGAGTCATGCGTATACTGACGGCGCACTTACTTGGCGTTGCGCGCGCGAACGCGATTCAATGGCCGCTGGATTTTGGAGCAATCGTTTGGTTCAAACGCGTGCGCGGCGAGTGGCTGCTTGTGCGCTGGAATGCTTGAATCTACTTCGGACGCCGCGTTCTAGCCGCTTCCAGATCCTCACACAATGCCGCTGCTCCCAACGCCAGACGTGGAGTCGGCCGGTTGATCAGGTCACCATCGATACCGAACAGGTTGCCGCGCGCGACGGCTTTCATCGAAGGCCATTTGCGCCACGTGTCCAGCGAGGGCAACGCGTGCTCCGAACTCGTCGCGCCGGGTGTTGCGGTGACGATCGCTTCGGGGTCGGCCGCGAGCACGGCTTCCGTCGAGATGGTCGGCACGAGCGGTTTCAAGTCGGCAAACACGTTGCGTCCGCTGCACAACTCGATCACTTCGCTAACAATGTGCGTACCGTTGAGCGTCATCAGCGGATCGTCCCAGACTTGATAAAACACGCTCACCGGCGGCTGGTTTGCATAACGCACCCGCAGGTTCGTGATGTCATGACGGAACGCGTTCGACGCTTTATTCGCCTCGGTCGATGTCCCGAGCAGGATGCCGAGCTTGTCGATGGTGACGGGAATATCGTCCAGCCGATGCGGCTCGCTGAAAAACAGCGGCACGTGCAGCTCGCGCAGCCGGTCGATTTGCCGCAGCGCATTGCCATGCCGCCACACGACGATCAGGTCGGGCTTCATCGCGACGATGCGCTCCAGGTCGAGCGATTTGTTGTCCCCAACGTGCGGTATCGATGTGGCCTGCGGCGGGTAGTCGCTATAGCTGACCGCGCCGACGATGCGCGCACCGCCGCCCGCGGCGAACAGGAGTTCGGTGACGTGCGGCGCGAGGCTCACGATGCGTTGTGCGGGTGCCGCGAGGGTCACGGTGGCGCCGGTGTCGTCGGTGACGGTGAGGGCTTCGGCTCGAGCTTGCGTCGATGAAAAAATCGCAACGATGAAAGTCAGCGCGAGGAAGTGACGGAAGAGCATAAGGAGTGTTAGTCCAGGTGTGTCGAGTAGGGCGAGCAATGTATGAGAAGCGAGTTTTGTGATCCGTCAGCGGATCGCCCTCACAGCCGCGTCGAACACTTGCGCGAACCTCGCCCACTCCGCCTCCGATCCCGTCAAACCGATCCGCAAACTCGGCACCACGCCATGCCCGAACAGCCGGGTCCAGATTCCGCGGGTCGCCAAAGCGTGCTGCAACGCTGCTGCGTGTTGAGTCTCGAACCATACGAACAAGGGTGTTGAACGGGGATCGAAACCTCGGTTGCGGATCAACGTCGCCAGCCTTGCGCTATCCCGAGCGAGCGTGGCACGTGTTTCGGCTTGCCACGAAGAATCGCTCAAAGCCGCCTGCACCGCATGGCGTGCCGGGCCGCTTACGGTCCATGCGCCGAGCGTCTCGCGCAAAGCATCGCGCAACGGTTCCGCTGCGAGCACAAACCCTGCGCGAATCCCCGCGAGGCCATAGAACTTGCCGACTGAGCGCAGCACGACCAAACCTTCGCGTCCGCTCTCCGATGCCAGTGAGCGGTGTTCGTCGCCGTAGGCATCGGCGAAAGCTTCGTCGATGATCAGCGTTCCATCGCGTGCTGCCAGTTGCTCATGCCAGTCGAGCAGAACATTGTGGTCGATGCGTTCAGTCGTAGGATTGTTAGGATTCGCAACGATCACATGATCGACGCCATCCTCCAAAGCAGTCGATGCAACATCAAGTGCAACGATCCGGTGCCCGGCGCGCTCAAATGCCGGCGCGTATTCGCCATACGTCAATGGCGCAACCGCCGCAACACCGCGCTTTAACAAACCCGGCAGCGCGCGAATCGCAGCCTGACTGCCAGCAACCGGCAGCGCCCCCGGCGCTCCATAGTGACGCGCTGCAAGCTCTGCCAACTCATCGGCGTCTTCGGGCAAACGGCGCCACGCGTCCACGGGTACAGGCGGCACTGGATACGCACGCGGATTGATCCCCGTCGATAAATCCAGCCAGTCGCCCAGCGCGATCCCGTATCGACGCGCGGCTTCGCGCAAATTTCCTCCATGCCGGATGGGTTCAGCCATGAAACCCCACGCCCGTGAAAGCCAGTACCAGCAGGATCGCGAGCCAGAGCAGCGTTGTGCGTTCGACGAGCCGCAACGCGGCCACTACATGACGCGGCGAGGCTGTCATGCCAAAACCGAGCACCGGCCGTGTTTCCAGCGTGCCGTGATAAATCGCCGCGCCGCCAAGCAGCACGTTCAGGCTTCCCGCACCCGCGGCCATTACCGGTCCCGCGTTCGGGCTGTCCCACAGCGGCGCCTGCGTGCGCCAGCAGCGCCACGCCGTGCGGGTGTCTCCGAGCAGGGCGTAACTCGCCGCCGTGAGCCGCGCGGGCACGAAGTTGAGGACATCGTCGAAACGGGCGGCTGCCCAGCCGAAACGCAAGTAACGCGGCGTCCGGTAACCCCACATCGCGTCGAGCGTGTTGGCGAGGCGGAACATCAGCGCGCCCGGCCCGCCCGCAATCACGAACCAGAACAGCGCACCGAAGATTGCGTCGTTGCCGTTTTCCAGCGCGGATTCCACGGCGGCACGGGACAGCGCGGCTTCATCGGCGTTAGCGGTCTCACGCGATACGATCCGCGCCGTCAGCTTGCGCGCCGCCGCGAGGTCGCCGAGTCCGAGTGCGCGGGCGATCGGCGCGATGTGATCGCGCAGGCTTTTGGCTCCAAGCGAGAACCACAGCAGCGCCACATGCACGGCGCAGGCGGCGGCGAACGGCAGCACGCTGATGAGTATCCAGCTCACCGCAACCGGCGGCACGACGGCCAGCAGCCACGCGAGAATGCCCGCCGGCCGCGCCCGGAACCCCGTATTCATCCTCGCTTCGATGCGCGTGGCAAGCCGGCCGAACGCCACCAGCGGATGCCGCGTCGCGGGTTCGCCGAAAATCAGGTCGATCACGACGCCTGCAATGGCGAGCATCGCCGTGACGTAGAAGGAGAGCAGCAGCATGTCAGCCTTTGAGTGCGAGCGGCAGGCCGGCGACCATCATGGTCACATGCGTGCTTGCGGCGGCGACACGCTGATTGAGCCGGCCGAGTTCATCGACGTAAAGGCGCGTGACCGATCCCATGGGCACGACGCCGAGTCCAATCTCGTTGCTCACGATGATTATTTTTCCCCGTACCTCGGCGAGCGCGGCGTCAAAGGCGCTGAAAGCTTGCAGCGGCGGGCCGTCGGGCGTGCTGCCATCGGCGGGGAAGAGCAGGTTGGCAAGCCACAGCGTCAGACAGTCGATCAGCACGACGTGACCCTCGCGATCCAGTTCACGCAGCACGCCGCCCAGATCGAGCGGCGCCTCGACGAGTGCCCAATGCGCCGGTCGCCGCTCACGATGCTGCTCCACGCGCGCAGCGAACTCGCTGTCACCAATGCGGGCGGTAGCCACGTAAGTAACGGGCCGACCGCTGTTAGCGGCAAGCCGTTCGGCATGCGCGCTCTTGCCCGAGCGCGCGCCGCCGAGAATGAAGGTGAGGTCGGGGGAAGTCATCGCAATATTGTACCGGCGGGCGCTACCATAGCGGCTTCCCGAGAACCGATGAGCATCGAAACACCCATGCAATTTGCACCGCGCGGCACGCTGATGATCCAGGGCACGACCTCCGATGCCGGCAAGAGCACGCTGGTGGCAGGCCTATGCCGGCTCGCGCGGCGCGGCGGCATGCGAGTCGCGCCGTTCAAGCCGCAGAACATGGCGTTGAACAGCGCGGTCACGGTGGATGGCGGCGAGATCGGCCGCGCTCAGGCGCTGCAGGCGATCGCGGCGGGCGTGGACGCTGAAATCGACTTCAATCCCGTGCTGCTCAAGCCGACGAGCGATCGCGGCGCGCAGGTGATCATCCACGGTCACGCGCACGCCAATCTCGACGCCCGCGCGTATCACGCGTTCAAGACTGTCGCCTTCGATGCCGTTCTCGCCTCGTACGCCCGGCTTCAGCAGCGTTTTGACGCGATCATTGTGGAAGGGGCGGGAAGTCCGGCCGAAGTGAACCTGCGAGATCGCGATATCGCCAACATGGGGTTCGCCGAGCGCGTGGATTGCCCGGTCGTGCTGGTGGCGGATATCGATCGCGGCGGGGTGTTCGCGCATTTGCTGGGGACGCTCGCGTGTTTATCCGAGACAGAACGGGCGCGGATTCGCGGCTTCGTCATCAACCGTTTTAGAGGCGATATCAGCTTGTTGCAGCCCGGTCTCGACTGGCTCGAGGCACGGACTGGCAAGCCGGTGCTTGGCGTGGTGCCTTATCTTCATGGTCTGACGCTCGACGCCGAGGATATGTTGCCGAGCCAGTTGCACACGCGCGGCGACAGCGCTGAGGTATTAAAAGTAATCGTGCCGGCGTTGCCGCGGATCAGCAATCACACGGATTTCGATGCGTTGCGCGCACACCCCCAGGTCGATTTCTCGTACGTGCGCGCCGGGACAGCACCGCCGCCAGCCGATCTGATCGTGTTGCCGGGGTCAAAAAGCGTGCAGCGTGACCTCGCATGGCTGCGTGAAAACGGCTGGGATCGCGCGATTGACCGGCATCTCCGATATGGCGGCAAGGTCTTGGGAATTTGCGGCGGCATGCAGATGCTGGGTCGCACGGTTGATGATCCGGAGGGATTCGAAGGGCCGGCCGGCTGCGTGCGCGGCCTCGGGCTGCTGGATCTCGATACCACGCTGACCGCGGACAAATTGCTCGACAACGTGACCGGACGGCTGACTTTAAGCGGCGGCCCAGCGCCCGTGCGCGGTTACGAGATCCACATGGGCCGCACGACGGGCGCGGCGCTCACCCGGCCCGCCGTGATGCTCGACGGCGAGCGTCCGGACGGCGCGATTTCCGCCGATAACCAGATCGCCGCGACCTATCTGCACGGCATCTTCGACACGCCCGAAGCCTGCGCGGCGCTGCTCGGATGGGCGGGTTTGCGCGAGGCCGTTGCGCTGGATTACCCGGCGCTGCGGGAGGCGTCGCTGGATCGTCTTGCCGATACGCTCGCGCAATCGCTGGATCTGGACGCACTGGGCGCGATGTTTGCCTGAAAACCGGCGAAGTCGAAATTCGGTACGCGGCGCACGGGGAAGTACCGCACCCGGCTGATATTCGCCTCGGACAGACGGTTTTTGCCAGTTGCCTGAGCGCCCGCTTATCCGTCCATTCAATACAAGATCATCTGCGTGCATCGAAACAACGCGATGGTTTTACCCTCGCCGTTCGTCACGATCGCGTCCCAAACATGCGTGCTGCGCCCCAGATGCACGGCTGTCGCCTTCGCCGTGATGACACCCTCGCGCGCCGTGCCCACGTGGTTGCTCTTCAGTTCGACGGTCGTAAAATTCTTCGCACCTTCGGGCAAATGGGCGATGCAGGCGTAGCCGCAGCAGGTATCGGCGAGGCCGATCACGGTCGCCGCGTGCAGGAAGCCGTTCGGTGCCAGGAGTTCGGGCCGCACGGTCAGCTTGCCAGTGAGCGTACCGCTTTCCAGCGTTACCAGTTCTACACCGAGCAGGTCCGGCAGACGGCCGCGCTGGCGTTCGCGCAGAAAGTCGAGAGTGATGTCGGGGCGCAGTGTTGCCATGTTGCGGAGTCCTTGGGTGTTTAAGCTGCGTGGTTGACGCGCATGGATTGAAATAGGCAAATCCGATAGTATCAACGCCTCGAACTTTTCACTTATTGCAGCGCTTACAGCACGGTCAGGTGGCCGGGCGTGGGGCGCGGCCGAGAACGCGTGGATTGAATCTATGACGGTGATCGTGGTGGCGAATCCGAAGGGCGGCGTGGGCAAGAGCACGCTGTCCACGAATCTGGCTGGCTATTTTGCGGCGAACGGCGAATGGGTCGCGCTCGCGGATCTCGATAAACAGCAGTCTTCGCACGGCTGGCTGGAGTTGCGGCCAGACACGCTGCCGAAGATCGAGGAATGGAAAACGAACGTCGATGCACCGACCAAGCCGCCGAAAGGGCTCGAAAAGGCGGTCGTCGATACCCCTGCGGGCATTCACGGCACGCGCCTCGCGCTTGCGCTGGAGCTGGCGGACAAGGTGATCGTGCCGCTCCAGCCGTCCATGTTCGACATTCTCGCCACCCAGGAATTTCTCATTCGGCTGCAGAAGGAGAAGGCGATCCGCAAGGGCACCATCGAGGTGGGCGTGGTCGGAATGCGGGTGGATGCGCGCACGAAATCGGCGGATCAGCTGCATCGATTCGTTGAGGGGCTTGACCTGCCGGTGCTCGGTTATATCCGCGATACGCAGAACTACGTGCAGGCCGCCGCGCACGGGCTGACGATCTGGGACGTGGCCAAAAGCCGGGTGGAAAAGGACATCGAGCAGTGGCAACCCATTATCGAATGGGTGTCGAAGAAGTAGGTGTTTGGACAGAAAAACGCCGGTTGGCTTCGAAAGCCAACCGGCGTTTTTTGCGTCTTTTTCGCGCTAGGGAGGACCCGATTCAGGTCCAGTTCTGCGTCGGCACGTGATCGCGGTTTCCCTTGATGCGGTTCTTTTCATCAACGAACACGAGGTCCGGCTTCCAGCCCGCCTTCAGTTCTGCCTCATCGACCAGCGCGAACGCCGCGATGATCACCAGATCGCCCAGTTGCGCCCGGCGAGCCGCCGAGCCATTCAGCGAAATCATGCCGCTGCCGCGCTCGCCCTTGATGGCGTAGGTCGTCAGGCGCTCGCCGTTGTTCACGTTCCAGATATCGATCTGCTCGTTTTCTACCAGATTCGCGGCTTCCAGCAAATCCTCGTCGATGGCGCACGAGCCTTCGTAATGCAATTCGCAATGCGTGACCGTGGCGCGGTGAATCTTCGATTTCAAAAGCGTTCGCTGCATGCGTTTCTCGCTCAAATTTCCAGGTTGTCGATCAAGCGCGTACTGCCAAGCTTGGCGGCGGCCAGCACCACGAGCGGGGCGGCGGTGTCGGCTGGGCCGGGCGGCAGCAGATCCACGCGCTTTCTCACCGCGACGTAATCCGGCTGCCAGCCGCGCTGTGCGAGCGATTCCACGGCTTCTTTTTCTATCGATGCAAAATCGCGATTGCCTGCTAGCACCGCGTCGCGTACGCGATTCAGGGTTTTCGCCAGCACCGGCGCCTCGGCGCGCTCGGCCGCTTGCAAAAAGCGATTGCGCGAGCTGAGCGCCAGACCGTCGGCGTCGCGCACGGTTTCAGCGGCGATGATTTCCGTCGGCAGCGCGAACTGATGGCACATCTGCCGCACGATCATCAGTTGTTGATAATCCTTCTTCCCGAAGACAGCCACGCGCGGCTGCACGCACGACATCAGCTTCATCACGACCGTGCACACGCCCTGAAAGAAACCCGGCCGGAATTCGCCTTCCAGGATGTCGCCCAGATTCGTCGGCGGATGCACCCGGTATTGCTGCGGCTCGGGATACAGATCGGCTTCGGTAGGCGCGAACAGCACATACACGTTCTCGGCCTGGAGCTTTTCGATATCGTCTTGCAGCGTGCGCGGGTATTTGTCGAAATCTTCGTTAGGTCCGAATTGCAGCCGGTTCACGAAAATACTGGCGACTACCGGATCGCCATGCTGGCGCGCCAGCCGCATCAGCGACAAGTGGCCTTCGTGCAGATTACCCATGGTCGGGACAAAGGCGGTTCGGTTCTGACCGCGCAATTGGTCGCGCAGTTCATGGATCGAGCTGATGACTTTCATCTAGCGGGTGTCTCCTGGCGGGCAGTTTTGAAAACACTGCTCCAAGGGGAAAGAAAAGGGGAAGGGCGCCGCGCCACATGGGCGCCACTTACACGCTTAGGCCGGCGAATACGCGAGTCTCACGTAGATTGGCGCATACGGCTCGGCCTGGGTGATTTCAATCAGCGCTTCACGCGACAGTTCGAGCATCGCGATGAAATTCACCACCACGACCGGCACGCCGCGCGATGGGTCGAAGAGATCGCCGAATTCCATGAAGCGGTTGTTCTGCAGGCGCCGCAGGATCACGCTCATGTGTTCCCGCACCGACAATTCCTCGCGCGAGATCTTGTGATGCTCGACCAGCCGCGCGCGCTTGATGACGTCGGCCCAGGCGGCGCGCAGGTCGTTCACGTCGACGTCGGGGAAACGTTGCGCCGAGCTTTGCTCGACATACACCTCCGCCCGCAGGAAGTCGCGGCCGAGTTGCGGAATGTGATCCAAGCGCTGCGCTGCGAGCTTCATCTGCTCGTATTCCAGCAAGCGCCGCACGAGCTCGGCGCGCGGATCCTCGGCTTCTTCGCCGGTATCCGCCTTTTTCACCGGCAGCAGCATGCGCGACTTGATCTCGATCAGCATGGCCGCCATCAACAGGTATTCCGCCGCAAGTTCCAGGTTGGATTCGCGAATCTGGTCGACGTAGCCCAGGTACTGGCGCGTGACGTCGGCCATCGGAATGTCGAGGACGTTGAAATTCTGCTTGCGGATCAGGTACAGCAGCAAGTCGAGCGGGCCTTCGAACGCCTCGAGAAAGATCTCGAGGGCGTCCGGCGGGATATACAGGTCCGTCGGCAGCTTCCAGAGCGGCTCGCCGTACAGGTGCGCGAACGCTACGCCGTCAATGGTGTTCGGCGTGGAGTCGGTCGCGGGCGCGGCAAGCGCTGCGGCGCGATCATCCTTGCCCGAGTGTCCTGAGTGTCCCGAACGCTCCGGAGCTTGCGGCGCCTCGCGGGCGGCACTCACGTTCAGAAGTTCTGGTAATAGACGTAGGGCGTTTGTTCGACCCGCGATGTCTTGATTTCCGAGCTCTCGTCGAGGTCGATAGGCTGCTTGTCCCACAGCAGCGCACGGCCCTTGCGCTGTTCTGCTTCGAGCGACGGTTTCTGCTCTTTCATCTGATTGATGAACTGGGTGATGTCCGACAGGTACATGATTCGACTTCCGTTGGCTCAGAGCGATTCGAAAACAGGCGCGGCGGGGGATCGAGTGAGCCGCCGCCGTGATTCATCGCAATTTTACCGCAAGCATCAGGCAGCGGAGCGGTTAACCCGCCGGAAGGTCGCCGCGAAAGCGCAGACATCGTCCATTCAGTCTCTCGGAGCGGCTGAAAAGCGCGCCTGAAAAGCGCGCCTGGAAAGCGGCAAGGTAAAACTCTGTCAATTATTGAATCATGCACGGAACAAGCACCGCGGAGAGCCGTCCAAGGCGCACCTCTGGCATTTTCGCAGCGTGTTTGCCGAAGCGCGGCGACGGTCCTTTCGAACGTTGTCCAATCGGCTAACCCGGCGGTTTTTGGGACAGCCGGCCGCTCCAGTGTGGTGAAATAGCGCCTGCTGGATCGACGCTCGGCGTTTACCCGACACCGCGCAGCGTCTATCGCGCACACCCAAGCAATCCCACTCAATTCAACCCCGGAGGTCACGTTTGGCGGGGCGCCTGTTTGATCCGCTGCGCTTCAAGCGCGGGCAAGCCGATGCTCGGCGGCTGGAGCCGTCGGCCATCGCGTCGTCGAAAGCGCCTTCCCGTGCGTGGTCAATCGTGCGCCGTGTCGTCTGGTCGCTCCATGCGCTGGCGCTCTTTGCCGTCGCCCAGCCGGCGCACGCGAAATACGACGTGGATATCGATGCGCCGCGCAGCGTCCGGTCGCTGCTCAAGGACCACCTCGATTTGTCGCGTTTCAAGAAACGTGACGATATCAGCGACGAACAATTCGACTTCCTGGTCACCGCCACGCCGCAGGAAGTCCGCGATCTCGTCGCGACCGACGGTTATTTCACGCCGGTCGTGCGCACTGACGTGAAACATGACGGCGATAAAAAATCCGTCACCATCAGCGTCGATCCGGGTCCACAGACCAAGGTCGCTTCCGTTTCGCTAACCTTCAAGGGCGCGATCACGACGGAAGACCCCGCGCAGGAAAATACCGCGCGTTTCGCGTTTTCGGTCAGGGAGGGCGACCCGTTCTCGCAAAGCGCCTGGAACGACGCGAAGAACGCCGCGCTCAAGGCCTTGCAGTCGCGCCGTTATCTCGGCGCGAAAATCTCGCAATCGAAGGCGCGCGTGAATCCGCGCACGCACATCGCGGATTTGTCGGTGACCTTCGATAGCGGCCCGACCTTCACGTTCGGCAAGCTCGACATCAGCGGCGTGCGGCGTTATCCCGAACAGATCATTCGCAACGTCGAGCGGATCCATCCCGGCGATATCTACGATGTCGCGCGCGTGAACGAATTGCAGCGCCAGTTGCAGAACACGCCCTACTACGCGTCGGTCGCCATTGACGCAGACAACGACGTGACCAAGCCGGACGAAACGCCGATACACCTGAAAGTCAGCGAGTATCCATATAACAGCGTGCGTTACGGCGTGGGTTACGCGACGGATACGGGTCCGCACATCCAGGGCGCGTACAGCTATCTCGATACCTTCGGCAGGGCTTATCCATTCACCATATCCGGCCGCCTGGACCAGACCCAGCAATACGGTCAGGTGCAACTCGCGATGCCGCCGGATGGCCGCACCTGGGTGAACAGCGTGCTTGCCTCATACACGAATACGAACGTGTCCGACACGCGCATCTACAGCGCGCGTGCCGGCGTGCAGCGCTCGCGCTCGCTGCAGAACATCGACACCACGTTCTCGCTGCTGTTCTATGCCGACCGGCTGACGCAGAACTCCGGGCCCCCGACCACCAGCCGTGCGCTCGTGCCGTCGTGGCAATGGGTGCGCCGCAATGTCGACGATCCGCTGTTTCCGCGCTCGGGCAACCTGATTCGCGCGGAAGCCGACGTCGCGGTGAAGGGGCTCCTCGCCGATCAAACCTTCGGCCGCGTTTATACGAACCTGCTGCAATACGTCCCGCTGGGCAAGCGCGACCTGTTCGTGTTTCGCGCGGAATTCGGCGGTGTGTTTACGGCGGGCAGCTCGAGCGGGGTTCCCGCGTCGCTGCTGTTCCGGGCGGGCGGTGCGAATTCCGTGCGCGGTTATGGTTATCAGAGCATTGGTAATAACGTCGATGGCTCGGTATTGCCGACCAAGTACCTGATGACCGGAAGCTCGGAATATCAGCACTGGTTTTCACACGACTGGGGTGGGGCGGTGTTCTTCGATATCGGCACAGCCACCGATACCTGGAAAGAGCGCGTGTTCGAGCCCGGCGCGGGCATGGGTGTGCGCTGGCGCAGTCCGGTCGGGCCGGTGAACGTGGATATTGCGTATGGCTTCAAGAACCGGGACATCCGCCCGTATCTGACGCTCGGGATCGCCTTCTGATGAATTTGCCTAGATTATCTCTTCACGCATGACGGTCCAGAACGGCCAATCGCCCGCAGATCAACCGGATCCCCCCGAGAGCCGGGGGAGCGGCGCGGCTGAAAACGGAACGCCCCCTGCCAAGCCACGGCGCGGCGGCGGGCGGCGTCTCGCCAAATGGTTGGGCGGCATCGTTCTTGTGCTCCTGCTGTGCGTAGCTCTCGGCGTTGCGATGATCCTGTACGCCCTGAACAGCGAGCGCGGGACGCGTTACGTCTGGCAGGCGGCGACGTCGCTGCTCGGCGGCCAACTGAGCGGCACGCTCGACGGCGGCGCGATCGCGACCGGCTTGCGACTGCGCAACGTGCACTGGAAAAGCCTCGACGGCAAGGGAACGGATATTGCCGTAGACAGCGTTTCCGGCCGATGGGAACTCGCGCGCGCGCCGTTGCGGTTCAGCATCGATTATTTGCACGTCGGCACGGTCGATGCACGCATTGCGCCCTCGCCGAAAGACACCAGCCCGGTCCAGTTGCCGACGGATTTGCGCTTGCCGATCCAGCTTGCCATCAGCGACATCACGCTCGACACACTGCGTCTCCATCAAGGCGCGACGACCACCGAGTTCTCGCGGCTCGTGCTGGAAGGACACAGCGACGGCCGTCATCACGAAGCGACTGTGCAGCGCCTCGATACACCGTTCGGCGCGATCACGGCCGCGTTGAAACTGGACGGCGGCGCGCGCCCGTTCCCGCTCACGGGCGATGCTGGCTATTCGGGGCAGCTCAGCGGGGAGACCGTGCAGGTCGCCGCGCATCTGACGGGTTCGCTGGAAAACCTGACCGCCGATATTGACGCCAGCGGCTTGAAGCTCAAGGGCCAGGCGCATGTTGAGGCGGCGCCGTTTGGCGACGTGCCGCTCAAGCGCGCGCTTGTCACCGTCGATCACGTCAATCCGCAGGCGTTCAGCTCGAGCGCGCCGTTCGCGGATCTCGCGGTGCGGGCCGAACTGGAGCCCGATCCGGCGACGCCGAACGCGCTGGTGGTGACGGGGCCCGTGTCGATCGTGAACGCAAAGCCGGGTTCGGTCGACAAGCAGTTGCTGCCTTTAATCGATGCCCACGCGAACGTGAAGCTCGATGCATCGGCGCAAACCATCTCGGATCTGAACGTGCGCCTGCTGAAGGAAGCAACCGTCACGGGCGGCGGAACGCTCAAGGGCGGCGCGGGACAGTTCGACCTGAAGGTCGCGAAACTCGATCTGAACGCGATCGAATCGAGCATCCGGCCAACGCAGTTCGCCGGGCCGATCGGCATTCATCTCGCCGGTGATGCTGGCGACAAGCAGACCATTACGCTAGATCTCAACGACCCGAAAACGGCGTTGCGCGTGCAGGGCAAGGTCACGCTGGACGCTAAGCAAACCGCATTCGATGGCGTGAAACTGAGCGCGGGGAAGGGCCGTATCGAGTTGAGTGGCGCGCTTCAAAAGGACACGCATTCGAGCTACGACCTGAAGGCGAAGTTCATCGATTTCAATCCGTTGCTGCTGACCGAACAACTGGTCGCAAAGCCGCCACAGGCGAAGGGATCCAAAGCGAAGCCGGTCGCGTCCCCCTCCCGCACGATCGATGCACGCGTGAACGGCACGCTTTCCGCGAGCGGCGTACTCGCGCCAACGCTTACGACCAAGGCGCAGTTCAAGCTCGCCGACAGTGTCTACGACAACCTGCCGCTCACCGGCGCAGGCACGATCCAGGTTGCGGGAACGCGCATCTTGCCGAGCACGGCGACGCTTTCGATTGCGGGCAACGACGTCGATCTCAACGGCAGCTTCGGCGCGCCGGGTGACCGCTTGCGTTTTCGTATCAATGCACCGCAGCTCGAGCGGCTTGGTTTCGGCCTGGCGGGTCTCATAAAAGCCGACGGCGATGTCACTGGTTCGTTCGCGCATCCGAACCTGGCGGCGAACTACCAGGCCGACAGCGTGGTGTTCGGCGCGAACCGCGTCGGCTATGCAGAGGGCCGGGCGGAAGCTCGCGACGGCGCGAACGGCGCGCTCGTTTTCACGCTGCAAGCCCGCGATGTCAGCGCGGACGGCGTCGATCTCGCGAGCCTCGACGCGAACCTCAACGGCACGCGCGCTAACCATACGCTTAACGCTACCGCCGTCGGCAAGGTGCGCGGCAACGCGGTCAACCTGACGCTGGCCGCGAACGGCCGCCTGACCGATGCCCGCGACGGTGCGCATTGGGACGGCACGGTGACGCGCTTGTCGAATAAGGGCACGCCGAGCGTGAATCTCGACGCGCCGCTTACCGTGAGTTACGCGCCGAATCATGTGGCGCTGGGTGCGACGCGCCTGTCGGCGGAAGGCGCCGCGCTCGACCTGAAATCGTTCGCGTTCGATAGCGGGCGCATCAGTTCGGCCGGCCAGCTGACGAATCTGTCGGTAGCGCGACTGCTCGAAATCCGCCAGGAACTGGAAGGCGGTCCGCCGCCCGTCAAGACCGATCTTGTCTTCGATGGCGACTGGAATTTCGCGCTCGGTTCCGCTGCGACGGGCTACGTGCAACTGAAGCGGCGTTCGGGCGACGTTTCCATCGACGCCGCCCGCGGCGTCGCGGCGCTCGGCATTACGGACATTGCCGCGCGCGCCGACTTCACTGGCGGCAACCGGCTCAACGCGACGCTGCATGCGCAAGCAACGCGGATCGGCGTGATCGATGCCAACGTCCATACCACGCTCGTGGCGCGCGACGGCGTGCTCACCGTCGCGGACGAAGCGCCGCTGAGCGGGGGCATCGACGCGAACGTTCCAACGCTGCGCACGACCGGCGGTCTGTTCGGCCCTGCTTATCTGCTCGATGGCCATCTCGGGTTGAAGCTGACCATCGCGGGGATCGTTGCGAAACCGACGCTATCCGGCATGCTCACGGGCGACGCGCTGTCGGTCACGGCCATCGACCAGGGTGTGCAGTTGAAGGACGGCGTGATCCGGATTGCGCTGTCGGAGAATCTTGTCGATCTGCAGCAGGTCGAGTTTCACGGCGCGAGCGGCACGTTGCGCGCGACCGGCAAGGTGCGGCTGGATCAGCAGCAGCCGGATCTGACGGCGAGCATCATTGCCGACAAGCTCGAACTGTTTGCATCGCCGGATCGGCAGTTGCAGTTGTCGGGTAGCGCGTCAGTGGCGAACGCCGGTTTACAGGGTGGCATGGCGATAGAGGGCAAGTTCACCGTCGATCACGCGCTGTTTGATCTGCCCGAGCAATCGGCGCCGTCACTCGGTGACGACGTCGTGATCGTGCGTCCCGACGGCACGGTGAAGGGCGAGGATCAGAAGGTTGTCGCGACCGGCGACAAGCCCGTGGGCGCGTTCGCGCCGCGGGCGAATATCGATATCAATCTCGGCCAGAAATTCCGTCTCCGCGGCGCGGGCGCGGATCTTGGCCTGGCCGGCACGATCACCGCGATGAGCGCGCCGAACATGCCGTTGCGGGCAATCGGCAACGTGCGTGTGACGCCGGGTTCCACGTACACGGCGTTTGGGCGGAAGCTCGGAATCGAGAACGGCTTTTTCACGTTCAACGGACCGGTCGCGAATCCCGGCATCAACATTCTTGCGATGCGGCGCAATCAGGAAGTCGAAGCCGGCGTGCAGGTGACGGGCACGGTGCAGTCGCCGAATGCGAAACTGATTTCCGAGCCGAACGTGCCAGATAACGAAAAGTTGTCGTGGCTGCTGTTCGGGCATGGTACCGATCAGGGCAACAACATTGGTCAACAGAGCGCGATGACCAATGCGCTGGCGTTGCTGGGCAGTTCGCAGGGCAAGCGGATCGCGCAGACGTTCGGGCTGGATGAGTTTTCTATCGGGACGAGCGAGGTCGGGCTGACCGATCCGCAAGTCGTGATGATCTCGAAGGCGATCAATGAACGCCTCGTGCTTGGGTATGAGCAGGGTTTGCAGTCGGCGAGCAACGCGATCAAAGCGACGCTTAATTTTTCGCGCTTCTGGTCGGTGGCGGCGTATGGCGGCACGTTCCAGGGCATCGATCTGCTTTATACGCGGCGCTTCGATTCATGGTCGCGAAGGAATGGGCCGTCGGAGGGGAAGTAGCGTGTTGTGCGCATGAAATGCAACAAGGGCCGTTTCAACAGGAGTTGAAACGGCCCTTTCTTCTTGCTGTTGAACGCGCCCGAAAACCTTACTTCACGCGCATTCCCGGCTTCGCACCGCTATGCGGTTCGAGAATATACAAGCCCGGTTCGGCTTTTTCATCCTCGGAGGAAGCGGCCAGCACCATGCCTTCCGACAGCCCGAACTTCATCTTGCGCGGAGCGAGATTCGCGACCATCACCGTGAATTTTCCGATCAGGTCCTGTGGCTGATACGCCGACTTGATCCCGGAGAACACGTTGCGGGTTTTTTCCTCACCGACATCCAACGTCAGTTGCAGCAGCTTGTCCGATCCTTCGACCGCCGTGCAGTTCACAATCTTCGCGATTCGCAGATCGATCTTGGCGAAGTCATCGATGGAAATCACGCCTTCGGCTTCCGGCTCTTTCGCCTTCGCGGCCTTCTTCGACGTGGAAGCAGAGGCCGCCGCAGCCGGTGCAGCAGTTTGCCCCGGCGCCACCGATTCGCGGTTCGCAGCGACCAGCGCTTCGATCTGCTTCGGATCGACGCGCGTCATCAAGTGCTTGTACGCATTGATCGGCTGCGAAGAACTGAGCGGCGCGGAAACATCCGCCCAGACCAGTGGCGCGATTCCCAGGAACCCTTCCACCGATTCCGCCAGCAACGGCAACACCGGCTTCAACGCGAGCGACAGCAGCCGGAACGCTTCCAGGCTCACGCTACACGTTTCATGCAGCGCGGCGGCGTTGGTTTCGTCCTTGGCCTGATCCCAGGGCTTCGCGGTATCGACGAAAGCGTTGACTGTATCGGCGAGATCCATGGTCGTGCGCAACGCCCGACCGTATTCGCGCGACTCGTACAGCGCCGCGATTTGCGCAATGGCCGCCCGCAATTGCAGCAGCAGCGGATGATTCATCGCGCTGTCCTGCACGCGGCCTTCGAAGCGCTTGATCAGGAAGCCCGCCGCCCGGCTCGCGATATTCACGTACTTGCCGACCAGATCGCTGTTCACGCGAGCCTGGAAATCTTCGAGATTCAGGTCGATGTCTTCCATCGTGTGGTTCAGCTTCGCGGCGTAGTAGTAGCGCAGCCACTCGGGGTTGATACCCGTATCGATCACGCTTTTCGCCGTGATGAAGGTGCCGCGCGACTTGGACATCTTCGCGCCGTCGACGGTGAGAAAGCCGTGCGCGAACACGTTCGTCGGCGTCCGATGGCCGGAAAACTCCAGCATCGCGGGCCAGAACAGCGTGTGGAAATACAGGATGTCCTTGCCGATAAAGTGATACTGCTCGGTCTTCGATCCGGGCCGGATCCATTCCTCGAAATCGAGGCCGCGCGCATCCGCCAGATTCTTGAAGCTCGCGTAGTAGCCGACCGGGGCGTCCACCCAAACGTAGAAATACTTGCCCGGCGCGCCGGGGATTTCGAAACCGAAGTAGGGCGAATCGCGCGAGATATCCCAGTCGGCGAGTTTGGCGTCGCCTTTGTCGCCGAGCCATTCGCGCATCTTGTTGGTGGCTTCGGGCTGGGCGAGTCCGCTGACCCAGCCGCGCAGGAAGTCTTCGCAGCGCGGATCGGAGAGGCGGAAGAAATAGTGCGTCGAGGTTTTGCGCACCGGCGTTGCGCCCGACACCACCGAATACGGGTTGATGAGATCGAGTGGCTGATACGTCGATCCGCAGACTTCGCAGTTGTCGCCGTATTGATCCTTCGCGCCGCATTTCGGGCATTCGCCCTTGATGAAGCGGTCGGGCAGGAACATTTCCTTGACCGGATCGTAGGCTTGTTCAATATCTCGCGCTTCGATCAGCCCGGCTGCTTTCAGCGAACCGTAGATGGATTCGCACAGCACGCGGTTTTCTTCGGCGTCGGTGGAATAGTAGTTGTCGAATGAAATGCCGAAGCTGTCGAAATCGCGCTTGTGTTCTTTCCCCACGCGCTCGATCAACTGCTTCGGCGTGATGCCTTCCTGCTCGGCGCGCAGCATGATGGGGGTGCCGTGGGTATCGTCGGCGCCGACGTAGTAGACCTCGTGACCGTGCATTCGCAGCGAGCGCACCCAGATATCGGTCTGGATGTATTCGACCATATGGCCGATATGAATCTGACCGTTCGCGTACGGGAGCGCGGACGTGACTAGAATTCGCCGATGGCCAGAGGTGGCTGGCGCCGCTGCGGGGACGGGTGTAGACGAGGTGGGTGCTGACATAAGGCGCTGGCCTGCGGTTGAAAAATTCAGTGATTGCGTGAAAAAGCGAATGACGATTCTAGCAGGGCAGGGGTTTCTCGTTCGCACTCGGGCTGGGAGGGGGTAAAGCGGTGGGGAGGGTGGTCGGGGTTGGCCGGGGCTTCCCCTTCCAAATTCCAGACGAAAAAAAACCGGGGCGATTAACGGCCCCGGAGCAACAACGACAAGAGGAGAATGGCACGTGGCGGCATAGCCAGCCACCTACCGTTAAGACAGACACTTACCGTGCGGCCAAGTTTCAAATATTTTTCGTGTTCGCGAATTTCTCGTGCGACGAATCGAATCTCCGGCGCCGGCGCAGCTGCCATTCTCCTTGTAAATCAAACGTTTTACTGAACCTGACCCGGCTGCGCGGTCGCGCGCAGATAGATTTCCACACGACGATTTTGCGCGCGCCCAGCTTCGGTGGTGTTGTCAGCAATAGGCTGCGTCTGGCCCATGCCTTGCGCCGACAGACGCTGACCCGCCACACCGTGGCCAGCCAGATACGATGCCACGCTTTGTGCACGATTTTGCGACAGCGTCTGGTTGTACGCCGGCTGGCCGGTGCTATCCGTATGACCCACCACTTGAGCGATCAACTCAGGATGCTGCGTCAGCGTTTGCGTGACCTGGTCGAGCACCGGTGCGAAACCAGGCTTGATGGCGTAGCTGTTGGTATCGAAGGAGATCGCGTTCGGGATGTTGACCTTCAGCGAACCGTCCGGCTGTTCCGTCACCTGCGTGCCCGTGCCCTTCGTTGCGCCGGTCAGCTTGCCCTTGATGGCCTGCCAGTTGTAGCCCGTGATACCGCCAGCCGCCGCACCCACGCCCGCGCCGATGGCCGCGCC
>NZ_AEJF01000182.1 GCF_001028175.1 Caballeronia mineralivorans PML1(12)
TGCCGCCACCGAAGATCGCGCCAAGTCCGGCGCCGGCCGCGGCGCCAATGCCCGTGCCAACGGCGGCGTTATTGCCTTGCTGGGTGGCGCAACCGGCGACAAGCGCGCCGGCCACGGCGATTACGGACAAGCGGGTCATCATTTTCGAGTTCATTATCAATTCTCCAGGGTACCAATTCAGACAAAACCCGCACCGACAGCCCGAAAGGGTCTTCCGGCGAGTCGTAACGGCTGCCACTACAATACGGCCAAGGATTCAAGAGATTATAACGATGCGTCCCCCGAATCATGGCAGCGTCGGATAGTGCATCGCGCACGGTGACGACGCAATGTCGTGCAACAATTCCTTTCAATTTCATTGTTTGCACGCGGAATATTCGATCCGCGACAGCAAAAAGCGTTCCCTTGGAGTTTCGATGAGTTTTGATCGCGCCCAGATCGATACCGCGCTCAGCGGCCTGATCGATCCGAATACCAGCCGCACGCTCGCGGACACGAAAAGCATCCGCAGCGTGACCGTGGACGGGGCCAACGTCAGCGTCACCGTCGTGCTGGGCTATCCGGCGAAGAGCCAGTTCGACGCCATCCGCGCGCTCGTGTCCAACGCCGTCGCCGGCGTGCCAGGCGTGGCCGGCGTACAGGTCACGGTGTCGTCGCAAGTCGTCGCGCACGCGGTCCAGCGCGGCGTCAAGCTGCTGCCGAACGTGAAGAACATCATCGCGGTGGCGTCGGGCAAGGGCGGGGTCGGCAAGAGCACGACCGCCGTGAACCTCGCGCTCGCGCTGGCAGCGGAAGGCGCGTCGGTCGGCATGCTGGACGCGGATATCTACGGCCCGTCCTTACCCATGATGCTCGGCATCAGCGGCCGTCCCGAATCGCCCGACAACCAGTCGATGAACCCGCTCATCGGCCACGGCATCCAGGCCAACTCGATCGGTTTCTTGATCGAGCAAGACAACCCGATGGTATGGCGTGGCCCGATGGTCACCTCGGCGCTTGAACAATTGCTGCGCCAGACCAACTGGAAAGACCTCGACTATCTGGTCGTCGACATGCCGCCCGGCACCGGCGACATCCAGCTCACGCTCTCGCAGAAAGTGCCCGTCACGGGCGCGGTGATCGTCACCACGCCGCAGGACATCGCGTTGCTCGACGCCAAGAAGGGCCTGAAGATGTTCGAGAAGGTCGGCATCCCGATCCTCGGTATCGTGGAGAACATGAGCACGCATATCTGCTCGAATTGCGGCCACGAAGAACATATTTTTGGCGCGGGCGGGGGCGAGCGGATGTCGAAGGAATATGGTGTGCCCGTGCTCGGCCATTTGCCGCTCGATATCGCGATCCGCGAGAAGACCGATGCGGGCCAGCCGACTGTGATCTCGCAACCGGACAGCAAGATTGCCGATGCTTATCGCTCGATTGCACGCAAGGTGGCCATTTCGATTGCCGAACGCCAGCGGGACATGACCTCGATGTTCCCCAGCATCGTAGTGCAAAACACTTAGACGCGAGCGGGGGCACGGGCGATTTTGACGGCGCGTGTCGCGGTATCATGTCGCCTTCGATTGGCGCGGCCAGGTGAACACACGGGGTGGTCGCGGGTCGCCATGAGGATCGCATGAAACAAAGATTCGACGGGCCTGAATCGCGCAGACCGCCTGCCGCGATACACCCGGTCCCGAGCCTGATGCTGAGTTTGAGCGCGAGTTTGAGCTTATTGGCCAGCGTCATGTTGCTCGGCGGCTGCGGCATCCTGTTCCAGCACCACGAAAAACGTGCCGACGCCACGTTGCAGCCCACCGGCGGCAACACGGCGAGCGGGACGGTGACGTTCATCGAACGTGCCGACGGTGTCCAGGTGTCTTACAACCTGTCGGGCATGCCGCCCAATAGCGATCACGCGCTGCAGATTCACGAGCGCGGCGACTGCATCGTCTCGGGTTCGGACGGCGGTCCCGTATTCGCGCCGGCGTCCGAGCGCACCAACTCCGGCTCCAAGGTGGAAGGCGATCTGGCCAGCATTCACGCCGACGCGAACGGCTCGGCGACGGGTTTCATCGTCGCATCGGACGTGTCGCTCGACGGTGTGCGCTCGGTGTTGTCGCGGGCCCTCCTGCTTCATCGCGACGCCGCCGACACCTACGCCATCACGCCGCACGGCGCCGGTCCTGCACTTGCGTGCGGCGTGATCCGGCAGTAATGCGGCAGTGATGCGGCGGATCGCCGCGTTCTTTCAATGAAATCAGGTTATTAAGGCGCTCGACCCGGCCTGTAGGGATAGCCGCGTCGTGCAGCCAGCGCATCAAGTAAAATACGCGCTTCTCGTCTGGTCTGGCTGGCTTTGGCGTGCTTCTGCATCTATCCCAAGCTTCCGGCCATGCCCTGTTTCAAGCTCGGCGGCTCTCCTAAGCCGCCTCTTTCGTTGGGTAGCGTTCCCTATGAGCATCAAGTCCGACAAGTGGATCCGGCGCATGGCCGAAGAGCACAACATGATCGAGCCGTTCGTGCGCGATCAGGTGCGGGTGTCCGAAGATGGCCGCAAGATCGTGAGCTACGGCACGTCCAGCTACGGTTATGACATTCGTGTGGCAGACGAATTCAAGATCTTCACGAACATCAATTCCACGATCGTCGACCCGAAGAATTTCGACGAGAAATCGTTTGTCGACTTCAAGGGCGACGTCTGCATCATTCCGCCGAACTCCTTCGCGCTTGCGCGCACAGTCGAATATTTCCGGATTCCGCGCTCGTGCCTGACCGTTTGTCTCGGCAAATCGACGTACGCGCGCTGCGGGATCATTGTGAACGTGACGCCGTTCGAGCCCGAATGGGAAGGGTATGTGACGCTCGAATTCTCGAATACGACACCTTTGCCTGCCAAAATCTACGCGAACGAAGGCGTGGCGCAGGTTCTCTTCTTTGAAAGCGACGAGATCTGCGAGACCTCGTACGCCGATCGTGGGGGCAAGTATCAAGGGCAAATCGGCGTGACACTGCCGAAAACCTGACGTTTCTTATCTGTTCGAAACGTCATTGCAACGCTTTTTGAAAGACCGCTGGAATCGAGGACATATGACTCGGCCAGCGGTCGTTCCATTTGGAGATTCGCCGCATGAAGTTCCGTTTTCCCGTCGTCATCATCGACGAAGATTTTCGCTCCGAGAACATTTCGGGTTCCGGCATCCGCGCGCTTGCCGAGGCGATCGAGCGCGAAGGCGTCGAGGTGCTCGGGCTGACGAGTTACGGCGACCTGACGTCGTTCGCTCAGCAATCGAGCCGCGCGTCGTGCTTCATTTTGTCGATCGACGACGACGAATTGCTGCCGTACGTGGATAACGTCGTGGTGGCCGAAGGCGATACGCCGGAGCTGGCCTCCGCCATTGTCGCGTTGCGCGCGTTCGTGCAGGCCGTGCGGCGGCGCAATGCGGATATCCCCATCTTCCTGTACGGCGAAACGCGCACGTCGCGGCACTTGCCCAACGACATCCTGCGCGAGCTGCACGGCTTCATCCACATGTTCGAGGACACCCCGGAGTTCGTCGCGCGGCATATTATCCGCGAGGCGAAGGTCTACCTCGACGCGCTCGCGCCGCCGTTCTTCAAGGAGCTCGTGCAGTATGCGGAAGAGGGTTCGTACTCGTGGCATTGCCCGGGGCATTCGGGCGGCGTCGCGTTCCTGAAAAATCCGCTCGGGCAGATGTTCCACCAGTTCTTCGGCGAGAACATGTTGCGGGCGGACGTCTGCAATGCCGTCGATGAACTCGGCCAGTTGCTCGACCACACCGGGCCGATCGCGGCGTCCGAGCGCAATGCGGCGCGCATTTTCAGCGCGGATCATCTGTTCTTCGTGACCAACGGCACGTCGACATCGAACAAGATTGTCTGGCATGCGACCGTTGCACCGGGCGATATCGTGCTGGTCGACCGCAACTGTCACAAGTCGATCCTGCACGCCATCACCATGACGGGTTCGATCCCCGTCTTCCTGACGCCGACGCGCAATCACTTCGGCATTATTGGACCGATTCCGCGCGACGAATTCAAGCCGGAAAACATCCGCAAGAAGATTGAAGCGAATCCGTTCGCGCGCGAGGCGCTGGCGAAGAATCCGAAAGCGAAGCCGCGCATCCTGACCATCACGCAGAGCACGTATGACGGCGTGATCTACAACGTCGAGATGATCAAGGATCTGCTCGGCGACCTGCTCGACACGCTCCACTTCGACGAAGCCTGGTTGCCGCACGCCGAGTTCCACGACTTTTATCAGGACATGCACGCGATCGGCGCGGGGCGTCCGCGTACGGGCGCGCTGGTGTTCGCCACGCACTCCACGCACAAGCTGCTGGCGGGGATTTCGCAGGCGTCGCAGATCGTGGTTCAGGACTCCGAGAACAGCACCTTCGACAAACATCGCTTCAACGAGGCGTATCTGATGCACACGTCCACGAGCCCGCAATACGCGATCATCGCGTCCTGCGACGTGGCCGCGGCGATGATGGAGCCACCGGGCGGCACCGCGCTGGTCGAGGAATCGATTGCGGAAGCGCTCGATTTCCGCCGTGCCATGCGCAAGGTCGATGACGAATACGGTGACGAGTGGTTCTTCAAGGTCTGGGGGCCGGAAGCACTGGCGGAAGAGGGCATTGGCGATCGTGAAGAATGGGTGTTGAAGCCGAACGACCGATGGCACGGTTTCGGCGCGCTTGCCGAAGGCTTCAACATGCTCGATCCGATCAAGGCGACCATCATCACGCCCGGACTTGACGTGGACGGCGAGTTCGGCGAGACCGGGATTCCCGCCGCCATCGTGACGAAGTATCTGGCGGAGCACGGGATTATCGTGGAGAAGACCGGGCTGTATTCGTTCTTCATCATGTTCACGATCGGCATTACCAAAGGCCGCTGGAACTCCATGGTGACCGAGTTGCAGCAGTTCAAGGATGACTACGACAACAACCAGCCCTTGTGGCGCGTATTGCCTGATTTCATCGCGCAGCATCCATCGTACGAGCGCATGGGATTAAGGGATCTTTGCGAGCAGATTCATAGCGTTTATCGGGCCAACAATATTGCCCGACTGACCACCGAAATGTATCTCTCGAGCATGGAGCCCGCCATGAAGCCGTCCGAAGCCTATGCAAAACTGGTGCATAGGGAGATCGATCGCGTGCCTATCGATGAACTCGAAGGGCGCGTGACCAGCATCCTGCTCACGCCGTATCCGCCGGGCATTCCGTTGCTGATTCCGGGCGAGCGATTCAACAAGACGATCGTGGACTACCTGCGCTTCGCGCGTGAGTTCAATGAACGCTTCCCGGGCTTCCATACGGATATCCACGGGTTGGTCGGAGAGATGATCAACGGGCGTATCGAGTATTTCGTCGATTGCGTGCAGAACGAGCGCTAATTTGACGGCTTGAAAATGGAAAAGGCCCGCGAAGAAAATGCGAGCCTTTTTCGTTGGCGCCTTGACTTGCACTACTCAGGTCACGATAAACCGCCGGTCTTCCACGCCCGGTGCCCGGAGCGCCTTCGGTGGCCGGGTGAAGGCCGGGTCGGCGGCCATATCGTGGAGCGCGTTTTCCAGCGAGTCGCACAACGCGCTCAACGCCAGATCGTTTTCTTCGAGGCCGAACGGATCTTCGATCTGCGCCGCAATCGCCTCGAGCGACATGAACGCGTACGCGACCAGCAGAGCAAACAAGGGCGTCAGTAAGCCCGCGCCGTCGACAAGACCGAACGGCAGCATCACGCAGAACAGATACACGGTGCGATGGATCATCACCGAGTACGAGAACGGCAGCGGCGTCGATGCCAGCCGTTCGCAGCCGCCGATCACCGCGGACAACTCATTCAGATTCTGCTCGAACGCGAGCGTGCCGTAGCCGTCGAGTGCACCGTCGCGAGCACGTGTGGCTGACCATTCGCCGAGCCATCGCAGGATCAAAGCCGAGCGATATTGCGCTTGGGACACTCGCTGATAAAGCGCGGGCGCAAGGCGTGTGGCGAGATCGGGGAGAGGATCGGTGCGGCGCATTTCGTGACGCAGCGCATGACCGAGTGCGCCAATCGCCGCGATGAACTCGCGCGTGTCCTCGCTTTTGGCTCCACGGGGCAGCGTCAGCGCCTGCCGTGCCAGCGAGCGGCCGTGAATTAGCAGCGCGCCCCACAGCTTGCGGCCTTCCCACCAGCGTTCGTAACTCGCGCTGTTGCGAAAGCCGAGAAACACGGCCAGCGCGATGCCGACCAGCGCGAACGGCGGTGTGCCGAGTCCAACCGGATAGTCGCGCACATGGTCATGCATGAAGATGGCGGCAACCGACAGCGCGAAGATCAAGGCGAGGCGCGGCAGTAGCTGCGGCAGCACGGATCCGCGCCAGACGAACAGCATGCGCAACCAGTTGAGTTTGGGACGGATGATCATGAGCGAGCCGAAAACAACGGGGTTGAATGCATGCCTATGCTCTATTGCCGGGAGAAACTGTAGCTGAATTGGCTACGATCGTAGCCAATTCAGCTACGATCGGCCTCGCACCGGACCAAGCCGATTGCCCACTTACCCCAGCGCCGCCCGCGCAGCCTCCGCCGCCGCCCGAACCTGCTCCGGCGCCGTCCCGCCAGCGTGGTTCCGGCTGGCGACCGAGCCTTCCAGCGTGAGGTACTCGAACATATCGTCGCCGATCAAATGAGCCACGTTCGGCAATTCCGAGCGCATTTCGTCGAGTGTCAAATCGGCCAGATCGCAGCCGCGGTCCACGCAGATCCGCACCGCGAGCGCCACCGCTTCATGCGCATCGCGGAACGGCAGGCCGCGCTTCACCAGATAATCGGCGAGATCGGTTGCTGTCGAAAACCCCTGCAACGCGGCTGCGCGCATGGCCTCAGGCTTCACCGTGATGCCGGCGGCCATTTCAGCGAAGATGCGCAGGGTATCGGAGACCGTATCGACGGTATCGAACAGCGGTTCCTTGTCTTCCTGATTGTCCTTGTTGTACGCGAGCGGCTGGCCCTTCATCAGCGTCAGCAAGGCGATCAGATGCCCGTTCACGCGCCCGGTCTTGCCGCGCGCGAGTTCGGGCACGTCGGGGTTCTTCTTCTGCGGCATGATCGACGAGCCGGTGCAGAAGCGGTCCGCCAGATCGATAAAACCAACGCGCGGACTCATCCACAGCACGAGTTCTTCCGAGAACCGCGACACGTGCGTCATGATCAGCGCGGCAGCCGCCGTGAATTCGATGGCGAAATCGCGATCCGACACGGCGTCGAGCGAATTGGCGCAGATGCCGTCGAAGCCGAGCGTCTTGGCCACGGCGTGACGATCGATCGGATAGCTCGTACCGGCGAGCGCAGCGGCGCCGAGCGGCAACCGGTTCACGCGTTTGCGGCAATCGAGCATGCGTTCGCTGTCGCGGGTGAACATTTCGACGTAAGCGAGCAGGTGATGGCCGAACGTCACGGGCTGCGCGACTTGCAGATGCGTGAAGCCGGGCATGATCGTTTCGGCGTTTTGCTCGGCAATATCGATCAGCGCGCGGCGCAACTCGACCAGCAATTCACCGATGCGGTCGATCTCGCCACGCAGCCACAGGCGGATATCGGTGGCGACCTGGTCGTTGCGCGAGCGGCCCGTATGCAGGCGTTTGCCGGCATCGCCAATGAGCGCCGTCAGCCGCGCTTCAATGTTCAGGTGCACGTCTTCCAGGTCGAGTTTCCACTCGAATTCGCCGCGCTCGATTTCGCCGCGAATCTGCGTCATGCCTTGCTGGATGGCCTGAAAATCCGCATCGCCGATGATTTTTTGCGCGGCCAGCATGGCGGCGTGTGCCAGCGATCCCTCGATATCGACGAGCGCGAGGCGCTTGTCGAAGAACACCGATGACGTGTAGCGCTTGACCAGATCGGACATTGGTTCGTTGAAGCGAGCCGACCAGGCTTCGCCTTTTTTATGCAGTTGGGACGTCATAGTGATGTTCGTAAGAGGGCGGAAAGTCGATGGCAGGCGGCCGGGTGTAGCGAAATCCGGATAAAAACCCGCGGAACTGCCGATTTTACAGGCAATGACAAACGCGTAGCCATCCGCAGGCGGGAAGCGGACCCGTCTGCCCCAATCTGAACAAGACCTTAGCGCCAGGCACAAAAGGAAAGGGACGCCTCACGACGCCCCTCTTAGCCCACAACCAACGCCATCAGGCCGCCGGAATCACCTTACCCGTATAGACGACCGGGCCGGTCGGCCCATTCGGATTCGGCGACCCGCCGACGGGCTCCACGGAAACCGCCAACACCGGATACGTATTCACAGAAGCCGCTTTGAACCGTGCGGTTCCCCCGACTGGCAGCACGCCCAGTGAAACCGGGTGCCCTTCCTTCGGCAGACCCCAGAGCTGCATGGATTTATCGGAGGGATCGGACGAACCGCTCAAGCGCCGCACGGTGACTTCGGAAGTCCGGTCGTCCCACGTCACGAGCATCCTCGCATTCGATTTGTCATCAGCAAGCGTAGCCACATAACCGATCCGCGGTCCCTGCGCGACTTGCGGCGCGGGCACGGGAGCGGGCACAGGCGCTACCGTCGACAGCTCGCGAATGGACACAACCAGCGCAATAGCCGCAATGGCGGTGGCCGCAAGCGACCAGCCGCGCCAGAACGAGAGATTCTCGAACCAGCTCGG
>NZ_AEJF01000183.1 GCF_001028175.1 Caballeronia mineralivorans PML1(12)
CGGCCGCCGCATCACGCCGCGCGTTCACCAGATTCAAGCGCCGCTCGATAGCCGGCCAAACTTCAGGTGGCGGCGCGGCCGCGGGCCCGAGTTCGGCCATGGCCACGAGCCGCAGCCGCCACGTTTCAACGGCTAAACGGATCGCCGGATCGTGCTGCGAGATACTCTCAAACCGCCTTCGAGACCCGCCACGCAACACGCCGAGCGTGTATTCGGCGGCAAGCTGATCGACGAGGCCTGCGTGTCGATGCAAATCCATCACAGACCTCCCAGGCACGTTTTAAGTTTTTCGAGGCCGCGCCGAATCCACGACTTCACGGTGCCGAGCGGTACTTTAAGGACATCGGCCACTTCGCTGTGGCTCTGATCGCGCAGATAGGCCAGCGCCACAGCCTGTCGCTGATTGGCTTCGAGCCGCTCCATGCAGATGGCAAGTTGCCGTGCTTCCTCGCTCATCAACGTTTGCTCGGAGGGATCTGCCTCGTTTGCCGGCAAGGTATCGTCCAACGCGTCGCTCCATTCTGTTTCGGCGCTTGCCCCGTTGGCCTTTTGCCGCCGCAAATAATCGAGGGCCCGGTTGCGGACAATCGCCGCCATCCAGGTCATCGGCGCGGACAGGCCGGCTTTGTAGTCGCCCGCGTATCGCCAGATATTGACGAATGCATCCTGCAACACTTCTTCGGCCCACTCCCGCTTCACCAATATACGGAGCGCCAGGCCAAACAGTTTCGACGAAGTCAAATCGTAGAGCGCGCGCAACGCGGCGGCATCTTCGCTGGCGACGCGATCGAGCAATTGCACGAGGGTGTCGGGGGTCGGGTCGTGGGGAAGGGGTGTCGTCATGGGACCGGTCGGGTGGGCGGCGCGATTGATCTTACGGAAATAATCATGTCGAACCGCACTGTTTTTTTTGCATCCGGATGCATCCGTTTCGCTTGAGCCTGCGTACCCACGGATGCGAGCCCCGCGGCGCGCGAAACAATCGGCGCGGCACGCACGGCTCACCCTGTGTCCCCGTTCTCCTCCGGCGCGGCCGGGGAGATGCGGCTTTGCCCGGCCTGATAAGCCGGGCATTTTTTTAAGCTACCAACTATCGACTACTGACTACCGGCTGGGAAGTCCCGCCGCGTCGGCGCCCACCAGGATCACCAGTTTCAAATCTTCCCGATGCGCCGGCTTGAACGTAATCTGGTCGAACACCAGGCGCCCGCGCGTCGGATGATTGAATTCCCGCGCACCGCCCTCCCGTTCGCCGACGTCCTGCGATGCCCAAAAACGCGCGAACGCGTCGCTTGCAGCGCTGAGCGAATCGATCAGCGCTCGCGTGGGAGCATCGTTCAGATGACGGATCGAATCGGCCCGAAACTCGGCCACCAGCCGTCGTGCACGCGTCTCCCAATCCACGATCAGGCTCTGCGCGCCCGGCGCCGTGAATGTGAAGGCAAGCAGATTGCGGTCCTGAACACCATCTAGCCAGCCAGCGAACAACGCCGACGCTTGTGCGTTCCAGCGCAACGCGTTCCACTGCCGGTCGAGAACGTAGGCGGGCGCATCGATCAATTCCACCGATTTCAGCAGCGCTGCCGGGGCGTCCTGCGCCGCCGGATCGGGTTCGGCGGGATCGCGCTGGGCGGCAAGCTCGAACAGATAAGCCCGCTCGGCCCGCGATAACTGCAACGCCACGGCGATGCGCGCGAGCGCGTCGGCGGAAGCGGACACCGGCCGTCCCTGTTCGATCCACGTGTACCAGGTCGGACTGACGCCGCACAATTGGGCGACTTCTTCG
>NZ_AEJF01000184.1 GCF_001028175.1 Caballeronia mineralivorans PML1(12)
CCCGATGCGCGCGGATGAAGTCGCCGAGCGCATGTGCCGGCGTGGCGTCGAGGGGCGGCGCGGAATCCGTTGTGCCGGTGGCGGGGGCGGTAGGTGACAAGGGCATGAGGCTCAATACGCGTTTTGGACAGTCCGGCAGCGGTTCGGGTAGGCTAGATACCAGAATAACCGTGCAACTTGTACCGGTACAGGAGGTGCCTATTGTAGCGTTGCCACCGGCAGGAAAATACTGACGAAAACCTTGAGCAATCGATGAAACGTCGCGATAAGATCGCCGCCTATCGAGGCGAAATAAGAAAAGAAAAAGCCGGCTGCACAAGCCGGCTTTTCATTGAAGCGTGATCACGCTGCCTAAGGACGAATCACCCCGTATTGCGCAGCCCTGCCGCAATTCCGTTGATCGTCAGATGAATCCCGCGTCCGAGCCGCACGTTGTCATCGCCCGCTCGATGGCGTTTCAGCAACTCCACCTGCAAGTGATTCAGCGGATCGAGATACGGAAAGCGGTTCTTGATCGATCGCGCAAGCAGCGGGTTATTCGCGAGCCGCTCGTTATTCCCCGTGATCTCCGACAACACGCTCGATGTCCGCTCCCACTCCGCCACAATCCGGCCGAACACATGCTTGCGGAGCTTCTTATCGGTGACGAGCTGCGCGTAACGCGAGGCCACCGCAATGTCCGTCTTCGCCAACACCATGTCCATGTTCGACAGCAGATTCGCGAAGAACGGCCAGGTCTTGTGCATCTTCTTGAGCGTGGCGAGACGGCGGGTGCGCTCGGCGGCGTCGGGCGAGCCGTCGAGGAACTCGGTTACCGCGCTGCCGAAGCCATACCAGCCGGTGAGCAGCAGGCGGCATTGACCCCACGAGAAGCCCCACGGAATGGCCCGCAGATCCTCGATCTTGCGTTGCTTCGGATCCTGCAGTTTCCGCGATGCCGGCCGGCTGCCGATGTTCAGTTCAGCGATCTCCGAGATTGGCGTCGATTCGAAGAAATACTCCTTGAAGCCGGGCGTTTCATAAACCAGCGCGCGATACGCGGCCATCGCCGAATCCGACAGCGTCTGCATGGTGGCTTCGAATAGCGGCAGTTGCGCCGGCGTGTTCTCGTGCGGCAAAAGCGATGCTTCGAGCGTTGCAGCAACCACGAGTTCGAGATTGCGCCGCCCGATCTCCGCATTGCCGAACTTGCTCGCGATCACTTCGCCTTGCTCGGTCGTGCGGATCTGGCCATCGACGGTACCCGGCGGCTGCGAAAGAATCGCCTGATAGGTCGGACCTCCCCCGCGGCCGACCGTGCCTCCGCGGCCATGAAATAGCCGCAGCGTGGTCTTGTGCCGCTTGAACAAAGCGACCAGCGCCAGTTCTGCACGATAGAGTTCCCAGTTCGATGTGAGGAAACCACCGTCCTTGTTGCTGTCGGAGTAACCGAGCATCACTTCCTGCTCGCCGCCTTGCAGTTCGACCAGCTTGTCCACGCCCGGCAGCGCAAAAAAGTCGCCCATGATGTGCGGCGCGTTGCGCAAGTCGGCGATGGTTTCGAACAGCGGAATCACCATCAGGCCATCGTGCGCGGGATCTTTGGCATGTCCCAGGCGGCCATGCAGCAGGCCCGTTTCCTTCTGCAGCAACATCACTTCCAGCAAATCGCTGACCGTTTCCGTGTGCGAGATGATGTAGTTGCGCACCGCGCGTGTACCGAATTTCTCACGCGTCACGCGCGCCGTTTCCAGTACGCCGAGTTCGCTCTTGGCGAGATCGGAGTATTCGAAATAGGGCAGGCGCAGCGGTCGCGGCTGCGCCAGCTCGCTCAGCAGCAACGTGACCTTATCGGCTTCGGGCAGCGCGGCGTAATCGTCCTGGACGCCCGCCCGCGCGAGCAGTTCCGCGATCACCGTTTCGTGAATGTCCGAGCTCTGACGCAAGTCGATGCTCGCCAGATGAAAGCCAAACACTTCGGCCGCACGCGCGAGCGGCGAGAGCCGCGGCGCCGACAAATACTCGCCGTGATGCGTCGCCAGCGATTCGATCAGCACGTTCAGGTCGGCGGCAAATTCGGCCGCCGACGCGTACGGTTTTGCCGGATGACGGCTGCGCGCCGCGACCACGCCGTGTCCCAGCCGCTCGTCGGCGCTGGCCACCAGCCGCGCATACACGCCGATCAATGCCCGCCGATACGGCTCATCGATACGATGCGGCGACGAATCCGGCGAAGCATCGGCGAGCTTCTTCAGCGCATCGCTTGCGCCGGCCAGCAAATGCGACACCGACAACTCCGCGCCCAGCTTATGCACCTGATCGAGATAGTGTTCGAAGATCACCGTGGCCTGTCGCGTGATGGCGTGTACCAGCGTGGGGGCGGTGACATTCGGATTACCGTCGCGATCCCCGCCGATCCAGCTACCCATTTGCAGGAACGGCGGCAGGCGCGCGGGCAGGCCGTGCTCGGTCAGCGCGCCTTCGATATCGGCGTAAAGCGCGGGGATCTCTTCGAGGAACGTCGCGTGGTAATACGACAGCGCGTTTTCGATTTCATCGGCGACGGTCAGGCGGGCGTCGCGCAGCATCCGCGTTTGCCACAGCGATGTGACGCGCGAGCGCAGCATCGCCTCGTTGTGCGCCCGTTCGCGCGCGGTCAGTTCCTGGTCGCGCTCGGCGAGCAGTCGGGCGACTTCGTGTTGCGCATCCAGAATGCTCTTGCGCGAGACTTCGGTCGGGTGGGCGGTGAGCACCGGAACGATGAGCGCGTCATCGAAGAATTTTTGCAGCGTGGCTTTCGCCGACGCCGCATTCGGGCTCGCCTTCAGGCGCTCGATTGCATAGGCCATCGTGCCGGGTTGCGGGGCCGAGCCCGCCAGCGCGTGGATCCTGCGGCGCCGGTTGTGATGCCGGTCCTCCGCGATATTCGCCAGATGCGAGAAATAGCTGAACGCGCGCACGACGCTCACCGTCTGCTCGGGCGAGAGCGATTTCAGGCGCTTTTCCAGTGTCTGCGACGCTTCGTTGTCTTCCTCGCGACGAAATTTCACTGCCGTCTGACGAATCGTTTCGACCACATCAAACACTTTGTCGCCTTCCTGCTCGCGCACGACGTCGCCGAGCAGGCGGCCGAGATAACGGATGTCTTCGAAGAGCGGCAGGTCCTTGTCGTCGCGCGCACGCGACGAGGCTTTGGGCGGCTTGCCGTTCTGACTGGTTTCCTCGGGCGCGGGAATGGCCGCAGCACGTCCGTTCGCCACGCGTTTGGTCGTCCCGGTGGTTTTGGACGCCTTGGCGACAGTTGCCGCGCGGCTGATAGCGGCGGACGCCGTATCGGGCGTGGTGGAAGAAGCATCCTTCGATACCGCGTTGCGGCGGGGGCGGGCGTTGCGCGCCGATCCGGGAGACGTCACGTTGAGTTCCTCTTGAAAGCCAGAGACAGGATACGGAGGCGGCCGGGCGCCGGAGACCGGCGCGACACCGCCGGCCAGTGCGACGTTCGACTGCTTTGCCATGCTGCATTACTGCGTTGCGGATGAAACCGGGGATGCGAAGGTGCCTGACCGCGGGCGCACGATAAAATGCGTGCCCCGGCGATGCCGCGCGATGCGGCAAAACCTTGTTGTCTCCGTCCTGCCGCATCGCGCGAAACCCGTGCCGCGGCGCTTGGGCGCGGGGTCCGACTGTAAATGGGCAATGGCGTGCGTGCTACCATTGTTCGTTATCCATCCCGTCATTCGATTGACCTGCAATGAACTCCGAGACGCCTTCCACGCCACCGCCCGAAAGTCTGGTTATTGCCTCGCGGGAAAGCCGTCTAGCCATGTGGCAGGCCGAGCACGTGCGGTTTGCGCTGCACAAATTATATCCATCTTGCGACGTCAAAATCCTCGGAATGACGACGCGCGGCGATCAGATTCTCGACCGGACCTTATCGAAGGTCGGCGGCAAGGGCCTGTTCGTGAAGGAACTGGAAGCCGCACTCGCCGACGGCCGCGCCGATCTCGCCGTGCATTCGCTGAAAGACGTGCCCATGGAATTGCCTGACGGCTTCACCCTGAGCACGATCCTCGAGCGCGAAGATCCTCTCGATGCCTTCGTCTCGCCGCACTATGCGTCGCTCGCGGAGTTGCCTGAAGGCAGCATTGTGGGAACCTCCAGCCTGCGTCGCGAAGCCATGTTGCGCATGCATTTTCCTCATCTAGACGTCCGCCCGTTGCGCGGCAATCTCGATACCCGGCTTGGCAAGCTCGATCGTGGCGATTACGCAGCGATCATTCTTGCCGCAGCCGGCTTGAAACGGCTCGGCCTTGAATCACGGATTCGTGCGAGCTTGCCGGCTGAAACCAGTTTGCCCGCTGCAGGGCAGGGTGCGTTGGGTATCGAAATCCGTGCCGGCCGCGAGGATCTCGCCGCGTGGCTCTCGCCCTTGCATCATGAAGCGACGGCGGTGGCAGTCGAAGCCGAACGGATGGTGTCGCGCTCGCTTGGCGGCAGTTGCGAAGTGCCGCTTGCCGCGTACGCCGACTGGCGCGACGGTGTGCTGCATCTGCGCGGCTGTGTATCGACCATCGACGGCACGCGGGTTCTGCGCGCCGAAGGCTCGGCCAAGGTTGCCGACATACAGGCTGCGCTCGATCTCGGCAGCCGCGTCTCGGCCGAACTCGAAGCGCAGGGCGCGATGGACATCGTCCGTGCGTTGAGCACCGCGAGCGGCGCGCATATTCCTCCCGCTGCATCGCCTGCTGACTGATGGCGAGCGCTCACGGATCTGCCCAATCATCGGCTGAACGGCCAACGCAGCGACCGGCTGTTGTCGTCACGCGTCCTTCGGGCCAGTCGGCCGCTTTGTTCGCGCTGCTTGAGCGAGCAGGATTTGAGCCGCTCGAGTTTCCACTCATCGATATCGGCCATGTGGCGGATGCCGCGCCGCTGCGCGCCGCGCTCGGCGAGTTGTTCGCGCCCGCTGAACTTGGGTATGCGCTGGTGGTGTTCGTATCGCCGAATGCAATCGATCACGCTTTCACCGCGCTTAGTTCCGCGTGGCCTTTGCATGTTCCGATCGGCGTGGTAGGACCCGGCAGCGTGGCCGCGCTCGCGCGACAAGGCGTAACGCCGCCGGCCTATACGATCATCAGCCCGGGGGCTGGTGCAACGGTGACTGAAACCCCCACGGACCCCCGTTACGATTCCGAAGCGCTGTACGCGGCGATCGAAGCGCATTTCGGCGCCGATGGTCTCAAGGACAAACGCGTTCTGATCGTGCGTGGTGACGGCGGCCGCGAGTGGCTGGCGGACGCGTTGAGCGCAGCGGGCGCGAAGGTGGAGAAGGTGGCGGCGTACCGGCGGATCGTGCCGGAACCGTCCATGCGCGACTGGGAACGCATCCACGCGCTGCTCGCCGGCGAGCCCCATGCATGGCTGCTGACGAGCTCGGAAGGCGTGCGCAATCTCGAAGAACTTGCCCGCGAACATCTCACCGTCGATGAAACCCTGGCGCTCAAGCACGTGCCAATCGTGACGCCGCATCCGCGTATTGCCGAAGCCGCGCGGCAAGCGGGTTTTGATAGGATTACGGTGTCCGGAGCCGGCGACGAGCGTATCGTGCAGGCGCTCGTTACTATCTTCGCCCCGGCAACGGAACAGAAAGCGCAACAAAAAGAAGAACCGGAAGCGCAGGTTGCAAAAGCGCAGGAACATGGATACAAGGCCTCGACGGCAGCGCCGTTCAGCCAGTCCAGTCAAACCAACCAGGAGTCCGCGCCGACGGATTCCAGGCCGGCTTCAACGCCGGCTCACCAACCGGCTCAATCACGCATGACTGATTCGATCGATACCAGTAAGACCGCTGCTCAATCCACCTCGTCAACTCCGCCGTTGCCGCCGAACACACCGTTCACGCCTTACGAGTCGCAGCCAAAACAGCGTGGCGGCGGTGCGGGCACCGCGCTACTCTGGCTGGTGTTGTTGATTGTGGTGGTGGTCGCGGGGGTGGGCGGTTTCATGCTCAACCGCAAGTTCGATCAACGTGATGCGCAACTCGCGCAACGTATGCAGGCCAACGACACGCAAACCGCCGCGTTGCGCGCCCAAGCCGATCAGGCAGCCAGTTCTGTGTCTGCCATCAACACGCAGATCATCCAATTCCAGGGCAAGCTCACCGACGCGCAGGCCCAAAGCCAGGCGCTGCAGCAGCAATATCAGGATTTGGCGAGCAATCGCGACGACTGGACGCTTGCTGAAGTCGAGCAGATCCTGTCGAGCGCAAGCCAGCAGTTGCAACTCACCGGCAACGTGCAGCTTGCGCTGTTCGCGCTGCAAAGCGCCGACACGCGTCTCGCGGCCACCACTGGTCCGCAGATCGTGACCATCCGTAAAGCCATCGCGCAGGACATGGACAAGCTGCGCGCAACGCCATCCACCGATCTCACCGGGCTTGCCATCAAGCTCGACACAGCCATCGATCAGATCGACACCCTGCCGCTCGCCGGCGAAGCGCCGATCGCGCCGGCTACGGCGCACGCGGATGCTCCCGCCAACACCGCGTCGATCGCGGCGGCGACCCATCAGCCGCAGTGGAAAGTGTGGCTGCAGCAGATTGCCACCGGGATCGGGCAGCAGTTGTCGAGCCTGGTGACGGTGCGTCGAATCGACAACGCCGACGCCATGCTCGCGTCTCCCGATCAAGGTTATTTCGTGCGTGAGAACGTGAAGCTGCGCTTGTTGTCGGCACGTTTGTCGTTGCTCTCGCGCAGCGAACCCGCGCTCAAGTCCGACCTTCACGCCGCCGATACCGCGCTCGGCCGCTACTTCGATCAATCGTCGGGCAAGGTCAAGGCGGTCCGCTTGCTCCTGCAGCAAGTCGATCAGGCGTCGCTCGCGGTCACCGTGCCCGATCTGAACGCGAGTCTCGCGGCGGTTCACCAGTTCAAGCGAGGCGGATGATGACGATGCGTGGACTCATCTGGTTTGTGCTGCTGTTTGCGGCGGCCGCGGCCTTGGCGCTGGTCGGTGTCTTCGACGGCGGGCAAGTGCTGCTCGTGATGCCGCCGTATCGGGTGGATGTATCGCTGAATCTGTTCGTGGTGGCGCTGGTGGTGTCGTTCATCGTGATCTACGCCGTGCTCCGCGCCATTCGCAGCGTGCTGAAGATGCCGCAGCGGGTGTCGGCGTATCGCACGCGCTCGCGGCTTGCGAAGGCGAACGCCGCGTTGCGCGATGCCATCGGCCATCTGTATGCTGGACGTTTTTCGAAGGCGGAGAAGTCGGCGCGCGATTCCCTTATCGCCGATGAAAACAGCGGTGCGGCAGGCCTGATCGGTGCGAAGGCGGCGCATGAGATGAACGAGTACGCGCGCCGCGACGAATGGCTCGCGAAGGTGACGGATAGCGACTGGCAGGACGCGCGTTTGATGGCGACTGCCGACATGCGCGCCGATGGCCGCGACGCCGATGGCGCGCTGGTCGCGTTGACCGAGATGCAGGCGCAGGGCGGGCGGCGTTTGCATGCGCAGCAGATCGCGCTGCGCGCGCAGCAGCAGTTGAAGAACTGGGGCGAAGTGCTGAAGCTGGTCAAGACGCTGGAGAAGCGCGAGGCGCTGCATCCGGCTGTCGCGGTGCGGTTGCGTCAGGTCGCCTCGGAGAATCTGCTGCGCGACCGGCGTCATAACCCGGACGCGTTGCTGGAGTTCTGGCAGTCGTTGTCGCCGATCGAACGGCAATCGCCTCGCCTCGCTGACCTTGCTGCCGAGTTGTTGATCGCGCTGGACAGAAGGAACGATGCGCGCAAGATTGTCGAAGAAGCGCTGAATCACAATTGGGACGCGCGTTTGTTGCGGCGTTATCCGGATTGCGCGTCGCCGGGCGATGCGTTGCCGTTGATCCAGCGTGCCGAAGCGTGGCAGAACGAGCGCACGGAAGATGCGGATCTGATGTTCACACTTGGGCGGCTGTGCCTGCATCAGCAGTTGTGGGGCAAGGCGCAGGCCTTCCTGGAATCGGCATTGAAGCTCGCCGATAACGAACCCTTGAAGATCCGCACGCATCGGGCGCTGGCTCGATTGCACGAACAACTCGGCGATAGCGAAAAAGCTAGCCTGCATTATCGCGAGAGCGCGCTGGCGATGAACGTGGTTTGATTTTTTGCAGGCTTTGAAAAAAACCGCGGGCTTCTTTGACAGAAGCCCGCGGTTTTTTATTGCGGCATCGAGCGGCGTGCCGCTGCGTTACGCGAAAGCCGACGAATCAGTACGTGGGCACGGCCGGATCGACTTGACGCGACCATGCGTCAATACCGCCGAACAGGTTGAACACGTGCGAAAAGCCGCGCGATTCGAGGAACATGCCGACTTGCGCGCTACGGGCGCCGTGGTGGCAGATGCAGACGATTTGCGCTTCGTCGTCCAGTTCTTCGCTGCGCGCCGGGATGTCGCGCATCGGGATGGCGACGATGTTGGCGAGCTTGGCAGTTTCGATTTCCCACGGTTCGCGGACGTCGAGCAGGACAGGGGCGGGACGCGATGAATCGGCGAGCCATTCGGCCAGTTCGGGTGCGGACAGGTTTTGCATGGGATTCCGGTGAAAGTGGTGAGCGACAGCGAGCCGTATGGCCTGCCGATGCTACCGGCACAAACAAACGAACAGCTTGCTACGGGAGACTTTGGACTCGCCGCGAAAACGGGAAAGCGCAGATGCAAGCGCGGGCACGAGTCCGAATCTGCCAATGTGCCGCGTCAGAACTTGAAGCGCGACGGCTGCACGGCGTTCTTGAGCGGCGGGATTAGCGTTTCGAAAATATCGGCGACGCGGAATTGTTTTTCGTCCACGCGCGTAATGATCTGCGCCTTCATGACCGGTGCACTGCCGACAAACGCCGCCAGCCGCCCGCCAATCTTCAACTGATCGAGGAATTCCTGCGGCATCACCGGCAGGCCGCCCGAGACGCAGATCACGTCATACGGTTCGCCGTCTTTCCAGCCGAGCGCGCCGTCACCGAGTGCGACCTGCGCGTTCGATACCCCGTTCGCCGCCAAATTCTCTTCGGCCAGCTTCGCGAGTTCGGGCTCGATTTCGACGGTCGTGACCGAACGGCCACGTGCGGCGAGCAACGCCGCCATGTAACCCGAGCCGGCGCCAATCTCGAGCACGACTTCGTGCTTTTTCACGGCCAGTTCCTGCAGCACCCGCGCCTCGACTCTCGGAAACAGCATGTGCTGGCCGGCGGGCAGCGGAATTTCGAGATCCGCGAACGCAATGTTGCGATACGCGGTCGGAACGAAATTTTCACGCTTGACGATCGACAGCAGGTTCAGGACGTCCTGGTCCAGCACATCCCAGGGACGGATCTGCTGTTCGATCATGTTGAAACGCGCTTGCTCGATATTCATGTTCAGTCTGCGGGTCGATCGACCGTTGGGGTGGAGTTGACGTAAATGAAATGCCGGAAATAAGACGAAAATCGAGGAGAGATTGTAGCAAATAGCCAAGCGCTTTCGCTCGCGGCTGCGGGCGGGGCCGCCGGCACAAGCGCCAAAGCGCCAGTCAGTGTGGCAGCCGGACGTCCAACTTAAGCGTGACGAGCCGCGCGACCAAAATGAACCCGGTCGATATCAACACGCTGTACACCCCTTGCAGCCCGAGCCAGTCGAGCCCCAGATACAGCCAGCAGCCCGCGAACGCGCACACCGCATACGGGCGCGAATCGCGCAGGATCAGCGGCACCTCGTTGCACAGCACATCCCGCATGATGCCGCCGAACACGCCCGTCACCACGCCCATCATGGCTGCCGTGAACGCGGGCATCTGCGCGTCGAGTGCGATCGACGTTCCCGAAATGCTGAACAGGCCAAGCCCGATGGCATCGGCGATCAGCAGCGCGCGCTGGTCGAACAAGCGCGTGGTCGTGCGCAGCAGGACCGGCGCAAAAAGCGCCATGACGAAAATGACGATCACGTAGTCCTGATGCTGGACCCAGTAAAACGGCCGGCGCGAGAGCAGTACGTCACGCATCGTACCGCCGCCAAAAGCCGTGGCAAGCGCCACCAGGAACGCACCGACGGCATCGAGCCGGCGCTTTCTCGCTTCGATCAGCCCGGAAATTGCATACGCGAAGATCGCGAATGCCTCCATGATCGAGATGGCCAGCGTGAGCCTGGGATGCACGATTACGGCCCCTTGCGCTGATCGTGCCGCTTGTCCTCGCCGCGAACCCGAAGATCCCGGTCTTGCGGATGACCATGATGTTGCGGCGAGCCGCCCGGCTGCAGCAGCACAAGCACCGCGCCCGAGCCGCCGTCGTGCGGCCGCGCCTGACAGAACGCGATCACTTCCTCTTTCTGCACGAGCCACGCGCGCACCTTGCCCTTGAGCACCGGTTCACGTCCGATCGACCCGAGTCCCTTGCCGTGGATCACGCGCACGCAGCGCAGCCCCCGTTTCACCGATTCACGGATAAATTCCGATAACGCCTCACGTGCTTCCTCGCGCCGCATGCCGTGCAGATCGAGTTGCGCCTGCACGATCCACGCGCCGCGCCGCAGCTTGCGCACCACTTCCTGGCGCACGCCGTGCCGGCAATAGGAGAGGGTGTCGTCGGTATCGAGCAGGCTTTCGGGATCGTATTCGTCGGAGAGTGCTTCGTGCAGCACGGCTTCTTCGTCAAGACGCGTCTGCAACGGCAGCGGCGACGGCGGCAGGCGCGGCGGCGTCATACGGGGCGGGACTTTCAGCGGTTCCACCTCACCGATGGCGCGGCGAAACACATCCGCGTCCGCGACGGCTTCGCGCTCGCTCATCGCGGTGGCGGCGCGCTGTATTTTGCGCTTGGCAGCCTCGGCTTCGAGCGAGTTGCGCAACCCGCTGAGCCCCGCGAGGCCATCGCGTTTCAATGCCGCCGACAATTCCTGCGCCGTCGGCGCAGTAGTCTTTGGCAGGGTCGTGACGGCACCCGGCGCGGCGTCGCGCTGGCGCTTGAGCTTGGGTTCGTTCGGATGGGGCAGGTTCTTGGGCATTGCACGGCAGAAGAAAATGCACGGCGGCGGAACACGGTTCACGCCGCTTTCGGAAACCCTTTTTAACATGGGAAGCGGAAAAATCGGCGCGCGGCGGTGTTTTGAACCGCCTTCGGGCGCGCTGAAAACACAAACGCCGGCCGATCCAGGGGATCGCGACCGGCGTTTTGTTGCCCGCGTATCGAGGCGGCGCTGAACGTCATCTTGACCGCTCGTTGCGCCGCCGCCCCGGCCGCTTAGCGTTCCGCTTCGGCGCTCATCGACCGTTCGGCGGGGTTTTCGTCGATGCTTTCAAGATAACGCTGCGCATCGAGTGCGGCCATACAGCCTGTGCCGGCGCTCGTGACAGCTTGGCGATAGATGTGATCCTGGACGTCGCCGGCGGCGAATACGCCCGGGATGCTCGTGCCCGTCGCGTTGCCTTGCAGGCCGCCGTGCGTGATGATGTAGCCGTTCTTCATCTCCAACTGGCCAACGAACAGATCGGTATTCGGCTTGTGGCCGATTGCAACGAACACACCTTGCAGCGGGACGTCGCTGGTCGTGCCGGTTTCCGTGCATTTGATCCGCAGGCCGGTCACGCCGGTATTGTCGCCCGTGACTTCATCGAGGACGTGGTTCCACTTGATGTCGACCAGGCCTTCCTTTTCCTTCGCGAGCAAGCGGTCGATCAGGATCGGTTCAGCACGGAACTTGTCGCGCCGATGAACTACAGTCACCTTCTTCGCGATACCCGACAGATACAGCGCTTCTTCCACGGCCGTATTGCCGCCGCCGATCACGGCCACTTCGCCGTTCTTGTAGAAGAAACCGTCGCAGGTCGCGCACGCCGACACGCCTTTGCCCATGAACGCTTCTTCCGAAGGCACGCCAAGATATTGCGCCGATGCTCCCGTCGCAATGATCAGCGAGTCGCAGGTGTACTCGCCCGAGTCGCCGATCAGGCGGATAGGTCGTTCGGTCAGCTTGGCGGTGTGGATGTGATCGAAGACAACTTCGGTGTTGAAGCGCTCGGCGTGATCGAGCAAACGCTGCATCAACTCCGGGCCTTGCACGCCGCTTGCGTCACCGGGCCAGTTTTCGACGTCGGTGGTCGTCATCAGCTGACCGCCCTGCGCCAGGCCCGTGATGAGCAACGGCGACAGGTTGGCACGCGCCGCGTAGACAGCGGCGGTGTAGCCGGCGGGGCCGGAACCGAGAATCAGCACTTTTGCGTGTTTGGGCGAAGACATGAGAGCAATCCGTTGTGGTTAGGGCCGAACCGTTGATCCATTAAACGATTCATATCGACTTGAGCGCGCGGACAGGGGAAAGTCGCTTTTGGCGGCGAACCGCATGCCGCGCGCGGCTATCAGTGACCTGTAGTTAGGTGCGAATTCGCCATTATAAAGGCCGTGAAGAAGGCCCGCCGAGTGATCCTTTTAATCGCGGCCATAGCACGCTTGAAGGCTCGCGGCGTGTAACACGGGTGTTACAGGGTGAAACCGCAGACCATTTTTACTCGATCATCGCAACGCAGCGTTTACAATGCGTCATTAACTCTGTCGACCCGGTGCACTGTGTGCAACGGATCAAAAAGCCTTACGGATCAATGGCAAAAGCTACCTATTCTGCAAGCGCGCAGGCATTGCCGCACCGCATGTCGCGCCTTTTCACCGAGATTCGATGGATCTTGCAGGTCGCGCTCTGCGTGTTCCTGCTGATGGCGCTGGTGAGCTACAGCCGCCACGACCCAAGCTGGACCCACGCCGCCCAGGTCGACCAGATCGCCAACTGGGCGGGCCGCGTGGGCGCGTGGACAGCAGATATCCTGCTGCTTTTGTTCGGGCTGTCGGCTTATTGGTGGGTTGTGCTGCTGGTGCGGCGGATCATCGCGAATTATCGGCGGATCACCAATCACGAAGAGGCTGACGAAGCGCCGTCGAAGGATCGCACGTGGCTTGCCGAGGCCTTCGCGTTCGTGCTGGTGCTGGCCGCGAGCGACGGCATTGAAGCGTTGCGGATGTGGTCGCTCAAGGTGCAGGTGCCGCGTGCACCGGGCGGCGTGATCGGCGAGGCCGTTGCGCATGGCGTCTCCCACGCGCTGGGTTTCACCGGCGCGACGCTGTTCCTGCTGGTCGCGCTGGCGATCGGTCTGTCGCTGTATTTCAACTTCTCCTGGCTGTCCGTCTGCGAAAAAACCGGCGACGCCATTGTGGCCACCATCACCGGCGCGAGAATGCGCCGCGAGGCGGGCCGCGATCGCAAGCTGGGTGAAGCCGCGGCTGAGAAGCGTGAAGGCAAGGTCGTGCGCGGGCGCGTGAAGATAGAGGAGCAGGAACCGGTGATGATCGTGCCGCCGGTCGCGCCCGCCAAGTCGGCGCGCGTGGAGAAGGAAAAGCAGGTGCCGCTTTTCACCGATCTCCCCGGCGATTCCACGCTGCCGCCGCTGGCGCTGCTCGACGCCGCGCCGGAAGTGAAGGAAACCATCTCCGCCGACACGCTCGAATACACGTCCCGGCTGATCGAGAAAAAGCTCAAGGACTTCGGCGTGGAGGTGAACGTGGTTGCCGCCTATCCGGGACCGGTTGTGACGCGCTACGAAATCGAGCCGGCAACCGGCGTCAAGGGCTCGCAGATCGTCGGGCTGGCGAAGGATCTGGCGCGCTCGCTGTCGCTCGTCTCCATTCGCGTGGTCGAGACCATTCCTGGCAAGAATTTCATGGCGCTCGAGTTGCCGAACCAGCGCCGCCAGACCGTGCGTTTGTCCGAGATTCTCGGTTCGCAGGTTTATGCCGATGCCGCGTCGCCTTTGACCATGGGTCTCGGCAAGGATATTGGCGGGAAGCCGGTATGCGCCGATCTCGCGAAGATGCCGCACTTGCTGGTGGCCGGCACTACCGGTTCGGGCAAGTCGGTGGGTATCAACGCGATGATCTTGTCGCTGCTGTATAAAGCCACCGCCGACGAAGTGCGCATGATCCTCATCGACCCGAAGATGCTCGAAATGAGCGTCTACGAGGGCATTCCGCATCTGCTTTGTCCGGTCGTCACCGACATGCGCCAGGCTGGGCACGCGCTCAACTGGGCGGTGGCCGAGATGGAACGCCGCTACAAGCTGATGAGCAAGATGGGCGTGCGTAACCTCGCTGGTTTCAACAACAAGATCGACGAAGCCACCAAACGCGACGAGAAGATTCCTAACCCGTTCAGCCTGACGCCGGATGAACCGGAACCGCTGAACCGCTTGCCGACCATCGTGGTCGTGATCGACGAACTCGCCGACCTGATGATGGTAGTCGGCAAGAAGGTGGAAGAGCTGATCGCGCGGATTGCACAGAAGGCGCGCGCCGCCGGGATCCACTTGATTCTGGCAACGCAGCGGCCGTCGGTGGATGTGATCACCGGTTTGATCAAGGCCAACGTGCCCACGCGCATGGCGTTCCAGGTGTCGTCGAAGATCGATTCGCGGACCATTCTCGATCAGCAAGGCGCCGAATCGCTGCTCGGCATGGGCGACATGCTTTATCTGCCGCCCGGCTCGGGCTTGCCCGTGCGTGTGCATGGCGCGTTTGTGTCGGATGAAGAAGTGCATCGCGTGGTGAACAAACTGAAGGAGCAGGGCGAGCCGAATTACATCGAAGGCATTCTTGAAGGCGGCGTGCTGGGTGACGGTGAGGATGGTGCGCCGGGTGGCGCGGGTGCGGGCGGCGCAGAAGGCGAGGCTGATCCGCTTTACGATCAGGCGGTGGAAATCGTGATCAAGAACCGCCGTGCGTCGATCTCGCTGGTGCAGCGGCATCTGCGCATCGGTTATAACCGGGCCGCGCGACTGCTCGAACAAATGGAAAATTCGGGGCTCGTTTCCGCGATGTCCTCGAACGGCAATCGCGAAATCCTCACGCCGGCGCGTGAAGCTGAATAAGGTTTTCTGGAGAGTTTTTTATATGCAGTCAGTTTTGAGATCGGCTTTGGGGGCAGTTTTGAAGTCAGCTTTGAGCTCGAGTAACCGCACGATCAAAGCCGTCGTTTTCGGCGCTTCGATGTTGCTGGCGTCGCAGGCTTTCGCGAGCGGCACCGAGCAGCTGAAGACGTTCATCGCGCAAGTGCACTCGGCGCACGGCACCTTCGTCCAGCGCGAGGTGAAGGCGCCGAGCAAGGCAGCGTCGGCCACGCAGGGCGTGGCCTCGAGGATTAGCGGTACGTCGAGCGGCACGTTCACGTTCGCGCGGCCCGGCAAGTTCATCTGGTCGTACGAGAAACCCTACGCGCAAGTGTTGCAGGCCGACGGCGACAAACTTTACGTCTACGACAAGGACTTGAATCAAGTCACTATCCGGCCGTTGGGCAACGCACTGGGCGCGAGTCCGGCCGCGATTCTCTTCGGCAGCAACGACCTCGACAAGAATTTCACGTCGCGCGACGCGGGCGTGAAGGATGGCATCGACTGGTTGGAACTGACGCCGAAAGCGCAGGACACGCAATTTCAGCAGGTCGGCATCGGCTTCAAGAACGGCAATCTCGAAGCGATGGAATTGCATGACGTGTTCGGTAACGTGACGCTGCTGACGTTCTCCAATATCGAGAAGAATCCGCCGCTCAAAGCCGATCAGTTCAAGTTCATCGTGCCGAAGGGCGCGGATGTGATCAACGGTTGATACCGTTGCCTGACGCGCGAGACGGTTGCCGCCTCGCGCAAATAAAGCATTCCTCAAGTCGTCCGGCTTAGCCGCCTGTCAAGCCGCCGACGACCGGCTTTCCTCCGGTCGACCCGCTACCAACGCCAGATAAGCCACCGCGCCCACCAAAAGGGCCGGCAGCGTTGCGCCGAGGTTCGGCAGCCACTGATTGATCGCGTGATACGCCGCGATCCCCAGCGCCCACGCAATAAACCCGCTTACGTGCCAACCGCCCGAGAACCCGTACGGTCCGCGCGGATCGGTGAGCGCGCCAATTTCAACGCGGCGTTTCCTCACGATAAAGTGATCCGCCAGCACCACGCCAAACAGCGGCGCGAACACCGAGCCGATCAGCAGCAGGAAGTTCTGGTACTTGCCCATCTGCACGAGCAACGCGATCAGCGTGCACAACGCGCCGAATGCGGCCGACAGCAACGGCACGCTTGCCTTCGCCCAGAACGTACCGGTGGAGACGGCGGCCGAATGGATATCGGCGAAGGCGTTGTCGATTTCATCGATGAGAATCAGCAGCAGCGCAATCCCGCCCGCTGCCTGGGCCAGCGCGACGGTCAGAAGCGCATCGCCGCCGCCCGCCGCCAGACCGTAGAACGCGCCGAGCGCATAGAACCAGATATTCGCGATGCCATAGCCGAACAGCGTGCCGCGGAACGTGCCGCCTGCGCTGCGCCCGAAGCGCGTGTAATCGGCGATCAGCGGCAGCCACGAGAGTGGCATGGCGACCACCAGATCGATACCCGCGCCGAACGGCATTTCACCGGTGCCGGGGCGGTTCATCAGCGCGCCAAAATCCTGCTTCGACAGCAAGTTCCACGTCAGCCAGCCTGCGCCGCCAAGCAGCAGCCAAATGCCCCACGTGCGCAAGAAGCGCCGGACGAACGACAACGGTCCGGTGATTGCGAGCGCCGTGGCCAGCACGCCGAAGATCAGCGTCCAGATGAGCGGCATCGAGAGGCCGAACGATTGTTTTGCGAGGGCATCGGCGGAATCGCGCATCACGATGATTTCGAATGAGCCCCAACCGACCAGTTGCACGGCGTTGAGGACTGCCGGCACGGATGCACCGCGTAGCCCCAATGTGGGGCGCAACGACGACATGGCGGCGAGCCCCGTGTCCGTTCCCACTACGCCCGCGAGCGCGAGCAAGATCACGCCGATCACCGTGCCGATCACGATGGCCGCAAGCGCATACGGCAGCGACATGCCCGGCACGAGCAGCGCGCCGGCCTGCGCCACCAGCAAGCCGATGCCGAGCGAAAACCACAAGGCAAAGGCGTCCGACGTGCCAAACGCGCGGCGCGCGTGCGGAACCGGCAAAAGCGGCGCGTAGGTCGATGCGCCGGTTTCGCCGGTCGTGGCCGTAGTGTTCTCTTGTCCCATTCGCGTTTCGTCCTTATGTGTAGGGCTTGACCCGGTTCATGCGCGTTTCTGCGAGCGTTGCGCGGCTGTCATAATCACCCGTTGCGGCTCGATTCACGATTTACGATTATCGAGGCGAACCGCCCATTTTGAAGCAGCGGCGGCGTCCGTCTCGAAAAGCGCACGATTATCGCTGTCTTTGCTCAAACTGCACCATCCAGACTTATTTGGAAACCTTTCAGAGCGCCATGTTCGAAGAAAACCGTGCCAATGTTCCGCTTGCCGAGCGTCTGCGCCCTCGCACTATCGACGAGGTCATCGGCCAGAAACACCTTCTCGGCGCGAGCAAGCCGCTGCGCGTCGCGTTCGAGTCCGGCGAAGCGCATTCCATGATCCTCTGGGGGCCGCCCGGCGTCGGCAAGACCACGCTCGCGCGGCTGATGGCGGCGGCGTTTCATGCTGAGTTCATCTCGCTGTCGGCAGTGTTATCGGGCGTGAAGGACATTCGCGAGGCGGTTGAACTGGCGCAGATTCATCGGGCGAACGGGCATCAGACGCTGGTGTTCGTCGATGAAGTGCATCGTTTCAACAAGAGTCAGCAAGACGCGTTCTTGCCGCACGTGGAGTCGGGCTTGTTCGTGTTCGTGGGCGCGACGACCGAGAATCCATCGTTCGAAGTGAACAGCGCATTGCTGTCGCGGGCGGCCGTGTATGTGCTGAAAAGCCTCGACGCGAGCGAGCTCACCGAGTTACTGGATCGTGCGCAGGGCGAACTGGGCGGCCTCACGTTCACCGATGAAGCCCGTGACGCGCTGATCGGTTCTGCCGACGGCGACGGCCGCAAGCTGCTCAACAATCTCGAGATCGTTGCACGGGCGGCCGCGCAGCAGAAGTCGACAAACATCGACGGCGCGTTGCTGGGCAGCGCGCTTGCGGAGAATCTGCGCCGTTTCGATAAAGGCGGCGACGCATTTTACGACCAGATCAGCGCGCTGCATAAATCGGTGCGCGGCAGCAATCCCGACGCGACGCTTTACTGGTTTTGTCGAATGCTCGATGGCGGCGCCGATCCGCGCTATCTGGCGCGGCGCATCGTGCGCATGGCTTGGGAAGACATTGGTCTCGCGGACCCTCGTGCCGGCCGGATTGCGCTCGATGCTGCTGAAACCTATGAGCGGCTGGGTACGCCGGAAGGCGAGCTGGCGTTGGCGCAAGCGCTGATTTATCTGGCGATCGCGCCGAAATCGAATGCCGGCTACATGGCCTATAACGAAGCGCGGCGGTTTGTGAGCAAGGATCAATCACGCGGCGTGCCGGTGCATTTGCGCAACGCACCGACCAAGCTGATGAAGGAGTTGGGTTACGGGCATGAATACCGTTATGCCCACGATGAGCCCGATGCGTACGCGGCCGGGGAAACGTATCTGCCGGACGGCATGCGCGAGCCGCACTGGTACGAGCCGACGCCGCGTGGGCTGGAGGGCAAGATCGGCGAGAAGATGGCGCGGCTCGCCGAGATGGACGCGCAATGGCGGCGCGAAAACAAGGGGGAGAAGAAGTAACCGTGTCACGGGGGATGAATCGAAAAGCAGCCCGTTTCACGAAAGATCCTGAAGACCTTGTTGGTGCCGAAAACAACCTCGTTGCCAGGCCGAACGGCTAACGCGGCCAAACCGCGGCAATAACCCTTCGGTGCTGCGCTAAAATCGCGGATTCGCACCCACTAAGAACCGGCCCTGCCATGCTCGACATTCAACTTCTGCGCAAAGACCCCGACGCTGTTGCCAAGCGCCTGGCCCAACGCGGCTACACCCTCGACGTTGCTGCGTTTGCGGCACTGGAAACCGAACGTCGCGAGATCCAGACGCGCACCGAAGAACTGCAGATGCGTCGCAACACGTTGTCGAAGCAGATCGGCGCCATGAAAGGTCGTGGCGAGGACACGTCAGCGGTGATGGCCGAAGTGGGCGGTATTGGCGACACGATGAAAGCGTCGGCGGCGCAACTCGACGATATCCAGAAGCGTCTCTCCGACCTGATGCTTGGCGCACCGAACCTGCCGCACGAAAGCGTGCCAGTCGGCCGTGACGAGACGGAAAACGTGGAGGTTCGCCGCTGGGGCACGCCGCGTTCGTTTGATTTCGAAGTGAAGGACCACGTCGATGTGGGCGCGCCGCTCGGCCTCGACTTCGAGACTGGCGCGAAGCTCTCGGGCGCGCGTTTCACGCTGCTGCGTGGTCAGATCGCGCGGCTGCATCGGGCGCTTGCGCAGTTCATGATCGACACCCATACCGAGCAGCACGGCTACACCGAGGCGTACACGCCGTATATCGTGAATCCGGAGATTCTGGTCGGCACGGGCCAGTTGCCCAAATTCGCGGACGACATGTTTCGCGTGGAGAAGGGAGGCGAGGAAAACACGGTCACGCAATATCTGATTTCCACGTCCGAAATTTCGCTGACGAACACGGTGCGCGAAAGCATTCTCGACGCCGCCGCGCTGCCGGTGAAGCTCACCGCGCATTCACCGTGCTTTCGCTCCGAAGCGGGCTCGTATGGCCGCGATACACGGGGTCTGATTCGCCAGCATCAGTTCGATAAAGTGGAAATGGTGCAGGTCGTATCGCCGGAAAAATCGTATGACACGCTCGACGAAATGGTCGGCCACGCCGAAGCGATCCTGCAAAAACTCGAACTGCCGTATCGCGTGATTACGCTGTGCACCGGTGACATGGGTTTTTCGGCATCGAAGACATTCGACCTGGAAGTCTGGCTGCCGGCGCAGAACACGTATCGCGAGATTTCGAGCTGTTCGAACACCGAGGCGTTCCAGGCGCGCCGGATGCAGGCCCGGTTCCGCAATGCACAGGGCAAGCCCGAATTTGTCCATACGCTGAACGGCTCGGGACTGGCGGTCGGACGCACGCTCGTTGCGGTGCTCGAGAACTTCCAGAACGCCGATGGATCGGTGACGGTGCCGGCCGCATTGCGGCCGTATCTGCGTGGGGTCGAAAAGCTGGAAGTGCCGAAAGCGGATTGAGCCCGCGTGTTGTAACAGGCTCACGAAAAGGGGTTGGAAATCGATTCCGAGTCGTCTATAATCTTTCTCTTCGCTGAGCACCGACCCGCTCAACGAGGGCCGCAAAGAGCAGTAAAGCGGTTGCAGTAAATGGAAAGGTGGCAGAGTGGTCGAATGCGCTGGACTCGAAATCCAGTGTACCTTTAGGGGTACCGTGAGTTCGAATCTCACCCTTTCCGCCAGAATGCTCAAAAAATCCCCGTAAAATCAATGATTTGCGGGGATTTTTGTTTCTCGACTTACGATTCAACTATCAAAGCTAATACGTATCCGTCAGCGGAACCCGTTAGGGCGGTTTTGCGCGGCTAAATGTCGACGATCTTTCGCAGTAGAGAGTACGAAACGCGCCAGTGGCCATCGGTGTCATTAACGGCGACCGATGCGGTCTTGGCATTCAGCCTCACGACGACTCCGACGCGCTCGCTTAGGTGCTTGTCGGTGAAGCTCACTGTGTCACCGATGAAGAATTCTTCACGCTGCGTTCTCGGCGGCGGTGTCGGTTCGACGTCAGGCTGACCAGTCGAAGTTTCTGGGATGATCGCCGCATAGTGCACTCCCCAACGGCGTCGAGTTGCGCTGTCTTGAACCACTGCCTGTGTCTGCCGGAGTTCAACTATGGTGCCTTTCGCCGGCGGCCCAAGCGGGTTGTCGCCGATGTAGTTGACGGCCATCCCCAGGTGCAGGCGTTGACGTATTTCGAGAATACGTCGGGGATCATCAAGCATTTTGCCGATAGCAAGATAGAGCCGATATAGCTCGGCACTGGGCGCCTGCCGAAGCGAGTCGAGAATGTCCATGATGTTGAGGTGTTTTTAACGGGTGAGCGGCAAGAGCTCGTTCACGCGATTGACGGGATACGACGGCCATTGCTCAAGCGTCCGTTCGAGCCACGCGTCGGGCTCGATACCATTAAGGCGAGCCGTTCCGATGAGTGAGTATATCGTTGCGCCCGCACGGGCACCGCGTGCAGAACCCGCGAACAGCCAGTTTGACCTTCCGAGGGCAAGGGGCCTGATCTGGCGCTCAAGCGCATCGTTGTCTGGCAACAGGACGCCGTTCTCTGTATATCGGACAAGCGCCTCCCAATGTCGCAATGCATAACCGAAGGCTTTGCGCCCTAGTCGAAGCCGTCTTTTCAGAACGGTGCTTCGGACGACCATTTTTGGCAAACCAACGAGTTAATGAAGAGGATGGCTGCTTACAAACACTCCGGTATCTGGATCGACGGCATAAAAATGGTCGATCGTCATCGCAATTTCGGACAACCCCATTGAACTAACACTAATCACGAAACCGGGCTGCCCTTGCTCAACGGTAGGCCAACCAAAGGTGCACGCCTGATTCGATTTGTAAAACGGGCTGTCCGGCCATGGATTGCGAAGGTTGAAGCGAGTGGTCAAATCGGCGTTCCAGATTGCCGCTGACGTTGTGCCGTCACTCTGCCAGGAGGTTATTAGAAAGCCGGAACGGTCCGGGAGTAGGTCATAATTGATCTTGTCACCCCCACGCTCCAATTCAAGTTCGAGCGTGCGACCACCGCAATTCCACCGCAGCTTTACGATCTTCACAATGCCGTGCGGCGGGTAAAGCTTTCGTCGTTCTTCGCTCGACATCCATTCAGCAATTTCTTCCCCGTTGACGCCGACCTCGGTCAAGCTTTCAACTTTCATTTGAAAAGCGCCTGGGTAAAGCTTTCTGGCTTCGGACGGAACAACAGTGTCGGCGTACCGCTCATTTTGCTCCCAATAGGTGCCACAGGAAGGGCAGCGGTGTAGTCTCGAATGCGTCGAGTAATTGATGGCGAGCTCCGGCGGCTGCTTTCCAGATTCCCAGAGGTTTCGGCATACGAGGCAACCGTTATCTTTCCACCGACTCATATCCAAAAATCTCTCATGGGCATCCTGTCGTCATTGCCAGTTTATCAAGGGGATATGTCGACCGTTAGTAGTGCGGACATGCTCAGCAGCGCCGTTGGTGCGCAACCCGGCAACTTGCGGATACCGCATTCCAGCAACGAGAACACCGAACCGCTATGGCGACAATCGCCTAGTCAGAGGCTTTCTCGGAAATAATCTTCGACATTTCGCACTTTGTCGAGCAGTTCGTCGTCTTCACACCATTCGCCGACCGCACGGCTCAGGCCTAAGCCGGCGCCGGGCCGAGTTTCCCCCCTCGATCGCCGAGGCAGCTTATCCTGACTAGCAGTATCCCTTAAGACCTGTAGATTTCGAATGAGCGTGTCGTACGATCCGATAAGCCATACCTCAGCGCCAGCAGCTTTCGCGCGCCGCCGCTTTTCTTCCGCCATGAAGATGAGCCCATCTAGACGTAGAAGAAACTCTGCAGTGCGCCGACCGCTCACGACGAAAGCCGGCGAAGCGTTTCGATAGTGGCAACCATACCGGTGTCTGGCGAATCCGCGACGGACAGCACATCTAGGGCGAGGGGCATATTGTAATGAATGGCCTTGTCTTCTTTTTGTGTCTTTTTAGACATGCAAATTGGCGAGAAAGTCATCGAAATTATATGCAATTTTTCGCATATACCGATATGAGCAGGTCCCGTCATCTCACTATTTGCCCCATCACGGTAATACACCCCTCCGTCTTTCATTGCCGGAGCCTGACAACAAACGACGTAGGGTCGCTCTGGCCGTGTGTGAACGACACGACATACTTGCAAGGAAGGGACGCCGGGTGGTGCTGGATATAACGATGATCTAGGATCGTTTGGGGAACTGTGCTGTTAGCTCGGTTAATCGATCAGTTTTTTGTCGCGAAGCTTCTGCAGGTAAATCAACCCATCCGGGTCCGCAGAAAAAATCCCGTCTCCATCAAGCATGTATGCTTTCAGTAAGCTCTGCGTGCCTCCGTCTTCATCGGCCAGCTTAATCAAAGCTTGTCCCAGTCGATAGTGGACGAATGGATTTCCTGGGCCGCCAGGACCATTGAGCGCATCGTAGAAACTATGCCGCGCAGCGTCCAATTGGCCGAGTTGGCATTGCGCGTTCCCGATGGATGCCGACAACCATGTGTAGATAATGCGACGGATCATTATAATTGTTCAGGAAATCCTCGCGAGTGATGTGGCGTTCAGCCGCACTGATAGCTACTCCACAACCACTTAGACAGCATCGCGGTTGTCCGTCAACGACTTCAACTCTTAGGTGTGCCGAAAGGAATACGCGGAGGCGAAAGTTGACGCAGGATCGTCAAATGTATATCGGCATTGACCTTCTTGAGGTGATCCACCGTCATGCGACCGCCGGCAACTAAGGCGGGCTCAAACCCATAAATTTCCCCACTTTGTGGTGGCCCTAGCTTTGCCAACGTCCTTTCGAACATTGGCCTTTTGCTCTCGTCCTTGAGGTCGCACTCGTCCGGCGTCGTGCCAGCGAAAAACATGCTGACTTCATGATTTGGATTCACCAAGGGTTTCTTCAAATCCTTTTCGAGGGCGATCAGAGAATGTATGGGGCAGGAAACTGTGAGGCTGGGTCCAGTCCTTTCGCCCCAAGCGAATAGCTTCCCAAAGGCTGTTCTGGCAATAACATGGTAGCTATCGATTTCTTCAAATGGCGTATCTTCTAACCACATGTCGAGTACGTCTGCGTAGTCGTCGGGATTCACCGTCCAGAACAAACCATGACGGTAACCGCACCAGCCCTCACTTTTCCAATAGCTGAGCAACTGATCCGGGAGCACCCCTTGGAATTTTGCGACGGTCTCGTCAGGTACATTCGCTTGGCTGGTGGCTTCACCAAACTGCGAGATAAAGAACGAAAACAATTTGTCTCTCATCGCATCCTTGGTCTCCGTATGATCTGAACTTCGCCTCTTCCGTGTTAGTTCGTTGCCGTCCTTGAGTGCCCGGCTCAGCGTGAACAATTCACATGCTACGGCAGCCTCTAAAGCTTCGCTCCAGCGAAAGGTATTTTTGGCGGAGCGAGCTGACGCAGAATGGTCAGATGCACATCAAGGTTGACCTTTTCCAGGTGCTCAAGTGCCATCCGGCCGCCCGCCACCAGTGCAGGTTCGAAGCCATACATTTGGGTGGACGACAGCGGACCTAGTGTATGGCGGGCGTGTTCGAACAGCGATTTCTTGTGTTCGTCCTTGAGGTCGCACTCATTGCGGGTCTTCGCACCGAAGAACGTCTGCACACGAAAGTCGGGATTGGGCAGCGTACTTTTCAACTCCCGCTCCAATGCTATGAGCGAGAAGGTCGGACAGGAGACAGTTAGGCTCGGCCCAGTCTTTTCTCCCCACGCGAACAACTTGCCAAATGCCGTTCGGGCGATTATGTGATAGCTGTCAATTTCCTCGAACGGGGTATCTTCCAACCATAGATCCAGTACGTAGCCGTAGTCGTCAGGATTGACAGTCCACAGCGGGCCGTTCGCATATCCACTCCATCCTTCTTCGGCCCAATATTTCAGCAACTGGTTCGGCAATACATTCGTGAATTTTTCGATACTGGCCTGTGGAACGTCGACACGCCTCGTCGATTCCCCGAAGTTGTTGATAAACAAGTCGAAAAAGAAAATACCTTATTGTTGACGAGTTCGGGATGCCATCTGCACCTAAAAAATTAAAAGACGCCCGCTCGTATGCTCCAGTATTGGCCAACGACAGGAATTCCTTGTATTGAGTCGGTAGACTAATATTTATTTAGCTCATTTTCCATTCTATCAATCTTCTGCCTTACCTTCAGAGCATTGTCCATTACTGCCCTCCGTTCGCCCTAGCGGCTGAAGCGCCGCCGGTATGCGTCGCTGCGTCGTGGGATCACTCTGGATCAACTGCATGCTAGTACCGTCCTCATTATGGCGCCATCGTTTGGCGAATCCGCGACGGAAAGGACGTCCACGGCGAGCGGCATATCATCGTGAATGTATTCTTGGACTTTGGGCTTGCCACCGAATGCCGAAAGGGCATGCCGGCCTATAGATTCTCGCTCGGCGGATATAGGACTTTTAGTCATGCCACCGGCCACTGCTGTTTTCGAGCGATCAGATCAACGTCCGTTGCCGTAGCAGGTCCAGGTACTTTTCCCCACCATCTTCCACAAAAATTGTATCGCCATCCAGCATATAGGTCCGCAAGAGCATCTCTACGCCTCTTTCAGTCTGTCCTTGTTCCACGAAGACTTGACCTAGTCGGTAGGTTACAAAGGGAGAGGGCGAACTGCCGGAACAGTTTAGAGCATTCTGCAGCGCTTCCTGCGCACGCTTATAGTTATTGAGTTCATAGTATGCATCGCCAATAGCTGCATACAGCCACTCCGACGCTTCCCAATTGTTTTTAGGCTCCGGCAAAATCTCTAAAGCTTCTTCCCATGTGCTTATGGCATCAGGCGCGCGGCCCTGGTCAAGGAAGTCGCTCCCAAGCTGACTGAGTTCGTCCAGCTTGAGAGCAATGTTTGCCGGCAATGTCGTCACTTCTTGTCCTTTGACACTCGCTTCACGAATTCCAAGTATTTTTTGTCCTCACCGGAAAATGGCCTATTTCCGTACTGTTCAAACAGAGGTAAAAAGAACTGAGAAGCCTTGTCGAGATCGCCGGCTTCAAAATAAACGGTTCCGCTGAGGAAGCCTACTGTCAAGTCCGGCCCGGTTCCCGGACCATATGCTTCACGCATTTCAGAAAGCCAATGTCGTGCTTTGTCGAACTGCTTTGTGTCGCGATAAAAAATGACAAAACCTCGGCAAAGTGACGGAGCTAGGTCATATTGACGCTTTGGTTCGGGCAACACTTTCCAAGCCTTAAGGAAATCAGTCTCGGCTTCGTCTAGCGCCCCACGCTTCCAAGCTTCCCGACCTGCAGCGCCGAGTGCGTAGACTTCCTTGGTCAGATTCTCTGGTAGTTTCGTAGCCATTAGTTAAGTGGGGGTAAGTAACTTTCACCAAGTTTAGCACCGAGGGATCGGTTGACCCAGTACGGTTGGAGATCGTAATTATCGGAATCCAGCATCCAATCACGGACTTCAGGGGACTTCGCCCCATACTGTCTGCCAACGTCATTCCACCAGGTCACCGCGTCAGTCTGGTGAGCCATGTCAGCGTCCTTGAGCGGATACCATTGACCGTCGTATTCAAACTCTTTCTCTCCCGTGAATGGGTCTTCGCGCAATCTTCCCTCTTCAGTGAGCCGCTCCTGGACTTCTCTACCCGTCCGTGAACTCTTCCCGGGCGTCCGGCCAAGGTATTTTTCGCGAAGCCGTTTGGGTTTGATCTTTACCCCGTTTCCTGCCGGCTTGACATCCGCCAAGGCTTCTGCAGCATCTGCACCTTTCGCGCCGGCAGTTCCCGCTTCTGCCGCCTTACCAGCCTGTCCGGCAGCATCAGCGGCTTCTCCAAGCTTTCCAGCCGTGTTTGCGATTTCGCCAGCTTTGCCAACTGCGTTCGCCGCTTCGCCCACCTCGCCCGCGACGTTCGCTGCTTCGCCGGCCTTTCCAACAGCACCGACTCCGCCGACGAACAGGCCACCGACATCGATCGCTCCACGGCCCAGCGCCTCTCCATAATTTCCTTGCGCCCAAGCCTCCGCATACGGCTTCGTAATGCCATCAACGATAGCGCCGGGATGGTTGTATATCGTCTGCGCGGTCTGGGAGACCGCTTGCTGCGTTTCGGAATAGCCGTGATAGCTGTACAAGCCTGTGAGATTGGAAAGCTCTTCGGCAGCCTGCGATACCGAGGACAATTTGGCCGCGCCCACACCCAGGCCGACGACCCCTTTGCCCATGTCCCACAGTGCGCCGCCGGCCCCTTTGAAGAACCCGCCCACCTGGTGCATGACACCCTTGTCGGGCGGAGGATTCGCATCCCCAACTACATTCCCGCTGGTGTCGACCGAGCTCCCCGGAGCCGGTGCGGTGACATAGGTGCCTGTGCAGTTGCCATTGTTCATCGTGCACGGATCACCGTCCCGGATGATCGCGTGTCCGCCAGCTCTGACCGTGCTGCTACCCTTCGTCGGTTTGACTTCACCGCCAACCGTGCTGGATTTCACCCCGTTCGCCGTACCTGGTTCATCGCCCGTGCACGTCGGGACCACGCTTTGATCGAGCACGTAGGCTGGCTTGCCGTTGAACCGCACGCTCGACACGATGCCGGTCGAGCCGCCCAGATCAGCGACTATCTGATACGGCACGGGCGGCGTTGAACCACCCATTGGTGTTTTGCAAACGTCCGGCGTATTGCTCACCGCCTTGAAGCTACCGTTCTGACGCGTCGCAATCCGGTTGCCCTTGGAAAAATGATCGGCGGGCTGTGCGTCCGTCTCTGGCTGATATCGCCCCGACTCGAAACGCTTTTGGACTTCCTGACCAGCCCAGCCGAACGTTTCGCGATCTACCGGGCGACCGCGTTCGCTCCACGGATTCGGCGTGTTCCATAGCGCGTCAAGATTGCTGGCGGCATTCCTCGCCTGCCCGACGTTCTGGATGTTGAATTGCTGGCGGAAAACGTCGGCGGCGTCGCCGCTGATCGAAACCTGCAAAGGGTCAGCCATCGGCTGCTCCTAGATCGATACCCACGCCGGTCTCGGGAAATGCCGATACGCGGTTAGTGTCAGAGCGCTGGATAAACCGGGCTTCGAAGCGCTGGATGCCCGTGGCTCTCAGGAAGGTGGCGCGCCAAACAAGTGTCGCTGCGGGCCTCGATGCATCCGACAGGTCGATAGACAGGGTGTCCAGCAGAAGCGGAGCAAACTTTAACGTCTGATCCGTGTATGCCCATCCCATCGGTAGATGGCCCGGCAACTGGATGCGCAACAACGTGTTGCCCTCGGCATCGCTGTCAGTGCCGGTTGTGCCTGCGGGCAGGAGATTAGTCAGCAGGATCGCTTCGTCACCCTTCAGATGGGGTGTTTGCATCTGCTCAGGTGCACCGTTCCAGTAGCCGAACTGGAAGTCGTCGGGCAATCCCGGATGCCGTTCCGCCAACCAGTGCTCATCGTATGTACCGGCAAGCGCGCGCCGTGGGGACCATGCTTTGCCGATGACACCGAAACCCGCCCGTCGCAGCGCAGGGGAGGGCTGCCCCCGTAGGCTATCGATCCATGCTTGTGCGGTAACCGGAGCACTATCCGCCTCGATTTGCGGGGCGCGAATCCTCTCCGGCTTGACCGCCTTCAGGAACCACGGCTCGGTAAAGCCGGTTCCGACCGGATTGTCCTCACAGACCGTATGCGCGACCGGACTATCGCCCTGGTCGGTATGCTCCGCCCACTGCTGATCGTTTAGAAGAAATTCTTTCGGTACGCGCTTTGCCGCGGGATCATCTGCGCAGACGAGGCATTGTCCACCCCACGTATGCTCGTATCGGACCGGCAGTTCAGCTACCGGCTCAGGCGATGTCAATTTCCACGCGGGGAGGCGAACGAGGCCAAGGGTGCACAGTGTCATTAGTTGGCTCGCTCGCCGCACAAGTCCCGAGCGCGGCACAAGCTCTCGCGGCCCAGTGATCGCAAGGCGGCGATCCAGCAGAACCTGCGGCGCTGAAGCACCCATCTGCCCCGAGGCGGCAGACGATCCGATGATCTGCGCGCGTACAGCAAACCGCGGGACTGCTCGACCTGACGGAGCATGCGCGCTGCCGCTGATCACTACGTCGCAAAGCGGCTTGTAGGGCGCAAGATCGCTTTCCTCCGCTACGCTGGACCGGTTGGGTTCGCCATAGAAGCGATCCGAGGTCGCGAGCGGTTTCTGCGCTTGTGCAAGCACGAGCGAGCCGTCGTGCAGTTCGAAGGTTTGCCGCAGTACGATGGTGTGAAATGCCGCACCGTCGGGCATAACCGACTCGAACGCCAGCGCCGGAAAGGGCGTGTGATTGGAGAATTCCATCGCCAGCGCTCAGTTGATGTCGACGTCTTTGCCGTTGATCTGAACCGGCCCGGAGCCTTCGATCAGCAACTGAGTGCCGCGCAGCGTGATGTGTCCGTTGCTCTCGAGAATCAGGACGGCGCTGCCGGTCTTGAGTTCGATTCGGTCGCCTGCGGTGATCGTGTAGCTCTTGCCCACCATGGTGGTTTTGGAAAGCCCGACCTCTTCAGCACTCGCGAGTCCGGCCGCAGAATTCATCGCGCCAGCAACCGTCACTGTGTAGGCACCGCCGACTGTCAACGCCTTCGCGAGCCCGACCGTCTCGGTAGACGTCAGCGCAACCACCAGGTTCTCCATCCCGCTGATGGTCTCATTGCGATTGCCGCCAACAGAAAGCGTCTCATTGCCGCCGACCTGCTCGGTGCGATTTACGCCGACGGTAATCGTCTCGTTGTTACCAACCGTCTCCGTGCGGTCGTTGTTGACCTGAACGGTCTCGTCATGATCGACGGTCTTTACGCGGTCATTGCCGACGGTATGAGATTCGTTGTTCTCGACCTCGATGCGCTGGTCCTTCTCCGCATGAATCCACACCTCTTCTTGGCCGCGCTTATCCTCGAAGCGGATTGCATTAGCGTTGGCCGCCGTTGCTCCCTTGCTCGAACGGGTCAGAAAGCCGCTTTGGGTCGCGTTGGCAGGTAGCGCCCACGGCGGCGTGTTCTGCGCGTTGTACACGCGTGAAGTGATGAGCGGCCTGTCCGGATTTCCGTCGAGGAATGAAACGACCACCTCGTCTCCGATGCGCGGAATCTGGACCGCACCAAATCCTCCACCCGCCCAAGGCTGACCCACGCGCACCCAGCATGAACTGCGATGATCCCTTTGGCCCAGACGGTCCCAATGGAACTGCACCTTCACGCGACCCAACGAGTCAGTGTAGATTTCCTCGCCCTTCGGGCCGACCACGAAGGCCGTCTGTGGGCCGAGTATCATCGGCTTCTGGGTGCTCAGCGAAGGCCGGAATGGAATCTTCTTGCGGATGCACACGAAGCTGTTCGAGTACGTTGCCGAACCCTCGTGCGATTGATAGTTGTTCATTCCGTGATGGCTTACAGACAGTATCAGGAACTGACAGTCCTCCTGCGTGCCGGAATCATGGTCGTAATGCCCGGTCAGCTGGAAAAAGCGTCCAGGGCCGAGCGTCCGGCAGTTGCTCGATCCGATGAAAACCTTGCCCGCCGCTTCGAGCGCCTCCAGGCGAAAGCGGGTCAACTCTTCGCCGCGATCCGTTGAGTCAAATCCGTGCAAGCCGACGTAATCGTAAATCTCGTAGCGTTCGGCATTGCCCTGGTCGGTGGTCGTGTCCGCTGACACAAAGCGACGCGCACCCGGTGCCTTGTAGTCGAACGTTTTCATGCTGATGCGGCCGGACTCGAGTTGCCGGTCGGCACGCCAACTCGTCACCACGCTCTCGTTGTCGAGCATCTCCCCTGTTGCATATCGCAACGTTGAGTCGCCATCGATTGGCTTGGCCCCTTGCGAGTCGTCCGTGATAATCAGCTTGTGACCGTCCTTCGTGTGCTCAAAATAGAAGTAAAGTCCTTCTTGTTCAAGCAACCTGCGTACAAAGTTCAGGTCCGACTCGCGATACTGGGTGCAATAACTGTAGGGCTTCGGGTCCTTGCGAACACGAAATTCATAGGACGCGAGCTTCGAGTATTGCAAGAAGACATCGCTGAGTATGTCCTCTACGGTTTTGTCCTGAAAAATGCGGGTGTCAAAGCGCCGGCCTAGCATCCATATCCACGGACGCACGGTTGCCGAGTAGGTCGACAGACCGCCGTCAGTTCCAAGGTGGATAAAGCGTGTGACATAACCATTAAAATAGCGTGTCGATCCGTCATTAACTTCCAATTCGATTGAAACTTGCTGGGCGATCAGTTGTTTCAGCTCGATGGTCGCGTCCTGAGAAACCAGTCCAACCTCAATATTGAAAAGCTGTGACAACTCGTCACTACAACTGAAGTCGCTAACCAGCAACTGGGACTGCCCGGACAGCGGGGTGTCAATCGAAAAGAGCCTGCTGTTCTGCAGCCCAAAGAAGCTTGTTACATCGGACATCTGCATGACGTTCCCCCATTTCCCGCTAGTCAGTTATGCGCATACAATGTCGAAGACCTGAAAGGTATGACGAAATCTGCCTCGCGATTATATTGCGTGTCGAAGGCAACAACCGCGCTCGATAAAAATTAACGATTTGTTCATGCAGTCATGAGCAGTGATGTGGCAATATTTTCTCGTTCTATTCGAATTGCATAGACAGGTAAAATATTCCGCGCGTATTCCGATTCAACAGCGCAGGCAACCATGAGCGATACAGATTTTTACGCTTGCACCGCCGATGATCCAAGTACGCTGACCGGACATTACGGTCTGCTGGGACCCGGGAATTCACCGTGGCTAGGCGCAACGGGGTCGTATGGCTCGGAGGTCGCACCGCTGATGTTGAACCTCGGCGGCAAGCTCTATCCGGCAGATTGCGCGACGGCCGCGCGCTACCTGATTGCCGAACTGAAATACGACGACAAGCTCACTCCACAGGAACGTCTTAACGATCTGGCTCAACTGCAACAAGCGCTTCGCGATGCCGAAACAACGGTCAATAAAACTGAATTTGGCAAACTGTACAAAGAAGCGCAGAGCGTTCCAGGCTTGACGGGAGATTTTCTCAACGCGCTTTATTCCCCTTCAAATGTTGGCGCAACATTGGCTACCGCGACAGGTGCTGCAATGTCGCTGGTGTCGAAAGCACCCACTTCACAACTGATCGACATTCCCGAGTCCACAAGGCAGAAGCTTATCTCGTGGGCAAAGAAAGGCGGTAACCAAGGCATCAAATCCGCACGGAAACGTTTTGGCGACTCGCTGAAACTCGTGCGAGTCGAGGGCAAATGGGCTTTCGAAATTCCAGTCAACAAGCAGGCTGCGGGTTATGTAATCAAGGGGCGCGCCGCAGCGAATGTGGTCCGCATTCCGGCTTATCGTCAGGCAGCGCTGGAAGCGCTCGAAGCGCGTAACCGAATCAGTATTGAAGGGTTTAGCGGCACGATCGGCGGCCGCATTACTGGATTCCACGCGGGTGGATTGCTGGCGCTCGGCCCCCAGGCGATTTTCGATGCCATCGATGCGCGTAATCTGCGCGATTTCGCCAGTCTGGAAGCGCATAGCCAGCCCGCGAATGCCGCCGGATGGCTGGCGGGTTGGGGGGCGGGTGCGATGCTGCCGGCGCTCGTTGTCGCGTTGCCGTTCGAGGTACCGGTTCTGGCTGTGATTGCAGTCGGATTTGGCGTCGGTCTGATCGTGCAGGTCGCCGTGAATCACTATTACGGCAAAAGCATCGGCGACACCTGGGATCGATTCGCCGCTTCGCATCACTGGTAGGCTGGGTGCATGGAAAAAAATATTATTAAGCTGCCGCTCGGCATGTTTGCGTTCAACGTGTTGTTCGGCGCGCTGGCGGTGGCGAGTTTTCCGGTGCTGATTTGGGCGCTGCCTGTGATGCTCGGCGCCGCGTTCGTGTATGCCGTGTTTGCGGCTTTTTTTGCGACTGGATACACGGCCTATCATCAGGGCATGAGCATTCTCATGCGGCTCAATTTCTGCCTCTTCGCGGCAACAGTGTGTGCACTGCTTGCAGACACGCTCGGCCTTGCGCCGCGAGCGATGTTCGTCTTGACAGGCGGATATTTCGCCGCGCTGATCACGGCGTATTTCATTTTTTTCTTCCGGGAACGAGGGCGGAACTGGAGCGACTTCCGCGACTCGCTACGCAGCCCCACGCTTGCTATCGAAGGGGTGATGGTGGTGCGGTTCATTCGTGTGCGCGGAAGCTCCCGGGCAAAAAAAGGCAAATCGCCATCGCTCCTTGCGCCGCTTGGTGCGGCGGCGGGCGTGGTCGCAATGACAGTCGTCGGCGCTGTGTTTGGTGCCCAGGGGAAAGCGCTTTTTCAATGCGCCGTTGAGGCCGCGATTCTGGTGGCGCCCTTCGCCGTGCTCCCCTTTGTGATGACGTATTTTGTGGGCGTCCACGAAGTGAGGCGCGTCGAGAAACGACAGCGGACCCGATTTGTGTTCGACAATGTCGAGGCATTGCAACATGAGCGTGCGAAGTTGGGCATCGCCCGGCTCGTCAATCCCAGGCTGCGGCAAGTGGTGCCTCCGGCCCAGTAGTACGCCGACAGGAAAATCCGCAAGCGAAACGACGTACAACGACGATCGGAATGGAAGAACTACTGCCTTTCTACGAGCGCGAGCTAACGTTGCTCCGACAATACGCGCGCACGTTCGCTGAGCGGAATCCCAAAATTGCTGCCCGGCTCGCCATGGTCGGCGACAACTCCGAGGACCCGCATGTTGAGCGAATGCTCGAATCTTCGGCCCTGTTGGGTGCTCGTATCGGCGCGCGGATTGAGGATGAGTTCCCTGAATTCACCGAGGCACTGCTGGAAATGCTGTACCCGCAATATCTGCGGGTGATTCCATCGTGCTCGGTCGCGCAGGTCGCAGCGGATTCCCATGCAAGTCAATTGACCGAAGCTGTGACGATAGCGCGTGGAGCGGCACTAGAAGCACGCGTCGGTGAGTGCCGGTTTCGTACTGTCTATGATGTGACCGTGTTGCCTCTGCGTTTGACCGAGGCCCGGTACTCTGCGACGGCTATCGCACCGGTGAGCGCCCAGCTTCCGTCGAACACTACCGGATTGGTTTCGATTTCGTTCGAGCCGGCAACAGAAGCTGAAGCGTTTGGCTCGACCAAAGATGACCGTCCGGTGCGGATACACCTCACTGGACAGCAGACCTTCGTATCGGCATTGACCGATATTCTCTTGTTGCGCACAGTCGCCGCGTTTGTCGAGGCGGATGCCAGCGGTCGATGGAAGGCTCTCACGGACATCCCGTTCAGGGCCGTCGGCTTCGAGGATCAGGATGCTCTTGTCGGCGGCGCGTCGGACACCCCCTTGGCTTTTCGCATGCTAACGGAGTTCTTTGCCTTTCCCGAAAAGTTTCAGTTTATCGACCTCCATTTTGCCCGCTTGCTGCGAGCCGCGGGCACATGCCGGAAGCTGACGCTGCATATCGCCGTCGCAGACGTGCTGAAGGAATCGTCTGTCGCGCGCGCGATGGAGACGCTTCAGGCCGACAATCTGCGGCTCTTCTGCACGCCCGTCGTCAACCTGTTTAGACGTGAGGCATCGCCACTACGAAATCCCAATAACGCGATCTCATACCCGGTTGTACCCGAGGCACCGCGCGTTCCGAACACTGAAATCTACTCGATCGATTCCGTCTATTCGATCGAGCAGACGGCGGCAGGCAAGGTGGTGACGGAAATCCCGCCATACCGTTCGATGCTGCATGATGAATCGGCTCAGTCATCGCGAACATACTGGCTTGCCCGCCGCGATCCATCGGTTGCTCAGCAGCGCCCAGGCTATGAAACCGAGATTTCGTTTGTGAGTATCGATGGGGCACCGGCCGCGATTAAAACTGATCAGTTGGCAATCGAGCTGACCTGCACCAACCGGGACTTGCCGCCAACCATGCCTTTCGGTATGCCCGGCGGCGATTTGCTGAATGAGGACGCATCGTTCGCCTGTGCTATTTCAATGCTACGGCCGCTTACCAGAAGCGTGAGGCTACCGCAGGGCGGTAATGCTCTCTGGCGTATCGTGGCGCAACTCGCGCCGAATTCGCTTTCGTTGCGGCTTTCCGGACTCAGAGCGTTGCTTGATCAGTTTGCTCATTCGGCATCGATATCCATGTCAAGTCTGATCGACGGTATCGCGGGACTCGATCATCGCCCGTGCATGAGATGGATGCCCGTTAAGCCGCTTGCAACGTTCGTCCGAGGTATAGAAGTGACGTTGACGATAGATGAGGCAGCGTTCGCGGGCATCAGTCTAGGTATCTTCATTGGCGTGATGGACCGGTTTTTTTTACCGTACGCGCATTTGAACAGTTTCACCCAACTGGTCGTCGTTTCAAAAAGTACCGGTGCCGAGATCCAGCGCTGCGCGCCCCGTCAAGGCACCTCGCCGCTTCTCTGAGTCCCGCAAATGTGCGTGCGCTATCAAGCATGTCAGCACTGAAATCCCAACAAAACGGTAAACGCAGCAATGCGGAAAGTCTGAATCTTGGCCGGCTGCGTGCTGCATTAGGGACGCGCTCGCGGCATCTTTCGCTGATACCGCTTTCGCCGACTTCTTGACGACACCGCTGGGTAGGCGCATGATGGCATATGCTTTGGCATATGCCGAGGAGGGCATCATGACGAAAACGACTGAGAACCGGCACGTCCGGCTGTTTCGCAATGGCCGCAATCAGGCGATCCGGATTCCACGCGATCTTGAGCTACCGGGTGAGGAGGCCGTCATCCGCAGAGAGGGCGCGCGCCTGATTATCGAGCCGGTGAAGACCGTGCCATTAAGGGAGTTGCTCGCGCAGTGGGCGCCGCTTGACGAGTCCTGGCCGGAAATCGAGAGTCTGCCTGCGGAACCGGTTGACCTTTAATGTCCCTGTACCTGCTCGACACGAACATCATCTCCGACGCGATTCGCAACACGCGTGGCTCGTGCGCGGTCCGTATCGGACAGGAGCCTGCGGAGAACATCTGCACGTCGATCATCGTGGCTGCCGAACTGCGCTACGGGCTGGAAAAGAAAGGCTCAGACGAGTTGACCAAGCGTGTCCAGCGCGTGCTGACAAGCTTACCGGTGATGGCGTTCGATAGCGAAGCGGACCGGTTCTACGGAAGGTTGCGTGCCGATCTGGAACGCCAAGGCAAGGTGATCGGCGCGAACGACATGCAGATTGCCGCGCATGCGCTGGCGATGGACGCGGTGCTCGTCACGGACAACATCGATGAGTTTTCCCGGGTGCAGGGCCTTGAACTCGAAAACTGGCTGCTACGCGGTGCTGGCTGACACGCGGATGGGAAGGTTCGCGATGGTATTGTCGCCATCGTCGTTAAGGTGCGAGCGATGACGCGATGGCGTAGTTATCGAGAAGGTTCTTCGATAGCCACTGAAAACGCCGTAACGAGATTTCCGCGTCTGGCCTGAGCGCCGTTGTTCGGCTCAAGCCGCACCAGAAAGTCGATGTCCTTTTGCGCGAGCCGAGCGAACTGCTCTTCCACTGCGGCGAATTTCAGCAGGCACTGGACCTGCCAGTTCATCCCGACGACGAGCCATCGAGACAGGCCGTTCCACTCGCTCAGAAGGATGGCTCCAGCGCTGCAATACTCCTCCGCGAATTTTTCGATGCGCTTCTCGACAATGCGCGTGTCGTCGGGCGACATGGTGCCCGCAATGCGAATCGAGACCGAATGCGCAACCTCATCGTGTGCCAAGTAGATCGTCGCGATACCGCCAAGATGACGGGACACCCGGTCGATCTGTTCAGCGTCTAGATCGTCTTGTACGGGTAGCGCCCCTGACAGGACGTATTCTCCGTTCTTCTCCATGAGACTTCTCCGCTACCTCCGCGCCGCAGGTGACGATGCGGCAGCATGCTCCGGCGCCGGGCACGCTGCCAATGATCGTGGTCGATGCGATCACACGGGCTGTTCAAGTCGCGCCAGAATCCACGCCTGTCGCGCACGCATCGCACGGACCTGCTGGTCCAGATCGTCTAGTTCGGTGAGCAGTTCGACATGACGTTCAAGCCCGATAGGCAAGAAGGACAGATCTCCATACAGATTCCTGCTGAAGACCGCACCGGCACGAGCCCATTTTTGCGAAAACTGCTTGAGTGTGTCCTCAGTTTCCGCTTGTTCAGTCTCGGACAGACGGCCGCTTACGTGGAGGACTAAAGTATGAGTGACTGCGTCAGTCGCAAAATAGACGTGAGCTGGGTTGGCGAGCCTCTCAGCCAGGCGCACCGCATGGGCATGCTGGAACTGAGGGTGTACGGGCAAGGCGCCGCAGATTTCGTACGTTCCATGCATGAGCGTCTCCAGGGGACGACAGGGCGCAGCTATCCGACAGGCGAGACGAAGCCTGTACCGAAGACAGGTGCGGTACCATCGAGGTGAACCATATGATATGAGCACATTAGTACGCGTTTGTACCGTAGTCAATAACCAAAATGTGACAAATGGATGATTTTTCGGCGCGTCTAAAGCAGGAACGGCAACGCTTGGACTTGAACCAGGCTGAATTCTCCGCACTGGGTGGGGTCCAGAAGCAGGCGCAGTTCCATTACGAGCGAGGAACGCGACGCCCCAACTCCGATTATCTTGCGAAGATTGCGTCTGCTGGCGTGGATGTTCACTATGTGCTGACCGGCCGCAGTGCCACGCTCGCATTAGACGGTGACGAGCAAGCCATACTTACGGGATACAGAGCGCTTGATGCGCGCAAGCGAACTGCAATTCGGGCGCTGATCGAGGCGATGGATACCATACCGGGAAGCACTCAGGAGAATGACGACTCGTCACAATCTCCTCCGCCCGCACGACGTCGGTCGACGGGCACACGCAACGACGACCGGGGTTAACAATAGTTAGCCTTTTAAACTGATCCGTCGACATGCCCTAGGGTTTCAGCCTTCGCGTCTTGGATGCGACGCTTATTCCCACCCAGGAGTCACGCTTGGCCTCGATGGCTGAGTATGGGCGAGCCGGCGCTGACGACGAGAATAGGACTACCAACCGCTATGCAGACTCCCAAGCGGGCGCATCCAGTCACTCCAGGTCGGTAGTTCCATCGGTTTGCCAGAACCGAACCGCCCGCATATCTATTGCTCTACACCCGCTCCAATTTGCCGCTGCGGGCTCGTCACGAACTACAGACCACGATCGCCATTGATGTGTTCGCCGTAGCTCCCGTCTTGCGGTGCAATTCCCACCCCACAGAGTTTCATGCCTCGTTCATCCCGAACCCGGTCAGGTGGTGCGCGACAATTGGGAAGTCCGCTCGATACGCATGTACAGGCGTCACGGAAAGCGAGACAGGCTTGTCGACCGGCGGCGCGACGGGGCCTGTAGGCAGTGACGGCAATCGCCAGCAAGCTCTTGCGGACGTTGAGAGCGAGGTGGTTCATGCGTGAACCTCCGTTGTGGGAATCCGATGGCGGTGCAGGCCTCGACTGACGCCTCTCGGCAAACGGCGAGGCAATTGTGTGAAAAGCAACCGCGAGTTTGCTGATTTAGCCTCGTTCGGCTTATAGCCATATCAATAACTGTTTAAAATCTCTAGTTCATTGCATTAATTAAGTTAATAAGCACGTGCGTGCATATTAATAACCGATGCAAAACTACGACAAAAAACATCGTAACGTCCCTCGCTTTAAGCGGTGGTGAAGCGAGAGCCCATAAATAATAACTAAAAAAGGTAATTAGGACCCCTCCGATTGGTCCCGTACGTCCCTGCAATTTAATCTTTCGCTTCGTTGCGGAATTCAGCCCAATAGAAATTCGGTGAACCTCATTCACAATGAATGTGCACGAATGTGGCAATTAACGTTGCTGTTCGATTTAATGTTACGTAGCAAACCCCATGTCCAATTTAAAGAAATTTTTTTTGCCGCACTGGTCATCGCCGCGACCGATATTTCGTGTGCTCAAGCGAGCGAGTTCGCTGGTCCCTACGCCGGCTTCAAGGTAGGGGAGAACTGGTCTGACGCATCCGGCGTCGTTAACACCGCATCCCATAGCACCACGTTCCCCGGCCTGACCGCGGGCTATGGATTCGATGTAAAGCAATTCATGATCGGCGCAGAAGTGTTCGCGGATTTCCACCACGGTTCGACCACCTACAAGGACGGTGGCGTGGACCTCAAGGTCGGAATGCCATTCAACACGATCATGCCCTATGCACGTCTAGGTGTGACGGGAAGCTGGCCTAATGCGCGCCTTCATGGTGGCTTGGGCGTCGAATATAAATTCATGAAGCAATTCAGCGTCGCGGCCGAATGGGCCGCCGATTCAAGTAGCCATGACGGAACTAAACGCAATAACGACAGTTTCACCCTCGGGCTTCATTACTATTTCTAATTGCCTGAATAATTGATTCAACGAATATTAAAAAATCCCCGATGAATTATTAATTCACCGGGGATTTTTTATTTAGCGATGGTCAGTTAAATTCAGGTGGTGCAGCGCGCAATATCGAAGCGCATTTCCGGCTCGGACAGTCCGCCGTAATCGCCCGAAGATTTTTGTACCTTCACCGTCGACCCGTATTGCGATGGCGTGAGCGTCACTAGCCACGCGTTCGGTCCGACGAGCAGTTCCGAGGCGCTACCCAGCTTCGACGCGGATACGGAAGGCAGTTTGTCTTCGAGGCAATTGAGGACGTCGCCGAGCGGGCGGTGTGACGACACGTAGATCACCGGACTTGATGCACGAAGTTCGGGGACGCTAGAGGAACTGCACGCAGCAAGGGCGAATAAAGATGCAAGCAGGGATGCGAACGGGACAACTCGGCATGAAGGCATAAGCAATGGGCGTCAGTAAAAACGAGGCAGCGATAAAACGGAAAAGGCCGTAAATCAGGGGCCAAAACAACCCGCAGAAGCAAACTGAATCAAGCCTAAAGCATGACGTTGCCGGGCAGCAAGGCAATCGTACAAGTCATCGAAAAAAGAGGGGAAAAGCGCGCGATGCTATCATCGCCGGCATCCTGAATTATTGCGCCGGTGAATCACCGAACCCGCGCGCCGACACACCAACGCTCCATGGCCATCACACTCAAGTCGCCTGCCGACATCGAAAAACTGCGCATTTCCGGGCGCTTGGCCGCAGAAGTCCTCGCGATGATCGGCGAGCATGTGCAACCGGGCGTCACCACGGAAGAATTGGACACGATCTGCAATCGCTTCATTGTCGATGAACTGAAGGCGATTCCCGCGAACGTGGGCTACATGGGTTTTACGAAGACCATTTGCACGTCGGTGAATCACGTGGTCTGTCACGGCATTCCCGGCGGCCGGGTGCTGAAGGACGGAGACATCGTCAACATCGACGTCGCGATCATCAAGGACGGTTATTTCGGCGATACCAGCCGCATGTACTACGCCGGCACGCCGAGCCGCGAGGCAAAACGGCTATGCGACACGACGTATGAAGCGATGCTCGCCGGCATTCGTGCGGTGCGTCCGGGCGCGACGCTGGGCGACATCGGCTATGCGATCCAGACCGTTGGGAATCGCGAAGGGTATTCGATTGTGCGCGAGTATTGCGGGCACGGCATTGGCCGCGTGTATCACGAGGATCCGCAAGTGCTGCACTACGGGCAACCGGGCGCGGGATTGCGTTTGAAGCCGGGGCTGGTTTTCACCATCGAGCCAATGATCAACGCGGGTCGCGCTGCAACGCAGCAATCGCGCGATGGCTGGACAGTGACGACAAAAGACCGGTCGCTGTCGGCGCAATGGGAGCACATGGTCGCGGTGACCGACGCCGGCTTCGAACTGCTGACTCCATGGCCTGATGGCACGGGCGAATACGACGCGCCGTGATGTGGTGACGAGTGATCTGACTCGCGCGGGTGGTGGGCTGGAAGGCCCATGGCAAGGGCGTTTCGCGCATCGCCTGAAATAATGATTTGACTCGTTCGCCTGTTCGGTTGAAGCTACTAAAACGACTAAGCTGGCTTAGGAAAGCTTAAGAAGCTTGTGAAAGCTTGAGAGAAAAACACCCGCATGAGTCCTTCACTAACTGTTCGCAGGATCGCCCCGCATCAAGGTGCAGTCCTGCGCGAGCTTCGTACAGCGTCATTGCGCGAGGCGCCTTACGCGTTCGGGGAGACGCTGGAGGAGGCCTTGTCCGCCGATGTCGCAAGCTTCGACGAAACGGCCGATCGCCACGCGAATTCTCCCACCACTGCGTCGTTTATCCTGTACACCGAAGGTCATCCGGCGGGTCTGGTCGGTGCGTTTATCGATGAAGCGCCGGACCCGCGCGCTTTCGTCTACGCGTTGTGGGTTGCGCCGGCAGTGCGGCATCTGCGAGGTGGCGAATTGCTCGTTAATGCCGCCACGCAATGGCTCGCGGAACGGCGCGTGCACGATGTCTTCGCCTGGGTCACCGATGAAAACCGCAACGCGATGCGTTTCTACGAGCGCCTGGGTTTCGGTCCGACTGGCGAACGACGCCGTATTCCAGCGCATCCCGAGGAATACGAAACCCTGCTCGTGCGTCGCGTGAGTGATCATGTGACCTGAGCGCTCGACCTGAACCGGGACCCGCAGCGTTCTTCGCGTCACGGTTTGCTTGGCTCTGATTTCCCTCGCCGTCCTTTCTGCCTCTTCCATCGTGCTGCCGTCGCGCCGCCCGCATTTGGGCGTCAATCTGAAATATTCCGTTTGCTTGCCTCACGCCTGTAAAATACGCAAAATTTTTGGCTTTACCTATGTCGCTCAAAAAAACGCCCTTTTTCGAATTGCGCAGCGGATCTGTCGACACGCTTCTGTTTGTCGTCAAGACTACCGACCTCGACGCGCTGCGCACAGAACTCACGCGGCGCTTCGAAGCGACTCCCGAGTTTTTCGCGAACGATACGGTCGCCATCGACGTGCGCCGTCTGAGCGCCGACGAGCGCATATCGATCAGCGAGCTCGCGGCGTTGCTCGACAGCGTGCGTATGCGCCCGATCGGCGTGGTTGCATCGGGGGATCAGGCATGGGCGTCCGAAGGCGCGCTGCCGTTGCTCGAAGCACGCGACCGGCGCGGTGCGCCGAAGCCGTCGGTGGATGCGGGCATTGAGAATACCGAGGCGGCGGCGGTGATCGAAGCGGCCGTGGCGCAAACGCCTGCGCCCAGCGCGCCCGTGCCGAAGACGACCATCATCGACCGGCCGTTGCGTTCGGGCCAGCAGGTCTATGCGAAGGGCGATCTCGTTGTGCTGGGACTGGTGAGCTATGGCGCGGAAGTGATCGCGGAAGGCAACATTCATATCTATGCGCCGTTGCGCGGCCGCGCGCTCGCGGGTGTGCACGGCAATCTCGATGCGCGCATCTTCTGCACGTGTCTGGAGCCGGAACTGATCTCTATCGCCGGCATCTACAGGACGATGGAAACACCGCTTGGCCCTGATGTGCTGGGCAAGTCGGTGCAGATCTGGCTCGACGAAGAAAAACTGATGATCGAACCGCTGCGACTGACCTGAGAGGCATCAGCCGGGTGCGCCTGATGGGGACGGCGCGCTCTCGGACAGAAGGCCAGCGGACTTAATTGACGAACACAAGGTACAGGAATGGCAAAAATCATTGTGGTGACTTCGGGCAAGGGCGGCGTCGGCAAGACGACCACCAGCGCGAGCTTCGCATCGGCCCTCGCGTTGCGCGGGCATAAAACGGCCGTGATCGACTTCGATGTCGGCCTGCGCAATCTCGATCTCATCATGGGCTGCGAACGCCGCGTGGTGTACGACCTCATCAACGTGATCCAGGGCGAAGCGAACCTCCACCAGGCGCTGATCAAGGACAAGAAGTGCGAGAACCTGTTCATCCTGCCGGCCTCGCAGACGCGCGATAAAGACGCGCTCACGATGGACGGCGTCGAGAAGGTCATCAACGACCTGATCGCGATGGACTTCGAATACATCGTCTGCGATTCGCCGGCAGGGATCGAGTCGGGCGCGTTGCTGGCCATGCATTTCGCCGACGAAGCGCTGATCGTGACAAATCCGGAAGTGTCGTCCGTACGCGATTCGGACCGCATTCTCGGGATTCTCTCGTCGAAGACCAAGCGCGCCATTGAAGGCAAAGAGCCGATCAAGGAACATCTGCTGATCACGCGCTATAACCCGAAGCGTGTGAGCGAAGGCGAGATGCTCTCGCTCACCGACATTCAAGAGATCCTGCGGATCGAACTGATTGGCGTGATTCCTGAGTCGGAAGCCGTGCTGCATGCGTCCAATCAGGGTCTGCCGGCCGTGCACCTCGATGGCACTGACGTGGCTGAAGCCTACAAGGACATCGTTTCGCGCTTTCTTGGCGAAGAAAAGTCCCTGCGCTTCATCGACTATCAGAAGCCAGGTCTGTTGCAACGCATCTTCGGCAACAAGTAAGGGGACGCAATGTCGATTCTTTCGTTTTTGCTGGGCGAGAAAAAGAAGTCCGCTTCGGTCGCGAAGGAACGCTTGCAGTTGATCATCGCGCACGAGCGAGCGGGCGGTCATGCGCCCGCCGATTATCTGCCGGCGTTGCAACGAGAACTCGTTGCCGTGATTTCCAAGTACGTGAAGATTTCAAGCGACGATATCCGGGTGAGCCTGGAGCGTCAGGACGATCTCGAAGTACTCGAAGTGAAGATCGAGATTCCATCAGTTTGAGGTGGGGTGGGGTTGCGTTTGAATCAGCGCTGAATATTCGCTGTCTGCGTGCAGCACCTGAAAGCCGGAATCGTTGTTCGATTCCGGCTTTCGTCCTTTCCGGTTATTGATTGCGCGATGCCGGAAAGCATGCACCTTCAAATCGCATGGGCAAATTACATCAATATTCCGTTGCAGATTCGCCAACGCCGTTACACCGGCGCTGTCGGCTAAAGCGTGGCCTCGCGCATTGAGTGTGTATCGCCGATACGAGGCGAACAACTCAAGAGGCCGACCATGAAAATTCGACTGTTAATCGCCCAAGCGGCCATTGTTGTGGCCGGCGTTGCCGCTGTCGCAGGAAGTGCGTCGGCTGAGGTCATCATCGTGGCGCCGAACGCGCCGCCGCCCGTGCGCGTGGAATCCGTGCCGCCCGCGCGCGTCGGTTATGTGTGGGATCACGGCCACTGGCGCTGGGAACACGGCCAATACGTGTGGAATCCGGGGCACTGGGAAGTCGAGCGCGTGGGGTATCACTGGGTTCCGGGACACTGGATTGCACGCGGCGGTGCATGGCGCTGGATGCCCGGACACTGGGCCTGAGCTGCGATACGTCGCTAGCTTCACGGGCGGCCCGATGAGCGCCGCCCGAATCCGATGAACCCGTTGCGGAGTTCCACATGAAAACCAAACTGTTGATTATCGGCTTGCTCGTAAGCGTGCTCGCTGGCTGCATTGTCGTGCCGGCGCATCCGTATGCTTATCGGCCGGCGCCGCGCGTCTACGTTTATTAAGCTGCTATTTGGTCACTGGCGC
>NZ_AEJF01000185.1 GCF_001028175.1 Caballeronia mineralivorans PML1(12)
CACTGGCGCTTCGTTCTCGGCGGGCGTTTCGGGCACTTCCGGCGATGCCCTGGGCACAGGCAACGGCAGCGGTGTCATGTAGCGCTCGGCCAGTGCCTCATAAAGCGGCGGCGCGAAGAAGCGCGACACCCGGCTCGCAATCAACGCCGTCGCCATGAGCGAAATCACCAGCGCGTGGCCGTTGATCATTTCCATCACGATCACAAACGACATGATCGGCGACTGCGTGACGGCCGCGAGATAACCGACCATGCCGAGCGCGATCAGCATCGACAACTGCATATGGCTGAAGACCATGTGCAGCACGTTGCCGAAGCCGGCACCAATCGATAGCGACGGCGCGAAGATCCCGCCGGGAATGCCGGGCAGATACGAGCCGATCATCGAGACCATCTTGAGCAGCGGATAAAAGAGCGAGAGTTGCTCATGTCCTTCGAGCAGGCCGCGCGCCTCGGCGTAGCCGCTGCCAAAGGTGGTGCCGCCCGACACAAGCCCGACCACGGCGATGATCAGCCCGCAGAGCATGGCGAACACGACCGGCCGCGACGCATGCATTTCGCGCAATCGCGCCGGAATCCACCTGGACGTATTGAGCAGCAACCAGCAAAACAGGCCGCCTGCGATGCCCGTTACGACGGCCGTGAGCACCACCGCAATGGCAAGCAGACTGGGGAAGTGCGTGCCGATTTCGATCGTGCCGAAATAGGTGTAGTTGCCGTTCAACCCGAGCGCGACGATCCCCGCGAGGATGATGCCCGTGATCAGCACGCCGCTTGTGCGCGCTTCGAAACTGCGCGTGAGCTCTTCGATTGCAAACACGATGCCGGCAAGCGGCGTGTTGAACGCCGCCGATAACCCCGCCGCCGCGCCAGCCAGCACGAGTTGCCGTTCGATACGGGCGTTCGAGCGCGGGAACAGGCGCCGCAGGTTGTACATCAGCGCTGCACCGACCTGGACAGTCGGACCTTCGCGGCCGATGGTGAAGCCGCCCAGGATCGCGAGAAACGAGATGCCCATCTTGGCGATCAGAATGCCCGGCGACAGCAGTCGCGCGCCGAGTCCCGGCGGACTGTGCAATACGGCGATGACTTGTGGAATACCGCTGCCTTCCGAGCCGCGAAAGAACGTTCGCGTGAGCCAGACAGATAAGGCGGCGACGGCCGGCGTCAGGATCAGCGGCAACCAGACGTGCTCGTGCTGAACCGAGCGAAACGCGTTATAGCCCCAGTCGATGAGCCTCGCGTACAACACCGCGACCAGCCCGACCGCAATTGCGCCTACCCAGAAAATACCGTAGCGATGCCAGAGGCTGCGCGCACGTCGAAGCGTAAATCGGGGAAGAGAGCGTAGCGCGCGAATCATGTGCAGTGAGCCATGCGACCGGCCGTCGGCAAAGGCGTGATTATACCGATTCGGCTTAATAATTAATCTGATCAGGCGCGCATTAACGTACCTCGAACCCGCCCCCGAAAAAGAAAACGGGGCGCGGCTTATTGAGCCGGCGCCCCAAAACACTCTCGTCGGGGTGGCGAGAGCGGAGAGAAGAACGTAATGAATGAGTAATATTTTATTCAGCATTTTGAATGACGCGCAAACGTTTCAACGATAGTCCAGGGAGAATGAAAGTTTTATCGACTACTGTGATTAGTTGTGACGTGGAGCGCTTACTGAAGATCAGGTTGTTATTACTTCGAAAGCGACTACGGCGGCAATGGCGCCAGCATTTGCAATCAGCGCCTGGAACACAATCCCGCGCCAGCTCGTTGTCCGGAAACGCACGGCCAGCATGAGCGCGGTGAATAACGCAATGGCGATTATGGCAACGACATCGGCACTTTGAAGATGAATGCGCATGACGCTCGCCTCACGATTGTTCACTGTTTGTTGAGTATAGACAGGACGTACCGGTACGCAAGTTGCACAAAAATCGGCAATGGCGTTGTTGTCACGATTATTGAATGATCTGACGGGAATTTTCCAAACGCTGCTAGTACTAACCCGATCTGGTGTTTTCCCGAGCAGGGCACGCTTTATCCACGGAGCTGCATCTATGAATTCCCCGAATCGCCGTTCTCTGGAAGTGGATTTCTTTCGGGGAGTCGTGCTGCTGGTGATTGCCGTAGATCACATTTCGGGAAGCGTCTTATCCAGATTTACACTCCACAGTTACGCGTTCTGCGATTCCGCAGAGGTTTTCGTGTTCCTGGGTGGATATGCGTCGGCGGCCGCTTATACAACGCTGGAAGCGAACCGGAGCCACGCGGCCGCGTGTCGTCGCTTTCTGAAACGCAGTTGGGAAATCTATCGCGCTTATCTCTTCACGGCCGTCATGATGCTGCTGGGCGGGGCGTTGTTGATGTGGCTGCGTATCGATACCCCCATGCTGCAGGTGACCGAATGGCCGTCGTTCCTGGCCCGGCCGATCGGCCTGACGCTTGATATCGCGACCTTGCGGCATCAGCCGTATTTGTCGGCGGTATTGCCCATGTACGCCATGTTCGCGCTCGCTGTGCCGTTCGCCGTGCCGTTGGCCGAACGTAAGCCGGTTGTCGTGCTGTTCGGCAGTCTCGGCATATGGCTGTTCGCTTCGCAGCTCGCGCAATGGTTGCCGTCGGCTTATGCGGAAGGGTGGTCGTTCAACCCGTTCGCGTGGCAATTGATGTTCGCGCTCGGCATGCTGGCGCGCGTGCAGCCGATCAGCGCCGAATTCCACAATTCGAAAACCGCCCGCTGGTTGACGCGCGGCGCGATTGTCGTGTTCCTGACGTTCGCGTTCGCGAAGCTTTTCCTCGAGACGCAGGCGCCCCCGGGATACATGAAGCAGAACCTCGCGAGCCTGCGCATTGTGAGTTTTGTCGTGATCGCGTGGTTGTTTGCGCAAGCGGTGCACGCCGGCTGGATCAGAGAGCTGGCGAAGAGCCTGCCGAGCGTGGTCAACATCGGCAAGCAGGGTCTGGTCTGTTTTATCGCGGGCGCGTGCATGTCGCTGGTCATCGATACCACCTTGCGGGTCGTTTCGCTCGGACACTACCAGTGGATAGCGGGGCTGACCGGGGACGCCATCGCGATCGGTGGCCTGATCCTGCTTGCAGCGTTCTGGCGCGATCGCAAGGAAGCGCAGCGGGCGCGGCTGCCGAAACGGCCACCGGTACCGGCGCATGCGGCTAACCAGCGCGATAGATGAAGGGAAACAATGTGCCACGCGTGCGCCTCACCGGCGCGCGTGGCACGTAAGCGCTAAGAAAGCTTGATGTTCCGCGTTTCTCGCATGCACAGCACGCCGATCAGACTGATCGCCGCCGCGATCGACACGTACCCGCCAACCCACGCCAGACCGCCGCGATTCGCCAGTAATTGCGCGATGTACGGCGCCACCGACGCTCCCAGGATCCCGCCCATGTTGTACGCCACGCCAGCTCCGGTATAACGCACGTTGGTCGGGAACAACTCGGGCAGCAGCGCGCCCATCGGGGCAAAGGTCACGCCCATCAGGAATAGTTCGATGGTGAGAAACAGCGCGACCGCATAGGTGTTGCCGCTGCCGAGCAGAGGCGCCATCGTGAAGCCGGACAGGATCGCCGCGATGCAACCGACGATCAGCACCGGCCGGCGGCCGAATTTATCGCTGGCCAGCGCGGAAATCGGCGTCGCGATAGCCATGAAAAGCACCGCAAAACACAGCAAGCCGAGAAATTTTTCGCGCGTGAAATGCAGCGTCGAGACGCCGTACGACAGCGAGAAAACCGTGGAGATGTAGAAGAGCGTGTAGCAGACAATCATCGCGATCGCGCCAAGCAGCGTGGGCTTGAGATATTGGCTGAGCAGCGTTGCGATCGGCACCCGCACGCGCTCCTTTTTCTCCAGAGCCGCGCGGAACGCCGGCGTCTCCGCAATCTTCAGGCGCACGTAAAGTCCGAGCGCCACCAGCACGGCACTCACGATGAACGGCACGCGCCAGCCCCAGCTGCGGAACTGTTCGTCGGTCAGAGAGAGCGCCAGGCCGAAGAACAATCCATTCGATGCCAGGAATCCGACCGACGGCCCGAGTTGCGGGAACATGCCGAACCAGCCGCGCTTGCCTTGCGGCGCGTATTCGGTGGCGAGCAGCGCTGCGCCTCCCCATTCACCGCCGAGCCCGATGCCCTGGCCGAAGCGCAGGATGCACAGCAGCACCGGCGCGAGGCTGCCGATGGACGCGTAGCCGGGCACGAAGCCGATCAGCGTGGTGGAGACGCCCATCACGAGCAGCGACGCGACGAGCGTCGATTTACGGCCGATCCGGTCGCCGAAATGGCCAAAGATGAACGAGCCGATCGGCCGCGCGATGAACGCGATGCCAAACGTGACAAACGCCGACAACGCCTGCGCCGCGGGCGAGCTGTGCGGGAAAAAGACCGGGCCGATGACCAGCGCGGCGGCCGTGGCATAGACATAGAAATCGTAGAACTCGATCGCCGTGCCGATAAAACTCGCAAAGATCACGCGGGAAGTGCTCATTTTCGCGTCGCTTGCGGGCGAGGCGGGTAATGAGCCCGATGGTGAGGCTGATGACATGGCATCTCCGGGTTCGCCCTTTGGACGCGTTTAAACGCGTGTCAGGACACTTTGTATTGAACGTGCAATGTGCAACGGGCGTCGGCCGCTCGAGGCGGTGTACGGCGTAGAAAACGAACGGCGTCCGACTGCGCGGGTGTGTCGCGGCGTTGACCGGTCAGGCGCGTTGCGCCAGGCGCTGGGTGGGCGACGGCGACGGCCTTGCCGGCATGGCCGGCGCGGGGTGTCGAAAATTATAACGACCGTGCGCTGCGGCCAGCAAGGAAACCATGCCGACAAAAGCACCAATCGTTCCGTTCAATCGATGGTGGTTGCCTGTGGCGAGTGGACGCTGCGCAGCTGGAACCGGCCGTTGTCGTTGAAGAGCCAGTCTTCGAACAGTTCGAGCTGACCGTTGCCGTCGAGCAGGCGTGCAGGCGGCGTGGGCAACGGCGACGCGTGCCGCAGCGACGCGAGGGCGGTGGCTTCGGCTTCATCGTCGCCATTGGTGCGGTACACCGACGAATGGATCACGCGGCCGCTGCGGTCCACCGTGAACGCGACCACGACTAGTGAGCGCAGCATCGCTTGCGGCGTGCCTTTGAGCACCAGCGACGGATTGCGATCGAAGATTTGCTGCGCGACGCGCACCTTGTACTGATCGAGCGTCGCGCTGTTTAGGGCGGCGGCCGGCTTCGGCGTTTCCAGCGCGCTGGGCGGCGGGGTGATCGTGCAGGCGGCGATGGTTGCTGCGATCGATAAGGCCAGCGCGATGCGCGAAATTTTAAGGTTGGAGGTCATGGTCGACGAGGCTCCGCGAATTCATTGAACTCATGCTTAACAATACGCGGCTGGTCCAGGTCTTGCTGTGACTTTTTGCAAGTTCAACTGCATTTTGACGCGCAAGGAGAGGACCATGAGCAACGATCCGACTGACCTGAAAAACCCGAAGCGGGCCGAACATAGCGATAACTAGGCAAGCAAGATGCCGGATCGCGCCGATGACGACCGTAAGCAGGCCCCCAAGCGATAAACCCGAGAAGAAGCCGGCAGAGGGCGAACCGGACGTCGGATGAGGTTTGGGCGACGGCACTTGGCAAGATGAAACCCGCATAGCAGACGATGTGGGTTTTTTATCGCGGTGGATGCTTAAGACCCGCTCGCCGGAGGACTTGCCAGGTAGTGCTGCGTTACCCGCGTCGTTGCGGGCGAAGACGGGCGTTCGCGGTCCTCAAAAAGCGCCAACGAAGAGCCCGACGAACTGACGGTATGAATGGCCTGCTAGGCTGGACGGGGAATTTGAAGTGGAAGGTTGCAGGCAAGCCGGGGTGCCGTTATTGGTGGAAGCGGTGTCCCCCCGAGGATGCCCGTGCGACAATGGTTTCAGGGGAATTATTTGCGTTAATCCACCTAAGGACCCACCTTAGAGGCATTGGTGACTGGTGGAATGGATTGAGGTTTAAGGGCACTTGATATGAAAAAGCCCGCGCTCGGCGGGCTTTGGCTTTCGGGCTCAGTTAGGTGAGCCAGATCCCGTACAAGAAGGATGCGAAAGTCTCGTGGTCGATAGCACCTTTGGCAACGTCAACGACGGCATCCTCTAACTCCGGTGTGCGCGGAATTGTGATGTTTTCGCGTTCGAGGTAGGTAAGCGCGCAGGTTAGTCCCGTCCGCTTATTTGCATCATTGAAGACGTGACCTCGCGCGATGGCGACGGTGTACATCGCTGCAATGCCGAAAACGTCATTTATGCCGTTGTAATGCGCATGATTGTCGACTCGGACCAAGGCAGCTTCGACGCCGCCCTTCCCACCCGAGGCAAACCCTGGAAGACCGCCAAAATCCGCGAGAATTTCGTCATGGATTGTGATCACGTAGTCCAGGTCCAGCATTTAGCGATTTTTGAGCGCAGTAAGCACATCCCGGTGCTCGGAAATAACCTTCCGAGCAGCACGTAAAACCTCAGATTTTTGGGCAGGCGTTGCCACACTCACCGACGACTTCGGATGAATGATCTCGCGCGCCCTAAGCTGGACGCCGTACAACTCGGTGATCCGCTTTTGTTGGGTCATGATCGCACTCCATTGCGTGTTACTTCTCACTGCACTTGCTACCTTTAACGGCAATTATACGCACATGTTTAGGTTTGACTAAAACCCCCATATGTGGTGTAGGTCTCCCAGTTTGGGTCAACACGTGCGATTACAAGATTCGTGACTGCTGCTCCGAACTTTGCCCAAAAAATGCTCACTACTGCAAGGCGGCGCCCCTAGCGCCGCCTTGCAGTGAGGGTACAGTTCGCTACGAGCCTGGTCAATAAGAGTAAATTTGCCTCGTCCGAACTCGACCGTCGGATACAGGAAGACGAGGTGCCGGCAGCGGGTTATGAAGAATGTAGGCGTTGGACGGTGCCCGTGGTTGAGGACCTTGACAGTCCTCGCATCAAAAAAGGATCGAAGGGTTGACCGTTTCAGCCACCCCCCTTTGGGCTCGCCACCCCGGTAGATTTCTACCGTCACCACGTGGTCAATTGCGCTGAACACACTTGAACTGCACCTCGGCTTTCGGGGAGTTGCCAAGCAAGAAGGGCGGTTCCCCTTCGTGGGCGCTAATAACCTTCATGTCCTTCATCTGATCGGTACAGTACTGGTTTGCTTCGCGAAAGGCGTCAGCCTTAAGATTTCCAGATCCGCTGAATCCTGTTGCGGCTTGGCGCGATACCATGAAATTGTCCTGCCCCATCGAGACCACGCCTGAGTTTGCGGCGCACCCATAAATCACGGTGCAAATCGAAACGACCCATAGGGACTGGCCAGCGGCAAGTAATCGCGTTCGTTCGAAGATGTTTTTGCGGTTCACTGCTTCACCCAGCCCATGCGAGTGTATGCGTCGGAGCACGTGTCGATTTCGTGCTGCGCGATGATCGGAAAGACGCCCGGTGTCGAGGCGTTGCATTGAGCGACCTGACCTGTTTTCGGATCTTTGAACACAGCGGGTGAGGCGCATGCTGCCAGGAGGATGGCGGAGAGGACGACGAGCGCTCTCTTCATATATCGGTATCGGTCCTGTTAGATGTAGCGTGGGGCCATCTTCCGACTGCAACGCGGGTTAGCTACGGTGGATAAGGTCCAGAAAGATAGGTTTCATCTCTAATCGCCTTGAGTTGTTCGAGGATGGCGACGGCCTGACCCGACAGGGGCACCATCCGCTAAACTCACTTGGGGATATACCCCGAGAGATAGGCCCTTTTCCTTGCCGTCGCTCCAGTAGCGCATGCGCTAGTATTTGCGCCCGTCAAGGTACACCCAAAGGTATAGCCCCTCGCCATCGTGCAGCTTGCGCAGGGCCTTGCCGTCGCTGGTGGCTTTCTTTACTTCAGTTGCGGAAAGTAGGTTGGTTGCCATCGTGGTAAGTCCCGTAGTGGAACTTCAAGTTACCACGATTTTCTACCACGGTTCTGAGCTTGATTGGTTTGGAGTGGTTTGGATTCGCTTGGAGCGGTAATCCTCGCAGAGCCCTATACTTATTGAGTTTGTTGGCTCTGGAACCCTTGCTGAATATGGTGAACTGGCGGAAGCGGTGTCCGCCAACACTGCCGTATTTAAAGGGTTTACAGCGATATTTTTAGAAAAAGTACCCGATGAAGTACCCGGAAACTCAAGGCATTTCGTCAGGCAAGGGTTTGCGGGCTTCGAATCCCTCGACTCCGCCCAAATCTCCGCCTTACTCCTTATGTACTAAGGCTTTAAGGCCGGTCCACCCAGAAAGTAACCGAAAAAATACCCACCTTCCAGTCTCTCATTACATGCTCGGTTTAACGCTTTAACTACCATCCATGTGGCAGTTCGCGAGCCGCCGAAGACAAAAACCTCTGGAGACATGGAGACAGAATGCATTAGTTGGCTGAAAGCCTTGCTGCATAAGGATTCCCCTGTCTCCAAGTGTGTCTTCAAAACAACCATTTCTTGGAGACACATTTGAAGACAAAGAATCGACCACACCGTTCGATTCCTCCCGGGTGGCGTTCGCGTGCATAGATAGTTAGTTCTGACGCTTCGTCAGATCCCAGCTCTGGAACTTCCGCGCGCAAAGATTATTCTGCGCCGCCTCTCGCCGCCAAGATGCGTGCCGCCGCACCCTAATTGTTGAGCTTAGCTGTCGAGAGTACTGACGAGCACCCGCTGTAACCGCGAAATCGATCGCAGGTCTTCGAAGCCTGTTTTGGTAGCGTTGCCGTTAGGAAACTTGGCGGCCACGCAGCGAGTGCGCTCTAAGAGGAAGGTGAAGGGTGGCCGAGCCCGCTGAGTGTGTGCGGTTTTCACCGCTCATATACCGGTCTGCTTAGCGCTTCCGTATTGGAGCGGCTATATGTACCCGGTATAGAAGTACAGTTGCCCTGAACGAGCGGCTTCTGTGGAGGAGCTGGCCGCCCTTCGGCGCTGAGTCTACAGGGTTAGTAAGCACGCTTCAATTCTTTCTTTTCAAGTGAATTGAGCAGATCCACTTCCGTCCAGTTAACAAACCAATACTGTGTCGCGGCCCGCGCAATAAAATCTGCTAATTCGTCGGCCGTTGGCGCGTCGAGTTTCATCTGAGCGTAAAAGCCCTCAATCCAGCGACGCCTTTGGGTGTGATAGATGTAAGGGCAAGTTATCATATCGAGGAATAAATGTGCCTTCTCGGAATTGACAAATATATCCGTTAAATTCCTAAGTCTCGCATCAGCCGCTTTAACCAAACTTCTGCGCAATGTTCGATAGGCTGGATCTTTCCGAACGTAAAACAAACCACAAACAATATCAAAATAGGAAAATTTCCCGGTGCCCTCGAATAGACTTTTTACTGTGCTTTCGGGCAGGAGATAGTTAGCACCCAGCTCACGGACCGCTAGCAATACATTGCTTGCTTCTAACCATGTGAAACCCTCAATCGCTGCCCTACTGCCCTCGTTTCCCCGAGAAAGGAATGCATTCGCGAGATCAAATATCCGCTGCTTCACCGTTTCCTTATGAACGCCCAGATTCTTTTCGGCGAATCGTATCAGTACGATGATCGACGTCGCTAGCTTATAGGAAGAGCTTACTGAGGGTGCAACAGAATAGAGGAAAAAGAGAACATCAAGCAAGACCAGACTACTGTCTCTATAGTTAAAAAGGGTCTCCTCGTCTGACGTGGCAAGGTTGATATTAGCGAGCTTCTTAACGCGCTCGGTAAAAGTAGATATCAGGTATGACGATACATCATCATAGGTAACATCGTTATATGAGCAAACCGATTTAACGATATCAACGAAGCTTCGCGTAAGTCGCCATTGATAGTAAATTTTCTTTGGAATTAATCTGGATGCATCATCAACATCTTCGAGAAATTTATCAAAAAATTCATTGGCTTTATTGCTTACATCGCGAGTGATACGTGATTTTTTTGTAAAAAATGGGCGTGCCAGTCGAAGGGATTTGGCGGCATTTGTGTGCAGATTAAACGTTGTAAGCGTATCGCTATAGCACTCGTAGATGGTTTTTGCATCGCCTTCGTTCCGTGCGAATATAAATACGTCATCTACATATCTGCGAACTTCGTAATGGATTCCGAAAATAAGCTTATAGGACTGACTCAGACGTAAAAATGCGCGTCGATCGACGGCTTGAAATATTATTTCTGCAAAAATTCGACTTACTTCCGGGCCGATAACGATTCCATTTGTTTCATTGTGATTCGCGTTTCTCATTACTGAATCGAACGCCTGACCGAACGTTGAATCTATATCAACATGCGCTTTCGTAAACTCCTTGTCCTTTACAGCCCAAGACATACAGTGGGTGTATATGCTATCAAAGCACTTCGAGACATCTAAAGTCCACAGGAATCCGTAAGCCTTTTCTAGCTCAAGAAAATCACGTGAATCGAAAAATTTATACAGGCGATCGTGTCCGCGATATGCGAAGAAGGAGGGGCTGTACTTTGTAAATCGATCAGTTTCAGTCTCAGCAACGCTGCCGTTCTTGTATTGATTAATGTTCTCCCACGAGCTTTTTGTGTAAAAGGTTGCGGCGACTTTGTTTGGAGCGCGGATCGATGCAGGGCTAAGGGAGCAAAAGTGCAGAATAAGATTTTCGTATTTTTCATAGAACGCCTTAATTCTCCACTGAGAAGTAGGGTGTACTAACGCAAGACGTCTAAATTCAAAGGCGTTTTTTCGTATTTTGTATGAATGAGGATTGGTAGGGGAAAATTTAGGCGCAGACTCCCCGGTTATTATCCCGTCTATTAGACTCCGCATAATCCCTGTAGCCCGCTCAGCGCGCAGGACGTTATTATACAGTCCTTCGTTCGAAAAGATGATGGGCGTTTCATAGGGCAGAGTTTCGGTCGCGAGCACGCGGCAGTAATCTCGTTTGTTTATTCTTTTAGGCTTGCTCCCTTTACTCATGTGCCCAGCACCCCTGTATCGCGTGAATGTGTGTCGGATGAAAATATGCGAACGTCCGTTTTTCATGCCCTCGTTTAAAGCTCAAGGTCAAAAGCTCGCGTTTTTGCTGGACGGTTAAAAGTCCCGAGCTACGCGAGAATAACCGTCCGTTGCTTCCCCGTATGGCATCGTGCAGAAATTTATCAAGTTGATGGAGGCTGCCACCTACCTCGGTCGAGAGATGGGGGTAGTTATAGAATATTCCGGCAAGCTTGCGCCTACCTGTATTGATATCTCGAATACTGAAATTCGTTGTCAAAAATTTTAGTCGATCATAGAGCAAACTGAAGTCAGCGGTTTTCGAGAAATCTAGGAAAGCGCGGCAAATCCTCGTTTTATAGCGAGTTTTTTTATTGCTTGAGATATCTACTTTTACATCACGAAATTGCCGTTGAACACGCACCCTCTTGTCTTTGAACGGTTCTTTCACTGAAAACTCATAACCCAGGTAACTGAATGAGAATAAAATCTTCTCGATCGCGCTCGGAGTTACGCGCTCTCTGGCACATTTAACGTGTTGCTTTCCTTCATTGAGGACAAGGCCCTCGGGCAGGTTCTTAACCAACGCCTTTAAGAAACTCCGCTCGTTCTCGACTGCGTTTGTTACAACAACAATATCATCGACATATCGTGCATAAAAATACACACCGAGAGCATTGGTCGTGCTTTCGTCGAAAGCATCCATCATAAGTTCAGCCAATACGGCGCTCAACGCCAAGCCACGCGGGATTCCAGTTCCCCCTGCGGCCTCAAAGAACGCGAGAACTTTACCGATAAGGCGTTTCGTTTGAGGGCTTAACGTTTTGAAGTCGTTTATTTTTTTTATAATGTCGGCCGTTATAAACGATTCATAGAAGGCACTTATGTCCAGTCGGTATACTCTGAACGGGGTTCCTTCCGCCAAAAGATGTTTCAAGTTGGAGATAATCGATTGCCGGTCCGGCTGTCGCACCCTAGTAACGCGCCTCAGATTCAAAGTCACTTTGCGCAGAACCAGTTCGTCGGGTAGGTTCAACGTGTGATAGATGTTTTTTCCCCCTTTTGTGAACGACATCAGCGGATTGCGCCCATCGAAATCGCTATGAGCTATGTTAGACGCGGCTTGAATCCGCGCTTGCTTGACGCTGTCATCGTAGATTGTGGGGAAATCACGAAAGTCAGACTTTCGAACTAGCCGAGCGAGAGTAGCCGGACTGAAGGATTGATCGTACACCGCGTTAATTCCTCTCTGTGCGTGCTACTGCGCGATTGCGTTCCAGAAGATAGCGAAGCGATTATGCCTCGTCCGTTGGAGTGCCGCGTCGCGATAGCCGGATGGCGGTAAACGCAAGCTCAGTCGTTAGCGACCTGCGAACTCTTAACTGAACTCTTAACTTTCAACCCAACGCGTGTAAGCACGCCGCCTTCTTCGACCCGATCGAACAGCTTGGCGAACCTTGGCCTCCGATCCGCGCTCACGCGGCCCCATGTGCTCGCCGTTGCGATCCGCCGCATATCAACAGCGAACCAACGGCCTCACTTTCGCACGCTCTCAGAACACCATGTGCCAGGCGAAACGGGTCGCTATTAAAATATGCAAATATGTGTCAGGTACATATTTGCATATTTATGTTTGAGCGTTATACTTCACCGCCATGGACCTGAAATTTTTGCATGAAGCACTGGATCGCCTAGAGACCGACGCCGGGTTCGACCACGACCTGCCGCAGGCGGTTGTCCGCGCTTATAGAAAGCGACTGGCGGTTTTTCGCAGCGCCACCAGCAGACACGATTTGCTTGCGTCCCGGTCACTCGGCATGACTTGCCAAGCGGGCGGGGGCCGCTGCCGTGCGTCGCTTATAGATAATTTTGCATTGGTATTTGAAATTGTGGACGACGATAGCTTGGTCACCGTCGTTTCCATCAATTCTGTTGAATCGGAGATGTCTATATGAACACTCGCGTCCCAGCAGAGGTGTTTCCACCCGGCGAATTCCTCAAGGAGGAACTCGATGCGCGCAATTGGTCGCAAGTCGAGTTTGCCGAAATCATCGGCAAGGATACGCGCTCGGTTTATGAAATTGTCAACGGCAAACGGTCCATTACTCCCGAGACTGCTGTCATCTTCGCAGAGGCTCTCGGCACGAGCGCGCAACTGTGGATGAATTTGGAGAGCCAATTTCAGCTATCGCGGATTCGCCCAAGCTCGGATGCGATCTCGCGAAAAGCACAGTTGCACGGGAAGTTTCCTATTCGCGAAATGGCGAAGCGCGGATGGATACGGGCCACGAAAGATATCGATTCGCTCGAAAAAGCCGTGCTTGGCTTCTTTGCGGTGGATTCAATTGAAGCAGCCCCACAATTTGTGCACTCCGCCAAAAAAACCAGCTACGACGAAGCGTCTGTGCAGCAACTTGCTTGGCTATTCAGATGCAGGGAGATCGCGAGGACGTTGCTAATCGAAGCGTTTACACCGGCGAAGCTTCGCTCTTCGCTGGAACGACTGCGGGCTTTGACTAGCGCGCCGGAAGAGATTCGCCACGTTCCACGAATATTGGCGGAATGTGGAGTGCGTCTTGTCTTCGTTGAAACGCTACCGGGTTCGCGCATCGACGGCGCTTGCTTCTGGCTCGATAGCAAACGGCCGGTCGTCGCTATGTCTTTGCGGCATGACCGTATCGACAATTTTTGGTTCGTACTACGCCATGAACTTGAACACGTCCTTGAAGGTCATGGCAAAGGTGATTTCTGCATCGATCACGACATGGACTCCCGAGAGGCGGGTGCATTGTCAATCGAAGAGGAAGTGGCGAACGCTGCCGCAGCAGAATTCTGCGTACCGAAGAAGCAAATGGACGACTTCGTCGCTCGCGTATCTCCGTTCTTTTCAGATCAAAAAGTAACTTTGTTTGCTCGGCGAATTGCTGTGCATCCCGGGTTGGTTGTCGGCCAACTTCAACGGCGCTTGAACAGATACGACTTATTTAAAAAGCACTTAGTGAAGATTCGCTCGATTGCTGTATCCACTGGCGCTACCGATGGGTGGGGCCTTCAATATCCTCTCGATTAAGGATTAAACGTGTCCGCCTATTCGAACGCAGTAAAAGACTATGTTGAGCGCTACAAAAAGGAAGTGCGCAACGATGGATTGGTCGATCCCCATGATGTTGCGGCCTGGGCTTATAAAAATGGCTTGCACAAACCGAACATCAAAACCGTGATCGACGCTATCGCGGCCGACATCTCCCAAGTGTTTCGCGAAGAATATCGGACGGATCCGAGTGGAAAGCGATATCGGGCAAAACATGCGGTCAACTCGAAGGGTAAAGACAATCGGACCTTGGCCCTATGGGCGGACATTGATGACGTGAATGCTCCGCACGGTCATTTCGTGAGATCGTTTGGTCAGCGTCGGATACAGATCGTTGGCGATTGCTTCCAGTTGAAGAATGACGTGGATGTTTACAACGAAAAAGATCCGGCAAGGGAGCAGATCAATCTGGTGCTCGACTTCACTAACGACGTCGAAGAGCTCCAGCTACCGATCAAAGATAGTGGTGGGAAGGCGGCATAAATGGAATTCGCTCCTGCATGGCGATGCATGAGCGGACATCAGCTCAAGTACGAAGATCGTAAAGCGCGGTCGTCAGCCGCGCCTTGACCAACGTTGCATTTTGAGTTTTCAAGATAAGGGAAAACAATGGCGATCACTGTCAACGCTTCTAAGCCCAGTCAACTCCTAGCAGCAATAAAGAAAGCAATTGACGATAAGGAAATCGAAACCTGGAGTTACGATGGCGACGGTGATTTCACCCACACGCCGGATCAATGGAAAAACAAGGCGTGGCTTCGCCCGGTTGTTGTATCCAGTAGTCTTCGGTTTGGTCTACTCGGGCAGAAGGATATCGATATGACAAAGGTTGTGTACGGTGTGTATCACGGACGCTTCAACGAAATGCTTTTGACTCATTTCGACGAAGACTTCTCCTCGACCGTCGCAAGCGCGCAAAAGGACGCGAGCGTTGATCAATTCAACTGATTAAACGGCCTCCTTAGATCAAGCGGACAGCGACGTGCATAGTCGTCATTGTTTCGCCGATGGCGGTTACGTTCCCTCACCGGCTGTGCAGATTCCTGCCTCGAAGGGCGCATTGGAAGGCTGCGCATGAAAACCGAATTCCCCGAGTGGGTGCCGGCGACCATAACCAACGAATTGGTCCGGATCGAAGGCGCTCCCGGTATCTACACTCAAAGTGACTTGGCATGCGCGCGTCGTCTCGTGTTTAGCGAGCAGATGCGCGGCTTCTACGCGGATAGCTGGTTTCGCTGTTGGCGATCACCGGAATGCTGGAGCATTTGGTTTAACTATGCATGGCACGCTGCCAGTTATGAATACGATGCCGGTCGAGAAGCCAAGCGAAAACACATAGACGCCATGAACGCGCTTCGACAGCATTTACAAGCTGCCGCGAGAGCTATGGATGCGGTCGATGCGGCAAGAGAGGACTCTCCGCTAACGGCTCCGCTCGAATTCGCTGATGTATTTCGACTCGTGCCCATCGCAGCGCAGGAGTCTGCGCGTCGAGGCGTGGCTTACCGGTACGATTCCCATATCCGACAACGGATCGAGCGGGCTACTTCCGGCTACGATCTGCGATATGTGCCAAACGCGTCAGACCTGTTGCACGCACTTTCGTCACTCACCGAATCGTGGCTTGACAATACCGACTCCAATTGGGGTGACTCGGTTGAGCGTGCCGCCATGACCTCCCGACAAGCCATGCCCGTTCCGCAATATGTTCGATGGTTCGATGAGCAAATGGCCGGGTATGGGTGGACGCTCGAAGAGCAGCTAGCCGACGATCAATTTCCGCTCGCATCTCCCGTATTTGAAACGAACCACAAGGTACCGGATCGATTGATGGCCATTCAATACTGCGTGGCCACCGGCCTTCCGCCGATGGAAGGCTTTGTTGATCGCATCCGAAAAGCGCGCGAGGGAAGTGGTCGAGGCGCGGCCGATAACGATGTTTGACCCCGAAGTGGCTACCTCATGGCTACCGGCGGAAACTTCGAGTGACGAGCGCGGATTGAAGACTCCGTGGACCGCATGGCATAAAAATTAAAGAATGCGCCTGACTCCACAAGCCTGTTTGTGGAGGTTTACGGAGGCGCTAATGCCAGCAAAAACCGAATCTCCCGTATCACCGCAAAAGCGCATGGAGCGCATGCCGTCCGTCCTGGCGCGTGTTCAACTGAGCGAAAGCGAAGTTCGTCGGCGGATTAAGGCGGGCACATTTCCGAAGCCGGTGAAGCTCGGCCCGCGTGCTATTGCATTCAACTCGGCGCAGATCGACGCGTGGCTGGACTCCCTGACGAGCGGGAGCGACGCATGAACGCAAACGCTCTTCTGTTCGTGCTCAATCGCGGCGGCCCATACGGGCGTCGCATGGCGGATGCATCCGCTATCCGCGAAGCTGCGTACGCCGCGTGCCCGGATCAACAAGCCCGCGAGATGGCCGACAGCTTGGAGTCGGTCGAAGGCATCCTGTGGAATCGCGGCGACGCAGCCAGCCAGGTCGCAGCGCTCAGTGCAACGCTGATTGCTTGCCTGCTGCTCAGGCCTGTGAAGCTCTCCTCTCGCTCCCACGCGAGCGTTGCCAGCGCATGGGTTCAGGCGTGCGACGATGCGTTGGCGGCAGAGGACGCGCACGGCTGCGAGCGCAGCATCACGCTCGTTGACCGACTGGACAAAATCAGCGCATTGCTGTGGTGGAGGGGTGACGACAAACACGGCCGGGCCGCGATTCAGGTTCAACGCATCGCCGCACGGCTGATTGCGTTGGGAGGTGCGCAATGACGGAAAACACTTTGTCAGTTGCGCAGTCCGCTATCGAGCGCACGCAAAGCGAACGTGAAGCAGCACGCGTCGCCAAGCACGCAGCGGAATCTCGGCACTACGCTGCCGTGATTGCACGCCAGCGCGAGCGCTATAGCGCAGCCTATGGGCGCACTCACGATATGGAGGCACGCGAGGCGGCTCGCGCGATGTTCGTGGCGGCGGCCATTTTCGAGCGTGATGCAAATCGGATTCCCTCCCGCGCGAAGAAGGCCATTGATGCGCTCAAGCTCGCCGTCTTCATGCTCGACCCCAAGGCCCCGGCATGACACGCGTCCAAAGTCACTTTGCGAGCGCAGCACATTCACGCATGCGGACATTCCGCCATGCCGCTGTCGGGCTTGTTTTTGGATGCGTGTTCGCCGCGATTCCGCGTGTTGCCTCGCCTTCTGGCACGGTTTCAACGCGCCTTACGTCGCTCGTACATGCTTGCGCTGTATTGCCAATCGTCTATACTTTGAACACGGCGCTCAAAACGCCACAAACAGCGGTAAAGCCACCCCGAAAGTCAGTGGCTATTATTACGTCTATTGGTTTTGCTCCAATGGGCGGGAGTGCGGCTAATAAAAGACCCGTAAGGGGAATATGCCCGCCGTCTGTTTGCGGTTTTGAGCTCCTGCCCGCCCGTCTCAAAAACGGGTTTAGTCTCTCAAACAGGAGCAAAGCTATGCAGGCATTGTCGCGTCACGCCCGTACCGGGCAAAACCCCCTCGATCAACGTTTTCCCGCTTTTTCTTACGCCGGCAGCAGTGCGGCGGAACTGTGGCTCGCACATGCGCCGCTCAGTGCGGGCGAGTTCCGCGACCTACGCTTTCGCAACCTGATGTCAGGCTCCTTGCCTGACTTTCCGGGTGACGAATACCGCCGCCAAGCGTTCAACGACGCCTTCGCCCGCCGCATTGCCGCCGCTATCGTCGACGGGGAGGTGAGCCGTCATGGTTGATACGACGACGCGTACCGCCATTCTCGAAGGATTCGACAACGCACCTCCGTTGGATACAGGAGCACCTATCGAACTGCAATTTGCCGTCAATCTCGGCGCGATTTGCGCGGACGCGTGGCTCGAACTGAGGGGTGCGGTACGGCTGCACGAATACGCCGCGCATCAGACCGACGCGTTCTCACGCGGCATGCAAGCGGGCATGAAAGACGACGATACGTTCGACTCGCACAGACTCGCTATCAGCCGACAAGCGTTCGCGGCCGGACTCATGGGGCGCGTGCAACAGTACTTGCTCGCGGCGCTCAACATCGTCACGCGCGACGTGCGCACCACACACTAAGGGGCGCACGCCATGAACGAATCGAATAAAAGCGCAGACGGGAATGCCATTGAGGCCGAGCAGCACAACAAGCTGGAGTCAGCCAAGGCCCTCTCCGCTGATGTGCATGAGTTACGAATCGAAATTTGGGCCGGCTTGGCCGCGCGATACGAGGGAACACGCGCTCAGCTTGAGGCGGAGGGTGTCATTCCAGAAGGAACCGTGTGGCCGACCGGCACTAACCGGGTCTCGTGGGAGTCAGCCGGATGCGGATTCGTATTGCGCCGGTGTCGTGCCCCCGGTATCAGAGGGCCAAAAAAGATTTGGAGCGACGGCGATTGGTGGTGTCTCGATATTGACGATTGCATGGGCCACGACGGCATTGTCCAGCGTGAAATCACCCGCCGAACGAGGGAGCTTGAGCGGTTTAAATACCTGCAAACAGCGCGTGGCGGTGCCGAGTTCAAGGAGCAATATTCCCGCTTCCTTAAAGCCCGTCACGACAAACGCTTTCAGGCATTTAAAGCGTTGATTCCAGCCCTTGCACCACGTCGCGGCGCTCGAAAAGCGACATAACCGGGATCGTTTAGCGAATTGCACAGAGCCGCATGATTGACGTGCCGTGCTGACTGTCATGCGTTCTGTACTACTAATCGTATGAGAGCGGCGCGCGCGTCGCGGCTCGCAATGTGGAAGCGGCTCGATTACACAGAGAATCTATGAGCGATACACCAATATCGGAATTTGAGCGTGCACGAATCGCGCTCGCGTACGTCCCGCCTGATGACCGCGATACGTGGGTCAAGATGGCGATGGCGCTTAAAACGGAGTTCGGTGAAGACGGCTTCACGCTCTGGAACGATTGGGGCGCACAGGCTAAGGGTTATAACGAAAAGGATGCCCGCGACGTCTGGAAGTCCGTGAAGCTCGGCAAAACGAAGCTCGCCACGTTGTTTTTTGAAGCCAAGCGCTACGGATTTAACCCCGCTGAGCATAAGGCAACGCCGGTTGATGCAACTGAATTAGAGCGGCGACGCGCGCAACGGGCCGCGCGTGAAGTCGAGGAGCAAGCGGGTGACGCCAGCCGCCATGCCAGCGCGGCAGATTCCGCCGAGCGCATTTGGTCGGCCGCCGCTCCAGCGCCGCTCGATCATCCGTATCTTGTTCGCAAACGGATTGGTGCCGATCAGCTTCGCGTTTATCGCGGCGAGCTGGTGATCGGCAAAGTAACTTGCGACGGCGCTCTGCTCGTTCCAGCGCGTGACGAATCCGGCAAGCTCTGGACGCTTGAATTCATTCTCCTTGACGGTCAAAAGCGGTTCCTGCCGGATGGACGCAAATCGGGGTGCTTCGCATGGATTGGCGGCCCCGTGACGACCACGATACTTGTAGGCGAGGGATATGCAACGTGTGCCACGCTCACGGGCGCGACCGGCTTCCCGTCCGCCGTCGCGTTCGATGCAGGCAACCTACTCGCAGTCGCCACGCTCCTACGTGGCCGCTTTCCCGATGCCCGCATCGTTTTGTGTGCCGACGACGATTATCGAACCAAAGGTAATCCCGGCATCACGAAGGCACGTGCGGCAGCCGACGCGGTCGCGGGGTTCGTTGCGGTGCCGGACTTCGGGGACAAACGTCCTTCCTCGGGCACGGATTTCAACGATCTCGCTGCGCACCTGAATGTCGAAGCAGTGGCAGCCGCCGTGTTCGCTGCGCTGGCCGTGGGCGGCGCACAGACCGCGAGCAAGGGCAAGGTACTGCCCATCACGCCCAAGCCCGCCAAGCGCCCTAAAACGTCCCGAGCGGCCGATGGTAAGTCGCGCTTTGAGGTCGATGCAAAGGGCGTCTGGTTTTACGGCTTCAACAACCAAGGCGAAGCACTCCCGGCGCACTGGGTCAGTTCGCGTATTGACGTGATTGCGGAGACACGCAACGAAGTCAACAGCGAGTGGGGCTACCTGCTCGAATTCACCGACCCGGACGGGATCTTGAAGCGCTGGGCCGCACCTGCGGGTCTCTTTGCCGGTGACGGCGCGGAACTGCGCAAGACCTTGCTCGAAATGGGCGTAAAGGTGGGCGTGACGCAAATTGCAAAGACGCAGATTGCGAACTACATCCAGACCGCACAGCCGGACGAACGCGTGCGGTGTGTGCCTCGCGTCGGCTGGCATCACGGCGCGTTTGTATTGCCCGACCGCGTGATCGGCTCCGGCAAGGAAGCGATGATCTATCAGGCCGATACGCCGATCCACAGCCAGTTTAAAGAGAACGGCACGCTCGAAGACTGGCAACGCGAGGTTGCCGCCTACTGTGTAGGAAATAGCCGTCTCGTGTTCTGTGTATCGACGGCGTTCGCCGGGCCGCTGCTGCACTTCTCAGGCCTTCAGTCGGGCGGCTTTCACCTGCTCGGCACGACATCAAAGGGCAAATCGACGGGCGGTTTAATCGCAGCGTCAGTGTTCGGCTCAAAAGACTACGTGCGCGGCTGGAAGGCAACAGATAACGCGCTCGAAGCCGTCGCCACACAGCACAGCGATGCATTGCTCATTCTCGATGAAATCGGGCAGGTCGAACCGCGCCTTGTGGGCGATGTCATCTACATGCTCGCGAACGAATCAGGCAAGGCACGCGCGACGCGCACGGGATCAGCCAAACCGGTCATGACCTGGCGCTTGCTGTTCCTGTCGAATGGGGAAAAAGGCGTCGCGGCGTTGATGGCCGAAGCGAACAAACCCATGAAAGGCGGCATCGAAGTGCGGCTTCCGGCCGTTCCGGCCGAGGTGGGTGAAACGGGCGTGGTCGAGCGGTTGCACGACTTCCCGACGCCGGCCGCACTGATCGAGCACCTTGAGCGAAAAGCGGGTCAGCACTACGGCACGGCGGGACCGGCGTTCATCGAATGGGCGTCATCGGTGGCCGATCACCTCACCGAATCCTTGCATACGCGCGTGGCTGAACTGGTCACGCAATGGGTTCCTGACGACGCGCACTCTCAGGTCGCACGGGTGGCGAAGCGGTTCGCACTGGTCGCGGTCGCGGGCGAACTCGCGACGGCTCACGGCCTCACCGGTTGGCCGCAAGGCGAAGCCGTACATGCCGCCCGAAGTTGCTTCGATGGTTGGCTCCAGTTGCGCGGCGGGGCAGGCAATTCAGACGAAACGGAGGCTGTCAGGCAGGTTGTCCACTTCCTGATGGCGCATGGCGATAACCGTTTCGTCTGGATGCAGCGTGCGCACGACGATCACCGGCCGAACGTGCCGCATCGAGCGGGCTTTAAACGCTATGTGAAACCGGGCGTGGAGGTGACCACGAACCGGGACTACATACAGGAATACGGCGACAAGATGAGCAGCGCGGACGCTGACGTGACGGAAGTCGAGTATTGGATCGAGAAGGAAGTCTTTCGCAAGGAAGTCTGTGCGGGCTTCGATCCTAGCGCCGTTGCCAAGGCCCTCATCAAGCGCGGCGTCCTGATGCCGCGTCAGGACGGCTATCCCTATCGTCAAGAGCGCGTTCCCGGACATAGCCGTTGCATGGTGTATCGCATCCTCCCGTCCATTTTTACGCTCGATCTCTGATGTGTACAGGGGCCAAACACAGACAAATCACATGAGTTTTTCGGCATTCCGGCAGTAGCTGGGGAAGGCCGTGATAGGTGGGCAGCACATGCCCTTTTTAGTTATCCAAATGGAAAATATATGAACCTGACCAAAGTTAAAACCGCTATCCGTGAGCTTGAGCAAAACGAACAGGCTATCGCCAAGACCAAGGCCGATATCGGGCGTATCCAAAACTCGTTAGAGGCTGCCCGATCACACGCCGAACGCGTACAGGAGCTGCAAACGCGGCGCAGCGATGCGTTAGCCGATGCGCTCATCGATTCACGCCAGCCTGACGTATCGAAGATCGATGACGAGCTTCGACAGTTGGAGCGATCCAGCAAAGCCGAATTCAAGGATCTCGACGTACCAACGGCAGCCCTTGCAAAACTCAATCAGCGTCTGCTCGACCTGGAGGCAGCCGAAGCGGCGCTACGCATGGGTAAAGATCAGGCATGCCGTGAAGTGATCAACGTGGAGATTGGCGAGATCGAACAGGAAATCGATAAATGCATTGCAACCCTGAATGGACATGTTCTTCGGTGCGTGGCGTTCACGAAGGTGAAGCGCCAGTTCGTTTCGGACAACCGCGATAACCGCCACGCTATTGACGGCTTCCTTGTCGGTGCGCGTCTGGACGCCAGCGTGCGCAAGTCGAGTGTGCCCGCCGAGTTCACTTACCCCCTCGCCGGCAACAAGACCGTTCAGGCGCATTGCGAGTCGCTCACGGAGGAGTTTGAAAAGGTCGGCGCAATCAAGCGCCGGTCGTAGGCCGCGCGGTCGTGCGGGAACCCGACGGCGCTGTGTGCTCGTGCCCGCGCCGTCCATCTTTGAGCCACGTCGTTCGGCCAACACGTCCGGGCGACAAACAACCGAGGACGAGTATGGCGATACGGTACAAAGCGAGGGCGAGGGTGTCTATCCACAAACAGCGAGGAACCGGAGCAAGCGGTCGAAGGACACTCGAACGCGTCAATCGAGACAAAGAAGGCTCGTTGAGTAGTTCGCCACGGTCGCCGCGCCATGCGGAACATCGGTCGATCCCGCGTCGCACGCATCTGCTGATACAACAATTCATATTGGGCGAGGGGCGCTCGCTCGCCGGGTGTTCATCATCGAAGTGCGATAGCGCATCTGGCGAGGCGCAGCGCTCCAATAATCAATGAAATGTCGCAGCCGTGCCGTTCGGTGTCACATTGACTGAGCAGTGCGGCGGCCGACAATCAAATCAGGCAAGCGAATGATGAAAAGCTTGCCGAAACACTCATCTCAAAACCCCGGCTTGTTCGATCTTTGATGGCTCGTGCGGGCCGCGAAGAGCGGCTGCGGCGAGCGTTTCTCTGCGCGGCAAAGTGACTTTGGACGAGGTAACATAGTCACTTTGCCGCCTGTTCCAGACGAGAAGCGCATCGCATGACTTGACGCAGTTATTTCCGATGTTGCAACAATGTAGGGGCATTTGTCTTCAATGTCTTCAGCCGTCTCCAAGCCGGTTGAAGACGCGCAAAGCCTTACTGGTATTGGCTTTGCGGGATTTGTCTTCAAGTCTTCAAAAGAAAACGACTTTGAGGGAGCGCGAAACAAGGCCTCAATTCACTGCCCGTCAATTCCGGCAATGCTTCGCCGGATTTTTAACACTCTCTCAGTGACACATTCGCATCAGCTTCACTTAAACGCATTATTGCGGTGGTTGCGACAATTCGAAATGCATGACGATCAAACATCGCGCGACGATCACCGAACGAGGTGCGCGTCACGATAGGCTAGTCCTAACTCGATCCGAGAAAGATAGACCCTTCCTAAAAGTGAAAGGTACTTCCGGGGACCCCTCCAACACGGGTAATTCGAGCCCCGTAACAACCACAGTCACCGGTCTTTTTATGGGTAGCCACTTGGGTAGTCAGTAGCCACTCAGAGCATTGTTTGTTAACGGATTTTTCATCGCATGGGTAGCCACTTCGGGTAGTCAGGTAGTCATGTGGGGTAGCCAGGACTATCAAGTGCCGTTCGGCTGGTGCGGAAAGTCCGCCAGTCAACCATCAACCGCCAGCAATCCAGCCGCGCAAAAAGACTCCCGCACCGCCGCTTCTCATGCGCTGGACGCTTCGCTCGGCGCGTCGCCGTCGTCATGTAACGGAATTACGTTCGCGCCGCTCTGCTGGTCGATGTAGTCAGCCCATGCCTGCATCAGCCCGCGCCGCTTGTCGAGCAGGTCTCCGCGCCGATATGCACTCTCCGTCTTGTCGCGGATCGCGTGCGCCAATGCCATCTCTGCTACCTCGCTCGGGAATGCCGTGCACTCGGCCGCCCAGTCGCGGAACGTCGAGCGAAAGCCATGCGTGGTCAGATCATCGCGCTTCATGCGCTCCAGCAGCTTCAGCATCGCCATGTTTGATAACGGCTTGCCTTCCTTGACACCTTCGAAGACAAGACCCGCACCGCCGAACGTGGGCAACGCCTTGAGGAGCGTCACGACAGACGACGACAGCGGCACGCGGTGCTCGCGTTTCGCCTTCGTGCGTTCGGCTGGAACGGTCCACAGTGGCACGGACAAATCGAACTCGGGCCACGCGGCATACAGCGAATCGCCGGTACGAGTGGCCGTCAGGATTGTGAATTCGAGCAGGCGCGCGGAAGTAACATCGTTGGCCCGTAACTTATTGAAGAATGGGCCAATCTCGGAGTACGGCAGCGCGGCGTGGTGGCCGTCTTTCTGAACCTTTGATGGCGACGCTAGCAAGTGGTCGAGATGACCGCTCCAGCGGGCTGGATTCTCACCGACACGCAGGCCGCTCACTTTCGCCCAGTCCATGATGCTTTCTATCCGGCCACGAAGACGCGAAGCCGTCTCATTCTTCGCGAGCCAGATCGGCTGTAGCACGCGCATCACGAGATCCGTATCGATGTCCACCGGTCGCAGTGCGCCAATGAACGGATACGCGTATGTCTTTAGGGTGTTTTCCCATTGCTGGGTGTGCTTCGGATTCGCCCACTCCGTGCGACGCGCTTTGATGTAGGCCTCGGCGCATTGTCTGAATGTCAGTGAGCGGGCTGCCTCAACCTTGCTGCGAGCCTTGTCCTGCTTGCGCAGCATGGCCGGATCGTCGCCACGCGACACGGCGGAGCGGTGCTCGTTACGCGCCACCCTGGCCTTCTCCAGTGTGACCCGTGGATACGGGCCGATCTGGATCAACCCTTCGCGACCGTCTGGCTTCGTATAGCGAAATTGCCAGTACTTCAATCCGGTGGGCTTCACGTGGAGCGCGAGGCCGCCGCCGTCATTGAGGCGGTACGCGCTCGCGCGTGGCTTGGCAGCGCGGCATTGCAAATCGCGGAGAATGCTTTCAGGCATCGTCGTGAAATTGGTCTCAAAAGTACCCGAAAAAGTACCCGGGAAATTGAGGAATCTTACGACTTTTCTTGGATGCTTGTGGAGGTATCGAATCGCCGCAAAGCCTTATGGCGTTTGGTTTTGCGGGACTTTATGGAAGCTGCTGAAACGTTATTCTGGCGGAAGCGGTGAGATTCGAACTCACGGACGAGTCACCCCGTCGCTAGTTTTCAAGACTAGTGCCTTAAACCGCTCGGCCACGCTTCCACGTTTCACACACAGCAACTACGAGAAAAGTGCGTTCGACCGCACCACACCTTTCCGGCAAGGCGCGTATTGTAGCGCAACTTTCCCTGGCGTTTAAGCCAAGAGAATCACCTCATCCTTCGAGCGACCTGGTTGCCCGCAAACCCGGAAACAATCGCATCCATAACAATGCAACAACGATCGTTCCCGCACCTCCAATCAGTACGGCCGGCACCGCACCGAATAATCCCGCCGTCATCCCCGACTCGAACTCGCCCAACTGATTCGATGTCCCGATAAACAGTGAATTGATCGCGCCCACGCGGCCACGCATGTCGTCGGGAGTCTGAAGCTGAACGAGTGACATGCGTACGACGACGCTGATCACATCGGAGGCGCCGAGCACGGCCAGCGCGATCAACGAGACATATACATTGCTCGACAAGCCGAACGCGATTGTCGCCATGCCAAACGCGATCACGCCGCCGAACATCGCAGTTCCAGCCCGCTGGCGCAGCGGAAAATGCGCGAGATAAATCGATCCGGTCAACGCGCCGACCGCAGGCGCCGCGCGCAAGACCCCGAGTGCCCACGGGCCGGCGTGCAGGATGTCGCGGGCAAAGACAGGCAGCAACGCCGTCGCGCCGCCGAGCAGAACCGCGAACAGATCCAGCGATAAAGCCCCCAGGATCACCGGCTTGTGTCGAATAAAGGCGATGCCGGAGAACAGCGATTCGAGGCTCAGCGGCGTGCGCATCCGCACGACCTGTTCGATTTTTATCGATGCCAGCAGCAGCGCCGCCCCGATGAACGCCACCGATACCGCGCCATACACCGCGAGCGCCCCGAGACCGTAGAGCAGACCGCCCATTGCCGGTCCGAGGATCTGCGCGGTCTGGTTCGCGGACGTGGACCACGCGGTCGCGTACTGCAACTGGGCGCGGGAAATCAGGTTGGGCAGGAGCGCGGCCATCGACGGCGATTCGAATGCGCGTGCCGATCCGGCGATGGCGGCGATCAAATAAATCAGCCCCTGATCCGTCATCCCGCGCCATGTCGCGATGCACAGCGTCAACGCCGCCACGCCTTGAATCGCCTGGCACACGAACGCGATCGTGCGGCGGTCGTAACGGTCCGCGACATGCCCGACCACGAGCGTGAGCATGAACATCGGCAGGAATTGCGAGAGGCCGACGAGCCCGAGGGCGAACGCGCTATGGGTGATCGAATAGATCTGCCAGCCGATTGCCACCGACATCATCTGGAACGCAACCGATGACATCCCCCGCGCGCTCCAGAACAGCGCGAAGGGCCGGTGGCGCATCACGGAACCGGGCGGTAACGCAGGGGAGGAGGCGCTCAATTAACGGTCTTCCCTGAGCGTCTTTACGGCAGAGTCCTTGAGAAAGAGCGCCTGGAGATCGTTGAGAAAATCCTGGCCACGCTGCGTAGGCACGATGCGTTCGATGTCGCGCGTAATCAGGCCGCGACGTTCCGCTTCAAGCAGTCCTGGTTCGATCGCGGACATGGCAAGCCCGGTTCGTTCGTTAAACGAATGCACCGGAAATCCTTCGACGAGCCGTAACGTGTTCAGCATGAATTCGAATGGCAGGTCGCGTGGCCCGACCTCGTGTTCTTCCTGCACGGCAGCGCCGCCAAGCGCCTCGTCCATGTAGGTTCCGGGATGCTTGTAGCGCACCTGGCGCACGATTTTCTGCGGAAATGACAGCTTGGTATGCGCGCCCGCGCCAATGCCGAGATAGTCGCCGAAACGCCAGTAATTCAAGTTATGCCGGCTCTTGTTGTGTGGCTTCGCATACGCCGACACCTCGTAGCGCTCATAACCCGCGCTAGCCGTACGCTCGTGAATCCAGTCCTGCATATCGGCGGAAGCATCGTCGTCGGGAACGGGTGGCGGGTACTTCGCGAACATTGTGTTCGGTTCGAGCGTCAGGTGATACAGCGACAAATGCGGCGGCGCGAAGCTGATGGCCGTTTCGATATCCGAGCGGCATTCATCCAGCGTCTGCTTTGGCAGCGCGAACATCAGGTCGAGATTGAAGTTATCGAAGTTCTTTGCCGCTATTTCTACAGCCTGACGCGCTTGCGTTGCATCGTGAATCCGGCCGAGCGCCTTCAGATGCTGCTCGTTGAAACTTTGAATGCCTATCGATAAACGGTTCACGCCGCTCGCCCGGAACTGCGCAAACTTCGCGGCTTCGAACGTACCGGGATTGGCTTCGAGCGTGATTTCGGCGTCTGCGTCGAGCGGCAGCAAAGCGCGCGCATCGGAGAGCAGCCGATCCAGTCCTTTCGCCGACAACAAACTAGGCGTCCCGCCGCCGATAAAAATCGTATGCACCTGACGACCCCAGACCATCGGCAGCGCGCGCTCGAGATCGGCGCGCAACGCATCGAGATAACGGTCTTCGGGGAACGTCTCACCCTTCCACTCATGCGAATTGAAATCGCAATACGGGCATTTGCGCACGCACCACGGGAAGTGCACGTACAGCGACAGCGGCGGCAGCGACGTCAGCCGGATACTGCCCGGCGACGTGAACGCCTTGACCACGTTGATGGTTTGAGGACCGCTTGAGCTATTCGTCACGACACGTCCTTTAGCCGCGCGAGCAGATGGCGAAGCGCGATCGCCCGATGGCTGCTGGCGTTTTTCACCGCGGGATCGAGCTCGGCGGCGGTTTTTCCAAGCGATGGCACCAGGAAATGCGCGTCATAACCAAAGCCGTTCGCACCGCGCGGGGTATCGATGACTTCGCCGTGCCAGCGGCCTTCCGCGATCAGCGGTTCGGGGTCTGCTGCATGACGCACCAGCACGAGCACCGAGAAGAAATAGGCACGCCGATCTGATTCATGAGCGAGCTCCTTCACGAGCCGCGCATTGTTCGCGGCATCGCTTTTCTCGCCACCGTTGAGCAATTGCGCATAACGCGCCGAATACACGCCCGGCGCGCCGCGCAACGCATGCACGCACAGGCCGGAGTCGTCGGCGAGCGCCGGCAATCCCGTCGCCGCGGATGCATGCCGCGCCTTCGCCAGCGCATTCTCGACGAACGTCACATGCGGTTCCTCGGCCTCGGACACGCCCAGCTCGCCCTGCGTGATCAATTCCATGCCGGCTGTGCTCAGCAGCGCTGCGAACTCGCGCAATTTGCCGGCATTATTCGACGCAAGTACGACGCGTTTCAAGGCGGGATCAGACACTGAGCAACTCCAGCGCGACCTTCTGCTTCGCGATCAACGTTTCAATTCCACTTTGCGCCAGGTCCATCAGCGCGTTCATTTCGGCGCGCGTGAACGGCACGCCTTCGGCTGTTCCCTGTACTTCCACGAAACCGCCCGCGCCGGTCATCACGACGTTCATATCGGTATCGCACTGCGAGTCTTCGTCGTAGTCGAGATCAAGGACCGGCTGGCCGTTGTACACGCCGACCGAGATCGCAGCGACAAAGTCATTGATCGGCGATTCCGCGAGTCTGCCGGCAGCAAGCAGCTTCGCGACCGCATCGTGAGCCGCGACAAACGCGCCCGTGATGCTTGCCGTGCGCGTGCCGCCATCGGCCTGGATCACGTCGCAATCGATGTGCAGCGTGCGTGCGCCCAGCTTGTTGAGATCGAACACGGAACGCAGCGCGCGCCCGATCAAACGCTGGATTTCCTGCGTGCGCCCGGTTTGCTTGCCGCGTGCAGCTTCGCGGTCGTTGCGGGTGTTGGTTGCGCGCGGCAGCATGCCGTATTCGGCGGTGAGCCAGCCGGAATCGCGTCCACGCAAAAATTCAGGCACGCGCTCGGAGATGCTCGCGGTGCAGATCACTTTGGTATCGCCGAACTCGACGAGAACCGAACCTTCCGCATGCTTCGTGTAATGCCGCGTGATGCGCACGTCGCGCAATTGGTCCGCGCGACGGCCGCTCGGGCGGGTGAACGGGGCGGACGGGGGCAGCGTGGAGTCGGTCATGGAGGGCACAAGGTGAAGGAAATGCAATGAAAAGGAGGCCAGGCGCGAACGCAAAAAAGCCGCAGCAAAGCACAAATTTTATCCGCAATCGGGGTGAGCGTCCGGGGCAGCCTCCTGCGGCCATTGCAGCGGCAACGTATTCCCCGAGCGGGATCGGCAAAAATGGGATAATGCCAGCTTACTCGCCCGGCCAACATTGCCTGCCATTTCGCGCAGCTTCATGCCGGGCGTTTCGAAGCGAACTGGCCGTGCCGCGTTAGCAACAAGCAAGCAGCAAAAAGCGCCATGGCCTTCAATTACGGACGCAACAATGATCTACAGCATGACAGGCTACGCCAGCGCAACGCGCGAAGTAGCGTCTGACGGCGCGGGCGCCAATGGTTCGGGCGTGGGGGTATCGGTGGAATTGCGCACGGTGAATTCGCGCTTCCTCGACATGAATTTCCGCATGCCCGAAGACGTGCGCGTCTGCGAGCCGCAATTGCGCGAAATGCTGATGAACAAGCTCTCGCGCGGCAAGGTCGATATCCGCATCAACCTGAATCGCGCGGAGCAAACCACCATTGCCGGCGTGCTCAATCGTGACGCACTGTCGCAACTCGCCGCGCTCGAGCGCTCGGTGCTGGATATTTTCCCCGATGCCGAACGCATGCGCACCGGTGAAATCCTGCGCTGGCCGGGCATTTTGTCGGAGAGCGGGGTATCGGCGGAAACGTTGCGCGACGCCGTTCTGGCGTGCGGCAAGCAGGCAATCACCGAGCTCATCGATGTCCGCGCCCGCGAAGGCGCCGCGCTCGCCGCCGTGCTGATTGCGAACGTGACGGAAATGGAAGCCATCGTTGCGCGCGTCACGCCGCTCGTGCCGGAGCTGATCACGAAACATCAGCAGAAAATCGTGGAGCGTTTGCAGGACGCGCTTGGGATTGCATCGCCGGAAGGCACGCAAACCAGCATTCCGCGCGAGGAAATCGCGGAACGGATTCGCCAGGAAGTGACCATGTACGGCATCCGTATCGACATCACCGAAGAATTGCAGCGCCTCGCCGCGCATCTCGCGGAAACGCGCCATGTGCTGCAAAAGGGCGGGAAAGTGGGCAAGCGGCTCGATTTCATGATGCAGGAGCTCAATCGCGAAGCGAACACGCTCGGGTCGAAGGCGGCTGCGAAAGAACTCGCCGATTCGTCGATGACGCTCAAATTGCTCATCGAGCAGATGCGCGAGCAAGTGCAAAACCTGGAGTAACGCTTCTATGAACGACGCTCAACGCAACACTTACGCCGGGGTTTATCCGGGCAACCTGTTTATGGTCGTGGCGCCGTCGGGCGCGGGCAAGTCGACGCTCGTCAACGCGCTCCTCGCGCAAGACCCGGCGATCCGCCTGTCCGTCTCGTACACGACGCGCGAACCACGTCCGGGCGAGCAAAGCGGTGTTCAATACCATTTCGCTTCCGTCGACGACTTCATGGCGCGCCACGCCGCCGGCGAGTTCCTCGAAAGCGCGGAAGTGCACGGCAATTACTACGCTACGTCGCGCGTATGGATTGAAGAGCAGATGAAAAGCGGCCATGACGTGCTGCTTGAAATCGACTGGCAAGGTGCGCAACAGGTCAAGAAACGCTTTCGCAACGCGGTGGAAATCTTCATTCTTCCGCCGTCGCTGGATGCGCTGGAAGATCGTCTGAAGAAGCGCGGCCAGGATGCACCGAACGTGATCGTGCGCCGTTTGCTGGCTGCAGGCAGCGAGATGGCGCATGCGCCGGAAGCGGAATACGTGCTGATCAACGAGAACTTCGAGCGCGCGCTCGCTGAACTGCGGTGTCTCGTCGCGGCCACACGGCTGCGTTTCGGCTCGCAATACGCCCGTCATACGCAGTTGTTTGTCGAGTTAGGCATACACTCGCCGCACGCCGAGTGAACGGGGCTTTCCGGTCACATAAGGTAGAATGAAGAACATATCGAGAAGGAATCAACCATGGCCCGCATCACCGTCGAAGATTGTCTGAAAATGATCCCCAACCGCTTCGAGCTCGCGCTCGCAGCAACGTATCGCGCGCGTCAGCTCGCTCAAGGCCATACGCCGAAGATCGAAAGCCGCGACAAACCGACTGTTGTTGCGCTGCGTGAAATCGCGGCCGGCCATGTCGGCGTCGAGATGCTCAAGAAGGTCCCGGTCTGAGTCTCAATTCCGTAATCGGGCCCGGACGTCTACGCGCATTGTCACTAACCGCGTCAGCTAACCACGGAGGCGACCATGAATCCTGTTCCATCGTCCGTCTCTGTGGACCCGCATCACGACGTCCTCGGTACTGAGTCTCACAGCGAAAACCACGCGCACGATCATGACAACGCTCATGACGCCGATTCGCCTTCGGCAGCGCGCAAATACATCGACGCGGTCCTCGAACAATCGTTTCGCCATCTGTTCGGGCCGACCGCCACGCCGGAAAAGCCGCGCCGCCACGACGTCGTTTCCATTGCGAAACTGACCACTGAGCTCGCCGCGTATCTTTCGCCGGAAGAAATCAAGCAGGTGAAGCTCGCGTTCCATTTCAGCGATGAAGCCCATCTCGGGCAATATCGTCAGAGTGGCGAGCCGTACATCACGCATCCGGTAGCGGTCGCGGAAATCTGCGCCAGCTGGAAACTCGACGATCAATCGATCATGGCCGCGTTGCTGCATGACGTGATCGAAGATCAGGGCGTGACGAAGACCGAGATCGCGGAGCGTTTTGGGCCAAAGGTTGCGGAACTCGTCGACGGCTTGTCGAAGCTGGACAAGATGGAGTTTCGCAATCGCGAGGAAGCGCAGGCGGAAAATTTCCGCAAGATGCTGCTCGCCATGGCGCGCGATGTACGCGTGATTCTCGTGAAGCTCGCCGACCGGTTGCACAACATGCGCACGCTCGGCGCGGTGCCACCTGAAAAGCGGCGTCGCGTGGCCCGCGAAACCATCGACATTTACGCGCCTATCGCGCACCGGCTCGGGTTGAACAACACGTATCGCGAGCTGCAGGACCTGAGCTTCGCGAACTTCAATCCGCACAGGTACGCCACGCTGGAGCGCGCTGTGAAAGCCGCACGTGGCAATCGGCGCGAAGTGGTGGGCAAGATCCTGGAAGCGGTTCAGCGCACGATCGCGGACGCGAAAATCAAGGCCGACGTCACCGGCCGCGAGAAAACCATCTTCAGCATCTACAAGAAGATGCGCGACAAGCAGTTGTCGTTCTCGCAAGTGCTCGACGTCTATGGCTTTCGCGTGGTGGTGGACAGCGCGCTGGAGTGCTACACCTGCATTGGCGCGCTGCATGCGCTCTACAAGCCGGTGCCAGGCAAGTTCAAGGATTACATCGCGATTCCGAAGGTGAACGGCTATCAGTCGTTACACACCACATTGGTCGGTCCGTTCGGTGCGCCCATCGAATTCCAGATCCGCACGCGCAAGATGCATGAGATTGCGGAAGCGGGCGTGGCCGCGCATTGGCTCTACAAGAATGGCGGCGCGGACCTGAACGACGTGCAAAAGCGCGCGCATCAATGGTTGAAGTCGCTGCTCGACATTCAAAGCGAAGCCGGGGATTCGAGCGAATTTCTCGAACACGTCAAGATCGATCTGTTCCCCGATGCGGTCTACGTCTTCACGCCGAAGTCGAAAATCATGCCTCTGCCGCGCGGCGCGACGGCGTTGGATTTTGCGTATTCCATTCACAGCGACCTCGGCAATCAATGCGTCGCGGTGAAGATCAACAACGAGTTGTTGCCGCTGCGGACCGAGTTGAAGAGCGGCGATATCGTCGAAGTGATTACCGCGCCGTATTCCAAGCCGAATCCTGCGTGGCTTGGTTTCGTGCGCACCGGCAAGGCGCGTTCGGCTATTCGCCACTATCTCAAGACGATGCGGCTGAACGAATCGGTGCAGCTAGGCGAGCGGCTCGTCGATCAAAGCCTCAAGGGTTATGGCCTGGCGCTGTCGGAAGTGACGCCGGAGGTCTGGGAAAAGCTGGCGCAATGGACGGGCAACAAGAGCCGTCAGGAGATTTTCGCGGATATTGGCCTCGGCCGGCGCGTGGCCGCCGTGATGGCGAAGCGTATCGAAGTGCTGATGACTGGCCGCGACGACGACGATTCCCCGCGCGAGAGCTTCAGCACGAATACTGCGCCGCCGGTCGTGATCACAGGTACCGAGGGTATGTCGGTGCAACTGTCCGCGTGCTGCCGCCCGATTCCCGGCGACGACATCATGGGTTACATCGGCATCGGGCTGGGCATGGCGATCCACACTACCGAATGTCGCGTCGCGCAGCGGATTCACAAGCGCGATCCGGGCCGCTGGATCGACGTTGCCTGGGCGCCGCAGCCGGGCCGTCTCTTTGACGTGTCCATCAAGGTGCTCGTGAGCACGTCGAAGGGCGTGTTCGCCCGTGTAGCGGCGGATATCACGTCCGCCGATGCCAACATCGTCCACATCGCCATGGACGAGGACGTGACGCAGGAATCCACCGTGTTGCGCTTTGTGATCCAGGTCAGCGACCGTGTGCATCTGGCGAATGTGATGCGGCGCGTGCGCACGAACCCGGACGTGATGCGCATCGCGCGTGAGCGGCCGAGCGACGAGCCGCATCATCGCAACACCGAAGGCGGCATGCGGATCGATCGCGAACGCGGCGATTATTAACGTTTGACGTTTAACGTTCGACCCTTGCGTGGCGGCTGGCGAGCCTAAGTCTGAGTCTGGATCTGGGTCGTCACCGCCGGAACGCGACCTGCGTGCCTGTACCACTTTCGCGTACACAGGGGCACTTATGAAAACATCAGAGCTGGAAGGCACCGAGCTCGACTACTGGGTCGCGCGCGGGCTGCACGACTTCATCCGCGAAATCCATTTCACCGATGGCGGCCAGACGCTCGCCATCCGAGGGAATGATCGTGGCCGGGCGTGGGACGGGCGATTCCTGCCGTCGACGTCGTGGGAAGCGGCGTCGGTCGTGCTCGAGCGCGCGTGCCGGCTGGAAATGAACGACCACGGGCGCGGCGAAGCTGTGTGCAAAGCGACGTTCGGCAAGACGGGCGCAGAAGTGGAAGGGCGCGGACCGTCGCTGCGTATTGCGTTGCTGCGAGCGTTTTTGCTGCATGCGTTCGGAGACACCGTCGACGACGAATTCCCGCATCGCTCGCAAATGCTGCTTGGGGAACGGGCAGAACCGTTGGGGGAGCAGAGCGCGGCGGCATCGGTTGAAGATGCACCGATGCCAGATGGACGTATCGGCGATATTGGGTCGACTGCGCGGCAATAAGCGGGTTTGCGCTTGGCATGCCCATGCCCTCGGCAAGCCTGGCGAGCACAGGCCGCCCGTTGAGGAGAAGCATCGAACGCGTGCGCCGTGCGCAAATAAAAAAGGCCTTCCGCGAGGAAGGCCCTTCTAAAACTGGTGCGGCTGGCAGGATTCGAACCCACGACCCCTTGGTTCGTAGCCAAGTACTCTATCCATCTGAGCTACAGCCGCGCATGAAGCAGGGTAATACAAAAAGCTGATGCAGGAAACGCTTGCTTGAAACAAAAAACTAAAACGCTTTGAAGAAGTGGTGCGGCTGGCAGGATTCGAACCCACGACCCCTTGGTTCGTAGCCAAGTACTCTATCCATCTGAGCTACAGCCGCACGCGAGACCAAGAGTATAGCCAAGCTCTCCCAAAAAAGGAAGAGTTCCGCCTCGATTTCTGTAATACCGATCTCCTTCGTGTTACCTTGAAGAGGAGCTATCTCGCTCCTCTTCACGTTATTTTGAGCGGTTTGCACCATGAACAAAGCATTTGTCAAAGAATCGGACGAGAGCGACGACGATCTCGATCTCGAGCAGCCGCCGGGCGTACCTCCCGGCACCAAGAACTACATCACGCCCGCAGGACACCAGCGTCTGCGCGAGGAATTGCTGCATTTGCTAGACGTCGAGCGGCCGGATGTTGTGAAACTGCTTTCCTGGGCGGCGTCGAACGGCGACCGGTCAGAGAACGGCGACTACATCTATGGCAAGCGGCGCTTGCGGGAGATCGACCGGCGGATTCGCTTCCTGACGAAGCGGCTCGACCTGGCGGAAGTAGTGGACAGCAGCCGGCAGGAGAATCTCGACCAGGTATTTTTCGGCGCCACGGTGGATTACGCCGGCGACGATGGGGACGTGCACACGGTGACAATCGTGGGCGTCGACGAGGTGAATCTGGATGTCGGGCACGTGAGCTGGATCTCGCCCATTGCCCGTGCATTGCTCAAAGCCAAGGTCGGCGATACGGTCACGCTGCACACGCCCGCAGGCGTCCAGCAAATCGATATCCTCGATGTGCGTTATCCGCCGAAGGTCTGAGGCGCTTGACCTGAAGTACTAACGTAGGGACTCAAGACGAAAAAAAGGCGCCGCAAGCGGCGCCCTTTTCACATCGGTACAACTTCGAACAAGACTTAGAAGCGGTGACGAATACCAACCGTTGCCGAGACTTGATTCGGGGTCGACGACATGCCAACGCCGGTGATCGGAGCGCCAAGGCCGGTGCCGCCCAGGTCGGACGCGTGAACGTATTCACCTTGGAGGTACACGTCCGTACGCTTCGAGAGCGAGTACGCCGTTTGCAGGCCGACCTGTTCGAACTTGGGCTTCACGCCATCAAGGCGAGCGTCCGTGTACGTGAACTCACCAGCCAGGCTCAGGGCCGGGGTCAGTGCGTAACGGCCATTGAGCTCATAGTTGTTGAAGCGAGCGTAGTTACCAATTCCAACGCCGTTGGTCGCGCTGATTGCGCCGCCCGAGATACCAGATGCGTTTTCAAGCTTCGTTTGCGTGAACACGAAGCCAACCGTTGCCGGACCGAACGCGTAGTTCAAGCCAGCACCGAACGTGCGCTGCAGGCCTGCTACGAACGTGTTGTCGCCAGCGACAGCGCCGCCACTGTTCGACAGCGCCGCAGCGGCTCCTGCACCCGTTACTGAGTTGTTCAACTGCAAGTAAGCTGCAGCAACGTTCAACGGACCGTAGTTATACGATGCGCCGACGCTGTAAGCGCGGTTGTTCGAGAAGCCAGCAGCCTGGTTCGAGAAGCCGTACTGTGCGCCGAACTTGAAGCCAGCGTAGTTCGCGCTCTGGTACTTGACCGAGTTGTTGATACGGAACGAGTTGTCGAGGTTGTCGTTGTCGAACGGGTGTGCGAACTGCGTGCCGCCGTACTGCGTGCCGGTCAGAGCCAACGGGCCGAGGTAGTCGACCACGGAGTCGTATTGACGACCGAGCGTCACAGCGCCGTATTGGGTGCTCGACAGACCAACGAATGCCTGACGGCCGAACTCGCGACCACCTTGACCCAGCGTGCCGTTAGCAATGCTGAAGCCGTTTTCCAACGTGAAGATTGCCTTCAGGCCACCGCCGAGGTCTTCAGCGCCGCGCAGGCCCCAACGGCTGCCGTTCACCGAGCCGCTCGTCATCTTGAAGTTATGTTGGCCGCCTTGATTATTTGTGTACGTCAGGCCAGCGTCGATCAAACCATACAGCGTCACGCTGCTTTGAGCGTGAGCGGCGGTTGCAAATACGCCCGAAAGGGCGGCGACCATGAGAGTCTTTTTCATCTTTGTAACTCCGAGAGCAATTTGGGTCTGACAACCCAGGCTTGAAGGAAACCTTCACTCCGACGCGCTGCGAGAGGCGCTGTCAGGTGATTTCATGTGCCAACAGAAGACACAGTCGTTTCCGGACCAGACGAAGTGTAAAGACGGTGTTACAGCGGTGGCATTCCGATTTGCGCAATAAAGTATTCTGCGATCGGCAATGATTAATAAACGCCGTCTAAGGCTTTACCAGTAAGGCTTTGCGGGGGATTGGCGGAGGCGGGTGCAGGGTGTCAACAGCGGTTCGTTGCGCAATTGCTACATGCGGTATCGTTAAAATACAACGTCAATAATCCTGAAAACCGATTATTGACGGAACAGCAATAGATGATTGCCAGATCTGTTGATGATTGCAAGATAGTGGGCCGTTATACTTCAGATGCTGCTTTCCAAAGCAGACTTTTTCGTTGACGGAAAAGATCTCCAAACCTTGTCGGCGCGACTTCCCAGTCGCGCTTTTTTTTCGCCTGAACAGACTGCAAGCTCGATCCCGTTTCAGACACTGTTTACCTAGTCAGCCGCTTCCAGCTCTTCCTCCGGAATGGCTTCAGCTTCTTTCGCAGCTTCCGGCGACTCGGTCCCTTCGCTCTCGAAAGTCAGCGGACTCGATATTGCCCAGTCTTCCATTACGTAATGACGTGCATCCATTGGTGAGCACAGCAGGTTTTGCCAGTGATCGCCGTGCCATGCCGGATCGAAATCCAAAGCCGAATGCGATTCGAGTACTGCTCGGGGCGCTACCAACGTCCTGATCCACGAAAACATGCTTTTGAGTTCGGTCGTCACAGCAATGACCTCCTTTAAAAGTGCTTGCGGTCATCTTTTATGATGACAATAGCCCCTTTCGGTAACAAGGCTCGTAAACGCTTACGATTCTATAAGTATGGTTACAACCCAAGTAAATATTTCCTTTTGGCGAGCATGGCCAGTTTAATTCCCCATTATTACGATGGATCGCTCGCTCATTCCTGACTCGGCAGCGCATGACGGCTGCCCTTCGCAGCGTATCGCTACGTTACAGGCGGAGGGTGGGTCAGCGCACATGGTCGTCGGCGAGGCGGCGTATCTATTAGATACGCCGGTAGTCGAAGGGACGTGAGCTAAAATACTCGATCGATACGCCATCTCCAAAGCGGATCGCGCCCATTTCTCTTTTAGCGGTCAGCGCTGTGCTCCCAATCGTTGCCAATATCGTCAGTTCAGAACCACTGGTTTTCGTCGATCTCGAAACGACGGGCGGCGCCTTTGGCGTAGATCGCATCACCGAAATCGGTGTGGTCGAGGTTGGGCCGGCCGGCGTGACGCAGTGGAGTTCGCTCGTCAATCCGCAACAGCCGATTCCGTTCTTTATCCAGCAACTCACCGGTATCAGCGATTCGATGGTGTGCAACGCGCCTACGTTCGAGACCATTGCGCATGATTTGCTGGCCCGTCTTGAAGGCCGGTTGTTCATTGCGCACAACGCGCGGTTCGATCACGGCTTCCTGCGCGGCGAGTTCAAGCGTGCCGGCATCAAGTTCCAGCCCGATGTGCTGTGCACCGTGCAACTGTCGCGGGCCATCTATCCGGCGGAACGCCGGCATGGACTCGATGCGCTGATCGAACGCCACGCGCTTGTGCCGGCCGCCCGCCATCGGGCACTCGCCGACGCCGATCTGCTCTGGCAATTCTGGCAGCATCTGCACCGCGCGTTTTCCGCCGATGTCCTGCGTGACTATATAGAACAGGTTGCGCGCCGGTTCCGGCTCGCCGGTGACATCGATGAAGACACGATCGAGCAGATTCCGGCCGGCTGCGGCATCTACGTGTTTTATGGCGAGGACGACGTGCCGCTGTACGTCGGGCGAAGCGTGCGTTTGCGCCAGCGCGTGCGCGCGCATCTGTCGGGCGTGAAACGCTCGGCGAAGGATCTGCGGCTCGCGGAACTCGTGCGCCGGGTGGAGTGGACAGCGACCGGCGGCGAGATCGGCGCGATGCTGGCGGAAGGGCGCTCGGTCGCACGGCTGCGTCCCGCGCATAACCGGGTGTTCAAAGCGCGTCGCGATGACCCGAGCCACGCGCCCTGGACGTATCCGGGCGCCATCGCGATAGAAGAAACGGATGCCACGACTAGCGCGCGCGTCTGGCATGTCGTCGATGCCTGGCAGTATTTCGGCATGGCCGCGACGCTCGACGAAGCCGCGCAGTTGCGTTCGGCAGCGCCCGCGGCGCGCTTCGAGCTGTCAACGTACCGGATTCTCAGAGAACGCTTGTTGCGCGGTCTGACGGTCGTACCGCTTGCGGCCACCGCGTGCTTGTCCGGCGAGCCGGTCTAGCCGACAGCGCCCACCCCACCTGAAGCGCACACATGCGACAACGCGCGCGCGAGCGGCGCGTTCTGAGCGGAATCATAGCGGGTGAGATGTTTCCAGCGCGCGATGCTATCGGCTAGCCGCAGGGGGCAATCGTCGGCATGGCGGAGTGGTTCCACGCCAGCCAGCGCGGCGAGCAGCGCGTTCGTCACGCCATCGAGTTTCGGCCGGGTATCGCGGGCGAGGTCAGGCGGGGTCCCTTCGGGCCCGCGTGACTTGCGCCAGTTATCGAAGAGTGCGTTCTGCACGTCCTTGCTCGCCTCGATCTGGTCGCGGAAGAAAAGCTGCGCAAACGCCGGATCGATGCCAACGGCTTTCGCGCGGCTATCGATGCCTGCCAGCAGCGCGGCTTCACGGGGTTGATCGGTGATCGGTTCGTGGTGGGCCCACTTCCAGCGCGCGACCGGCTCGGCGAGCGCCAGCCGTTGCGAGGACAACGCGATGAGATTGGTGAGCGGCGTGTCGTCGCCGTCAGCAAGAGCCGCCGACGAACAAGCCATGATGACGATGAAACAAGCCGCCAGCGAAGCGATGGCGCGCAGAGCGTGCTGAATGTGCAGAAGGGAATGGCGAAGCATGGATGACCGGAGCCCGAGCGAGAAAGCGGCAGCTTAACTCATGGCAATGATGGCGATCGTGAAACGCGCGACGCGCGTGGCGTTATAAGCCTGGACCGGTCGTGCTATTAATACTTGCGTGTTGATTCAGCGTTGCTGCAAAGACATGCCGCAACGTTCACGCGTGCAGGAACCGCGACTTGCAGGACATCTGCAAACGCCGTTGGTGTACTGCTCGTTTCAGCAATTACTTCGGGTCGCACAGGTTACGCTGTTCATCGAAAAATGCCCGGACGTATTCGGGCAGCTCTGCGAGGAATTCAACCCCGACCGGTTCTTGATCCGGACATTCGACCTTGTCGGGCGTCGGGATTTTCGTCGGCTTGGCGTCCATCATTTTCTCTCCTTGTATAGGTCGATTATCAATCTCGACTCTGGCTTCGCGCTAGCGCCGAATGCGCGGTTGGAACATTTCTCCGTTCCTGTGTTGCTTTAACGGAACACCAGCAGCGTGACTTAAGGCTGTGATAATTTATTGCTCAACAACGATATTTCTCATGCATCTCGGCAGCGCTTTGCTGACCTTTTCTGCCGATTAACTCGCCGTCCATTTATTGCCGATGCTCTGTCGCACAGCAGCAAATATTTCGCAAACTGCTTCAAAGTGTTCGGCTGTCTCCCATCGCCGATTCTGTGTTCGTAGATGCGGGTCGTTGCTTAAAAACGAGTCCCCTCAATAGTGATAACGGCACGATTCAGTTGCGGTTGACTGTTTTATCTGTCTTTAAAAAAATTTAACAGTTCGCAATGTCTGAAAGCACACGTATTCATACAAATGAATGTTCGCAAATTGGGTGCAGAGAAAGCATCGGGGAAACGACGGGAAGTTTATGAATTACGCCCACTTAAAGTTTCACTTTAAGTGTATGAGCTGACCGATTGATCTTAAAGATCATTTTTGAGATGCGGCTTGAAAAGTAAAAAACCCGCGAAGCCTGGAGGCGACGCGGGTTTCTTGAAATGAAGCTTGGTGCCGGAAAGAGGAATCGAACCCCCGACCTTCGCATTACGAATGCGCTGCTCTACCGTCTGAGCTATTCCGGCATCAGAGAAACGAGATTATAAGGACCTTCCGGCGAGTTTGGCAACACCCTACGGTCAATTCTTTTCTGCGTGATAACGCGTCACGCGTTCGACCTCGTTTTTCGATCCGAGGAACACCGGTACACGCTGATGCAGGTTGGTCGGAACGATGTCGAGGATGCGCTGCGCGCCGTCGGTTGCCGCGCCGCCCGCCTGTTCGACGATGAACGCCATCGGGTTCGCTTCGTAAAGCAGGCGCAGCTTGCCTGGACGATCGGGCGTGCGCTTGTCGGCGGGGTACATGAACACGCCGCCACGGCTCAGGATACGGTGCACGTCTGCAACCATCGACGCGATCCAGCGCATGTTGAAATCTTCCTTGCGTGGACCATCCTTGCCTTCGTTCAACTCGTTCACATACTTTTGCACCGGCTCGTACCAGTGACGGCTGTTCGACGCGTTGATCGCGTACTCGTGCGTGTCAGCGGGGATTTGCATGTTGCTCTGCGTGAGCACCCACGATCCGAGCTCGCGGTCGAGCGTGAAGCAGTTCACGCCGTAGCCGGTGGTCAACACGAACACGGTTTGCGGACCGTAGACGGCATAGCCGGCCGCCACTTGAGCCGAACCGGGTTGCATGAACGCCTGTTCGCTCGGCTCCATGCCGTCCGGGCATCGCAACACTGAAAAGATGGTGCCGATGGACACGTTCACGTCGATGTTCGACGAGCCGTCGAGCGGATCGAACGTGAGCAGGTAGTTGCCCTTCGGATAGCGGTTCGGGATCGGGAAAATCTTCTCCATTTCCTCCGATGCCATTGCGGCCAGGTTGCCGCCCCATTCGTTGGCTTCGAGCAGGATTTCGTTCGACAGGATGTCGAGTTTCTTCTGCACTTCGCCCTGGACGTTTTCGCTGCCGGCGGTGCCCAGCGCTTCGCCCAACGCGCCCTTGCTCACCTGATAGCCGATCTGCTTGCATGCACGTGCGATCACTTCAATCAACAGTCGCAGGTCGGCGGGAAGGTTTTGATGTTCCCGCTGCTGCTCGATCAGATACTTGGTGAGCGTCGTGCGGCGGGAAATAGATGATGGGGTCGACATTGCGTTGGGCTCCGGGAGCGTTAGACGAATGCCTCAGATTCTACCCGCTCGGAATGTGTCTCTCGATGTCACAGGAATGCGCACGCCTCGTGCTGCCGGTTTCCTTAACGTCTGCGCATAAAAAAACCGGCGCCGAAGCGCCGGTTGCCGATGAGCCGGGATGAACGACGAGACGCTCAGCCCAGCGCTTTCTCTACGATCTCGCGTACGTCACGGGATTTCACCTTCGATGCCACCTCTTCGAGCGCCGCATGCGCCTGCTCGCGCAAGGCCGGTGTGTACCGGCGCCATTGCTCGAGCGTACGCGCAAGGCGCGCAGCGACCTGTGGGTTCATGGCGTCGAGCGCAACGACCTGTTCAGCCCAGAACGCGTAACCGGAACCGTCGGCGGCGTGGAATTGCGCCGGATTCGCACCGCAGAAGCTGAAAATCAGCGAGCGGGCGCGATTCGGGTTTTTCAGCGTGAACGCCGGATGCTGCATCAACTTGCGCACAATCTCGAGCACGTTGCGTTTCGGGCCGCCGCGTTGTGTGGCTTGCAGCGCGAACCACTTGTCGATGACAAGCGGCTCGCTCTCGAAGCGCTGGTAGAAATCGCTGAGCGCGGCATCGGCGACGGTGGTATCGACAGAACCTGACGCACCCGCCGTCAGGAGCGCGGACAATGCCGCCGACCGGTCCGTCATGTTGTTCGCGGCGTCGTACTGGGCGCTCGCGAGTTCGATGGCTCGCGTGGGGTCGTCGAGCTGGCTCAGGTAGGCGAGGGCGAGATTCTTCAGACCACGTTTGCCGGCGTCATCCGGCGTCGCGCGATATTCGCCCGGCGTGCGGTTCGCCTCGTACACGGCGAGCCACCGGTCGTGCAGTCCCGTGGCGAGCCGGCGGCTGACAAACACGCGCGCCGCGTGAACGGCAGCCGGATCCGACACAGCCATCTGCTCCGCAAGATATCCCTCCGACGGCAACATCAGCGCCAATTCCTGAAATGCCGGCGTGAGCGTGGTGTTGTCGAGTACCTGGGCAAATGCGGAAACGACTTGATCGTCGAGCGTCAATTCCTCCCCCTTGGATGCCCGATCCGCCAATGCAAGCAGCTCACGCGTGGCGAGGCGCTGGCCGGCTTCCCATCGATTGAACGGGTCGCTGTCATGAGCAAGCAGGAACGCCAGTTGTTCGTTGGTGTAGTCGTAATCGACCACCACCGGCGCCGAGAAATTGCGCAGCAACGAAGGCAACGGCTCTTCGGCGACATCGGTGAACGTGAAGGTTTGCTCCTGTTCCGTGAATTCCAGCACACGCGTCGTGCCTTGCGGCTCTTTTTCACCGTCGAGTTTCAACGGCAGGTCGGCGCCGTTCTTGCCGATCAAACCGAGCGAGAACGGAATCAGCAGCGGACCCTTTTGCGTTGCGCGCGCAGCCTCGGATGCTTCAGCGTAACCTTGCGTGAGCGTGAGCACATAGCGCTTCGTGGCCGCGTCGTAACGTGCGCGCACCGTTATGCGGGGCGTGCCAGCCTGGCTGTACCAGCGCTCGAACTGCGCCAGATCGCGGCCGTTGGCGTCCGCCATCGCGTGACGGAAGTCGTCGCAGGTCACGGCCTGGCCGTCGTGACGCTGAAAATACAGATCCATGCCACGCCGGAAACCGTCGCGACCGAGCAGCGTCTGATACATGCGCACGACTTCCGAGCCCTTTTCGTAGACGGTCATCGTGTAGAAATTGTTGATCTCCACGTAGCTTTCCGGGCGCACCGGATGCGCCATCGGACCCGCGTCTTCAGCGAACTGCATCTGGCGCAGCACACGCACGTCGTCAATCCGTTTGGTCGCACGCGCGGCGTCGCTGGCTGCGCCCGGTTCGAGTCCGGCAGCCATGTCGGCGGAAAATTCCTGGTCGCGGAACACGGTCAGGCCTTCCTTCAGGCTCAACTGGAACCAGTCGCGGCAGGTCACGCGGTTACCCGTCCAGTTGTGGAAATATTCATGGCCAACCACGGCTTCGATGTTGCTGAAATCCACATCGGTCGCCGTTTCGGGATTCGCGAGCACGTACTTCGTATTGAAGATGTTCAAGCCTTTGTTTTCCATCGCGCCCATGTTGAAGTCGCTCACCGCGACAATCATGAAACGATCCAGGTCGAGCTCGAGCCCAAAGCGGCGTTCGTCCCATTCGATGGAATGAACCAGCGAATCCATGGCGTGTTGCGTCTTGTCGAGATCGTGCGGTTCGACCCACACCTGCAGCAGCTTTTCCTTGCCCGAACCAGTTTTCATACGCTGCTCGAGCTTGACCAGCTTGCCCGCGACCAGCGCAAACAAATAGCTCGGCTTTTTGAACGGGTCTTCCCAGCGCGCGAAATGCCGGCCGTCGCCGAGATCGCCTTCTTCGATCAGATTGCCGTTCGACAACAGCACCGGGTACGCCGTTTTGTCCGCCCGCAGGGTCACCGTATACGTAGCCATGACGTCGGGGCGGTCGAGGAAATACGTGATGCGGCGAAAACCTTCGGCCTCGCACTGGGTAAAGAAGTTGCCGCCAGATACATACAGGCCCGACAACGTGGTGTTCTCGGCCGGCTTGCATGCACTTTCAATAGTTAATTCAAACGCGTCCGGAATATTGCTCACCGACAAACCGTTCTCATTGACGTGAACGTCTGCATGCGGACGGCCGTCGAGTGTTGCGCTGATGAATTCCATCTGCTCGCCCATCAGCTCCAGAGTGGCCGTGGGCGCGGCGTCCGGGTTGCGGCGCAGGCGCATGGTATTGCGCACCACGGTCCGCTCCGGGACGAGGTTGAATTCGAGCGCGACGGTATCGATCAGGAAAGCGGGCGGCGTGTAGTCGGCGCGGCGGATTACGGCAGGTGTGGTCGAATTGGACATGGCGGATCTGATTGAGTTGAGCGGGTGCCTTTGCTTTCCAGGCGGCCTTGTGTCGGATCATTGTACAAAGGCGCGCGGAATCGTGTGCTCGATTCGGGGTTGTCCGGATGGCCTATCTCCCGAACTTCACGTGCCGGCGAGGGTCTTTAAACAGGTGGAATCAGCTAATCTCCGTGCGGTGCATGCGACACTTCACGGTTACTGTTTGCGAACAACACCGCTACAAGAAATCAACAAGACAATGAGGTCGGCCATGACGTTCGGACGGTTGTACGGGGAGTGGAAGCGTGCGGTACGCGTGACCCTGGTAGCGGGGTTAGCGTTGCTGGGAGGCTGTACGACCTATGTTCAGACGCAGGTGGCAGCGTTCTCGGACTGGTCCGGGAGCGACGCTACGCGGACCTACGCGTTCGCCCGTTCGGCGCAGCAGCAAAACAGCATCGAACAGAAAACGTATGAAGCACTCGCCGCCAACGAGCTTGCCACCCATTCGTTCAAGCAGGTTCCCGATGCCAGCGCGCACTATCGCGTGGAATTGTCGTATTCCATTCGCGGCGACATGGTGACGGTGCGGCAACCCGTCTATTACGATCCGTGGCCGATGTACGGCGGCTGGTACGGCCGGCCATACGGCTGGGGTGGTTACGGACCGTGGGGCGGGTGGGACATGGGGCCAGCGGGTTACGTGGACCAAAGTTATCCGATCTTCGTCCACTCGCTGCAGATCCGCATGACCGAACGTGACAGCGGGCGCGAAGTGTACAAAGTGAGCGCAAGCAATTCAGGCGGCGAATCGTCGCTGGTCCGGGCCATGCCTTACCTGATCCGCAGCGCGCTCGCGGATTTCCCGCTGGACAACGGGACGGTGCGCACAGTGAAGATCCCGCTCGATAAAAATGGCGGTGCGAGTAATGAAGCCCCGGTTGCGGTGGGGACGAACGGGAAGGCGACCGCCCCGGCGCCCGTTCCCGCTCCTGCGCCCGTGCCTGTGCAGTAGCCCGGCAAGCCGGCGCCCGAGTCCGGACTCTGCTGCCAATTCCAGAAAAATTTACCGTCATGGCGACCGGCTGTTCGAGCCGGGCGCCATGGCCTGTTGGCGCCCGCGATTATTCCGAATTCCGAGCTCAACACTGACTTTGTTACAGGCTTGTGGCGAAGCGCCCTCGTATGCAATTAAATTCGAAACGAGATATATTCCGCAAATGACCACACCCTGCAACGCCCAACCACATGCCCTTGCCGAGCCCCCGACCTGGGACGCACGGCTCGCCCGGCGGATTGTTACACCGCTTATCGGCACCCCGGTTACACCGAATCACCTAACCACTTTACGTTTGCTGATCGGCATCGCCGGTGCGTATTACCTGTCGGTCGGCAGCTTCTGGGCGTGTAGTGTGGGTGCCGTGTTGATTGCGCTCTCCAATTTCGTCGATCACACCGACGGTGAACTCGCACGGATCAGCGGGATGTCGAGCAAAATCGGTCATTTTTACGACCTTGCGTGCGATTCCCTGGTGACCGTGCTGCTGTTCGTGGGCCTCGGGTTTTATGTGAGCGTGCACCACCCGGCCATGATCGTGCGGGCCGAATGGCTGGGTGGTATCGCGGGCGTTGCCGTCGCGCTGATCTTCTTTCTCCGGATGCGGATCGAATCGATGGCGGGCAAGAGCGGCACGAAGCAGGCATCCATGGCGGGTTTCGAAACCGAAGACGTGTTGTATCTGCTGCCGGTGGTGACGCTGCTCAACGGCATGACGCCGTTTCTGGTGGCCGCTTCTATCGGCGCTCCGTTGTTCGCGGTCTGGGTCGTCGTGGATTATCAGCGCGCGCTTCGACGTTCTACCCAGGCCATGGTGCGCAGCAAGGATACCGACGGGCAAGACTTGCAGGCTGTCCAATGAATTCATCTGTCGATTCCGTGTTCGCACGTTCGCTCGGCGAAAAGCCAGTTGAGCCCAAGGGCCATCAGGCCCTCGACGAAACGCTGGTCGCGCATCTTCAGCGCTTGTCCCCTCAGCACCATACGGCGAAGCTGCACGAGACGTTCGATAACCAGGGCGCGTTCCTGTATCTCGACGACTTCCTGCCGCGCGAGTTCACCGAGAAGCTGGTCGCGGCAGTCCATGCCGTTACGCCGGCCATCAACCGCAACTATTTGCCGGGACACAAGCAGGGCGGCAGCGTGAGCCGTCACGCGATCGACGAACTCGCGCCGTTTATCGCCGAGTTGTACCGGTCGCCGGCGTTGATCAGTTGGCTGGAGAAAATCAGCGGCGACACGCTGCAGGTGTCGCCCGCTGACGATCCGCACGCGTATGCGCTGTATTTCTACACGAAGGCGGGTGACCACATCGGCTGGCACTACGATACGTCGTACTACGAAGGCCGCCGTTACACGCTGCTACTCGGTGTGATGGACGACTCGTCGTGCCGTCTCGACTACGAGCTGCACACGCGTACGCCCGAGATCCCCGATCAACCGGGCTCGGTACAGATTCCCCCCGGCGGCCTCGTTTTCTTCGATGGCGACAAGCTGCGCCATCGCATCACGCCTGCTCGCGCGGGAGAATTCCGCGTGTCGCTGACGTTTGAATATGTCACCAATCCGAACATGCGGCCGTGGCAGCGTTTCATCTCGAACATGAAGGACTCGATCGCGTACTTTGGCTTCGGTCAGGTTTTCCGCCGCAAGGGCGGGAAGAACGGCGCAGCATGAGCCGGGCGGGAACAGTCCTTCTGTCGCTCGGCGTGGTGTTGTTCATCGCGCTGCTTGGCTGGCAGGGCTTTGGTTCCGTCGCGGCGGCGCTCGCAGCCGCGGGCTGGGGTCTGCTCGCGGTGGCGGCGTTCCACCTGCTGCCGGTCGTGATTGATGCGCTGGCTATCGAAGCGCTGTTTCCCCGCAACCAACGCGATGTGACTTTCCGCGACGCGCTGCTCGCGCGCTGGACCGGTGAATCGGTGAATAGCCTGATGCCGGCCGGACAGATCGGCGGTCCGATGCTGATGGTGCGTTATCTCGCGCAGCGCGGCATGCGCGCCCGCGACGCCGCAGCGGTCATCACCGTCAGCACGACGATGCAATCCGTCGGACAAATGGTCTTCGCCATGATCGGGCTCGCGTTGCTGAGCAGCTATGCGTCAGGCGTGGGCATGTTGCTGCCGGTGCTGATCGTGATCGTGGTGTGTTCCCTCATGGTTCTCGGTTTTTTCTTCGCGCAGCGCAAGGGTTTGTTCGGCCGCGCGACGCGCTTCGCCTCACAATTTGCCGCGCGTTTTTCGAAGAAGCGTGATTGGTCGTCGCTGGTGTCGCGCGCGCAAGCCGTCGATGCCGCCGTGCTCGAACTTTACGAAAAGCCCGGCCCCGTCGCGGCGAGTTTCGCGTTGAGTCTGCTGGGCTGGATCGTCGGCACCGGCGAGGTGTGGCTTGCGCTGCGCTTTCTCGGCTCGCCCGTCGGCTGGACCGAAGCGCTGATGCTGGAGAGTCTCGGCCAGGCAATCCGCGGCGCGGCGTTCGCCATTCCCGGTTCACTCGGCGTGCAGGAGGGCGGTTATCTGCTGCTCGCGCGCCTCATTGGTTTGCCGCCGGAAGCCGCGCTCGCCCTCTCGCTGGCCAAGCGCGCGCGGGAATTGCTGCTCGGCCTGCCGGGCATCGTTTATCTGCATTTCGCTGAAAAGGGCTGGCAGCGCCGTCGTCTCGCGCGCGTGCCGGAAATCGAATAAAGCATCACCGATAGGATCAACATGCGCGCAATTATTCTTGCAGCGGGGATGGGACTGCGTCTCGTTCAGCCCGAAGGGCTGCAAAAGCCGAAGTGCCTGCTGCGTTTTGGCGAGTCGTCGCTGCTCGAACGCCATCTGCAACTGCTGAAGTCGGCGGGCGTTAGTGAAATCGTCTTTGTGCTCGGCTTCAAGCATGAACAGGTGGAAGCGGAGCTTGCCGCGATTGACTGGAAACCGCGTACCGCAGTGGTCGTGAACCGCGAGTTTTCGCTCGGCAGCGTGCTGTCCGTGCACACGGCGGCAGAAGCGCTGACCCGCGGCGGCGACGTGCTGCTGATGGACGCCGACGTGCTCTACGACGAACGCATTCTCGAACCGCTCGTGGCGGGCGTGGGACCGGTGAACCGTCTCTTGATCGACCGCGATTTCGAAACCGGCGATGAACCCGTGAAGCTCTGCGTGGCGAACGGCGTGCCGGTGGAATTGCGCAAGCAAGTGCTGGCGGATCTGAAGTTCGACACCATCGGCGAGTCGGTGGGATTTTTCCGCTTCGACGAAACTGCTGCGCGGCGCCTGGCCGAACTCGTCGCGGGTTATGTCGCGACGGGTCGCGCGAACTTACCGCATGAAGAGGCTGTGCGCGATTTGCTGCTGGAGCGCAGCCAGGTATTCGACGTGGCCGACGTAACCGGCGCGCCGTGGATAGAAATCGATTTTCAGAACGACGTTAAACGCGCGGCCGACGAAGTCTTGCCGCAACTGCGTCAGCTAGCAGGAGCACTACGATGAACGCACCGCATCAAATACCCGTCGGCTTTTCGCGCACGCTTCGTCTGCGCGAGATGCTGCAGAGCAATCAGCTCGAATTCCTGATGGAAGCGCATAACGGCTTGTCCGCGCGCATTGTGAAAGAGGCTGGTTTCAAGGCGATCTGGGGTTCGGGACTCACGATCTCGGCGCAGTTCGGCGTACGCGACAACAACGAAGCGAGCTGGACGCAAGTGGTCGACATGCTCGAGTTCATGGCGGACGCGAGCGACCTGCCGATTCTGCTGGACGGCGACACCGGCTACGGCAACTTCAACAACGTCCGCCGGCTAGTGAAGAAGCTGGAGCAGCGCGGCATTGCCGGCGTATGTATTGAAGACAAGCAGTTTCCGAAGACCAATAGTTTTCTTAACGGTGAGCGCCAGCCGCTCGCCGAGATGGACGAGTTCTGCGGCAAGATCAAGGCCGGCAAGGACTCGCAAAGTGATCCGAATTTCTCCATCGTCGCACGCGTGGAAGCATTGATCGCGGGCTGGGGCATGGAAGAAGCATTGAAGCGTGCGGAAGCTTATCGGCAAGCCGGCGCGGACGCGATCCTGATTCACAGCAAGCTGTCCAAGCCCGACGAAATCCTCACGTTTGCACGCGAATGGGCAGGGCGTGGTCCGCTCGTGATCGTGCCGACCAAGTATTACAGCACGCCCACCGATGTGTTCCGCCAGGCCGGCATCAGCACGGTGATCTGGGCGAACCATCTGCTGCGCGGCGCGACCACGACCATGCAGGCGATCGCGAAAGAAATCCGCAGCAGCGAGACGCTGGTGAATGTGGAAGACCGCGTGGCGAGCGTGAACGAAATTTTCCGTCTGCAGGACGCTGAGGAATATTCGGCCGCCGAGAGCGTGTATCTGTCGTCGGCAACCGCTTCGCGCAATGCCGTCGTGCTCGCGGCAAGCCGGGGCGCGGGGCTGGAAGCCGTCACCGCCGATAAACCCAAGGTCATGCTGCCGATCGCGGGAAAACCGCTGTTGCGCCGTCTGGTCGAAGCCTTCAAGAAGGAAGGCATCAACGACATCACGGTGGTCGGAGGTTATCGTGCGGATGCCATCGATACATCGGGTATCCGGCTTGTCGTGAATGAAACGCACGAGCACACGGGTGAACTCGCGTCGCTGGCATGTGCGGCGAAATCGTTCACCGCGGATACCGTGATCTCCTACGGCGATCTTTTGTTCCGCAGCTACATTCTTCGCGATCTGGTGGAGTCGCACAGCGACTTCTGCGTGGTAGTGGATTCATCGCAGACGCCGGGAGCCGGCGTGGCATCAACGGACTTTGCGTATTGCTCCACCGCGGACGATCGCGCGTTGTTCGGGCAGAAGGTCTGGCTCGAAAGCGTGACGAGCTCGACGGGTCCGGCGAATCTCAACTCGCCGCAAGGTCGCTGGATGGGCCTGCTGAACGTGCGCGGCGCGGGCCGTCAACGTCTTGTCGCCACGCTCGAACAACTGCAGCAACGCCATGACTTCGCCAAGCTCGACATGGCCGCGCTGCTCAATGCGTTGATCGACGAGGGCGAACGTATTGAAGTGCACTACGTGCATGGCCACTGGCGCGGCGTGAACGACCTCGACGAGTTGCGTCAAGCCGGTGATTTCGCCCACGGACAAGCGCCGTACGGATCGAATGGTTCGGCGTCCGCGGAGGCAGGCGCGTGATCGAAGCTGCACAATTCGTTGAAGCCGCGCGCGAGCGGGGTTTCGACTGGTACGCGGGCGTGCCGTGCTCGTACCTGACGCCGTTCATCAACTACGTGTTGCAGGACGAGTCGCTGAACTATGTATCGGCGGCCAATGAAGGCGATGCGGTCGCGCTGATCGCGGGCGTGGCACTCGGCGCGTCAGGTGTGCATAAGGCGCGTCGCGGTATCTCGATGATGCAGAACTCCGGGCTCGGCAACGCGGTGAGTCCGCTGACGTCGCTGACGTGGACGTTCAGGCTGCCGCAATTGCTGATCGTCACGTGGCGCGGTCAGCCGGGCGTCGCCGATGAACCGCAGCACGCGCTGATGGGACCGGTGACACCGGCCATGCTCGACACGATGGAAATTCCGTGGGAGTTGTTCCCCACGCAAGCCGACGCGATCGGTCCCGCGCTCGATCGGGCGACCGCGCATATGGACAGCACGGGACGGCCGTACGCGCTTGTGATGCAGAAGGGCAGCGTCGCGGCGTACAAGCTGAGCAAGAAGGGCTTGAGCGGTGTGCGTCAGCGGGCTTCGAACGAGCGCGCTGAAGTCGTGTCTTTTCCTGGCGAACGCGTGTCGCGTCATACCGCTTTGCAGCGCGTAGTCGAACTAACACCGAAAGAATCGACGGTCGTGCTGGCATCGACGGGATTTTGCGGGCGGGAACTTTACGCTATCGATGACCGCGAGAACCAGGTCTATCTGGTCGGATCGATGGGATGCGCCACGCCCATGGCGCTCGGCCTCGCGTTGTCGCGGCCGGACCTGTTGGTGGTCGCGCTCGACGGCGACGGCGCCGCGTTGATGCGCATGGGCGTGTTCGCCACGCTCGGCGCTTACGGGCCGTCCAACCTCACTCACTTGCTGCTGGACAACGGCGCGCACGAGTCGACCGGCGCTCAGGCGACCGTGTCGCAAGGCGTCGAGTTTGCGCGCATCGCTTCGGCGTGCGGGTACGCGTTGGCGCTCGACGGCGACGATCTCTCCGTCATCGACCGGTTGTTCGAAGCGAAGGATATCGACGGCGTGCGTTTCGCCCGGCTATCGATCAACACAGGCACGCCCACCGACTTGCCACGCCCGTCGATCACGCCGGAAGACGTGCGTCGCCGGTTGCAAACCCACATCGGACGCTAGACACCATGCTTCTGCTGAATCCCGGCCCCGTCACGCTGACCGAACGCGTGCGAAATAGCCTGCTGCAAACCGACTTGTGCCATCGCGAGCCGGAGTTCTTCGATCTGCAGGACGAAGCGCGTTCGCGCTTGCTTGCAGCTTATGCGCTCGATCCCGCCGTCTGGACGGCCGTGTTGATGACCGGTACGGGCACGGCCGCCGTCGAAAGCATGGTCGCGGGCATGGTGCCGGAAGGCGGGCGCCTGCTGATCGTCGAAAACGGCGTGTATGGCGAACGGATCGCGCAGATTGCACGGCAGTACCGGATCGATCATGAGGTCGTGAAGTATGCGTGGATGGAAGCGCCGGATACCGACGCAATCATCCGCAAACTCGACGGCTTTACGAATGTCGCGATCATTCATCATGAGACGACAACGGGCCGTTTGAATGAGATCGACCGGCTTAGCGCGGCCTGTAAAGCGCGTGGCATCGGCTTGTTGCTCGATGGCGTGAGCAGTTTCGGCGCCGAGCATATCGACTTCGATGGCGGCGGGATTACTGCGGTCGCGGCGACGGCGAATAAATGCCTGCACGGCGTGCCGGGCGCGGCGTTCGTGATTGCAAAACGCGATGCGCTGAAGCACGCCGCGAGCCGGACGTATTACCTCGGCATCACGCGCCTCGCGAAGCTGCAGGACGAGCGCAACACGCCGTTCACACCGTCCGTGCATGCGTATTACGCGCTGGTTGAAGCGTTGCGCGAGTTCGAGGAGGAGGGCGGTTTGCCGGCGCGTCACGCTCGCTACGCGGCGCTGGCTGAGCAAGCGCGTGCGGGACTGGCTGCGTTGGGTATTGAAGGCGCGTTGCCCGCGGGTGAGTCGTCCGTCGTGTTGCGGGCATACCGGCTGCCGGCGGGAATGACTTATCCGGTTCTGCACGACAGCTTGAAAACAGAGGGTTTCGTGATCTACGCGGGACAGGGCGGACTGTCGAACGAGTTGTTCCGCATCTCGACGATGGGCGCGCTAACTACGTGCGACATCGATCGCCTGCTCGGTTCGATCGCGACGATGCTGCGCTGATCTGCCGCAATCGTTTGCTGTCGGCAAAAAGCCGTGCCAGCCGATGTCGGCGCCGCCTTTTGCCTGGTGACGCGGTCAATCGCGGTTGCAGAAAATCGCGGTGATGAAGGGCGCGACGTGATGGATCACAGCGTCGCTGCCGGCTGCCCGGACTTTTTCCTTGACGGAGTCTTCCCCGCCGATCACGACGGCGCCGTAGGCCGAATCGGCGATCGGTTCGCCGCTGCCTTGCTTGAAAATCGCGTCGTCCTTCTGATACCCAACTACCGCGAACACGCCGAAATCGAACGCCGTGAGGTGACTTCCGTGCGTTGGCTTGAACGCGTTGATGGAGTTGGATTCCACGCGCATCGGCGTGGTTTCTATGGCGTGGCTTTCCTGAAGCGGCGCGATGAACGCGTGCGCTGTCGATTTGCAGTCGAGTTGGGAATCCAGCGCGTAGGCTGAAGCGTGCGTGGACGATGCTGCAGTGAGTATGAATAAACCGATCCGGACGGCTTGTGCGAGTGACTTCATGAACGGTGGATACGCGCTCGGGCGCTGCCAAAAGGCTAGACTGTAACGGGAAGCAGGAAAGTGTGCTTAAACAAGTGCTTAGAGCCCGTCTGGAAAGGCTTCGCGCCGAGCGGGTCTTGTTTGATTTGTGATTAATCCAGCTGATAGGCAATCCTCAGCGGAATTGAGGTGAACGGCTTAACGGTTTGATAAAGCGCTTGAACCCGCTGCTTTAAGGATGGTTAAGCGAGGTTACGGCGTATCCACGCGCAAGCGACCTTCATCGGTGAAGGTCGCTTGCGTGCCAAATAGCGTGAACGACCCAAGGGGCGCTTTCTCTGCCGAACCAGCAACCCTCAAGCCGCTGCCAACTCCGGTACTGCCGCGCGCCGTGCCTCTCGCCGATGCACGCATTTCCCCGCCGCATACGTCTCGAACACGGCGCGGTCGTCGCCTAGCATCGCGAATGCGAACAGCAGTTCTTCCAGCGATTCCGCCCGCGCCGTCCGGCGTGCGAGCAGGGGTGTGCCGGCAGGGTCCAGCACAACGAAATCCGCCTCGCTGCCGGGCTTGAGCGTCCCGACCCTGTCCGACATGTCGAGCACTTGCGCCGCGCCCGTGGTCGCCAGCCAGAACATTCGTGCCGCGCTCAGGTGATGGCCCGTCAGGCGCGCGATCTTGTGCGCTTCGCCCATGGTTTGCAGCATCGAGAATGTGGTGCCGCCGCCTACGTCGGTCGCGAGCGCCACCGGCATTTTCGCGGCGCCGGCCTTCTCGATATCGAACAAACCGCTGCCGAGGAACAGGTTCGATGTCGGGCAATGCGACGCAACCGCCCCAGTTTCCGCCATGCGCTGACGATCGGTATCGTCGAGATAAATGCAGTGGCCATAGACCGCGCGCTGACGCAGCAAGTCGTAGTGATCGTAGATGTCCAGATAGCTCCGATGCCCCGGGAACAGGCTTTCGACCCACTTGATCTCGTCGGTGTTTTCCGCGACATGGCTCTGGATGTACACGTCCTGGTGCTTGCGCGCGAGTACCGCGCAGGCTTCGAGTTGCGCTTCCGTGGAGGTCGGTGCAAAGCGCGGCGTCAGCGCGTATTCCTGCCTCCCGCGACCGTGCCAGCGTGCGATGAGTTCCGCGCTGTCGTCGTAGCCGGATTGCGCTGTATCGCGGAGATACTCCGGGCAGTTGCGATCCATCAGCACTTTGCCGGCGATCATGCGCAGGTTGCGCGACTCGCTTTCGCTAAAGAACGCATCGGCGGATTGCTTGTGGACCGTGCAATACACGAGCGCCGTGGTCGTGCCGCAAGCCAGCAGTTCATCGATGAAAAAGCCCGCTGTTTCCCGCGCATAGGCCGGGTCTTCGAACTTGCGCTCGGTCGGAAACGTGTAGGTGTTCAACCATGGCAAGAGACCCGGCGCCGGCGACGCGATCATGTCGGTCTGCGGATAGTGAATGTGCGAGTCGATGAAACCCGGCACGATCAGCTTGTTGCGTAAATCTTTTATCTCGGCATCCGGCGCTATCTGGTCGCGCAAGGCCGCATACGCGCCCGCTGCCACCACGCGGCCATCTTCCACCAGCAACAGGCCGTCGGTTTCGTGCACGGCGTTATCGTCGGAGAAAGCAGGGTCGTCCCGGAAAGTGAGAAGCTGCGCGCGGTAGGCGGTCTGAGTCATGGTTGAAACGTCTCCAGTGAAGCGTATTTATAGCTGTGTCAATAACAGCAACGACAGTGCGGCGACAATCCACATCGCCGGCTTGATTTCTTTTCTGCGGCCAGTGAACGACTTGATCACGACAAATGCGAGAAAGCCGTACGCGATGCCATCGGTGATGGAATAGGTCAGCGGGATCAGGATCATCGCGAGGAACGCGGGAATGGCTTCGTCGAAGCGGCCCCATTCGATCTTCGTGATCGACTCCATCATGAACACGCCGACCAGGACGAGCGCAGGCGCGGTCGCAATGGCAGGCACCAGCGAGAGCAGCGGCGAGAGGAACAGGAAGGGCAGGAAGCACAAACCCGCCACGACCGCGACCAGCCCCGTGCGGCCGCCTGCAGAAATCCCCGCCGCCGATTCGATATACGCATTCGCCGGACTCGTGCCGAGCGGCGCGGAAACGAGCGCTGCGAACGAATCGACCATCATCGACTGGCGGATGTTGCGCGGGTTGCCGTCTTTGTCGTAGAGCTTGCCGGCTTCCGAGATCGCCATGAAGGTTGAGAGGGCGTCGAAGAACGACGTGAACAGCATCACGAAGATGAATGGCCAGTAGACCAGCTTCAGCGAGCCGAGCAGATCGAGCTGGCCGACTGCCGAAAAGTCCGGTGCGGAGAACAAGCCGTTCCAGTTCACGAGCGTTTTTGTGGCGATCGCGGCGGGCCAGTAAGCGGTTCCGTCGCCCCAGAAGCGGCCGATGGGAATCGAGATCACCGTCGTGAAAATGATGCCGAGCATCAGGGCGCCGGTCACGCGTCGCGCGACCAGGATGGTGGTCACGGCAAGGCCGATCAGAAACGTAATCACCACCGGATTCAACGATGCCGAATGCACGATCGTCACGGGATCGCTGACCACGAACTTAGCGTTGACCAATCCGATCAGGCTGATAAACAGCCCGATGCCACACGACACGGCGTGACGCAGGTTCGCAGGAATGGCATCGACGACAAGCTTGCGCGCGTTGAACGCCGCGAGCACCGCGAAGATAACACCGGCCCAGAACACGCAGCCGAGCGCTGTCTGCCAGGGCATCTTGCCGGCATGAACCATCACGAACGCGAACAGCGCGTTCATGCCCATGCCCGGCGCGACGAGAACCGGGTTGCGCGCGTACAGACCCATCGCGCAACTGCCGAGGAAACTGACAATCACGGTAGCCGTGAGCGCTGCAGGGAAGGGGACGCCCGCCTGCGACAGAATCCCCGGATTGACGACGATGATGTACATCGCCGTGAGGAAGGTCGTGATGCCCGCGACAATCTCCGTCTTGGTCCGCGAGCCCACCGAGCGGATGCCGAAGAAACGCTCGAGCGTGGTTGTATCGTTGGTAATCGTTGCCATGGCGTTCTCGCTCAAGCTGCCGCGTGCCAGTAGGCGTCGAGTTTGGCGACCATCGCATTGCGTTCGGCTTCAGTAACGAACGACGCTTCCAGGCTGTTTTTCAGCAGCGTGTAGACCTCGGCGTCGGTGAGATTGAGCGCTTCGGTGATCGCGAAGTAGTTGGCGTTCACGTAGCCGCCGAAATACGCGGGGTCGTCGGAGTTGATCATCACGGCCACGCCTTGATCCAACAGCGCTTTGAGCGTGTGTTGGGTCATGTCGTCGAAGACGCGCAGCTTCAGGTTCGACAGTGGGCAGACGGTCAGTGCGATACGAGCGTCAGCGAGACGAGCGACCAGCGCCGGGTCTTCCATGCTGCGCACGCCATGATCGACGCGATCCACTTTCAGCAGATCGAGCGCTTCGTACACGTACGCCGGCGGACCTTCTTCGCCCGCATGCGCCACGAGTTTCAACCCTTTCTCGCGCGCCTTCGCGAACACGCGTTCGAACTTCGAAGGCGGATGGCCGCGTTCCGACGAATCCAGTCCAACGCCAATCAATCGATGCTTGTATTGATCGAACAAGGGCAGCGCTTCGTCGAAGGTCTTGAGCGCATCATCTTCCGGCAGATGGCGCAGGAAACACAGGATCAGCTTGCTCGTCAAACCGCGCCGTTCACCCTCGGCCAGCGCGCTTTCGATACCCGCAACGGCCGTGGCAATCGATACACCGCGCTCGGTGTGTGTCTGCGGATCGAAGAAAATTTCGGTATGCGTGACATGATCGGCGAGCGCGCGTTCTACGTACGCCATGGTCATGTCGTGGAAATCGCGCTCGTGCAGCAACACGCTCGCACCGGCGTAGTAAATATCGAGGAACGATTGCAGGTCGGTGAATGCGTAGGCCGCGCGCAACGCTTCGATGGACTCGTACGCAAGCTGCACGCCATTGCGTTTTGCGAGTTCGAAGATCAGCTCGGGTTCGAGCGAACCTTCGATGTGAATGTGCAGTTCAGCCTTGGGGGCGTGGGCGATCTTGTCAGCGAGAGTGGAATTCATGCTTATCGTGTGCTTTAAAAGGTCTGGATCACGCGGTTTGCGGATGCTGCGCGGAATTGTAGCTGTGCGCAGCGCGTTCCTCGACCTTCTGCAGCAACTGTGCTGCGACCGATACTGCAATCATTTCCGGCGCTTTATCGGCAATGCCGGGTACGCCGATCGGACACGTCATGCGGCCGATGCGCATGGGGTCGATGCCCCGCGCCGCCAGCCGGCGTTCGAACTGCACCTTCTTCGTATGCGAGCCGATCATGCCAAAGAACGCGAAATCGCCACGCCGGAGGATGCGCTCGGCCAGTGCGAGATCGAGCGCGTGGTTATGCGTCATCACGAGGAAGTAGCTGTTGGCCGGCGCTTCGTCAACGGCGGCTTCCGGGATTCCGCTGGCGTCCATCTCGACGTTGTCGGGGAGACGATCAATGGGCGGGAAGGTTTCATCGCGCTCGTCGACCCACACCACGCGGCAGGGCAGATTGGCGAGCACCTTGATGATCGCCGCGCCCACGTGACCAGCGCCGAACAGCACCACCGCAAACTCGCGCAGCGCGATGGTTTCGGTCAGCAACGCGCCGCTTTCGTCGAAACCTGCGCCGTCCCAGAGCAAACAATCGGGGCCGGCTACACCCGGTTCGGGGTCGGAGATCATCACGCCGTCCGGAGCCGGGCCGAAACCGACACTGCGCACGGTGGACAGTCGCTGCGTCATGCGTTTGCTCAGCGACGTGACCCAGCCGAGATCGCTGACATCCAGCCGTTCGAACGCCAGCACGACTGCGCCGCCACAGCATTGGCCAAGGCTCGGGCCCAATGCGAAACGCTCGAGCCGCCGCATGTGCGGACTGCGTGCGCCGTCTTTCAGCACCTGGCGCGCCGTTTCGATAGCCTTCCATTCCAGATGGCCGCCGCCGATCGTATGGCGTGCGTCGTCGCGTGTGACGATCATCTTTGTGCCCGCTTCGCGCGGCGCCGAGCCTTCCACGCGCGCGACCGTCACCAGCACGACGGCGTCACCGTGTGCGAGAAGGTGTTGCAGATCGCGCAGCCAGGCTTGCATCGAATAGGCTCCGTTCCAAAGACTAGTTGACCGACGCCGGCTGGGCGATGTCCGCAGCCGCCACCATCACCTGCTTCGACGCCTGTGCGTCCAGCGCGTTCAGTATCGATTCCGGGGTGGCCGGGGCGCGCAACGCAGGCGCGTCGGCGGAGTCGGGTGCCGCCGACGCGATCGCCGCGCGGATCGCGAGCAACACCGAGAAGCCCAGCAGCAACGGCGGTTCGCCCACGGCCTTCGACCGGAACACGGTTGGCTCGACGTTCTGGTTATCGTAGAGCGCGACGTTCATGGCGGCGGGGATGTCGCTTACCGACGGAATTTTGTACGTGGACGGCGCGTGCGTCATTAGACGGCCGTCGCGATTCCACCAGAGTTCTTCTGTCGTCAGCCAGCCCATGCCCTGCACAAAACCGCCCTCCACCTGACCGATATCGAGTGCGGGATTGATCGACTGTCCCGCGTCATGGAGGATGTCCGTGCGCAACAAGCGCCATTCGCCGGTGAGCGTATCCACGACCACTTCCGAGATAGCCGCGCCGTAGGCGAAGTAGTAGAAGGGCTGGCCGGTCAGCGTTTTCGAATCCCAGTTGACCTTCGGCGTGGCGTAGAAACCGTCCGACCACAACTGCACACGCGCCAGATACGCCGCCGCGACGAGTTGATCGAAAGGCATCTGACCGCCATTCGATTCGACCACGCCGTTGTGGAAGCGCACGTCTTCGACACGTCCACCAAGCTGTTTTGCGGCGAGTTCCGCTAGCCGCCCGCGAATGGTGAGTGCGGCGGCTTCTGCCGCCTTGCCGTTCAGGTCGCTGCCGGTGGACGCTGCCGTTGCCGATGTGTTCGCGATCTTCGAGGTATCGGTGGCGGTCACGCGGACCCGCGACAACGGCACGCCGAGCGCGTTTGCCACGACCTGCGCGACCTTGGTGTTCAGGCCCTGGCCCATCTCGGTGCCGCCGTGATTGACGAGCGCGGAGCCGTCTTTATAGACATGCACGAGCGCGCCAGCCTGGTTCAGGAACGGCACGTTGAACGAGATGCCGAACTTGACCGGCGTGAACGCGATACCGCGCTTGAGCACGGGACTCGTTTTATTGAACGCGGCGATGGCCTTTCGCCGCTGCACATAAGCACTCGATGTAACCAGTTCATCGGTCAGTGGCACAATCACGTTGTCTTCCACGGTTTGTCCGTAGGGCGTCACGTTGCGCTCGCCGGTGCCGTAGTAGTTCACGCGACGGACATCGACGGGATCGCGCTTAAGCCGATGCGCGATTTCATCCATCATCACTTCCATCACGAGTGCGCCTTGCGGACCGCCGAAACCGCGAAACGCCGTGTTCGACTGCGTGTTGGTGCGGCAGCAGAGCGCGGTGATATCGACGTCCTGCAGGTAATACGCATTGTCGAAGTGACAGACCGCGCGAGTGGCCACCGCGCCGGACAAGTCCGCCGAATAACCCGCGCGCAACGCGATTTCAACTCGCGCGCCTTGCAAGCGGCCGTCGTCATCGAAACCCGCTTCGTAGGTGTAGATCGCGTCGTGGCGTTTGCCGGTGATCATGAAGTCATCGTCGCGATCGGCGCGCAGTTTCACCGGCCGATGCAGCAAGTGAGCAGCCAGCGATGCGATGCAAGCAAAGATGCCCGACTGCGATTCCTTGCCGCCAAACCCACCGCCCATCCGGCGGCATTCGCAGATGACGTTGTGGGTCGGCCAGTCGAGCATGTGTGCGACCAGATGCTGCATTTCGCTCGGGTGCTGCGTGGAACTGTAGACAAGCATGCCGTCCAGTTCTTTCGGAATGGCGTAGGCAATCTGCCCTTCGAGATAGAACTGCTCTTGCCCGCCGACCTCGAATTCGCCTTGCAACCGATGCGCTGCCGCTGCGATTTTTCCGTCCGGATCGCCGCGTTTCAAATGCAGAGGCGGCAGCACGAACTGCTGTTTCGCTTTAGCGTCACGCGGCGTCAGGGTGGCTTCGAGCGGTTCATATCGGATCACTTCTTCGCTCTTTGCCAGCGCTGCCGCGCGGCGCGCGAGATCGTGCGTTTCCGCGATCACCACGAACACCGGTTGTCCCAGATACAGCACCTCGTCTTTCGCGAGGATCGGGTCGTCGTGGAGCACCGGGCCGCAATTGTTTTCGCCAGGGATGTCGTCGGCGGTGAACACGGCAATCACGCCGGGTGCGGCCAGCACGAGGTCGAGATTGATCGACACGATGCGCGCATGCGCATGCCGCGACAGGCCGAGCGCGGCGTGCAACGTGCCGCGCAGTTCGCCGATGTCATCCACGTAGGTCGCTTCGCCGCTGACATGCAGGTTCGCCGATTCGTGCGGCAAGCCGACGCCGATCGCCGCGCGCTCCGGCTTTTTCGTCGATGCGGCGTCGGATTTTTCGCCAGCGCGCGCGGTGATTTCACCGTGGGCGGTGCTGTCGAGAAGGGGATCGGTACGCTTGTTCATCGCGTGGTCCTTGGTGCTTGGTGCAGCGTTATGCGGCCTGTGGGAGGTAAGCCGCTCATTGCACGTCGAACGCGAACGCGTTGACGTCGTGGAGTGCGAGCGGCGAATCTTCACGGGTCTCCAGGAAGAAGCGCCACAGCACGTTGCGCGCCACCTTGCTGCGATACGCGCTCGACGCGCGCATGTCGGTGAGCGGTTGGAAATCGATATCCAGCGCGCGCATGGCAGCTTCTACGTTCGCCTCGTTCCACTCCTGATCCAGCAAAACCGCTTCCGCATTCGATGCCCGCTTGGGCGTCGCCGCCATGCCGCCGAACGCGAAACGCGCGGCGCTCACACGTGTACCGTCGAGCGTCACGGCGAACGCGGCGCACACAGCCGAGATGTCCTGGTCGTAGCGCTTGGATATCTTGTAAGTCCGGAAGCGCAATTTCGCCGATGGCAGCGGCACGCGAATTCCCGCGACGAATTCGCCAGGTTCCAGCGCCGTTTTCTGATAACCGAGATAGAAGTCATCGAGCGCCAGCGTGCGGACTTTGGCGGCTTTCTGCAGCACGATTTCGGCATCGAGTGCGATCAGTGCGGGCATGGAATCGCCGATGGGCGAACCGTTCGCCACGTTGCCGCCGAGCGTGCCGGCGTTGCGAATGGGCCGCGAGGCGAAGCGCGTCCACAATTCCGCGAGTTCCGGATACACGACCGAGAGCGCGCCATACGAATCTTCCAGCGAGGCCGCCGCGCCGATGGTCAGCCATTGCCCGTCGCGGGTGATCGACTTGAGTTCGGTCACATTGCCGATATACAGAACGTCGCCGAGATTGCGGAACTGCTTGGTGACCCACAGGCCGACGTCGGTGCTGCCGGCCAGGATGCGTGCATCCGGATGCTCGGCGCGCAGCCGGGCGAATTCGGCGAGCGAGACAGGCGCGAAGAACGTTGGGTGGCCGAATGCGGCGCCGCGCGCGTCGGGCGCGCAATATTCGAGCGTTTCCTTGCGCTGGATGGATTCGAGCTGGTCTTTGAGCTTATCGCGATCGAGCGGCGCGCGAGGGTACTCGAACATTTTCTGCGACGCATCCACGATCGGCCGATAGCCGGTGCATCGGCAGAGATTGCCGGAAAGGGCGGCGTTGATTTCGTCGCGCGTGGGAAGACCGGCGTCGGCGGGCTGGTTCTGGTAAAGCGCCCACATCGACATGACGAAACCGGGCGTACAGAAGCCGCATTGCGAACCGTGGCAATCGACCATGGCTTGCTGGACCGGATGCAGCGTGCCGTCCTTGGCGCGCAGGTCTTCCACGGTGAAGAGTGCCCGGCCGTCAAGCGTCGGCATGAACTGGATGCAGGCGTTGACAGCCTTGAGCACGGGCCGGCCGTGCGCATCGAGTTCGCCGATGACCACCGTACAGGCGCCGCAATCGCCTTCGGCGCAGCCCTCTTTGGTGCCGGTGCATTGGTCGTGCTCGCGCAAATGCTGGAGCACGGTGCGGGAAGCGGGTACGTCGTGCACTTCGCGGATGGCGTTGTGCTGGAAGAACCGGATGGTTTGCGTTGTCATATAGAAGTCCGAGACATTGCGGATCGGGCGCGCGTTACGCGAGATCGGCGTCAAGATTCAAAAGAAATCAGGCCGACACAGCGCACGTGGATCGCCATCCAGAAATAAAGATATCACCGCAATATCTCGAAAAGATTCCGGTGAACGTATCAAGACTATGTGAACAGCCGAATGTGGATAGGAGAAAAATACGTCAAAAACCTATCCGGACGGTCATCGGGGGGAGGCGGGAGGGGCGAGGCGGGGGGCGGCTTAGCGGATAGTGACGCGCAAGCTTGACGGGTGCGGATGACGCTGAGAGGGCTGCGATAGAAGCTCGCAGTGGGCGAAAGCCTGACGGCCCATGCGCACGCGGCTCCAATCTTTGCGGAAAGCGGGAAGAGCAGCGGGGCGAAGATCCGAACCGCCCGGCATCCGTACTCAACCGGCCCGCAATCTCCGCTTGCCCCACAAACTTCCGGCGACGCACAGGAAGATTACAACAAATCCGATAAGGCCCCACTGCGGAAGCGAGAGCCCCAAAATGGGCGGGTAAGGCGTTTCGCACAGCCCGGCTACCTTGAACACCTGAGGAAGCCACTGCGCGGGCGGAAGAGAATCCACAACTGGCTGAAGTGCATCGAACCCACAGCTCAATCCCGGATGCGCCTGCACATAAACATGCCGTGCGGCTGCTACCACGCCCCCGAGGGCGGAAAGTGCAACCAGCGTCTCGAGCAACGCGATTGCGCGCCATCCCCTGAACGAAGCACCGAGTAAGGCAAAGACCGCGATCAGCACGAAAAAGTATCGTTGAATGATGCACAGCGGGCAGGGATCTTCGCCTTTGACGAATTGAAGATAGAGCGCCCCGCCAACGAGCCCAAGACAGATCACAGCGAGCAAAACCAGCAATCGTCGTTCGCGGCGAATGCCCCGCTCGTCGTGGTGCATGGTGAAATGGTTCAAGGAGTTGTTCATGTTTTCCGAATTGTTCGAGAAAAAAACACCTGAAAGGGCATATCCGGCGACGGAATTCTATCGCGATCCCCTGTCGCCGGGCGGTTTCGGGCGCGGTATGAGCGGCTCAGCGCGTTGTTTCGAGTACGGCTTCGACCGCGCGGCCGATGGACAGCAGCGCGTCGTCGCCAAACGGCGCTCCGGCCAGCATGAGGCCGACCGGTGCCTCACCCCGCGGATGGCACGGCAGCGACAGCGCGCAACTATCGAGGAAATTGAAGACGGACGGATTGCGCAGGATCAGCGCGTTGGTGCGGCCGAACGCTTCGTCGTCGTGTTCGAGGTCGGCCACGCGCGGTGGCACGACCGGCACGGTCGGACACACGATGGCGTCGAACCGCTGCCACAGCGTGCGCGCCTGCTCGATCATCGCGGCTCGCGCCTGCAACAAGTCGATGTAATCGGCGGCGCTGGCGGGCTGGCCTTTCAAGATGCGCACGCGCACGCGCGGATCGTATTGGTCGGCATGGGCTTGTAGCAGCGGCCGATGCCATGCGTAAGCTTCGACGGACGCAAAGCTGAAGCGATTGATTTCTCCCAGCCGGTCGAGCGGCGCGAAACGCACGTCTTCCACGAGCGCGCCCGCTGCCGACAGATGCCCGATCGCGGCGGAGTAGGCGCTGGCGACCGTTTCGTCGACGCCGTCCATCACGTAGTTTGTCAGCACGCCGAGACGCACGCCGTCCAGCGGCCGGGTGGCAGGCACGCCGGCGTCGCGGCCGG
>NZ_AEJF01000186.1 GCF_001028175.1 Caballeronia mineralivorans PML1(12)
AAGGCCACGGTGGAAAGCGGGGAGAGTGCAGAGGGCGCCGCCGGCGCGAAGAAATAGCCGGCGTTTGATAGAACGAGCTTATGTGGCGCCGCGATTCTCCTCAGGGCACGCGGTCCACGCTGGCAGGCATCTCGCGGGGACGTTCGAATGGCGTGAAGCATCAACCCAGAACCCCAAGCGCCAGAACCCAAAAAAACTGTCCACCGGCGCTAGCAAAAAACCTCCTCAAATCGTCCGTGAAAATCGTTGCGCTGGGTTCCCGGCCAGATACCGATCGAAGATCATTGCCACGTTACGCACGAGCAAACGCCCGGCGGGGAGCACCTCAATACCATCGCGGTACACCTTGACCAGCCCATCGGCTTCGAGCGGTTTCAGCCGTTCGAGCTCACTGGCAAACGCAATCTCAAACCGAATCCCATAAGCCGCTTCAACCGCATCGAAGCGCAACGAAAACTGGCACATGATCTCAGTGATGATGTCGCGCCGCAGCCGATCATCGGCAGTCAACTGCACGCCCCGTGCTACAGCCAGCTCACCACGATCGATCGCCGCTGCATAACCGGTCATGTCCTTCGCGTTTTGCGCGTATACATCGCCGACCTTGCCGATCGACGAAACCCCCAATCCGATCAGATCGCAATCCGCCTGTGTGCTGTAACCCTGAAAGTTTCGATGAAGCGTACCGGCGCGTTGCGCGATCGCGAGTTCATCGTGGGGAAGCGCGAAATGATCCATGCCGATATACACATAACCCGCTTCGGTGAGTTTCTCGATAACCCGTTCGAGAATCGCCAGACGCACGGCCGGCGTGGGCAACATGGTTTCATCCATGCACCGCTGCATCTTGAAAATAGCCGGCATATGCGCATAGCCGAACACGGAGAGGCGCTCGGGCGCAAGGTCGATGATCGTATCGAGCGTCCGGCTAAAGCTCTCCACACTCTGATGCGGCAAGCCATAGATCAGATCGACGCTGACTGACTTGAACCCTTGTGCCCGCGCCGCCGACATCACCGTTTGCGTCATCTCGAGTGGCTGAACGCGATTGACCGCTTGCTGCACGCGCAGATCAAAATCCTGCACGCCGAAACTCAGCCGGTTGAAGCCCAGCTTGCGCAACACGCCAATTGTGTCCGCCGATGCCTCGCGCGGATCGATCTCAATGGAATATTCGGCCTGTGTGTCAGGAGCCAAACGAAATGACTCAGCGGTCGTGATCATCAGCTCGGTCATTTCGTCGTGCGACAAAAACGTCGGCGTACCACCGCCCCAATGCAATTGCGAGACTGGTCTGGTGGTATCGAAACATGCCGCTTGCAACACAAGTTCACGTTTCAGCCGATCGAGATACGGACGCGCATGTGCACGATTTTTTGTAGCGATCTTGTTGCAGCCGCAATAGAAGCAGACGGTGTCGCAGAATGGAATATGGAAGTAGAGCGAAAGATCCGCCGATGCCACTCCCGGGTCCGCAGCAGCCCGATGATAATGGCCGGGATCGAAGGTGTCGGTGAACTGAACAGCGGTCGGATACGACGTGTAGCGCGGACCGGCCGCGTCGTATTTTGTAAGCAGATCGGGGCGGAAGAGGGACATTGCGGCAGGACTTGAAAAGGGTGCTGCGAGTCTAGCCGACGCGTTTCCACGATTCTTGCGTGATAACGCCGCAGCCGCGCAGTGGCACAATGCCGGGTTGCCCAATGTGCCCAAACAGGTCGAACCGATGTCTACCGCCCTCGATCCGAACTCCGTTCACGCGTGTCGCGAAAGCTGCGGCGCGTGCTGCATCGCGCCGTCGATTTCCAGCGCGATTCCCGGCATGCCGAACGGCAAGCCGGCCGGCGTGCGCTGCGTCCAGCTTGGCGAGGATCTGCGTTGTGCCATTTTCGGCGACCCTCGCAGGCCGGCCTGCTGCACGGGCTTGCAGCCATCGGAGTCCATGTGTGGTGACTCGCGTGCCTACGCGCTGGCCTGGCTCACGCAACTGGAAGTCGATACGCAACCTGAGCGCGCCTAGGCGGTCGAACGCTCATCATTCAAGTTCAAGTCACTGGAGAATTTCGCATGACTCAAGCCGTTGCGCCGAAGCGGCGCCGGTTTCTGCTCGCGGCCCTTGGCGGCGCGGGCGCCGTGGCGCTGGGAACTCAAGCGCGCGCTGCAATATTCCCGTTCATCCCCGATCACTACACGTTCAGCCAGGCGCAGGTCCAGGAAGCGGTGCAACGCAAGTTCCCGCTGCAGCGCACCGCATCGCAGATCTTCGATGTCACGCTGAGCAATCCGCTGGTCGGCCTTGCGCCCGATCGCAACCGAATAACCGTTCGGCTTGACGCGCGGCTTGCCACGCCGTTCATGCCGAATCCGGTGACCGGCGTCTTTACACTTTCCAGTCAACTCACTTACGACGCACCTAGCCATTCGGTCATCCTGCTGTCGCCAACCGTCGACGACGCCCAGGTCTCCGGCGAGGCCGCGCAATATAACCAGCAAATCAACGCGGTCGGTGCGGTCATGGCGACGCAGTTCCTGGACCGTTATCCGATCTATACATTCAAGCCCGAACAATTACAGTTTGCCGGTGTTAATTACGAACCCGGTACAATCACCGTCCTTACAAACGGCATACGCGTGCAGATCGTCGAGAAGTAATTTTTCCCGGCGGAATCCCGTACGCGCGTGGCCGAAACGATTGGCTGGCGACGGCCGACCTATGCCAAAAGGGCGGAGCGATGGACTGGATTTTGTTTTGCAAAGCGCTGATTCTGGGTGTGGTGGAGGGGTTGACGGAGTTTTTGCCGGTATCGAGCACGGGGCACCTGATTGTCGCCGGCAGTTTGCTGAATTTTACGAACGCGCAGGCCAAGACTTTCGACGTCGTGATCCAGTTCGGCGCGATCCTGGCGATCGTGTGGGAATACCGGCGCAAGATCGGCTCGGTGGTGGCCGGGCTGCCCACGCAGCCGAAAGCCCGCCGGTTTGCGCTGAACGTGATCATCGCGACCATTCCGGCGGTCGTGCTCGGCCTGCTGTTCGAAAAGCACATCAAGGCCGTTTTGTTCGCGCCGGTGCCGGTTTCGGTGGCGCTGATCGTGGGCGGGATTGTGATCTTGTGGGCGGAAGCGCGGCATCGCGAGAAGAACGTCGCGCCGCGGGTGACGTCGGTGGACGATCTCTCTTACGCCGATGCCTTCAAGGTCGGGCTCGCCCAATGTTTCGCGCTGATTCCGGGCACGTCGCGCTCGGGGTCGACGATCATCGGCGGAATGTTGTTCGGGCTGGAACGTAAAGTCGCCACGGAGTTTTCATTTTTCCTCGCCATTCCCATTATTTTCGGCGCCACCCTGTACGAGTTGGCGAAGCAGTGGCGGACGTTGTCTGTGGATTCGGTGGGGCTGTTTATCGTCGGGCTTGTTGCCGCATTTATCAGCGCGTTCGTCTGTATCCGGTGGCTGTTGCGTTACGTCGCCACGCACGATTTCACGGCGTTCGCCTGGTATCGGATCGGCTTCGGGCTGCTGATCCTGATCGTCGGGTATAGCGGCGGACTGAGCTGGGCGGAGTGATCTGAAGGCTACGGATTCGGAGTCGGCAAACGCATACGACAAACGCATACGAAACAGGCCGTTCCAACGTGAGTTGGAACGGCCTGTTTCGTTTTGGCTGACGACTATTTCGCGGCCACCCTCAGCAGCGCTTGAAAACCAGATCCCACACGCCATGACCGAGTTTCAACCCGCGGCGCTCGAATTTCGTGACGGGACGATAATCGGGACGCGGCGCGTAACTCGTGCCGGCCGTGTTTTCCAGCGCAGGTTCTGCCGATAACACCTCGAGCATCTGTTCGGCATAGTTCTGCCAGTCGGTGGCGAGATGGATATAACCGCCCGGCTTGAGACGCGACACGAGCAACGCAACGAATTTCGGCTGGACGAGCCGGCGTTTGTGGTGGCGCGCTTTGTGCCACGGATCCGGGAAATAGATGTGGACGCCATCGAGGCTGTTCGCCGCGATCATCTGTTCCAGCACTTCCACGGCGTCGTGCTGAACGACGCGAATGTTCGTCAGCCCCTGTTTGCCGATCAGCTTCAGCAGCGCGCCCACGCCCGGCTCATGCACTTCGACGCCGAGAAAGTCATCGGCTTGGCGCGCCGATGCGATTTCCGCCGTTGTCGTCCCCATGCCGAAGCCGATTTCCAGCACGCGCGGCGCACTGCGGCCGAACGCGGCATCCCAGTCGAGCGGCTGCGGCGCGAACGGCACGACAAAGCGTGGTCCGAATTCATCGAGTGCGCGACGCTGTCCCGTCGATACCCGTCCAGCACGCGTGACGAAACTACGAATCCGCCGATGACGAAGCGTGTCGGTTCCGTCCGCCACTTCGCTGTCTTTGGCTTCGTCGTTTTCGTCGTGGTCAGGGGTGGGATCGTGGATCATCGGAAAGGACGGATTCGAGGGTTGAGCAGAGGCTTGAAACACACGCCGAGGGCAAGTGACTGAAGCAAACCTGGCGCTGCTGTAAATCAAAAAGCCGCCTTCGAAGGCGGCTTTTTGTAAAACGAAAACTGGAGCGGGCGCTGGGAACAACAGGTCGCGCCCAATTCCTTGATAAACAAAAAAATTTTCGCGTTCGGTGAACGGCGATGGACGTGATTATGTACACGTCCGGCCTCGTAGGCAAGGCCGGGCTCTGGTCATATGCTGCTAAAGGCTGCTGAAGTCTACTGCCATCCAACCCTGCTCTGTCGGTTTCAAATGCCAGATAACCATGGGTGACGCCCACACCACGGACCTCATGGCCGTCGGCCCGCTTGAAGAACAGCCATCCAATGCGTTGGCGACTTTGATCTTCTTGTAATCTTCAACGTGATGCAGACCAATGACCATGGGGAAACCAGAGGAATAGTGCAGGATCGAGGGTTCATTGAGCGTATCGGTGTGGTACAGGTCCAGTGGGCGTGAGGCGTTGGCGGATCAATCCCGGCTGGAGGCGCTAGATCCGGGTCAACTGCGTTTCGAGCTCCTCGGCCTGCGAGGCAAAGTCTTCGGGCCGACGCTTACGGAAGGTTTCTAAATTGCTGAGCTTCCATCGCAAGGCCGGCAGTTCCCCGGCGTGCTGGCATTGCAGCAGCGACCAGTCGGGCGCTGCGCGCACGAGCCCGGTCAGGAATTGCTTGTGCGCCGCGCTTAGGCTCGCTGGCAGTTCACGCCGGAGTCGTGCGCGAGCATCGAGCAGCGTCTCCAGGGGGCAGGCAACTTCGGTCATACCCACAAAGGTCCGGTCGTACTCGGCGGCCACGTCCTTGTCATTGCCGAACAGCACTTCGTGGGTCGGACGATTGTGTCCCGCCAGGTAGACCACGAAGCATTCAACCATGCCGTCGGTGATGCCGCCCGATTCATAAAGCTGCCACACGTCGAACAGATCGCGTGGATGCTGTCGGTCCAACGCAGCCACCAGTTTGCCGGCATAGAGTTCGTCGGGTGTGAGGATGGGTAATTCGAATTCGACGCCAAAAAGGTCGGCTGTTTTCGTGGTCAGCGGCCGTCGCTCCGCGGGCAACACCGTACCGCGGAACACCACGTTGACCTCGACCTTCACCTGGCTGATTTCGTTCTCGACGATCAGCTTGGTATCCCCCAAATCCTTGCTACGGATCAGTCGCGTCTGCAAGCCGAGCGGTGCGACACGCTCGGCGATCGCGGCCAGCTCCTGGTTGATCGCACGCAGCGCCTCGTCGCGCGGAACCTGCCACGGTAAGTACACCACGTCGATGTCGACCGACAGGCGCGGCATGTCCTGCACGAAGAGGTTGATAGCCGTGCCGCCTTTCATAGCAAAGACTTCGTTGGCGAACACATCGGGCACGACGGTGAGCAGAAGGCGAACGGTGTCCGCGTAGATCTTATCCATGAGGTTTCAGGCTCAATAGTGTGCCGTCGTCGAGCCGGCTCATCCAGCGCTTGGTGCTACCGGTGCGAACCGTGTGCTGCATCAGCAAGGCATCGACGTCTACGACGTCCGTTTCGCGAGCCCAAGTGAGGAACAGGCGGACTGCCTTTACATTGGTACAGCAGGACAGCAGTTGCCCAAGCAGTTCCTTGCGCGGCGATCGCAGGCCGTCGAAGAGGTTGCGGGCTTCCTCAAGACCTTGCTTGACGCCGGCCTCGTACAGCAGTTCCAGGACAGCGCGCTCAGGAACGGACACCCGCAACCCTTCGGGCAGGCCCGGTGGGGTGATCAGTGTTTTTTCGGCCAGGCTTGCGTCAGGCCAGTCGAACAGGCGGGCGTGGACATAGCGCGCTGGAAAGCGCGTAGTGAACCAGGTCGGCAGCGTAGAGCGGGCGTCACCCCACAGGACCAGCGTTTCCCGGCTGCTCAGATTGTGTCGCATCCCCTGCATGGCCAAGGCGCTCTTTCCACCGACATGCAGGCCAGGTACGCGCTTCTGAAGGAACAGGATCGCCTTGTGAACACCGAAGTCGTCGTTCGGAAAGGCATAGACCCCCTGCGCCAGGCGTACGAGCCAGCCCCCCTCGGCGTACTTCGCGGCGAGCTGGGGCGATACCCCGAACTGGTCGAGCGTGGCAAGGTCGAACGGCGCCCCGCGGGGTAATTCCGCCTGCAGGCGCTTGATTATCTGGTGACGTGAATTTCCATCCATACTATAAAAAATAGCACAGAATCCAATCACCCAAGAAACCGAAACAGAAATGGAACGCCAAAAATAGCCTCATAGTATATTTTAATTACAAAATCTAATCAGAAACCTGCATGACCATCATCCGGCCCGAACCGTTCCCAGCGGCACGGCAACCGACCCTCTCCGTTGCGGTCTATGCTTAAAGAAACATCAGACAGAACCGATCCATGAGCTGACGCACCACTGAAACCGAGGCACACCGATATGACCACCGATACGCACAATGGGCGATGGGCCGGCCGGGCCGGGGCGCCGGGCGCACGGCGGTGGTTCGTGCGCTTGGATCAGAGGGCAAGCGGCTTTCTAGTCGCGCAAGGCCTCCCAGTTGGTCCGACCAAAGCCACATACTGTGGTTTATCAAACTCACCGTACTGACGTTGCTGCTGTATGCAGCGACTTGGTTGGCCGTACTGGTTGTACTGTCAGTTGCGGTCGCCTGGTTAGCGGGAAATATGGAGGCTGCATAGCCCACCGAATGGGCTATTGGAGAACAGGCAGAACATAAGCAGAACCCCGGATACGACCCCGTTCTCTACGAAACTCGATCATCTGACGGGCGGGCGGATCGGCTGGAACATCATCACCGGCTTTCGTATGACCGCGCACGACAAAGCCGGGCTGTACACCGATCTAGGGCTGATCATTGGTGGTGAAGAACTCGGCCCTAACGGCCGTCGCGCCGAAGATGTCATCAATCCGGCCACCGAAGAGGTTTTGGCGCAACTGCCACTTCTCGTACACCGCCATGAAGGTATGTCCGCCCGCGAGCATGATGGACAGCCGCTTGCGCTTGCGGTCGGTGCGCGGATTGACGCCCTTGGCCAACAGCGCCCGGGCCTCGCCACGCAGGCCACGCGCGTCGCGCAGCGTCAGCTCCGGGTATGTTCCCAAGGAGATGCGCGCGGGCTTGCCTGCCCAGTAGTAGCGAAAATGCCAGGACTTGCGACCCTTGACGGGAACGAACAGGGACAGACCATCGCAATCGGCGAGGGTGCGGTCCTTGTCTGTCGCCTTGGCCTGCCGGACAGTGAGATCTGAGAGTGCCATGCGTCCAACTCCTGAAGAGGGAGTCGGGCTGCATGTTGTTCGCACTACACGCGCTCGCCTACCAACAATCCGGCGTCGGGGCCTGCCGCATTGATGTACATATCAATGTACACATTCGGGCCGGCTGCAAGCGGATTCCGGTGGACGTCAGTGGAACATCAAAACCGGGAAAATTTCCCAAGATTCAATGGCTTATGGACTTTGCTGGACGTCCGCGGAACGCTGTGGATTGAAGCAGTGGAGCGGGCGATGGGAATCGAACCCACGGCTCTAGCTTGGGAAGCTAGGGTATTACCATTATACGACGCCCGCAGAGACCGCGATTTTACGCGGAGTACCCCCTTTACTGCAACACTTCACCCGTGATCAGCGCGTATCAAACCCCGAACATGGTCATGCTCACGGCCAGCCGGGTCACGACCATCAACAGCACTTGCACGATCACGAACAACAAGATGGGCGACAAATCGATACCGCCCATGCGCGGCAACACGCGCCGCAGCGGTTCGAGAAATGGCGCGGTGAGCTGATAAAGCAGCGGCATGGCGGGGGATTGCGGGTTCAGCCACGACAGCAATGCCATCAGGATCGTCATCCAGATGATGAGATTCAGCGCCCATTTGATGACGGTGATCACCGCAACCACAAGCAGCGTGGGCAACAGCGCCGCGAGGCCGGCGGGATCGACGCCCGCGAGTAAAACCATCAGGATCACGAACACTAGCGCAGCAAGAAAAGCCGCGACAATGCTCGCCCAGTCGATGGTTTTCGCGGCCGGCAAGATCTTGCGCAGCGGCAAGACCAGCCAGTTCGTAGCTTGCATCACCGCGTTGGAAACCGGGTTGTACGGGGGCATGCGCACGACCTGCATCCAGGCGCGCAGCAGCAGCGCGGCGCCGAACAGCGTAAAGATGGTGTTGAGCAGAAAACGGGCGATCTCGCCGAACATCTCAAATCCTTTTCAAGGCAAAAGCGCGGCGCTCATGGCCGCGCGGGGTGACGCAAGGGCAAGCAAAGCCGCCGCGGAAAACCGCTCGGCTTCAACCTTCAGCTGCCGGCGCGAACGTCGCTGATCTGTCCGACGGGCGGACCGCCGTCGGGGTAGTAGTCGATATCGAAACGCGCATTCTCGCGATACGGATAAAAAAAGCTCACCTTGATCATTGTTCGTTCTCGTAGCTGGAATGGGTCGGCGTCGAGGGGGCAGCCGAAGCCGGATCTTCGCGTATTCAATCAACGCGTGGGATCCAGGTCTGAACCAGGTTCTGAACCGCGCTTTTGAGCGCTTGTTGCTGGTGACCGGGCACGGCGGCCGAACCCCTCGGCGGCTTTGCCACACTGGCGCGCCGGGCATCACGATAGCATGGCTTGATGGCGGCTTGGGCAGGTTGGCGTACGCCCCGCGCCCATTGACTTCATGCGGCCGGCCATGCTCGCGGGATCGGGGCTATCAATGGGGGCGATCAATCGAGATGCGGCGCGGCGCCGTTCAGTGCCAGCTCGATCGCGTGTGACATCGCATCGAGCGTCTCGGCGGGCGGGGGCGACACGCGGCGCTTTGCCAGCGCGACCGCGCGCCGCGACATCAGCGCATAGAGCGTGGCGTGGTCGCCGCCGAGGTTTTGCAGCAGCGCCAGTTGCTTCACGACAATACCCGCATCGCCACGGGACACCGGGCCGGCGAGCGCGCCCGGCAAACCCTTTTCACGCGCTGTTTCGATGGTGCCGGCGAGCATCGGCAGGACCGCGCGCAACGCGTCGTCCTCGTCGAAACCCAGTTCCTTCCAGAGCGTCACCGTCTCCGACAGCGAACATAGCGCAAAGCTGGCCGCGTAGTGCGCGGCGGCATGGTAGAGCAGGCGCCCGCCTGGCGGAATCGACAGCGGATGGCAGCCGAGTGCCTGGACTAGCGCCGTCAGCGTGTCGTGCAAGGGTCCGCTGGCTTCGATCGTGACCGAGCAGCCCGCAATGCGCGTCTGGTCGCTCGGCAGTCCGCCGAACAGGAACAATGGATGGAATCCGCCAATATCGGCACCCTGAGCCTGGGCCGGGGCGAGGACATCGACGGGCGTGGCGCCGCTGCAATGCACGATCGCCAGTGCGCTGTCGCGAGCGTGATCCAGCCGCAAAGCGTTCGCCGTCGCACCAATGGAGTCATCTGGAACTGTTAAAAATACGATATCGGCGTGTTGTGCGACCGCACTGGCATCTTCGGCAACGACACAGCCTGGCAATTCGCTGGCGAATTCGTGCGCTGAGGCAGCCGAACGGTTTGCGATCGCGGTGACCGGATAACCCGCGCGCGACCAGACGGCCGCTAGACAGCGCGCGAGACGCCCGGCACCGACGAACCCCAAACGGGGAGCCGTTGAAAAAGGCATGGTTTTTGCTCCATAGGAAATTTGGTGCGGCACGGATTCACGTTCGCAACGCACGATGAAGTATCGCGCAACGGCGCCGGCGCCATAAAAACGCGCCGCAGGCCGTCGCCAACGGTTTTGCGAGGCTCGAGCAAACTTGCGATCGGGCCTGAACAGTCAGGGTTGGTCTTATTGGCCGATGAGTGCCAGTGCTTGTTTTGCAACGTTTGGGGGTCGCCATGAGTATTTTTGCGTATCGGAAACACCTGCGTTTTCTCAGCCAGACGAATCGGCGTCAGTGGTGGGATCAGCGCAAACGGCTCACACCGCGAGTCAAAATCAGCGGGGCTTATGTGCCACCCAGCGTGACACGCGAATTCGCTTATGTGAAAGTGGGTTGAGCGTCTGGCTGGCTGTTTAGCCAAGAAAGCAGCACTGTATGAAGAAGCCCCGTTCGACGCTTATTTGTCGGCGGGGCTTTTCCTTTTTGCATCTCGCGCGAGGCAAAGTGTAATGAATCATTACTTTGGTGACATTCGGAATAATGACGCACGCAGCAGGGGCGCGTAGCGGCTTTCCCGGCAACCCCTTAATCCGGTTCATAAAGCCTTCGCGCCAGCACCAGCGGGGCTGTTCGGCGGCTTGAAATTCGGCAGACGAAACGCACTTTTAGGACTGTACATATTGCAATTTGCAACAAATGCTTAAGGTGAGCTTCAGGGTTTTTAGCTACATTGAAGTTATGTCGTTGCGGTAACCGGTCGTGTGTACAGGACCGCGGCGCGGAGAACAAAAGTGAAAAAGATCGTCCAGATTCTGGCTGCCGCCGCACTCGGCGTAGGCCTGGTGAGCGCCGCGCAGGCGCATGTTTCGGTGGGTATCGGCATCGGGGTGCCTTTCGCACCGGCTTATCCGGTCTATGCGGCACCGCCCCCGCCGGTGTATTACGCGCCGGGTCCTGTGGTGTATGCGCCGCCGCCCGTGGTCTACGGCCCGCCGGCCGTGATGGTGGGCGGTTACTACGGTGGCTACGGTGGTTATTACGGCCATCCGTACTGGCGTGGTCGCTACTACCATGGCGGTTATGGATACGGTCACGGCGGTTACGACCGCGGCTGGCGTCGTTGAGGGCCGACGGTTGACGAGGTCGGCTATCTGACCATTGAGATTTGCTGAAAAACAGCGCAACGCGGGCATAAGCCCGCGTTGCGCTGTTTTATTTTGCGCCAGGGTTCTGTAAGCGCGGCAGGGACTCACCGGACGTATTTGGCTATTCGAGCGGCTTTCCAAACGCTCCACGATGCTGGGACAATGGCGGTTCCTCAACCGCCGCCCTTGAGTTTTGATGTCAATCCTTCCTGCACCTACCTACGCCGACGTCGCCGACGCCGCCGAGCGCATCGCTGGCGCCGCACACCGCACGCCTGTATTGACTTCCCGCACCGCTGACACGCTTACCGGCGCGAATCTGTTCTTCAAGTGCGAGAACTTCCAGCGCATGGGCGCGTTCAAGTTTCGCGGTGCTTTCAACGCGATCTCGCATTTCTCCGATACCCAGCGCCAAGCCGGCGTCCTGACTTATTCATCGGGCAATCATGCGCAGGCTATCGCGCTGTCGGCGCGCATCGCGGGCATCAAGGCGACGATCATCATGCCGCAGGACGCGCCGGCCGCGAAGATGGAAGCCACGCGCGGTTATGGCGGCGAGGTGATCACTTATGACCGGTACACCGAGAGTCGCGAGGAGATCGGCGCCAAGCTCGCGCAAGAGCGCGGCATGACGCTGATTCCACCCTACGACCATCCGCACGTGATCGCGGGGCAGGGAACGTCGGCGAAGGAGCTCATCGAAGAAACCGGGCCGCTGGATTATCTGTTCGTTTGTCTCGGTGGCGGAGGATTGCTCGCCGGATGCGCGCTGGCGGCAGCCGAACTGAGCCCGTCATGTACCGTGATCGGCGTGGAGCCGGAGGCGGGCAACGACGCCCAGCAATCGCTCGCACGCGGTGAGATTGTTCATATCGAGGTGCCGCGCACCATCGCCGACGGCGCGGCGTCCACGCATGTGGGTGAATACAACTTTCCGATTCTGCAGCGCTACGTGGACCGGGTCGTCACCGTCAGCGACGACCAGCTTGTACAGACCATGAAGTTCTTCGCGGAGCGCATGAAGATGGTGGTCGAGCCAACGGGATGTCTGGCCGCGGCAGCCGTGTTGCAGAACATCGTGGCGGTGAAGGGCAAGCGCGTGGGTGTGCTAGTCAGCGGCGGCAACGTCGACATGGCGCGATACGCTCACTTCCTCGCGTGATCGTGTGGCGTCAAGGCGTCAGAGCCTCGACGCGCCGTTCACGATCAGGTCGTGATAGCCGTTGACGATCACGCTGTACGAGAAGTACGCGAACAGCACCGCCGACAAAACGTGGCACGCGCGCAGCAACGCCGTCCCGGCGCGTTTGCGGCCGTGACTGGCGAGCGAGCAGATGAAGAGCGTCCAGCCGAGGCCGCCGCAAAAGAAGCCGATGAGAAACACTGACGCGCTCGACGGGCCCGTTGCGCCCGCTTTCGCGATCAGTGCGCCACCCACGGCGGCGAACCAGAGAATTGCGCTCGGCGAGGACACCGCCAGCACCATGCCGCGCATGAAACTGCGGAGGTGGGAGGGCCGCGGCGTGGCGAGATCGGCTTCGCCTTCCACCGGCGGCGCCGATGCCGGATAAAGCGCTTCACGCGCCATTTTGAAGGTCAGGAACAGCAGTACGATTGCGCCGCCGATCCACACGATCCAGCGCACGGCGTCGAACTGGAGCAGCGCGGCCATTCCGCCAAGCGCGAGCGCGGCGTAGACGAGATCGCCGAAACAGGTTCCGAGGCCGAGCATCATGCCCGGCTTGAATCCGTGGGAGAGCGTCAGTGAGATGATCGCGACGTTTGCGATACCAATATCGAGACACAGCGACAGCGACAGAAAAAATCCATCAGACAGCAATGGCAAGACGTGCATCCAGGCGTTCCTAGTTCTTTTTGTATTGAGCGAAGCCGGTAATCCGGCCTCGCGTTCTTCATGCCGCGACCACGCGCGGGGCAAGCGGCCGGCCGCTTGTGGGCTAAACGCGTTCGAGCGGCGCAGACACAACCAAGCGTCCCGTCTCGATGCCCATCGTGTTACGCATCGGCGGATGTCGGTAGGCGGCGAGTTTCTCTCGCTGCGTTTCGCTGCCAATTGAGAGTTGCTCGAGCACGTGAGCCACGATCGCGTAAAGCACGGGCGTGTTGCCGTCTTCCACCTTGACCGCGATGCCGAGCGCCCCGTGCGTGCCGGTGAGCGTGCCGGTGGGTGTGCCAGTATCACGCACGCCGATCGCATAACTCGCATCGGCGCCCACTTTGCCGACGAGTTCGCCATCGAAGGCGCGCATCAACGTGGTACAGAACCGGCCTTCGCCCGCGACGAGTTCTGGGTACGTCGTCATCGCGCGATAGATCCGGCCGAGGGCTTTTGAGCGCGGCGTGGTTTCAACGCCGGCTCCAGCATCCGCCAGTTTCACAAAGAGCCGCGCGAGCCGATCCAGCGCAAAGGCGGGCGTGGGCAGATTGCAGCCGTCGATCGCCCATTGCACGCCGTTGTCCGGCAGATCGCAGAGCTCGGCAACGGTCCGTTTGACCCGAACTTGCAGCGCATGCTCAGGCAAGTGATAGTCGATAACCGTCGCGCCCAGCGCCTGCGCACCCGCCAGCATGCCTGCGTGTTTTCCGGAGCAATTGCTGCATACGCCGCTCGGCGTGAAATCGCGCTTGATCCATTCCTTCCAGACCGCGTCCGACAAAGGCGCGTGGCCGCCGCATCGGAGATCGGCTTCGGTGACTTGCGCCTTGGCCAGCATCGCGCGCGTACGCTCGATGTGGCGCGGCTCGCTGCTGTGCGATGCGCACATCAGCGCGAGATCGGCGTCGTCGAAACCGAAACGTTCCAGCGCGCCCGTTTCCAGCACAGCGACCGCTTGCGCCGGTTTCGCCGCGGAGCGTGCGAGCGTCAAACGCGCCGGATCGCCGAACGCGTATAACAACCGGCCTTCGGCATCGACAACCGCCACATGCGCGGCATGCGTGTTTTCAACCAGATCCCCTCGATAAACCGTCGCCGCGACATTCATGAGCGCGTCCCTCCCGAAAAGCCGATTTCGTCCCACAACGCATCCACGCGGCGTTTCACCGCGTCGTCCATCACGATCGGCCGGCCCCATTCGCGCTCCGTTTCGCCGGGCCATTTGTTGGTGGCGTCGAGTCCCATCTTCGATCCCAACCCCGCCTTCGGCGACGCGAAATCGAGATAGTCAATGGGCGTGTTATCGACGAGCACCGTATCGCGCGACGGATCGATGCGCGTGGTGATCGCCCAGATCACCTCCTTCCAGTCGCGGATGTTCACGTCGTCGTCCACTACGACGATGAACTTCGTATACATGAACTGTCGCAGGAAGCTCCACACGCCGAACATCACGCGCTTCGCGTGACCCGGATAACTCTTCTTGATCTGCACGATCGCCATCCGGTAGCTGCAACCTTCGGGCGGCAAATAGAAGTCAGTGATCTCGGTGAACTGCTTTTGCAACAGCGGCACGAACACTTCGTTGAGCGCGACGCCGAGCACGGCCGGTTCGTCGGGAGGTTTGCCTGTATACGTAGAGTGATAGAGCGCGTCGCGGCGCATGGTGATCTTTTCGACCGTGAAGACCGGGAACCACTCTTGTTCGTTGTAATAGCCTGTGTGGTCGCCATATGGACCCTCAAGCGCGTGCTCGTATTTCGCCGACGCAGTCTTCGATGGCCGGGGCGGAGCGCCGTCAGGCGCCGCCGGAACAGGGCCGTCCTGCGGATAAATGAAACCTTCGAGCACGATCTCGGCACGGGCCGGAACCTGCAACGTATCGACACCCGGCGTGAGGCACTTCGCCAATTCGGTCTTCGCGCCGCGTAACAAACCCGCAAATTGATACTCGGAAAGCGAATCCGGCACCGGCGTCACAGCGCCAAGAATGGTTGCCGGATCGGCGCCGAGCACCACGGCTACCGGATACGGCTTGCCCGGATTGGCCAGCGCGAACTCCCTGAAATCGAGCGCGCCGCCTCTGTGCGCGAGCCAGCGCATGATCAGTTTGTTGTGCCCGATCAGTTGCTGCCGATAGATACCGAGATTCTGCCGCGTCTTGTTCGGGCCGCGCGTGACCGTGAGTCCCCATGTGATGAGCGGACCGGCATCTCCGGGCCAGCACGTCTGGATCGGCAGACGCGCAAGATCGACATCCGTGCCTTCCCACACGATTTCCTGGCAGGGCGGCGAACTGACGGTTTTCGGCGCCATGTCCCAGACAGCCTTAGCCAGCGACAGCAACTTGCCGGCGTCCTTCAGCCCCCTCGGCGGCTCGGGCTCCTTGAGCGCCGACAGCAACCGGCCGACATCACGCAGCGACTCGAGCGCGGCTTTATCGCTGAGAAGACTGGGATCGGCCGCCGCCTGAGCCTCCGTCTCGATACCCATTCCGAGCGCCACGCGCCTCGGCGTACCGAACAGGTTGGCCAGCACGGGCATGGAGTGTCCCGTTGGCGCCTGGAAAAGCAAGGCAGGACCGCCCGAACGCAGCACGCGGTCGCAGAGTTCGGTCATTTCGAGAACGGGGGAAACCGGCTGACTGATGCGGCGCAATTCGCCGAGCGTTTCGAGGCGCGTGGTGAAGTCGCGCAGGTCTTTGTATTTCATCGGCTAAAGGGAAGGGAGGCCTGCGGGGACGCGCGGTCTGCGGCAGAGGACGGCAGAAGCGACGGCTGATGTTACGGCTTAAGCACCTAATGAAGAACCTGCGCGCGCGGGCGATTGTCGATTTTACCTGCGTGGATGTCGGTGCGTCATAGTACACATCGGCACAATTCGGATGTTTCCGCTGGAAAGCGGCTTGGCAGGCCGCTCTTGCCCTCCTGAACAGTGTTCATAATTACCAGAAGTCATAGCTTTTACAATTACCAGCATTGACGGATCATTTGAGCCTGCTAGAATCCTTTGGCATTGACAACACCAATTGAAACTTTTTACCACTGCCGCAGGTCTTTTGAAACGACGCGACGCGTCACCTGCACCGGGATTAGTCCGGTGAATCGAGGCTTTGGTTTTCTTGCCGGCGCTCTTCTTCGCCGGTTTTTCGCGTGGTGACCTGTGTGCGCGCCCCGGCATGTCTTTCGTGCCGCGCGCACCCGGAAACGAAATGTTCCGGTCAGGTTCCCCCAACGGTTTGTGCCGTTTTCCCGATACCGCTCGTGGCTAACCCAGAGCTGGCGGTGTCGATTTCTGCGTGGTGGACCGGTTTTTGAGGTTTTTCATCTGCGGAAATCATGCAATTTGGGAGATCTATCCAATGAATGCTTGGTTGTCGTGGCGTCCCGACGCTCGCCTGGCGCCTTATCTGCGCGCAGTGCTGCGTCGCGCCAAACACATGAGTCTCACGGTTTTCTGTCTGGTGGGTTGCGCGGCCGTTGCTACCGCGCTGGCACTCTGGCTGCTTCCAGCCTGGCGCGGCTCCTTCGCCGCCAAACTCATGCCCCTCGTGTCGGCTGCGGTACAAGCCGGCCCGGCCCGGTTGCTCTCCGGTCAACCCCTGCCACCCTTCGCGATCGGTCATCGGCGTGAAGAGGAGCTGCGCAACGGCGAAACGACGTCGCTCGGCGCCGCTGCCAGCGACGACGACAGCACCCGCAAGCTGACCGGCGGGCTGAGTCTCGCCGTGTCGCCGAATGGACTCGATCCCCGCACGTTACCGACTGTTTCGACGCTCGCCAGCGCGATTTCCTCGCAGCGCGTAGTCGCCGATGCACGCGACGATCGTGTGCTCGTGTCGGATCGTGAGCAAAACCTGGTGGCGAACTTCATCTCGCGGCGTTATCACGTGGCGCAGGAGCCGGTCAGCGAACTGGTGAGAGCCGCCTTCGATACCGGCCGTGAAGTCGGCCTCGATCCGCTGTTGCTGCTGTCCGTCATGGCGATCGAGTCGGGTTTCAATCCGTATGCTGAAAGCGGGGTTGGTGCGCAAGGATTGATGCAGGTGATGTCAAAGGTTCACTCCGACAAATTCCAGTACTTTGGCGGCTCGCACGCGGCGCTTGAGCCGCTCGCGAACATCAAGGTCGGTGCGCTGGTGCTGAAGGATTGCATCGCGCGTGGCGGTTCGGTGGCAGGCGGATTGCGCTTCTATGTGGGTTCGACGGCACCGGACGACGGCGGTTACGGCGCGAAGGTGCTGGCCGAACGTGCACGCCTGCGTGACGTAGCGCGCGGCCGCAATGTGCCGATCAACACGCCGCAAGCGCCGGTACAGCCTGCGCCCAAGCAGGTGGTGGCGTCGGTTTCCCCGTCGTCGAGCTCGGGATCGGGCGAAAAGCGTGTGCATGCAACGCTCGACGGCGCCCCGCCGATTACCGCACCGGCTACCAAGTCGTCCGCGCCGCAAGCCAGCGACCATAACGACACGGCCGATGCCGACGCGCAAGCGAAGCACGTAGCCTCGGCGGCGGAGTTTGGTGCTTGATTTGATGACGAAGTAGGGCGCTCGGGCTGTCGATTGCAGGCCGTGCAAGATAAAAGGCCGTTCCAACTCACGTTGGAACGGCCTTTTAGTTTCTACTTTCCTGAGATCGTGGCCTGCTGCTCAAACTCCAAACAGCGTTCCCAGCCGCTGCACGGCCTCTTCAAGCTGCGAGTACGCGGTTGCATAAGACAGCCGGATATAGTCCTGTGGCGCATGGAAGCCGAAATCGTTGCCGGGCACCAGCACGACGCCAGCGTCATGCAGCATCGAGCGGGTTAGCGCGCTGCTATTGCCGGCAGCAGGATGCGCGACGTGCCGCGTATCGGCGTAAACATAGAACGCACCATCCGGCACGACCGGCACTTCAAAACCGAGCGAACGCAGCGCCGGTACGATGAAATCCCGCCTGCGCCCGAATTCCAGGCGTCGCGATTCGTAAATCGCAAGCGTAGCCGGCTCAAAACACGCCAGTGCCGCATGTTGCGCGAGCGCCGACGCGCAGATGAAGAGGTTCTGCGAGAGTTTCTCCATCGTGGCGACCATCGCGGGCGGGACGACGAGCCAGCCGAGCCGCCAGCCGGTCATGTTGAAGTACTTCGAGAAACTGTTCACGGTGACCACGTCGTCGCCCAGCGACAGCGCCGACACTGGCTTCGCGTCGTAGCTCAAGCCCTGATAAATCTCGTCGACGATCGTAAAACCGCCGTGCGTGCGCACTACATCGACAATTTTCGCCAGTTCGTCCGGTTCGATGGACGTGCCGGTCGGATTGGACGGTGAGGCAAGCAGCACGCCGCGCGTAGCGGGCGTCCAGTGCGCTTCGACCTGGGCGGCCGTCAACTGGAACCGCTCGGCCGGACCGCTTGGTATCAGGACCGGACGGCCGTCGGTGGCGGCGACGAAATGGCGGTTACACGGATAACACGGGTCGGGCATCAGCACTTCGTCGTCGCGATCGACCAGCGCGGTGCACGCCAGCAGCAACGCCGCCGATGCGCCCGCCGTCACCACGATGCGTGCCGGATCGATATCGAGCCCGAATGTGTCTCGATAGTGGCCGGAAATCGCCTCGCGCAACGAGGTCAACCCAAGCGCGTTCGTGTATTGCGTGACGCCGCGGCGCAGGGCATCAGTAGCGGCTGCGATCACCGGTTCCGGCGCCGTGAAATCCGGTTCGCCAATACCCATGTGGATGATGTTGCGCCCGGCGCGCTCGAGCGCCTGCGCTTCTTTCGCCAGTTCCATCACGTAGAACGGCTCGATAGCGTCGACGCGTGCTGCGTACCGGATAGCGGCGTCGAGCGGCTCTTTAGCGAAGTTCATAGTCGATCAGCTGCGTTGCCCGCGGCTTTGCGCTTCCGTCGGCCGCAATTGAACGGCGAGTTTATCCAGCACGCCGTTCACATACTTATAACCATCGGAGCCGCCGAACGTCTTCGTCAGTTCAACCGCTTCGTTAATGACCACGCGATACGGAATGTCCAGGTGATGCTTGAACTCGAAGGCAGCGACCATCAGCACCGCGCGTTCGACCGGCGAAAGCTGGTCGAGCGGGCGGTCGAGGCAGGGTTGCAACTCGGCGGAAATGGTGTCCGCTTCCTTGATCACGCCGTGCAGGATCGCGTCCAGATGCTCCTGGTCGGCTTTATCGAAGCCTTGCGCACCGCGCAACTGCGCGTCGATCTCGCCGCCGGGCGAGCCCGACAGCAACCATTGATAAAGCCCTTGTGTCGCGAGTTCGCGCGAGCGTCGTCGAGCGCTTTTCATGCGCGGTCCTCGTCGTCTTCGTCTTCATCGTCGCCGCCGAGCTGTTCGAGCGCGACCGACAAGTTCGCCATTTCCACGGCCACGCGTGCTGCGTCGCGGCCTTTTTCCGTCATGCGGGCAACGGCTTGCTCGTCGTTTTCGGTGGTCAGCACGGCATTTGCGACCGGCGTGCCGAAGTCGAGCGCGATACGGGAAATGCCCGCGCCGCTTTCATTCGATACCAGCTCGAAGTGGTACGTCTCGCCGCGAATTACCGCGCCGAGTGCGATCAGTGCATCGAATTGACCCGACTCGGCCAGCTTTTGCAGCGCCAGCGGAATTTCGAGTGCGCCCGGCACGGTGACGAGCAGCACGTCTTCACCGATCACGCCGAGCCGTTCGAGTTCTTCGGTGCAGGCGTCCACGAGGCCGTTGCAGACCGGTTCATTGAAGCGAGATTGCACGATGCCGATGCGCAGTCCGTCGCCGTCGAGGTTCGGTTGATATTGTCCGATTTCCATTATTTATCCGTTTTCAGTGTGGTGCGGTGTGGTGGTGAGCGCCGGTCAGACCGAGCGCAAATGGGCGATGGAAGCGGGATCGGCCGACTCCGTAGAGGTCGTGGCGGGGCAGCCCGGCATCGGAATGAACCCCGTTACTTCGAGGCCGTAACCCGACATGCTGCCGAGCTTGCGGGGGTTCGACAGCACTTGCATCTTGCCCACGCCCAGTTCACGCAGGATCTGGGCACCGATGCCGTAGGTCTTGAAATCGACCGGTCGGCGCTTGAGCTCGGCCGCTTTGTCCTTGCGGTCGAACGCCTGGAATACATCGACGAGATGTTCTTTCGTATCGCCGCAATTGAGCAACACGATCGCACCCAGATCGCGCGAGGCGATTTCCTTCATGGCGGCGTCGAGCGTCCAGGAGTGCGTGGACGAGTCCACTTCGAGCAGATCCAGCACCGACAGCGGTTCATGCACGCGCACCGGCGTTTCGCGTTCCGGCGACGGTTGCCCGCGCACCAGCGCGATATGCGGCGAACCGCTCGGCTGGTCGCGATACAGCACGGCGCGAAACGCGCCATGCGCCGTCTGCATGGTGCGTTCGGCGACGCGCTCGACGATCGATTCCGTGCGCGAGCGGTAGTGAATCAGGTCGGCGATCGTACCGATCTTGATGCCGTGCAGTTCGGCGAATTCGATTAGATCGGGCAGCCGCGCCATTTCGCCGTCGTCGCGAATCACTTCGCAGATCACCGACGCCGGCGTCAAACCCGCCATGGCGGTGAGATCGCAGCCCGCTTCCGTGTGTCCTGCGCGCACCAGCACGCCGCCCGGTTGCGCCATGATCGGAAAGACGTGGCCTGGCTGGACGATATGCTCGGCTTTCGCGTCGTGCGCAACGGCCGCCTGAATGGTGCGGGCACGGTCCGCAGCCGAGATGCCGGTGGTCACGCCCTCGGCGGCCTCGATGCTGATCGTGAATGCCGTGCCGTACTGCGTGCCGTTTCGCTGCGTCATCAGCGGCAGGTTCAACTGGCGGCAACGGTCCGGCGTGAGCGTGAGGCAGATCAGTCCACGGCCGTAGCGCGCCATGAAATTGATCGCTTCCGGCGTCACGAAGTCGGCGGCGATGACGAGATCGCCCTCGTTTTCGCGGTCTTCTTCGTCGACGAGGATCACCATCCGGCCGGCTTTCAGCTCGGCGATGATCTCTGGGGTGGAGGCGAGCGTCATTGCGGTGGTCGTTCGGTTCGGGAAAGGGCGTATTTTACGCCACCGCTGATGGCAAGTCGCTGGATTTGCCGGTTTTGGGCTGGCGTTGGCCATCCGGCCGGGTATTGGCGGATCAACAGGCGGTAGGTCGCGCCTTGGTCGCTTAGTCGGGGGAGAAGCGGATCTGCGAGAAATGCGTTGCGCTCGATCTGATCCGTTACTTGCGCAACGCGGTCAAGTCGTCAGCCATACGGCTCAAATTTGACTCGGGCAACCGCGGCATGGGCAGGTGAGCCTGCGCCATGAGGAGGAACAGATCCTCGTCGTTATCGATACCCAGCGCTTGCATCGCATGGTTGTCGTCAATGTTGCCGAGCGAAAAATCGAGCAGGGCGCGGAAATTGGGGCAAGCCATTTACCCCGTGTCCTTTTCGCGATTGGGTTCTATATAATAGATATTATATAGAACGGAGGGTGTCATGCTCACATTCAAGGTCACAACAGTCGGGGCTTCGGCCGGCTTCATTCTTACCAAGGAAGCGATGGCACGGCTCAAGGTACAGAAGGGCGATACGGTGTATCTGACCGAGGCACCTGAAGGTGGCTATCGGATTACGCCGTACAACCCGGATTTTGAACGCCAAATGAAACTTGCAGAAGAGATCATGCACGATGATCGCAATATCCTGCGCGCGTTGGCCAAATGACGGCATGGCGGTGGGTTCGCCCGGATCTGACCTATGCCGTGCATGACCGCCAGCTTGCCGAGCATGGCGGGCTCGATGGCGTTCGTGACAAGGGGACAGTGGAGTCTGCACTGGCGCGGCCCCAGAACCTCGACGTGTATGCAAATGCGGACGCAGCGGCGCTGGCCGCCGCGTGTGCCTACGGACTGGCTCGGAATCATGGTTTCGCGGACGGCAACAAGCGCACCGCCTGGGTCGTTGCGCGTCTCTTTCTCGCTGACAACGGCTATCGGTTGAAGTTTGAGCCCGCTGACGCGGTCAGGACCATGGAAATGGTTGCTGCTGGCGCGCTAGAAGAAGCTGCGCTCAGGGAGTGGTTCCGGCAGCGGATCGCCGAGTAAGTCGGCGACGATTAAACCCAAACTCGGCACGGCTCAACGAGTTACGAGCGTCCGATAGGCGACCCTGTCGATAGAATCCGCTCCACATACGGGGCATCGGTGACTTCTGCTTGCGGATATCGCGCCTATTCGGGGCTCACGTAGGTATCGCCGACCATCAGGTGCACGATTTCATCGCCACTGGTTTGCTGGACCTGCCGCTCGCCGGCCACCTCGCCGCGCCGCAGCACGACAATCCGATCGGCGATTGCGAAGATGTCGTGCAGGTTGTGCGAGATCAGGAGTACGGAGACGCCCTGGGCCTTCAACACCGTAATCAACTCCATTACCTTGCGCTGCTCGGGCACGCCCAGCGCGGCGGTGGGCTCATCCATGACGAGCACCCGGGCGTTCCAGTAAATGGCCCGGCCAATTGCAATGGCCTGCCGCTGTCCGCCTGAGAGCATCTTCACCGGACCACCGAGCTTGCGCTCGGGAATCACGATGTCGAGGCGCTTCAGCACCTCGCGCGCGACCTGCGCCATGCGGGGCCGGTCGATGACCTGGAAGCCGAGTTGCCGGCGTGTCGGTTCTCGTCCCAGGAAGATATTGCTGCCAACGTCCAGGTTGTCGGCCAGCGCGAGGTCCTGGTAGATCGTCTCGATCCCCTGGGCGCGCGCGTCCTGCGGATCGCGCAATTGCAACGGCGCGCCGTCGAACAGCAGTTCACCCTGGTCGGCCCGGTAGACGCCTGAAATGATCTTGATCAACGTCGACTTGCCCGCACCGTTGTCGCCGGCGAGCGCCAGCACTTCGCCCGGCAGCAACTGCAACGACACGTGCTTGAGCGCCTCCACGCCGCCAAAGCGGATTGAGACGTCGCGCACCTCCAGGATCGGCGTGATCATTGGGCGCCTCCGAGACGGTCCTTGTATTGATCGATCAGTACCGACAGGATGATGACGATGCCCACCACGATGAATTGCCAGAACGCGTTGACGTCGACGAACACCAGTCCGAACTGGATCACAGCGATGATCAGCGCGCCGATCAGCGTCCCGACGACATTGCCGGTCCCGCCGAACAGGCTCGCGCCACCGATCACCACAGCGGCGATCGAATCGAGCAGCATCGGCTCGCCGGCGTTGGCGGCCCCCGCGGCGAAACGCGCCGTATAGATGATCCCGCCGACCGCGGCGAACGCGGCGGCGATCAGATACACCACGAGCAGGTGGCGTTTGACGTTGATGCCGGCTCGCATCGCTGACTGGGGGTTGCCGCCGATCGCATAGGTGTATTGACCAAAGCGTGTCTTCGAGAGCAGGAGATGCATGATCACTAGCAGCACCCCAGTCAGCACCACCGGCGTCCAGCCGGCGCCGAGCCAGGCAAGACCGGCGTTGTCCACTGAGACAGTCATGCCGCTGCCGGCCGCGAGAAAGCCTGCACCCCGCGCAACGCCGTACATGCCGAGCGTGCCGATAAAGGCTGGCACGCCAAGCCACGCGATCAGCACGCCATTGACTAACCCGGGAATCAGGCAGACCACGATGGTGAGTGGGATGGACACGATCAGGATCCACGGCGAGCCGCTGCCGAACAGCGTGAACTGTGCGACACAGACGGCCGCTAGTCCCATCACGAAACCCGCGGACAGGTCGATACCGGCCGTGATGATCACGAAGGTCTGGCCGATGGCCAGCAGCAGCGGAGCGGCGGCGGCAAGACCAATCGATTGCAAGTTGTAGGCGTTAAAAAGAAACGACCGATGAGCCGAGATCTGCGCGTACACCTCGAAAAAGACGAGCAGGGCGGCCAGGAACAGCCACGGCCATAGTTTGGTAATCAGCGCGATCTTGTCGAGACGCGAGTTATCCATGGAGTCTTCCGCGTTTATCAGGAGCAAAACCTGCGTGCGCGGCAGCGCACGCGGTGGGGCCGATCTATGACTTCAGCCGGCCTGCTTTGGCTAGTTCGAATAGATGTATTGCTGCATGTCGGGCTTGTCGATATTGTTTTTATCGAGAACCTCGAAACCCGTGCTCTTGAGGGTGGGGATCTTCTTGCCGTGAATGACGTCGGCGGCGTACTTGACGCCGTAGTAGCCTATTTCGTCCGGGCGCTGTGCAATCGCGATATCGACCAGGCCGCTCTTAATTTGCTTGTCGATGCCTGGCACCGCATCGAATACGACCACCTTGACGACGCCTTGTTTGCCCGCCGCCTTGACGCCTTGGGCCGCGCCGCTGCCGGAGAAGGTGTTGGCGCCGAACACGCCGGCGAGATTCGGATTGCGCGCCAATACCGCAGCTACGTGAGCAGCGGCCTGGTTGGCGTCGTCCTCGTTGTACAGCGTTTGCAGCACGGTGATGTTCGGGTGCTTCTTCATCTCCTCCATGAAGCCTTCAGCACGCGCGTCGGTGCTCGATATGCCCGGCTTGTTGTTCTCGCAATAGACCGTGCCCTTGTCGCCGATGGCTTTGGCAAGCGCGCGTGCCGCGACTCGGCCGCCTTCGAGATTGTCCGAAGCAATATAAGAAAGCGGGAAGTCTGCATCGCCCTTGCCCGTCTGATAATGTCCATCGCCGATGTAGGTGTCGACGGTAATGACCTTGATGCCGGCCTCGACGGCTTCCTTCAGCGGTCCAATCAGCTGTTGCTTATCGACTGGCGAAATCAGCAGTACGTCAGGATGTTTGGCGATAAACGCCTTGAGGATCGGCACTTGCTCACTGGTGTTCCACGCTTTGGGAACCTGGAACAGCAACTCGACTTTCTCTTCCTTGGCGGCTCGTTCCGCGCCGCGATGCATTGTGAAGTAGAACGGATCAACCACACCGGGAAGGAGTGCAACCACCGGATGGGCGGCATCCGCCTGCGCAAGTCCAGACAGGGAAAAAAGGATGATTGTTGAGGCGGCAACCATACAGCGGGAAACGAAACGCTTCATTTTGTCTTCCTCCAGTTGAGTCCGACTTGCGACGCCCGACTTGTTTTACACGCTCCATGGCGACGGCAATCGGCTGTCGGCAGTATAGGCGCGAGCGGTGTCAGTGGCCATTGGAATGACAACGCTAGTTGCGGTGCAACTGATAGCGCGGCGGCTGTGTGGTGTTTAGTGATTTCGCTAAATATTCTGGCGGCGCCCACGGCGATCATCGCCACCGGTTTCTTGCTCGCCGCTATGAACTGCATAAGGCGATGACACATCACGACGGTCACTTGCCTGATCACGCCATTGCGGCGCATGGACCCGATGGGCACCCGGGCGAGCGTCCCGGCGGCACGCAGATGAACCACGCCACGCTCGCGCGACGGTTGCTCTTGCCTGGATATCGGCAGCGCACACGCACGATCGTCGCCTGCATACGTGCCCGCGAACGACATACGTTGCGACTACAGCTTGAAGGACGAGCAGGCGGTGTCCATCTTGGTTATCCCTTCACAAGGACACTGGGAGGCAGTCGTGTGGCAACACTAGGTTCGGCGACATTGCTCTGCACTCGCCGCGAAACCACGTCCTCGATCAGCGTGCGCCCTGCTGGCTATCATGCGACGTCGACAGAATCCGCTCCACATATCGCGCGATTGTGATTCGGTCGGGACAGCATTGTTCCGCAAGGCAGCTATGCCGACAAGCGGCTGGTATACCGTCACGCGGCGCGGTCTGTCGCTAGATGCTGGTAAGCGGGGATGAATAAGCGCTCCGAATATAAAAGGGACGAGGGCAGGGTGTGGCTATCCACTAAACCCTGCGCCGGATGGCTCTCGTCAACCCCGTTCACGTGACGCGTGGTTCGGGTTCGGCCAGATAGGGCCGGCTGACTAAAGTCCCAAAGTTTTATACCGTTAACAGTGGAGTGCAATGAAAACGGAGAAAACGTGAAAAAGGGAATTTTTTTCGCTATGGGTGTTGTAGTCATAGGAGCTGTCGGATTCATTTACTACGTACCGCCACCGACACCGACAATGAATGTGGTAGAGAAGGACGCAGAGATGAAAGACGTCGCCCGTTGCGGAGGGCTTGGCATTGACGATCGCGTTGGCCTTAACCTCGCATCCGAAAAAGATAAACATGGCGGAACGCTATCGTCCCAGAGAGCTTCTGAAATTCGTGTCGAAGCGATAACGAAAGGACTTTCAACTGGTGACCAGCAGACATACCAAACGTATGTTCAATGCATATTGGAGTTAGATAAACGTCGTTCTTCGGAAGTCGAATCCACGGAGAGAGTAGGGCAACCATTCCTAAAAGTGCAGTTGAAGCGCCCATCTTCGGAACCGAATCACGCCGAGTTCAGCGTGGAAAATGATGGCGAGGAGCTGTCCGAACTTGCCGTACGACCCATCGCCTTTCTCTACGTTGGCGAGCTGCATTTGATTGATTTACGCAAACCGGAGCCTCAATACCAACCGCCACTCCACAACGTCTATATTCCTGTAGTCGACGCATTTGAACCGTTCGAGGAATTTCCTGGTCAGTACAAAGGCAAACTATTTAAGACGCTGACAATCGACGAGAAGGCGTTCAATGACAGAGTCGAAGCGTTCGCGAATTCCGACGGAAAAAATCTGAATACGTATATGCTTTACTTCGCAGTAGTCGACTACAAAGACAAGTTTGGAACACGGCACCGGAAAGTCTTCGATATCACGGCTGAGCAACACGAGCTCGACGAAAGCACTGGACAGCGTCTCGTTGCTACCTACGAATCGTCGGTCGAACGCCGAGTTTATGTCGACGGCTATCGAATGAAAGCGTCGGATCTCTCAAAGATCTGGCCAAGCGCCGCGAAGCCCATGAGCGCTAGCACGCCTTGGGGTACGAAGGCTTAACAAAGCCCCTCGTTGCACAGTTTGCGTACCAACGTACGTCGTCTCCACTCGCGAGACGGCATTGACGCCTGGTGCCGAGTGTGTCCAAAAACTGGCCCTGAACAGGCCTTTGCGAGCGAGGACTGCCCACCGTCAATTGCATTCGGTCTCCCTGTCGCTCGAAACCGAACATTTCACAGGTCAATCCAAATTTTTCTGGGCACTTGTGAGCGTCGACACAACGACACCACGTTTGGCTTCGTCACAGATCTACGTGGGAGCGAGCACATCCGCGTGATAGGCGAAGCGCAGTAAGAAAAAAACGCCGATGCGCGGTGCAGCATCGGCGTTTTCATAGGTGGGTCGGTGCAGCCTCATTTCTGAGGCAGGGAAAGCAAGTTGTCGGTCTTGCGACCGTCGGCGACCGTCTGGACATACTTGATGCGCCCGTTGCTGTGGACATGAACCCAAGCCCCCTGAAGTTGAGGATTCCGGTCAGGGCACCACACCGAGGCGTTCCCGTTCTTCTCGATGTAAGCCACCATCTCCTCCCGGGTGCAAACACCGCTTTCGAGCACCTTACCCGATTGCTCGACGCGATCCCACCAGAGATGGCTGATGTGCTCGTGTGCTGCGCCGCTTGCCATCCGACGCGCGGTACATTTAATGGTCGTTGCCATACTTAAAGTCCTTATGAAGTGCGCCAGTGGTTAAAAGTTCGGTGTAGGCGCACTTTTAGTATCTGACTATAGAACCCTCTTGTCAAGCACAAAAGATGCGCTTACTCTGAACTTCTGAAGTCCGGAGATAGATCGTGGCAACTGTTATTGGCGAAAAAATTCGAGCGCAAAGAAAGCTACTGAAGCTGACGTTGGATCAACTTGCAGAAAAGACAGGGTCAAGTAAGAGTTACATCTGGGAGTTGGAGAACCGACCCATGGTGCGGCCGTCCGCGGAGAAGATTGCTCGGATTGCGGAAGTGTTTGGCGTCACTGTCGAATTCCTACTAGACGACGAGAAACGGGACCCCTCAAGCGCTGACGCAGACCAAGTCTTCTTTAGACGTGTGTCGCAACTCGACGCGACGAAACGGGCTCAATTGGAAAGATTTTTGAAGGCAATTGACGATGAGTGACCCGACATCACCGATCGGCTGGGGCATCCAACTGGCGAAGCTATGGACTTCCAGTGGCCAAACTTTTCCAGTTAGAGTGAAGGAAATCGCGCTTGAGGTCACGAAGGCTAGGTTCCCTGAGCCAGTAGGAAGCGTGATGCCGCATGGAATCTCCGGGATCGACGGCATGCTGTCGAAACGCCAGAGAAAGCAAGACTGGTGCATCTCGTATGACGAAACTGTAACTGTGCCGGGACGGATCAATTTCACGATCGCGCATGAACTCGGACACTTTCTGCTACATCGACAACAGCGCGACACGTTTCAATGCGGGCAGCTACAGATGATCGAGTACGACAGTCCTGAGTCACGGCGTATAGAGGCGCAAGCCAATACTTTTGCGTCGTACTTGCTCATGCCGAGGAATGATTTCGAAGCACAGGTAGTCGGGTATGAACTGTCATTTGAACTGCTAGGTCACTGCGCTAAACGCTATGAAACGTCCTTAACGGCCACGGCATTGAAGTGGCTTGAGTTCACGACAGAAGCCGCAATGCTTGTTGTTGCTGACCATGATGAATTCATTTGCTGGACTTATTGCAGTCAGGCAGCAAGGCGCATTGGGGCCTACAAGCCGCCAGGAGAGATGCTTCCTGCAGGCGTTGTCGAGCAAATTAGAAGCAAGGCGTTAGATGCACGAAAATTTCGACGTGTGGCACCTGGCGTTTGGCACCCGTCCGAAGAAGCCATCGAGTCGGTCATTGTGTCTGACCAGTTTGAGCAGATGATTTTCTTGGTCAGGTTTCCCTTTGCGTTATCGGTCGATCACGAAGAGGAACCTGAGTCAGACGCGTTCAGCGTTCTCGCAGAGAAAATTCAAGGGCTGCGCTAGACGTGGTGGACAAACCTTTACTGCTGAAGGCTCCGGAAAGACGCGTCATACTGACTATTCGGGGAGGAGTTCGTGAGTCACAACTTCGAGCGCTTGCGGGAGCATAACCTCACGCGATCGTCGTTTAGAGGGTGATTTGAATGTCGAGAAAAAACGTTTGAGCGACAGCTTCTCCGGAACGGAAGAAATCGCGATACGCGGCGGCCTTACCTTACGTTTGTCGGCATCGCATCGCCTGTAACGCCAGCCCCGTGCTGTAGTGCTGCCAACGCTCTGGCGATACCAAGCGGAATCAGCTCAGGGTACTGTGCCAAGATTATTTCGACTATGGAGGTTTTCAGTCCGTTGCTACGCTTGTGAAAAGATCTGAGCATTGGAAAAGCGTTAATCACCAGCTCCTCCAAATCGTGACCGCGGACAAGTAGCAGCCACTGAGGGATTGAGACAGATAGCCCCGAGCAGTAACCTACCTCTACTCTGGCGCCGCTGTCGAGATAAGCTTGGTTTCCAAGCTGAAGCACCTTAGCGCATTCGCGGACACACGCGGCAAATTTCTCCTTCTCTTCCCTGCTGGCAGACGCGGCCGGGGTCTGCATTTTGTTCAAAGCGTCTAACAGCAACTCACTAATCTCATCAGCTATCTCCGAAAGAGTTTCAGGGTTCGCGTCAGTGAAAGTGCGAGAGGCCTTCACACCGGCAATTTCAGGCACATATTGAAGATGAAGAAGGAAGGCAGCCAGTACGATCGGATCGAACACGAAGTTTTCAATACTGTAACGTTCGCCTCGGCCGACAATCTCGACTCTTTCCAGTTTCCTATCTTTCCTGTCCCAGTCGATAAGCCCGGTAACAAACGGGTTGTTCTTGAGCGCTTCTACCACCGTCACCACTTGATCGCAACTTCCCGACCCTCCACTACCTGACGCTACGAACGAGAGTGACACGTCGGATCGAATGCCAAGGTCTACATCCTTCGGCCTGTAGCTTCGCAGGATGGCGTAGAGCGACGCATAGAGTGATGCGTCGTACTGGCTTTCGACAAAAACCTGCCGATTGTTCTCAGCAATGACGCTGAGCGCTGGCACTCCGCTTAGCAGACCCGCCAGCGCCGCGGCGCGCGAAACCTTCTGAGGTGCACCGATGCCCGGTTCGGTTAGTAGATAGAGCGAACCTTCGGGAGCTATGGCAACCGTCGTCGGAGAATGCGTCGTCAGTACTATCCGACAGCCATTAGCCGCAATCGACACTAACACTCTAAAAAAGCGTTTGACAAAGTCGGGATGAAGGTGCGCGTCTGGCTCGTCCAGCAAGATCAAACCATATCTTGAAGCTCCAAGCTGAGTCGAGTATTCGAGGAAAAGTAACGCACATAGCGCCTTCTCACCGGAGGACAAGGAGTTCGGAGAAACTAGCTGTCCTGTCCTCGAATCCTTGAAGCGCAGCACATGGTCTCTGTCTTCAGTAAAAACGCTCGCGGCACGCAAGAGAGGCGCTTCACAACGAAGGTGAATCCCTGCCTCATTGAAGATCTTATCCAATCTCTCCCAAGGTGGCTCATTGAGAAGTTGATCCGCCTCCTGAGGAGTCTTCCCAGAACACACGAGATTCGCATGTAAAAGCGCGTGCGAGAAAAAGAGCATCGCCAAATTAGGACTTCGGCCCGATAGCGAACCGTGTGCAATCACGGAAGCTGTCAATCGTGATCGAAACTCGGCGAGACTTGGACGTTTCACATCTTTGCGATCCGGACGTTCTGTAAAGGGAACGTTGAACCCGTCATATAGCGGCCGTAGCGATCGCCAGGCGGCCCTGTTCAAGCCGTTAC
>NZ_AEJF01000187.1 GCF_001028175.1 Caballeronia mineralivorans PML1(12)
GTTACTAAGCGGAACGTCATACAAGTGTGTGATCCGCTTTTCAACCTCCGCTAGGGTTACATTTTCAGAGAAATCGGTCGCCCGGTCAGCGGGCACGAACAGCACCTTCCCACTACCTGTCTCAACGCCCGATATCGAAGCCTCGACGACGACAGGATCGGAACGCTGCGCGTTATCTCCGATGGCTTGGCAGTGGCGGGCGATCATTTCGAGTAGATGTGACTTCCCGGTACCACTTGTCCCCGTAATGACGCATAGGTCTGGCAGGTTTTTCCAATCGAACTGAACAAGCGATTTGTAGGGCTGCAGGAGTTTGACCGAGAAGGGCGCCATAATCGTTCTTTTCTGTGTTTGCTGAGACTATTCTATCAATTCGCTTGTTGTTGCTACGACGTCCGGAGGCTCGGGCGTAAAGCTGGAGGGGGACGCTTTATCCCAGCCGTAGCGACCGCCCAGCGACTCGATGCCGCCAACGTTCGCAACCCACCATACTGCTGATCTAGAGGTGACCTTTGATAGGCGTGGGCAAAGGCCCTTATCCGCGCGCTGAGCATCGGTCGGGGTTTGGAGTGCCCCCCGGTCGAATGACCGCGGCGTGATTAAGCTGAGCGGCAGATGCTGGCCGGTTGCGCTCGATATGCTACGAGGCCGAGAAGGAGCATTCGCATTTGAGGATCGGATGGCCGGTTACGGGGAGCGGACCCGACACTTGGACGTCCAGCCGACGGCGTATGTGAACGTCGCTTCATGGCCGGCCTAGGTCTAATGCGCATTTCGCAGTTGCGAGCGTTCCACATGCCCGCTGGAGGCGCGTGGCGTTCAGAGAATCCGAAGGTTCCGGATTTTGCCGATGGTTGGCGACCGGCTCAGGACGAGTTCCGTGATGTACTCGGGCAAGAACGCGCGTGGGATGTTGGTGGGAATTGCGTCTACGAGCTGCGAGGGAACCTGGCTGATGAATGCGTCAGGATCGCTTTTCAGGCTGTGCTCGTAACTGACTCGGTAATCCATGGTTATGCTGCGGTGTGTGGTGTGACGGGTGGCTGATACGGCGTTCGACTTGAGTCTTTCAATGTGAGAATGGCATTGTGGGCAACGCTGAGGCAAGCGTGACGGCCATTACTTGTAATGGGTAGCGTCGTCTCCCCTGTTTTTCCAGCCGGATTCAATAGCCTGCTTTCGTGGTTTCGATAACCGGTCAACTGGAAAACCGATGGATGAGATAAGCCCACTTTTAAGACCAGCCTGGAACTATGCTCGCAAGAATCCGCACATAGGGCTGGCGGCATTGCTTTTTGCCATTGGCGTGGTCGCCCTTCCGACGAAGCTCGCAATCATCTCCGGGGCCTTGTTCGGTGCGGGTGCTTCCCTGCTAGGTGCCTGGATAAACGAACTAAACACCCGACGGTCTAGATCTGAGGAAAAAGCGCGGAACGAGGTCGATGCACGGAAGTATCTTGCGGCGGAGCTGAATCGGACCATCGAACGAGTTCTCTATATTCACAGCCGTGCCATTCCAAATTTCATTTGCGTGTCTGCTGAAAATGGGATAAAGCCGAACGACTTACAGGAGGACTTCCTACCGGAAATGCCGGTTTTGTATCCCAACGCGCCGCAGTTCAGGGATTTGTCAGGCGATGATGCAACGGCGCTTATTAACTTTTATGACTCTCTTCACGCCCTCGATAGCTTCGTGGATGGCTGGTGGGAACGTGAGGGGCAATTGCCTGTGAACATTTTCAACCAAGTCCTGCACCTTAGCGAGAAGAGTCTCACACTCGGCTTGGTTTGCATTGAACGGTTCTCTTTGGAAACGCTTTACCCGCCGCAGTACGAGTCATGGGGCACTCTGACATCGCGTATCGAGCGTTCTTTGTCGTTCGCAAAAGAGGCACGTGAGCACCATATTGCTCGATTCGAAGCCAAGAATGGAAAGTCGGGCGAGACAGCCACGAGCAGGAGTACCGCAGGCAGGGGCGGCCCAGCGCAACGCGGCCGCCCGCGATAGCCGCATACCTGAAACGGGACTTGCGTGGCAACCAAGGGCCTTCGATCTCCGTTTGGTCGACAGCCTACGTGAGGCCCCTGACTATGCTCAATCTCAAGTGATAGGGCTGGAACACGAACGAAACGCCGCGATATACCTGGTGGCGTAGTTCCGGAACATCACCGCCGAACCCAATACCGGCGCGGCAGGCAGCCGGTTTGGGCGCGTCGAAGAGGGTCTTTTCCAAAAGGGTGACGGTATACTTCACGCAGAAAACGGCGGTATACCGTCACAAAATCGTAGCTGTGGCGGGTTTCAACGAGACGGTGGTAGACGCCCAGTCCGCCAAAAATCAAATCATTTCAACGGCTTATAGCCGTCTTGAGACGTGCTGAGAATCCGTTCCACGTACCGCGCGATCAGATCGATCTCCAGATTGACCTTCGCGCCGGCCTTCAAATGCCGCAACGTCGTCACTTCCACCGTATGCGGAATCAGGTTGATCGAAAACTCGCAGCCATCGGGCCGGTCATTCACGGTATTCACCGTCAGGCTCACGCCGTTCACTGTCACCGAGCCTTTATAAGCCAGATATTTACCGATATCGCGTGACGCGAGAATCCGCAGCTCATGTGACTCGCCAACAGGGGCGAAATGCGTCACTTCACCAAGACCATCGACGTGCCCCGACACCAGATGCCCGCCCAGCCGGTCATGCGCACGCAGCGCCTTTTCCAGGTTCACATCGCCGGGTTCGGACAGGCCAGCCGTCTTGTTAAGGCTCTCGCGCGAGACATCGACGGCAAAAGAAGTGGCCGACTTCTCGATCACGGTCATGCACGCGCCCTGAATGGAGATGCTGTCGCCAAGCTCGACGTCCGCGAGATCCAACCCGCCTGACGCCACCGAAAGGCGTACGCCGGTATCGGCATCCGTGGCTGAACCCAACGGCGTAACCGCTTCGATGCGGCCCACCGCCGCGACAATTCCTGTGAACATCGTCGAGATTCCTTGGCTTTTGCGTAAGCGTTAGATGAGGGGTTTTGCGTCCGTGGGCGCGTCGGGTTTCACCACTGCGAAGCGCGCCAGGATGCGCAGGTCGTCGCCCAGCCGGTCGATCCGATGGAACCGCAGATGCGCCCGGGCATCGAGTGTATCGGGCGGTGTGAAATCGAACATGCCCGGCGCATTGCCCAGCAAACTCGGTGCGAGATACACCAGCAATTCGTCGACGCATCCCTCGCGCAGCAGCGAGCCATTGAGCTTGTGGCCCGCTTCCACATGCAATTCGTTGATGCCGCGATCGGCGAGGATACCCAGCATGGCTGGCAAATCGACCTTGCCGTGTTCGTTCGTCAACGGCGTGAATTCAATGCCGCGTTCACGCAGCGCCTCGGCTTTTGCAGGGTCGGGTTGGTCGCCGCAGAATACCCACGGCGGTGCGCCTTCCAGGATCCTGGCAGTAAGCGGCACGTCCAGACGGCTGTCGATCAGCACGCGTTGCGGCTGACGCGGCGTTTCAACAGCGCGCACGGTAAGTTGCGGATCGTCCTCGCGCACCGTGCCAATGCCCGTCAAGATCGCGCACGCCCGCGCGCGCCATGCATGACCGTCGGCACGGGCCGCTTCTCCAGTGATCCATTGACTCTCGCCGCTTGGCAAACTCGTGCGGCCATCCAGCGTGGCCGCCACCTTCATGCGCACCCACGGGCGGCGGCGCGTCATGCGCGACACGAAGCCGATGTTCATCTCGTGCGCCTCGTTGGCCAGAAGGCCGCAGCGCACATCGATACCCGCATCGCGGAGAATCGCCAATCCGCGTCCCGATACGGCCGGGTTCGGATCCTCCATCGCAGCGATTACCTTCGCGACCCGCGCGTCGATCAGCGCGTGCACGCAGGGCGGGGTGCGGCCGAAATGGCTGCACGGCTCAAGCGTGACGTAGGCGGTGGCGCCCCGCGGATCGTGGCCACGCGCCCGTGCGTCTTTCAACGCGCGAATCTCGGCATGATCCTGGCCGGCCGGCTGCGTGAAACCTTCGCCAATCACGTCGCCATCCTTCACCAGCACGCAGCCGACGCGCGGATTCGGCGTCGTCGTGTACATGCCCCGCGCGGCCAGCGCCAGCGCGCGCTCCATGTGCGAGAAATCGGTCTGCGAGAACATGGCGGCGATCTCCGATCTCTTTAGGCTGCGAGGCGGGCGAAGGCGCCGCGAGCGGCGTCGAGCGTCGCGTCGATGACGGCGTCGTCGTGGGCGATCGAGACGAATCCCGCTTCATACGCCGATGGCGCGAAGTACACGCCGGCGTCGAGCATCGCGTGGAAAAACGCGTTGAAACGCCTTGTGTCGCCTTGCGTGACCTCAGCGAAGCTCGCCGGGGTGCGCTCGGCGAAATAGAGGCCGAACATGCCACCGATGGCGTCCGCCGAGAAGGGCACCTTGGCTTCCTTTGCGACCGATGAGAGGCCATCGGCGAGACGGCGCGTTTGCTTCGTGAGTGTGTCGTAGAAGCCCGGCGCCTGGATGAGCTGCAAGGTCTTCAGCCCGGCCGCGACCGCGATCGGATTCCCCGACAACGTCCCTGCCTGGTACACGCCGCCGAGCGGCGCGAGATGCGCCATGATGTCCCGATGCCCGCCGAATGCGGCCGCGGGCATGCCGCCGCCGATCACTTTGCCGAGACACGTCAGGTCCGGCTTGATGCCGTAGACCTGCTGCGCGCCGCCGAGCGCCACGCGAAAGCCGCACATCACTTCATCGAAAATCAGCAGGGAGCCGTACTCGTCGCAGCGATCACGCAGTGCTTGCAGGAACTCGGGCGTGGCTTTCACGAGGTTCATGTTGCCGGCCACCGGCTCCACGATAATCGACGCGATTTCGGCACCGAACGCGGCAAACGCTTCGTTAAGCTGCTCGACGTTGTTGTATTCGAGCACGGTCGTGTGCTTGGCGATATCGGCGGGAACGCCTGCCGACGTGGGGTTGCCGAACGTCAGCAGACCCGATCCCGCTTTCACGAGCAGGCTGTCCGCGTGACCGTGATAACAGCCCTCGAACTTCACGATCCGATCACGCTTCGTGAACCCGCGCGCAAGGCGCAGCGCGCTCATGGTCGCTTCCGTGCCGCTGGACACCATACGAACCTGTTCTATCGATGGGACCAGCTTGCAGATCTCTTCCGCAATCTCGATCTCGGATTCGGTCGGCGCACCGAACGAAAACCCGTTCACGAGCACGCGCTGCACGGCGTCGAGCACTTCGGGATGGACGTGGCCGAGGATCATCGGGCCCCAGGAACCGATGTAGTCGATGTACTGCTTGCCATCGGCGTCCCAGAAATACGGACCTTGCGCACGTTCGATGAACCGCGGCGTGCCGCCGACCGAGCGAAAGGCGCGCACCGGCGAGTTCACGCCGCCGGGGATGGTTTTCTGGGCGCGTTCGAAGAGAGCTTCATTTCTGGACATGAATGGACCTGCGCTGGATGACGGGTTCTGCGGAGAAGGGCTGCGGGCGCTGGCTTCGACAAGCCTTGATCAGCGCCGGAAATTCAGCCCGGCGGGTCGGCGCGGCTGCAGGAAATCAAGATGAAATTGTACCGGAGTCGTCCGGATCGAGTCTGTGATGCTCGGGCCCGGCGCTGCATTCGAAAGCACTGAAGCCCGGCCGATGAAAGCGGGGCGCGTACAATGCACACTGTTTTAAGGCTTTGTTTAAGCCCTTCGTTTGCACGCCGGACGTGGCCGCCTCGAGGTTTTTCGCGCTCGTTTCGTGTTCGTTTCGCCACTCGCCAGTACCGAAAACTGCGCCTTTTCCTCAAGTTCCTTTTCGCCTCTCATGCCCGAAATCATCAAGCGCCGTGCCGATCGCCGACTGATCCTGTTGCTCGGCGCGCTGGCGGCGTGCGGTCCGCTTTCCATCGACATGTATCTGCCAAGCCTGCCGTCTCTCGCCGCCGCGTTCGGCACGACCGCGGCCGCTGCGCAGATCACGCTGACCAGTTTCATGCTCGGTTTTTCGCTCGGCATGCTCGTGTACGGTCCGCTATCCGACGCCTACGGCCGCCGGCCGGTGCTGCTCGGTGGAATCGTGCTTTACACGCTCGCGAGCGTCGGGTGCGCGCTGTCATTTTCCATCGATTCGCTGGTCGGCTTGCGCTTTCTGCAAGCGCTCGGCGCGGGTTCGGCGTCGGTGCTGGCACGGGCGATTGCACGCGATGCCCACGCCCCTTCCGACGCGGCGCGTGTGCTGTCGATGCTCGCTATCGTCACGTCGATCGGGCCGCTGCTCGCACCGTTGATCGGCGGGCAATTGTTGCTGCTTGGCGGCTGGCGCGCGGTCTTCGTCACGTTGACGCTGTTCGGCACGCTCTGCGCAGTGACCACGTATTTGCGCGTGCCGGAAACCTGGCCGCGCGAGAAACGCGCGAGCTCGGCGCTCGGGCGCTCGTTCGCCGCATACGGCCGACTACTCACCGATCCCGTCACCTGGGGTCACGTGTTATGCGGCGGGATGGCGTTCGCTTCGATGTTCGCCTACATCACCGCGACACCGTTTGTGTATATCGACTACTTTCATGTGAAACCGCAGCACTACGGGTTTTTCTTCGGGCTGAACATCATCGGGATCATCGGCTGGAACGTCGTGAACACGCGGTTGGTCGGGCCGCTCGGATCGCTGAAACTGATCTCGATTGCATCGTTTGTCAGCGTGATCGCGGCGCTGGCGACGGCGTTTGTGTGCATCACCGGATTGGGCGGATTGTGGCCGATCGTCTGCTGTTTGTTCTTCGTGGTCGGCGTGGTGGGGCTGCTATCGGCGAACTGCACGACGGATTTGATGCATCGCTATCCGCATAACGCGGGCGCGGCGGCCGCGGTGTTCGGTGCGGTGCAGCTCGCGCTCGGCGCGTTGGCGAGTCTCGCGGTGGGGATGCTGCACGATGGCACGCCGAAGGGCATGGGAATCGTGATCGCGGTGACCGGCGTGTTGACGTTCGTCGGGCGTACGCTGGTATTGCGCTGGCATGGCACGCCGGTGAGGGCGAGTCGCGCGGGGTGAGGTATTCAGCCCGCGCTCAGCAAACCCGCTCAGCAAACCATCACTCGCCGCCTACCATCCGCTGCAAAAACGTGAAGGCCGTCGCTTCCACCCGCGCGATGCTTTCGGCCTCCACGCCCGCGCCGTGACCGCCGTCGCGGTTCTCCAGATACCACACGCGGTCATGTCCCAGCGCCTGCATCCGAGCAGCCATCTTGCGGGCGTGGCCGGGGTGCACGCGGTCATCGGTCGCCGATGACGTGAACAGCGCCGGCGGATAAACCGCATCGGCTTTCACGTGCTGATAAGGCGAATAGGTCATCAGGAAGCGCAGGTCTTCGGCATCGTCGGGGTCGCCGTATTCGTCGATCCACGAGGCCCCTTGCAGCAGCAAATGAAAGCGCGCCATGTCGAGCAGCGGCACCTCCGAGAGCACCGCGCCGAATAATTCCGGGCGCTGGACCAGCATGACGCCGGTGAGCAAGCCGCCATTGCTGCCGCCACGTATGGCGAGTTGTTTCGACGTCGTCACGCCCGATGCCACCAGCGCTTGTGCAACCGCGATGAAGTCATCGAAGGCGACCTGGCGTTTCTCTCGCTGCGCCGCTTGATGCCATTCCGGGCCGAACTCCCCACCGCCACGAATGTTCGCAACGGCGTACAACCCGCCGCGTTCGAGCCATGCGATGCCGGTGGTTGCGTCGTAATGCGGGTCGAGCGCGACTTCGAAACCGCCGTAGCCGTAAAGCAGGCAGGGCGCGGTTTTCTGACCTTTTACGTTCGCTTCGCGGCCGACCAGCCAGTAGGGAATTTCGACGCCATCGGATGAGGTCGCGTGACGACGTTCGGCGATAAGACCGGTGGCATCGAATTGAGCCGGAAGGCGCGCGAGAAGCTGCCATTCGCTTTCCGGCTGGGCGAGATCGGCGTAATAAAGCGACGGCGGCGTGAGGAAATGTTCGACGTGAACGAGCACGGTGTCGTCGCGTTCGCTATCGATGGAGTCTACATACGACTGGCTCGCCGCAGGCAACGCGAAGTCGCGGCGGATCCAGTCGCCTTTCAGGTCAACGGGCGGCGCGAGCAACTCGACGCGCGGCGAGCCATCGTCCATCTGCGATACAACCAGCCAGTGCTTCGTGAAGTCGATATCGGCGAGGACGTTGCGGCCCGATGGCGTGAACAGCACGGTGAAATTGCGTGCGCCTTTTAGAAACTCATCACGACGGATGACCAACAGCGAACCACCGGGGTAGGTGGCCTCGCCTGCTTCATAAGACTCCCGCGGTGTAACAAACAACCAGCCGTTCCAATGTTCGAGTTCGGCGTGCGGCGGGACATCGTATTGCTGCCACTCACCGGTGGTTTCATCGAGCCAGTATTGAAGCGTCTCGAAGAACGAGGTCGCGCGCGAGGCGAGATGCAGGTTCTCGAGTTGATCGTAGTCGACGCCCGCGGAGACGTCGCGACGCTTGCCTTCGAAGACCACGGGGGCATCGGCGAGTGGCGTACCGCGCTTCCATTTGCGCGCCTGACGCGGGAAACCTGAGGTCGTCAGAGCGGGTTTTTTGCTGTGCGCGCTATCGTCCCAGCCGACGTACACCGTATCGCGATCGATCCACGAGATGCCGTGCTTGCCGACATCGGGCAGCGTGAATCCATCTGTAACGAACGTGCGCGATTCGATATCGAATTCGCGGACCATGCATGCGTCCGAGCCTCCCGGCGACAAGCTCACCAACGCCCGGTCCCAAGTGGGGTAAAGCATGTCGAAGTCATGCAGCGCCCAGCGGATTGCTTCCTCTTCTTCCCTTTCGTTCGTGGGTGCGTTGTTCAGGTCGAGCGCGTCGACGTCGAGGATGATCTGCCACTCGGGCTTGCCAGCAAGCCATGCGGTCCACGGCGTACGGCGCACGATGCCCAGCGGGTTCTGCTCGTCCTGCCACGTGTTGTAGCCCCAGTCGCCATAGCGCGAGCAGGACACGATGCGCTCCTGCGAGGTGTAGGCCTTCGCCAGCCTTTTCGTGAGTTTGTCGGTGTCCTGGGCCTTGCCGAAGGCTTCAGTCGTGCGCGCGTTCTGCGTGCTGACCCATGCATCGACGCGCGGGTCATCAAGCGCTTCCAGTTCGATGAATGGATCGATGCCATCGGCAATGCGCCATTCGAGTTCGGGATGTCGGCTGAGGAAAGAATCTGTCATCGTTTTAAGCAGAGCCTGCAAGGTAGTTGCGGACGAGCGCGGGCAGGCGGCGGCCGGTCTGTTCAAGAATTCGGAAGGGCAATTGTGCCTTACTGCGCAGGAGCGTTCGCCGCAAACGAAAAAACCGCGCAGCCCTTTCGGTCTGCGCGGCTTCAACCAGCCTTTTCAGCAACAACGCTTAAGCCAACCGTTCTTCCGTTTTCGAATCGAACAACACGGCCTTCGATACATCGAACAACAGCGTCATATTCGTCAGCGGCTGCGGATTCGACGCCGGGTGCACGCGGCTCACCACGCGCTTGCCATTCACCTGCGTGAACACCAAGGTATCGGGCCCGGTCGGCTCGATCACATCGATCTTCACTTCAATCGGCTGCAATCTTGCATCTTCAACGTTGTGCGCACTACGCGCATCGGTAATCCGCTCCGGACGCAAACCGAGAATCACGTTCTGCCCGATCTTGCCGCGGACCGCAGCGGCATCGAACGGCAGATTCAGTACGGTACGCGAGACGCCCGTATCGATCTCAAGCCCGATACCCGAGCCAGCTTCGACCAGCTTGCCATCGATAAAATTCATCGGCGGCGCGCCAATGAAACCCGCCACGAACAAATTCGCCGGCGAATCATAGATGTCCTGCGGCGCGCCGAACTGCTGCACCACGCCGTCCTTCATCACCGCGATCCGATCGCCGAGCGTCATGGCTTCGATCTGATCGTGCGTCACGTACACAATCGTCGTACCAAGGCGCTGATGCAGCAACTTGATCTCCGAGCGCATCTCGATCCGCAGCTTTGCATCCAGATTCGACAACGGCTCGTCGAACAGGAACATCACCGGATCGCGGGCGAGGGCACGGCCCATTGCCACACGCTGACGCTGACCGCCCGACAACTGACCCGGCTTGCGGTCCAGCAAATGCTGAATCTGCAGCGTATCCGACACGCGCGTCACGATCGCCTTCTGCTCGTCCTTCGGCACCTTGCGGATGTTCAGCCCGAACGAGATGTTCTCGCGCACGGTCATGGACGGATACAGGGCGTACGACTGGAACACCATCGCAATGTCGCGATCCTTGGGCGAGAGGTTATTCACCGTCTTGCCGTCGATCATGATGTCGCCCTTGGTGACCGTTTCCAGCCCGGCGATCATATTGAGCAACGTGGACTTTCCGCAGCCCGAACCGCCGACGAGGATCAGGAACTGACCATCCTCGATATCGATGTTCACACCCTTCAGAACGGGGACGCCGTTCGCATAAGTCTTGTACACGTCACGGATTGAAAGGCTTGCCATGCTATGAATCCTTTAATGTCTCTGCGCTGAGTATCTTCGTGCGCGCATCAGTTGATCTTCTACCGCGGGCGCCAGCCATTGAGTAAGAGGCGCCGCGCGGAAATCAGCCCTTCACCGCGCCCGCTGTCAGGCCGCGCACGAAGAACCGGCCGGCGACCATGTAGACGAGCAGGGTGGGCAGGGCGGCAATGATCGCAGCAGCCATGTCGACGTTGTATTCCTTCACACCCGTCGATGTATTGACCAGGTTGTTCAGGGCGACGGTGATCGGCATTGAATCGACACCCGAGAACACGATACCGAACAGGAAGTCGTTCCAGATCTGCGTGAATTGCCAGATCAGGCACACCATGAAAATAGGCAGCGATACCGGCAGCAGGATCTTCGTGAAAATGGTGAAGAAGCCCGCACCGTCAATCCGCGCCGCCTTCACCAGTTCCGCCGGAATGCTCACGTAGAAATTACGGAAGAACATGGTGGTGAACGCAATACCGTAGACCACGTGCACGAGCACCAGACCGGTCGTGGTGTTAGCGAGTCCCAGCATGCCTTGCAAACGCGCCATCGGCAAAAGGATGGCCTGGAAGGGAATGAAACAACCCACCAGCAACATCGTGAACACCGCGTCGGCGCCGCGAAAGCGCCAGTGCGTGAGCACGTAACCGTTGAACGCGCCGACTATCGACGAGATCAGCACGGCCGGGATCACCATGCGCACGGAGTTCATAAAGAACGGTTCCATACCGTCGCAGCGCACGCCGGTACACGATTGCGACCACGCCTTGACCCACGGCGCGAATGTGAATGTGGTCGGCGGCGTGAGCAGGTTGCCGGAGCGCAACTGGTCGAGGTCCTTGAAGGACGTCGAGAGCATCACGTAGATCGGGAACAGGAAGTACAGGGCAAACAGGACCAGCGCCGCATAGATGACGGCGCGGCTGATCGTCATCTTAGATTCCATTGCGGGTGCTCCTCGATTCCAGATACATGAGCGGCACGAGCACGGCGACGACGGTGGCGAGCATCATCATCGACGAAGCGGCGCCCAGGCCCAGTTGCCCGCGATTGAACGAAAACGTGTACATGAACATGGCCGGCAACGACGACGACGTGCCCGGACCGCCCGCGGTCAACGCAACCACGAGGTCGAAAGTCTTGATAGTGATGTGGCAGAGAATCAGCAGCACGGAGAAAAACACCGGACGCATGCTGGGAATCACGATCTGGCGATAGATCCGCGGCAATGAAGCGCCGTCCATCTGCGCGGCCTTGAAGATTTCCGCGTCCACGCCGCGCAAACCGGCCAGGAACAAGGCCATGACGAAACCCGTCGATTGCCACACGGCCGCGATCACCACGCAGAAGATTGCCTTGTCGGGGTTACCCAGCCAGTCGAACGAAAAGCTCGTCCAGCCCCAGTCGTGGAAGATCTTCTCCAGCCCGAGGCCGGGGTTCAGGATCCATTGCCAAGCGGTACCCGTCACGATGAACGACAGCGCCATCGGATAGAGGAAAATTGCGCGCAACGCGCCTTCATTACGGATCTTCTGGTCGAGCAAGATGGCCAGGAACAGCCCGAGCCCGACGCAGATAGCAATGAACGGAATGCCGAACCAGCCGAGATTCGCAGCCGATGTCCACCAGACGTCGTTCGAGAACAGCTCGGTGTAGCGCTGGAAACCGGTGAAGTCGTAGCGCGGCATCAATCGCGAATTGGTCAGCGAGAGATAACCGGTGATCAAAATAAAGCCGTACACAAACACGAGCGCAATGAGCACGCTAGGCGCGAGTACCAGCTTAGGGATGTATGTATCGGCAAGCGCCGCCAGAGGCGACGTGCGGCGGGGCGGGGTGCGCGAAGTCTTGCTCGCGATACCGCTAGGGGAGGCAGCCACTTCTCGACTCCTGAAAATTTGCCGGCAAGAGTCTCAGGCCGGAACAGGGATACAGCGGTTTTTACTTACATCAAACCTGGGTTCGGGCGCGTTCCAGCAAAGCCGGAACACGCCCGATTACGACCTGAAACGCTTACTTCGTCTTCGCGGCATTCGCGAGAGCAGCCACTGCGCTCTTCGAATCCTGCGTCGAGTTCATGAACTTCGTCACGACGTCGGTAATGGCACCCGCCGTTGCGTCGCCTTGCGCCATGCCGTGAGCCAGCGACGGCACATAACCGCCCGACTTGATCGCGGTCTGTTCATCGGCGTACGACTTCTTCGCGCAATCGTCGAACTTGGCCATCGACACGCCCAGGCGAACCGGGATCGAACCCTTGTTCAGGCTGAATTGCTCCTGGAAGTCAGGCGTCATGATGGTCTTGGCCAGTGCCAGTTGACCCGGCGTGGGTTCCTTCGCGCCCTTCTGCTGGAAGAACACGAACGAGTCGACGTTGAACGTGTAAGCCTTTTCCGTGCCCGGAACCGCTACGCAGACATAGTCCGAGCCGGCTTTCTTGTTCGCGCCCGCGAACTCGCCCTTGGCCCAGTCGCCCATGAACTGCATGCCGGCCTTGCCGTTGATGACCATGGCCGTGGCGAGGTTCCAGTCACGGCCGGTGCGGCCGTTATCGAAGTACGACTGGACCTTGCGGACCGTGTCGAACACCTTGACCATCTGGTCCGAGCTCAGCGTCTTCGGGTCCAGATCGACAAGCGCCTTCTTGTAGAAGTCCGAACCCTGCGACAGCACCACGTCTTCCCACAGCGTCAGGTCTTGCCACGGCTGGCCGCCCGCTGCCACCGGGACGATGCCGTTGGCTTTCATCTTGTCGGCGACTGCGAAGAATTCCGGCCAGGTGGTCGGCACCTTGCCGCCTGCCTTATCCAGCGCGTCCTTGTTGATGTACAGCCAGTTCACGCGATGCACCGAGAACGGCGCGCCTACGTAATGACCGCCTGCGTGCATGATCTTGTCGATTTCCGGCGGCAAGTTCTTCTTCCAGTCGCCTGCAACCGAGTCGATCGGCACCAGCACGCCTTGATCAGCCCATTCCTGGATCAGCGGACCCTTGATCTGAGCCGCCGACGGGGCGTTGCCCGAGATCACCTGGGTCTTCAATGCGGTCATGGCCGCGGCGCCCGCGCCACCGGCAACCGCGAAGTCCTTCCAGGTGTATCCCTGCTTCGTCATGTCGTCCTTCAACACGCCGATCGCCTTCGATTCACCGCCCGACGTCCACCAGTGCAGCACGGACACAGCTTCTGCAGCCTGAACAGCCTGCGCCGCCACGCCGCACAACAGACCTGCGGCGCCGAGCGCGCCGATGAGCTTGCGAAATTTCATTGTTTATCTCCTCCGAACACCTGAACAAAAAACGATTGGCCCCTGATGCCGCCAGGAAGCGATGGCTGGAACATGAACAAACTTGAAGTGGCCGGAATCGGCGGTGTCGGCGGGATACGGCCAGCGTTGTCCAAGGCAAGAAACCTCGGGCGCGCCAGCTTGGCCGGCAGACCGAACCACGGCCGCACGGCTCTCAAGAGATGAGTGTGTCGAATCGCAACTGTTGTCTCCTCTTTTGATTTTTGCCCGTTCACACTGGCGTCGACCAGCGTGACGTGCGTCCGGGGTCTTGCGCGAAGCGGTTTTCGCCCTTGCTGCGACGCTCCCTTTACGGCAAGAGCGTCATTGGCTCAGGTCAATTACCATGCAACTAGACATGAATCTCCGGGAAAACACGCATGTTCTGATTGACTAAGTGTTTTTTTCCGGGATCACGTTACCCCTTGATTTGAATTGTAGTTAAACTACAATTCAGTGTCAAAAAAAATTTTATTGGACTACGGTCCTTCAGAACCCCTGCGGAGACACATGCAAAACGACTCGAATTTCACGTTCGTTCTGTTCGGCGGAACAGGCGATCTCTCGATGCGCAAGATCCTGCCGGCGCTGTTCGAAGCGCATCGTGGTGGAATGCTCGCGGAAGGCGGGAAGATCGTCGCGGTGGCGCGCGCGGCCGAAGATCGCGACGCGTATCTGGACTGGGTCAACGAACACGTCAAACCGCACGTCTCGAAGAATGGTGTCGACGACGCCGTGTGGAAGGGTTTCCTTGCGCGCTTTGTCTACGTCAGGCTCGATCTCGGCAAGCCCGAAGACTTCAAGCTGCTGCGCGATGCCGTGAACGAACTCGGCGGCACGCGCGTGTTTTATCTCGCGACAGGCCCGTCGCTGTTCGTGCCGATCTGCCGTGCGCTCGCCGATGTCGGCCTGAACGAAAACGCGCGGATCGTGCTGGAAAAGCCGCTTGGTTACGACTTGAAGTCGTCGAAGGCAATTAACGATGCTGTCGGCGAGATCTTCGCGGAAGAGCAGATCTACCGGATCGACCACTATCTGGGCAAGGAGCCGGTGCAGAACCTGCTCGCGCTGCGTTTCGGCAATGCGCTGTTCGAACCGCTGTGGCGGCGCGAATGGGTGGAAAGCATCCAGATCACGATTGCCGAAGAACTCGGCGTGGAAGCCCGCGGCGATTTTTACGACAACACCGGCGCCTTGCGCGACATGGTGCAGAACCACTTGCTGCAACTGCTTTCCATCGTGACCATGGAACCGCCGCACTCCATGGATTCCGATTCCGTCCGCGATGAAAAACTGCGGGTGCTGCGCGCGCTCAAGCCCGTCGATCCCCGCGACATCAGCAAGGTCGCGGTGCGCGGCCAATATCATGCGGGCGTGATCAAGGGCACGTCGGTGCCGGCGTACGCCACCGAAAAGGGTGTGCGGCCGGACAGCCATACGGAGACGTTTGTCGCGTTGAAGGTCGAGATCGAAAACTGGCGCTGGGCTGGCGTGCCGTTTTTCCTTCGCACCGGCAAGCGGCTGGCGGACCGGACGGCGGAGATTGTCGTGAATTTCCGCCCCGTGCCGCACTCGGCGCTCGGCGGGACCGCCTTGCGCGCGGGCGCGAACCGGTTAGTGATTCGCCTGCAGCCGAACGAAACCATCCGCCTGTATTGCCTCGCGAAGCAACCTGGCGAAGGTATGAATCTCGCGAGCGTCCATCTGGATCTCGCCTTCGACAAGTTCTTCAAGGAAGGGCAGATGGAGGCGTACCAGCGCCTGCTGCTCGACGTAATCAATGGACGTCTCGCGTTGTTTGTGCGTCGTGACGAGCAGGAAGCGGCGTGGCGTTATGTGGAACCCATCCTGGACGAATGGGCTGCGTCGCAGAAACCGCCGAAGCCTTATGCTTCGGGCACCTGGGGACCGGCGGCCGCAAGCGCGATGCTGGCGCAGCACGGCACCTGCTGGCTGGAAGAAGAGAATTAAGAGTGGAATGGAGACCGTTGTAATGGGTCGGTGGAACGTGTTCTAAGACGTACGTGCTGTAGACATGTTGCAATTAAAGCCGAGACAAATCCTGTTGCGCGACGCTGAAACTGGTTCGGGCGTTCTCGCAACGGGCGAAATGAAACCAAAACAAGGCAGCATGGAGGAGCAGTGATCGAGCTTCATACTTTTGATGAGCCACGCGCCCAATCCGACGCGTTGGCAGAAGCGGTAGGCGACGCGCTTACCGCAACGCTCGCGGCTCGCGGAGCGGCGTCGGCTGGTGCCGCTGTGGCTGGCAACCCCGCCCAACACGCAACGCTTGCCGTATCCGGCGGCACGAGCCCGAAGCCGTTCTTGCAAACCCTTTCGACTCGCGCGCTTGACTGGGCGCATATCGACGTCACCCTGGTCGACGACCGCTGGGTGCCGGAGACCGACAGCGCAAGCAATGCGCGCCTGGTGCGTGAAACGCTGTTGCAGAACGCAGCGAGCGGCGCTTATTTCCTGCCGCTGGTGGACACTACGCGTTCCCTGGACGCGCATATCGCCGACCTGAACGCAGATGCACAGCGCCGGGTGCCGGATGTCGCCGTGCTCGGCATGGGTGAAGACGGCCATACGGCGTCTATTTTCGCCGACGCGCCCGAGTGGGATTTCGCCATATCGACCGCTGACCGGTTCATCTCGGTTCATCCGGGCAGCGCGCCGCACGCGCGTGTTTCCTTGTCGATGTCCGCGCTCAAAGGCGTCAAGCAGCTCTATCTGTTCATTGGTGGCCAGAAGAAGCTAGATGTACTAAACGCTGCGCTTGCCGCGCCGCAAAAAAACGCCATCTCGACGTTGGCTAATGCTCAGGGAGTCAGGCTCGATGTCTACTGGTGTGCAAAGTAAGGCCGTAACGGTAGCGGCCGGAAGTCAGCACGCCGACGGACCAAGGCTTTTGGCCGATGTTGGCGGCACGAACGCGCGCTTTGCGCTCGAAACGGCGCCGGGCGTGATTGGCGAAATCCGCGTGTATCCCGGCCGCGACTATCCGGGTATCGCTGAAGCGATGCAGCAATATCTGAAGGACATCAAGGTGAGCCGCGTCAACCACGCGGCCGTGGCGATCGCGAATCCGGTGGATGGCGATCACGTCTCGATGACGAATCACGACTGGAGCTTTTCGATCGAGGCCACGCGCCGTGCGCTTGGTTTCGACACGCTGCTGGTCGTCAACGACTTCACCGCTCTGGCAATGGCCTTGCCTGGCCTGACCGATGCACAGCGTGTGCAAGTCGGCGGTGGTTCACGCCGGCAGAACAGTGTGATCGGCTTGCTTGGGCCGGGAACGGGCCTGGGCGTGTCCGGCCTGATTCCCGCCGATGACCGCTGGATCGCACTTGGCAGCGAAGGTGGCCATGCGAGCTTCGCGCCGTCGAATGAACGCGAAGACCTGGTGATGCGGTTTGCGCGCAAGAAATGGCCGCATGTGTCGTTTGAACGCGTGGCGGCTGGCCCCGGTCTTTTGCTGATTTATCAGGCGCTTGCCGAACGCGACGGCGTGAGCGTGCCGGACGATCTCGAATCGGCCGGCATCACGCAGCGCGCGCACGATGGCGAGGCGCTCGCGCTTGAGGCCGTCAATTGTTTCTGCGGGATTCTCGGCACGTTTGCCGGCAATATCGCAGTGACGCTGGGTGCGCTGGGCGGGATATTTATTGGCGGCGGGGTGGTGCTGAAGCTGGGCGAGTTGTTCACGAAGTCGCCGTTTCGCGAGCGGTTCGAAGCGAAAGGGCGTTTTCAGCAGTATTTGTCGAGCGTGCCCACGTTCATCATCACGGCGGAATATCCGGCGTTTCTCGGGGTATCGGCGATTCTGTCCGAGCAACTGTCGAATCGCGCGAACGGCGGGTCGTCCGCGGTGTTCGAGCGTATCCGCCAGATGCGCGATGCATTGACGCCCGCCGAGCGCCGTGTGGCCGATCTTGCGCTGAACCATCCGCGTTCGATCATCAATGATCCGATCATCGATATTGCCCGCAAAGCCGATGTCAGCCAGCCGACGGTGATCCGTTTTTGCCGGTCGCTGGGTTGCCAGGGCTTGTCGGATTTCAAGCTGAAGCTGGCGACGGGTTTGACCGGCACGATTCCGGTGAGTCACAGCCAGGTGCATCTTGGAGACACCGCCACGGATTTCGGTGCGAAGGTGCTCGACAATACCGTGTCGGCCATCCTGCAACTGCGTGAGCACCTGAATTTCGATCACGTGGAACGTGCTATCGATATCCTCAATGGGGCCCGGCGAATCGAGTTTTATGGGTTGGGCAATTCGAACATCGTGGCACAGGACGCGCACTACAAGTTCTTCCGTTTTGGCATCCCGACCATCGCTTATGGCGACCTGTACATGCAGGCGGCGTCGGCGGCGCTGCTGGGCAAGGGCGATGTGATCGTGGCGGTATCGAAGTCGGGGCGTGCGCCTGAGTTGTTGCGTGTGCTTGAGATTGCGATGCAGCAGGGCGCGACGGTCGTTGCCATTACGTCGAGCAACACGCCGTTGGCGAAGCGCGCGACGGTGGCGCTGGAAACCGATCACATCGAGATTCGTGAATCGCAGATGTCGATGATTTCGCGCATTTTGCATCTCGTGATGATCGACATTCTTGCGGTTGGCGTGGCGATCCGTCGTGCGGTGCCGAACGCGAGTGCTGACGTGAGCGAAGCGATGACGAAGGTGCGGGAAGCGGGCGACGACGACACGGGCGCGGTGCTCGACTGGCTGAGCCACGGCGCGGCGGGCATAGCGCGCGATTAACGGCGTTTGATTGACCGTGGTGGTAAGGAAGCCGCCGATGCGAGGTTCGCATCGGCGGCTTTTGTGTTTGGAGGGTCTGCTGAGCGCAAAAGGCGCAAATGAGACTGGGGACAAAAAACGGTACAGGTCCTTGGGGCGCATGATCTTGCCCGAGAGCGTTGGGGGCGAAGCGTGTTCGTGGAAGAGGCCAACCAAAAGCGGGCCAGCACACGCCACCCTATCCACCGATGCCAACAAAAATAAAAAACGGTGCGATGCCCTTTCGGACACCGCACCGATACGCGCCTCTCGCAGCAGCGTGAAAACCTTATAAATCTCTCTCTGTCGTACTTGCTCCGGCTGTTTCGTTCAGCTTAGAACGAGTGCTGGATACCTGCGTACACACCAGACTGGCTGTGACCCGGCAGCGGGTTGTCGGTGGAAACCGTGTCACCCGCGGCGTTCGCGTTCAGGCCGTAGTTGGCCGTCTTGCTGTTGCGCACCGTCGCGATCTGGATGTCGAGCAGCGTGCGCTTCGACAGGTTGTACGTGCCACCAATGGTGTAGATGTTGCCGTTGCCGCCACCCTTGTTCGCATTGACGTGATAGACCGCTGCGATCAAAGCTGCAGCCGGCGTCGCTTGCCACGTCACGCCACCCCATTCCTGATCGGTTGACGTCGAACCGGACACCGACGTTGCTGCTGCGCCGCCCGAAGTACGCGATGCCTGATACACGGCCTGCAACTTGAATTGGCCCAGGAACACGTTCGCGCCGAGCATGTATTCACGCGAGAAATTGTACGGGTCGGTAAGCGCACCGTTGGCCGGATTGCGAATTTCGTCGTACAGGCCACGGATCTGGAACAGCGATGCCGTGTACGTGATCTGCGCACCAGCCTCACGGCCCTGAGCCGTCGTGCCGTTACCATTCCAGCTCGTCGCGTTCGACAAGGCGTACTGACCGTAGAAGTCAAAGCCTGCGATCTTCGGGGACTGGTACGACACGTTGTTGCTCGATTGCGGCCAGTTGCGGCCACGCACCAGCGAAGCCGACGACCAGTTCGACTGACCGAACGGATCGAAGTCCCACACGCCGTTCGAGATGAACAGTTCGCGACCCAGCAAGAAGGTACCGAACTGGTCATTGGCGATACCGACTGTCGCCCAGCGATTGAAGAGGCCGCCACCGCCCGGGCCCGCACCGGTCATGGTGTTGAAGCTGCCTTCCAACTGGAACACGGCCTTGTTGCCGCCGCCCAGATCTTCAACGCCCTTCATACCCCACAGGCTGGTACCCCAGTCGCCGCTTTCTGCGCGGAAACGGTTCGCGCTGCCGGTAGTGACGCCGTTTGCGCCACCTGTCGGGGCTCCTGACATGTATTCAATGCCGGCGTCGAGCCGGCCATAGAGCGTCACGCTACTTTGGGCGTGTGCCGCAACGCCGACCGTCAGCAGCGAAGCCGCGAGCAAAGCTTTCTTCATCATCTCCTCCAACCCTGTCAAAAAATAGAAGCCCAAGTGCGGCGGTATTGGTCCGGTGCCAGCGCACCGAACCGGAAACTATTTAGAGGGGTGACACCCGAAGGGGTGGTGTCCGTGACGTGGGGCGATCAATTGCATGACCCTTTCGCGTCACAACCAACCTTTGGGATTGGTGTCTCCTCAGTTCTTTTTGAAGTAAAACTACTTTTAATGAACTTCGTTTCCGTACTTTGATTACTAATTTAGCAAAATACCTTTGAGCCGCCAAAGAAAATTGTTGTTTGCCTACTTTCTGTCTCGAAAATGCAATGATTAGTGTGTTGCGGGTTTGCACAAACTATGGGAAATGAACCGCAAAGCCTTATGGAATAAGGGAGTCAGCGATCCTGAATCTTAACGCTATGGATTGCCTCTATTGACGGACGACGCGCGTGAGGTTAATAGGCCGAAGCTTAAAAACGGCTGCGCGTGTTTAGACATACCAACTAAAAAAGCGCCCCTTGGGGCGCTTTCAGACTGCTATCTCCGGCTGCATGTAGTTTTACTTCAGGCTGCCCGACAGAAATTGCCTGAGGCGCTCGCTGCGGGGATTGCCGAAAACGGCATCGGGATGTCCTTCTTCCTCAATGCGTCCCTGATGCAGGAACACCACGTGATTCGACACGTTGCGGGCGAACGCCATTTCGTGCGTCACCACGATCATCGTCCGGCCTTCCTCGGCCAGCGTCTGCATCACCTTCAGCACTTCGCCCACCAGTTCGGGATCGAGCGCAGAGGTGGGTTCATCGAAGAGCATTACGTCGGGATGCATGGCCAGCGCACGCGCAATAGCCACGCGTTGCTGCTGGCCGCCCGACAGATGCGACGGATACTGTTTTTCCAGCCGTGGCGCGAGTCCCACTTTCTCGAGATACGTGCGCGCCCGTTCCTGGGCTTCCTGCTTCGATAAGCCCAGCACCTTGAGCGGCGCTTCCATCACGTTTTCCATCACGCTCAGGTGCGACCACAAGTTGAAGTGCTGGAACACCATGGACAGGCGCGTGCGCATGCGCTGCAACTGCTTGGGCTCAGCCACTTTCAGCGCGCCGTACTTGTCCTTGAGCGTGCGGATTTCCTCGCCATCGACGAAAATCCGGCCCTGGTTCGGCTGCTCCAGAAAGTTGATGCAGCGAAGCATCGTGCTCTTGCCCGATCCCGACGAGCCGATGATGCTGATCACGTCGCCCGCTTTCGCCCTTAGCGAAACGCCCTTCAGTACCTCGTTGTCGCCGTACTGCTTGTGCAGGTCATCGACGAAAAGCTTGGATGCCGGTGTATTCATGGTGTGCCGATCCTTGAGGCTTATTTACCCTGCGGCCGCAAGTAGGCGAGCCAGCGATGCTCGGCACGGCGAAACAGCCACACGAGCGCGAACGAGATGAACAGATAGAGCAGGGCGGCAATGCCGAACGCCTGGAACGACTGGTACGTAGCGGAATTCACATCGCGGGCGATCTTGAGGATGTCCGGCACGGTTGCGGTGAACGCGACGGTGGTGGCATGCAGCATCAGGATCACTTCGTTGCTGTAGTACGGAAGCGCCCGGCGCAACGCCGACGGCAGGATCACGCGCCGGTAAAGCGTGAACGACGACATTCCGTATGCCCGCGCCGCTTCGATCTCACCGTAAGGCGTCGCGCGGATCGCGCCGGCGAAGATCTCCGTGGTGTACGCGCAGGTGTTCAGCGTGAATGCGAGCAGCGTGCAGTGCATGCCATCGCGGAAGAACTGGTTGAGCAGCACGTGGTCGCGGACCACTTGCAAGCTGTAGAGGCCCGTGTAGCAGAGCAGCAGTTGCACGTAGAGCGGCGTGCCGCGAAAGATATACGTATAGACCCAGACGCCGCGCGAGAGAAACTTGTTCTTCGATACCCGTGCGACCGACAACGGGATCGACAGGCAGAAGCCGAGCGCGATCGATACAACCAGCAGCCACATGGTGATGGCAAGGCCGGTGATGCGATAACCGTCGGTGAACAAATAGTTGCGCCAGTATTCCTGGATGATTTCGAGCATGGATTCCGCCGCGTGGGGGTTGCCTGATGGTGTCTGGATTCGCTGGTTTTTATCTGTGAGCGAGGGCGCCGCGGGCGCTGGAACAGAAACGCCGCATGCCGCTTATGGCTCGTTTATGGCTACAGATCGGCCTTGCGCACGCCCGAGGAGTAACGCCGTTCGAGCCACATCAGCACGAGATTCGACAGCGTCGTGATCACGAGATAAACCGCGCCGGCGAGCAACGTGAAAAAGAAGAACCGCAAGGTGCCCTTGCCGGCGTCCTGGGCGGCCTTCACCACGTCCGCCAGACCGATGATCGATACCAGCGCCGTTGCTTTCACCATCACTTGCCAGTTGTTGCCGATGCCCGGCAGCGCGAAACGCATCATCTGCGGGAACATGATCCGCGAGAAGGTTTGCCACGGCGTCATGCCGTATGCCGCGCCTGCCTCAAGCTGGCCGCGCGGCACGGAGAGAAACGCACCGCGGAAGGTTTCGGTGAAATACGCGCCGTAGATAAAACCGAGCACGACGACGCCGGCGACGAACGGGTCGATATCGATCTGATCCCAGCCCAGGAAGTCGGTGAGGTGGTTGAGCCAGATCTGGATGCTGTAGAACAACAGCAGCATGAGCACGAGATCGGGAACACCGCGCACGAGCGTGGTGTAGATCGTACCGACGCCCGACGAAACGCGGTTCCTCGATAGTTTCGCCGCCGCGCCAAGCAGGCCAATCACGAATGCGAACACGAGCGACAAGACCGCCAGCTTGACGGTTTGCCATGTGCCCGAGAGGATAAGCGGCCCGTAGCCTTGCAGAAACATGGTAATTCCTTGATGACGTGCGCTTGGGCTTGTTGTGGCCTTTGCTGTTGCCTGTTCAGCCGCGTTTTTTTGCCTGAATTCGCGTGGCCGCCACTGTTGTCGCTTCGGCCGCGCCTAGGTGCACCGCTGCCAGCCGACCATCTTCGGCGGTGCTTATTCTAGGTGTCCAAAATTGGTGCGTTTTGTCGAGAACGGCCTCAGAGCCGAAAAAACGCGATCTCGGCTGAAATCTCCGGCTGCGCGTCGAGGCTTTCCCGGCGCGGCTTTGCCGCGAGGTGTCGAATCTTCCGGCACCCGGCGACCTCTGAAAAGGCCGGTATTCTACCCGAAGCCGCAGCGAGCGCCCGGACCTCGATCCGGGCTCCCGGTTTTCCGATATCCCCCGGCAACGCCACGCATTGTCACGATTACACGCATTTTCAGGATGGTGTGGTGCCTGCGCAGGCGCTTGTCGAGTGGGGTGTGCGCCCTTACATTCTGTCCATCGCAACATTACCGGGAGTTCGACATGTTCGAAATTCGACGCGCCAATGACCGCGGCCACGCTAACCACGGCTGGCTCGATTCGTATCACAGCTTTTCTTTCGCCGGCTACGACGACCCGAAGCACGTGCATTTCGGCGCGCTGCGGGTGATCAACGAGGATCGCGTCGCGGGCGGCCAGGGTTTCGGGGCACACGGCCATCGCGACATGGAAATCATCAGTTATGTGCTCGAAGGCGGACTCTCGCATAAGGACAGCATGGGCAACGGCTCGACCATTCATCCTGGCGATGTCCAGCGCATGAGCGCCGGCACGGGCGTGCGGCACAGCGAGTTCAATGGCTCAGCCACTGAAACCGCGCATTTCCTGCAGATCTGGATCATCCCGGACACAATGGGCAATGCGCCGGACTACGAGGAAAAGCATTTCGACGACGCTGAAAAGCGCGGCCAGCTGCGGGTGATTGCATCGCCGAATGGGCGGGACGGCGCGGTGAAGCTGGGTGCCGATGCTGAGCTCTACGCAGGTCTTTTCGATGGCGAGGAGCGCGCCGAATTCGACGTGCCGGCGGGGCGTCGTGTTTATGTTCACGTAGCGCGGGGAGCGATTTCGGTGAACGGCGAAGCGCTGGTTGCCGGCGACGCTGCGAAGCTCGAAGGGGTGTCGAAGGTCACACTGGATCAAGGCGCCGGCGCAGAAGTGATCCTGTTCGATCTGGCGTAAACGCGAGTGGTTGGTTTTGCCAGCTTCGGCTCGCAAGCAGGGCGGAAGGCCGCGGAAGTCATTCCGCGGCCTTTTTGATGTGCGCTTCGATTGCCCGGATGTTGCCCGGATATTACCCGGATATTACCCGGATGACGCCACAGCGTCGTGTGTACGGCGATCGTTTCGCCCGGCCGCGGGTCGGCGGCTCGTCCGACACGATTGGATTGAACCGGCGAGCCGTGCCGGTTCAATCATCGACCTCGCTGATTCTTAAGTAACGATCAAGGATTGGCCGCCGATGCGCCTCCCGGCATGCCACGATGCTGACCCCAGTGCTCCCGGTGCTCTTCCATTTTCGCAAAACGCTGCTTGAGCGCCGTGCTGACCGTGGTTTTCTGCTGGTCGTTCAGCGCGTTATAGAAGTTGAGCCATGCGGCGCTGGTCTGGTCGCGCAACTGGGCGTTCTGTTGCTCGATCTTCTGATGCGCCGCGTACATGGCGTTCAGATCGAGGATGGGTTGCTGTTTGACCGATTGCATTTGTGCACGCATCTGCTCGTGGCTTTGACGCATGGCCGCATGATTCTGCTTCATGGTGTCGAGCGCGGATTGCCACAGCTTTTCCTGGTCTGCGTTGAGATTCAGTTGGCCGTGCAACTTGTCCAACTCTTTCTTCATCCGCATTTCCATTCGATGCCCGTCATGACCGCCGGGGCCGCCCATCA
>NZ_AEJF01000188.1 GCF_001028175.1 Caballeronia mineralivorans PML1(12)
CCGGCGCGGCTGCGCTGGCGGCGTTGACCGCGCCGATCGACAAAGCGAGCGCAGCAGCGGTGATGGCGAGGAATCGGGACTGCTTCAACATGGTGTACTCCTTTTTGATTTTCAAAGCCGATCTGGCGGCGCCTTTTCGATGCTCACGCCTTCGGTAAGACACAGCGTAGACAGTCGCCGGGACGCGCGTGTTACGAGTAGCGGCCCCGTTATTACGCCGGTTTACTTTCGGCTTTCGCGGTAACACCCAGTAACCGTTTCCGGCAGGTTTGCAATCTTGTGGCCCCGCGCAGGCGTTAAACTGCGTCGCATGGCTACTCAAATACTTGTCGTCGACGACGACGCTGAACTGCGCGACCTTCTGCGCGACTACCTGGTCCGGCAGGGCATCGAGGTATCGGTGCTGCATGACGCAGGCACACTCGAACGGCGTCTCGAACGCGAGCGCCCGGACCTGATCGTGCTCGACCTGATGATGCCGGGTGTGGACGGACTGACCGCGTTGCGCAAACTCCGTGCATCGGGTGACGACATCCCGGTGATCATGCTGACGGCGCGCGCGGACGACGTGGACCGTATCGTCGGACTGGAACTAGGTGCTGATGACTACCTCGGCAAGCCGTTCAATCCGCGCGAGTTGCTGGCGCGCGTGCAGGCGGTACTGCGCCGGCGCCGCACGATTCCGTCGGCGGCACCCGAGCAGCGCGAACCGTTTTCATTCGGGCGGTTCCGGCTCGACTTCCAGTCGCGCACGCTCCATCAGGACGAGACACCGCTCACGCTGTCGGGCAGCGAATTCGCATTGCTGAAGATTTTCGTCAATCACCCAATGCGCACGCTCACGCGCGAGCGCCTGCTCGAACTGCTGCACGGTCCCGAATACGACGGCACGGACCGGGGTATCGACGTGCAGGTGTGGCGTCTGCGCCGGATTCTCGAAACTGATCCGTCCACGCCGCGCTTTATTCAGACGGTACGCGGGCGCGGTTATGTGTTCGTGCCGGACGGCGAGCAAAATGCGTCGGCCCATTGATTCGCTGTTCGGCCGGCTGGTTGTACTGGTCATCGGCGTGCTGGTGTTGTCGCACGTCGCATGGTTCACGGTCATCCGGCTAGAGCGCGATCAGACGCAAACCCGCTATGCGGTAGAAGAAGCCGCGTTCCTGGTCGACGCCGTGCGCCAGCACATCGCGAATTCACCGGATCAGCCGCTGCCCTCGAGCGTGCGCGTGGTCGAGCCTAGCAGTCCCGACGTCCCCAAACCCTTCACCGATGTCGATACCAATCGCATGCCGGCGTCGTTCGGGCGGTTTATCGACGACTTGCGGGATCGTTTGCCGGACGGTACCGACGTTCGTGTCGGCGAGCCGGGCGGCCCGCCGCGGCTTTGGGTGCGCGGCGCGAAGGACGCCAACTGGATTGTCGTCCCGGTGCAGCCGTTGCGTCCGCCGCGCTCGCGCGACCGGATGCTGCTGTGGCTGGCAATTATTTTTTCCACGGCTGTCATGGCTGCGCTGTTTGCCGCATGGCAATTACAGACGCCGTTGCGCTCGCTGGCACAGGCGGTCGGTCGCTTCGGCCGGGGCGAGCCTACTCCGCCGGTGCCCGAGCGTGGTCCTCGGGAGCTGCGGCAGCTGACTCACGGTTTCAACCAGATGGTGCGCGAAGTCGAGCAGACAGAAAGCGATCGCGCGGTCATGCTCGCGGGTGTTGCGCACGATCTCAAGACGCCGCTTGCGCGCTTGCGGCTGCGTGCCGAAATGATGGATGAAGCGAAGGTGCGCGATGGCGTGGTGCGCGACGTGGATTCCATGGCGCATATTGTCGACCAGTTTCTGGTGTTCGCGCACGACGGCGCGGATCGAAGCGAGCCCGCTGAAGTCGATCAGCAGTGTGAGCGCATTGTGCGCAGTTATCGTGCGGTCACGGTGGGCGCGCCCTCCGTTCAGACCCGGCTCACGGCGGGGCGGGATTTTGCGTTGCCGGCCGCGACACTTGACCGCTTGCTGTCGAATCTGCTCGACAACGCTCACGCATACGGCGCGCCGCCGATTGTGATCGAAACATTGCGCGGTGCGAATGGCTGGATTCTGCGCGTCATGGATAGCGGCAGCGGGATCGCGGCGCAGGATCTCATCAAGGCGAGCCGGCCTTTTGTGAGGCTGGACCCGGCGCGAGGCGGCAGTGGCCACAGCGGGCTTGGGCTCGCCATCGTGGAGCGGCTGGTGCGGCGTGCGGGCGGAGAATGCGACATCCGCAATCGCGAGGAAGGCGGTCTGCAAATCACAATGACCTTTCCTTTCGATGTCGTGGCGCGCTCGGCCGAGATGCTGCACGGAGACGAGCTCCATGAAGCGCGCATGATGTGATCGTGCGATTGGCCTTCGAGGGGGCTCGCGCCAGTGGGCGAGGGTTCGGCCGCCGGCAGAACTCAGTTGCCGCCGCAGCGCCGGCAAACCATCTCTGGCACGAGCGAAAACGCTAGTCGAACAAGGTATTAAGCGCGGAAGCAGCTTCACTATCGACGGTGTTGTATGTCACCGTGGCCGCCTCGAAAATATAGTGCGTCGTGTATTTACCGAACCGCGCCAGGATTTCCTCCTGAATCACTTCGGGCGCGACATCGAGACGCAAATACCAGGCAGTCGAAGAGAGTCGCGTCTGGAACGCACCATATTCGGCCAGCAAGTGATCGAATGCGTCAGCGTCCTGATCGCGGCAGACAATGACCAGATTTCCCTTCATGCACCCCTCCTGATAACGGCAGATATCGAACTCGAAGATCGATAATACCTGCTGTCACGGCGCTACCCCAGTACGCCGTTCGGCCAATCTCTCGCTTATTTCCTGTTTTAACTTCGCGTCAGGCCGTTTCAGGATGCCGCGGCATAGGCGGCTTGCTGTCCGCCGGATGCACTTCGGTGCGGTCGCGCCCGCCCGATTTCGCCGCATACAACGCCAGATCCGCGCGCTTGAGCAGATTTTCGGCGGTGTCGCCCTCGCTCAGCTCCGTAATGCCAATGCTCACGCTCAGCGCGGTGTCGTCCGGGAGATAGGCGCAATGCTCCTGGTTGAAGCGCTTGCGCAGGCGTTCGAGAACCGTGTGGGCGTCCGCGAGTGCTGTCTGCGGCAGCAGCAGCCCAAACTCTTCGCCGCCCAATCTCCCGACACCATCGCTTGCGCGCAGTTGCTCTTCGCACATCCGCACGAAATGCTCGAGCGCGCGGTCGCCGGTTGCATGGCCGAAGCGGTCGTTGACCTGCTTGAAATGATCCAGATCGGCGATCGCAACTGACATAGGCACGCCCGCCGAGCGCGCCAGATCGACCTCGCGGCGCAAGGTATCGAGGAAATAACGTCGTGACAACGCCCCGGTCAGCGCATCGTGGCGTGCTTCGGCAGACAACAGCGTATTGGCCGACTGCAGCTGCTCGGCTAGATGACGCGTGGCCCGGTGTAAGCGCCGCTCACGCAGGTACGACACGGCAATCACGATTGCCAGCAGGCTGACACCCAGCGCCGTGATGAACACAAGCAGCCGGTCGCGCCGTTGATTGCTCACGATTTCTGCCCAGTTCGGCAGCGGATGGACAATATGCGCGGCAAGCCCCGAGTTCAGGCCGGTGCGCTCGTCATAGAGAGAGGGCGCGGTGCTGTCGTCGGCGGCGAAAAATGCGCGCGAGAGTGCGGGCGGCAGCCAGGGCGCATCCATCCGCACCCGTTCGCCGATGTTCGTAAGCCGGAACGTGCGAAAGTCGACCCGCCGATACGCATCCAGCCGCTCCGCCCGCGACATCCGCAGCACCGGTGAATCGGGCATCACGCGGTTTTCGAGCCGGCTTTCGTGCGCCATCACGATCACGCCGTTGTTGTCGGTGACGAACGTTCCCGCCCGCGCCACCCAGTGGCGCAAGCGGTCGACGCTCACTTTCGCGATCACCGCGCCCACCAGGAAGCCGTCGCGATACACCGGCGTCGCGATGAAAATCCCCGGATCGCCGTTGGTCCGGCCGACGCCGTAGGTTTCGTTGAACGCGCCGAGCAGCGCTTTCTGGATATAACCCCGCGCCCGCATGTCGACGCCGACAAAGCTGTTTGGGTCGATGCCGTTGCTCGACGCGACGCAAAAACCGTCGCTATTGACCACCCACACGTAGTCGAGACCCGTGAAGCCACGGGCGTTGCGCAGGAAATTGCCGATTTTCGTGAGCGCCGGTACGGCGAGCCACCTTGTGCGCCGCTCGGCCTCGGTTGCGGCGGTTTCGCTGGCGGAATTGTGGGATTGCGCGAGCGCCAGCTGGATCATGTCCATTTCGGCGATGGTGGCCGGGATTGCTCGCGACATGGCGAGGTCGCTGGCAATGATCTGCGCGGTGTTGTCGACGATGGACGCGGCCATTTGCTGTTCCACGTGCATCGAAGCGGCCAGTTCTTGCTGTACCATTCGGTCCGACACCAACCCGGCGGCAACCCAGCACACGCATGCGAGCAACGCGAAGGCGAGCGTCGCGATGGCGCGGTGGAAGGTTGTCTTGTTCATCGATCCTCTGGCCTGTCTGACTGTGGCGCGACTCCGCGCCACGAGCATGTTATGAGTGTTTTACCGGCATATGAGCATCTTACCGGGCGCAGCCGCGCGCACTGCGGTAGTTGGCCTCCGCGCCGTTTGCTTGGGCGACGGAACCGGCGTCAGCCGCACACCATGCTTTGTCTGCACCGTCGCGACCGGCCCCAGTCCCGATGGCACAGGTTTGTGCGGATTCGCTTAACGCGGCTTATGCCTATACGCCTCGATTGGACGACGTTTTCTTTTGGCCATCAAGTTCTTATCGGCGCGAGCGTGCTTTTCTGAACGGTGTGTCCACGCCGGCAGGTGGGTAGCCGTTTAGTCGCTGGCGGAGGTTAGGCGTGGCCCGATCGTACAACAGGACATAAACCCGCCGGTCGAGGTTGTGCGTGAAACGAAGGTTGGTGTAGTGTCGTGCGATTCTGAAATGGTCAACTTGTGTGTCGCCGGGGGCGTGGCGGCACCGGACGTGCACTGGATCGCGCAGCGCTCCGCTGGTTCGAAGGGGATGCCGGATTAAGCGGTGTCCACGCTGTGTGCGCCGGCGGATAAGGGGGAGCGGGGGTTACCCCGCTTACAAACAAAAACACAGACACCGGACGTAGCCTCGCGCGACGGTGCCGGCTGCAACGAGCCTAAACGGGAAGGGCGTGTAATGGATTTTGGCTTTAACCTGACTCGAACGGCGAACGCTTCGGTGTGGCGTCTGCTGCCTAATCGATGGGATTTCGTCGCGTTTCCGCTGATTATCTGCGTGCTCGCGCTGACCGCAGTCGGCTTTCACGAGACGCTTGCACCCATCTCAACGCTGCAAACTCAGGCCGTCTCGCTCGATCCGGCGAACCTGCCCGAATACGCCCTGCGCACCACGCTGCGCATGCTGGCCGCCATGGTGGCGTCGCTGGTTTTCACGCTGATCTACGGCACGCTCGCGGCCAAAAGCCGGCGGGCGTCCATGGTGCTCGTGCCGATCCTGGACATCCTCCAGTCGGTGCCGGTGCTCGGTTATATCTCGTTCACGGTCACGTTCTTCCTGGCGTTGTTCCCGGGCCGTGTATTCGGCGCGGAACTGGCGGCGATCTTCGCCATCTTCACGAGCCAGGCGTGGAACATGACTTTCAGCTTCTATCAGTCGCTGCGCACGGTGCCGCGCGATCTGGACGAAGTTTCCCGTGGTTTCCATCTGACCAACTGGCAGCGCTTCTGGAAGCTCGAAGTGCCGTTTTCGATGCCCGGCCTCATCTGGAACATGATGATGTCGATGTCGGGCGGCTGGTTCTTCGTGGTCGCTTCCGAAGCCATCGTGGTCGGCAATCGCACCATCGTGCTGCCGGGTATCGGCGCGTATCTGGCGACGGCTATCGGCGAGCGCAATCTCGGTGCGATCGGCTGGGTGATCCTGGCAATGACCGTCGTGATCCTGGCCTACGATCAGCTCATGTTCCGCCCGCTGGTTGCCTGGGCCGACAAATTCCGCATGGAAAACACCAGTTCGGGCAACGTGCCGGAATCGTGGCTGCTCGACCTGATTCGCCGCACGCGCCTGATTCACCAGTTGCTCGTGCCGGCCGGTTGGATGATCGGCAAGATGGCCCGGGTGCCGCTGACGCTGCCGTCGCTGCAAGGCCGCCTGCCGAAGTTCCAGATAGGCGGCGCGTCGGTGTCGGCGCGCGGCAGGTCCCGTAATCCGTCCCGTATCGGCGATATTGTGTGGGCCATCATCGTGCTGGCGCTCACTGTGTTCGTCGTGTGGAAGGTGACCGTCTTCGTGAGCACCGGTGTGACCTGGAGCGAAGTCGGGCATGTTTTCTGGCTGGGGCTGATCACGCTGTTTCGGGTGGCGGTGCTGATTGCGCTCGCTTCGGTGATCTGGGTGCCCATCGGCGTGCTGATTGGCTTGCGCCCCGCATTGGCCAGCAAGATCCAGCCGCTCGCGCAATTCCTGGCCGCGTTCCCGGCGAACCTGCTGTTCCCGGTGTTTGTCGTGGTGATCGTCAAGTTCAACCTGAACCCGGATATCTGGCTCTCGCTGCTGATCGTGCTCGGCACGCAGTGGTATATCCTTTTTAACGTGATCGCCGGGGCGACGTCGTATCCGAACGATTACCGCGAGGCGGCCACCAATTTCCAGATCAAAGGCTGGCAGTGGTGGCGCCAGGCCATCTTGCCTGGCATCTTCCCGTACTACGTGACCGGTGCGATCACGGCGTCGGGCGGCGCGTGGAACGCGAGCATCGTGGCCGAAGCAGTGTCCTGGGGCAATACGAAGATCGTGGCGCACGGGCTTGGCGCGTATATCGCGGAAAGCACGGCCAACGGCGATTATCCGAAAATCATCCTTGGGATCGCGTTTATGTCACTGTTCGTCACGCTCTTTAACCGGCTCCTGTGGCGACCGTTGTTCGCCTACGCCGAAGCGCGCCTGAGGCTGGACTGAGCGTGAAGCGGGACCTGTTGCACACCGGCTGAACGCCCGCCGCCAGCGGCCACACCGTTAAATTTTTGTAATCAGCAACGCGAGCGCGCCTATGTCAACGCAGACGAATACGACTACCCAAACGCCGCCGATGCCGCCGCGCCTTGGCCAGGAAATCCTGCGCGTCGAAGACGTCAGTCGCGGCTTCAACAAGACGCAGGGCGAACTGCTCGTGCTCGAAGACGTGAACCTGACGCTCAACGAAGGCGAGATCGTCGGGCTGCTCGGCCGTTCGGGTTCCGGCAAGTCGACGCTGCTGCGGATCATCGCCGGCCTGATCGAGCCGACCGGCGGCCAGGTCACCTATCTGAACGAGCCGTTGAGCGGCCCGGCCAAAGGCGTGGCGATGGTGTTCCAGACCTTCGCGCTGTTCCCGTGGCTGACCGTGCTGCAGAACGTGGAAGCGGGGTTAGAAGCGCAGGGCGTGCCGGCGAAGGTGCGGCGCGAGCGTGCGCTGGCAGCAATCGATCTGATCGGTCTCGACGGTTTCGAGAACGCGTATCCGCGTGAGTTGTCGGGCGGGATGCGTCAGCGCGTGGGGTTTGCGCGTGCACTGGTGGTCGACCCCACGCTGCTGCTGATGGACGAGCCGTTTTCCGCGCTCGACGTGCTGACCGCTGAAAACTTGCGCACCGACCTGCTCGATCTCTGGACGCAGGGCAAGATGCCGATCAAGTCGGTGCTGATCGTCACGCACAACATTGAAGAAGCGGTGTTCATGTGCGACCGGATCCTGGTGCTCGCGTCGAATCCGGGGCGCGTGATGGCCGAGATTCGCGTGCCGTTCAAGCATCCGCGTAATCGTCTCGATCCGGCGTTTCGCCGTCTGGTCGATGACATCTACGCCAAGATGACCGCGCGGCAACTCGGCGAAGAGAAGAAGAAGGGCCTGGAACTGAGCAGCTGGCTGCCGCAGGTGTCGACCAACCTGATGGCCGGTCTGATCGAGACGCTCGCCGCCGATCCGTACCACGGCCGCGCCGACATGCCCGAGATCGCGCGTTCGCTGCATCTGGAAGTGGACGATCTGTTTCCGGTGGCCGAAGTGCTGCAGCATCTCGGTTTCGCCGATGTGCGCGAAGGCGATATTTTCCTGACCCCGCCGGCGCGCGTGTTCGCCGAATTCGGGACGCAGGAACGCAAGATGATGTTTGCGGAGCATTTGTTGCGGCACGTACCGCTCGCGGCACGGATCAAGAAGGTGCTGAACGAGCGGCCAGGACATCGTGCGCCGCGCGTGCGCTTCGAGCAGGAACTGGAAGATTTCCTCTCCGATAAAGCCGCCGAGGAGACGCTCGACGCGGTGATCAACTGGGGCCGTTACGGCGAGATTTTCTCGTATAACGACCAGACCGAGATTTTCAGTCTGGAAGACGTCGAGTCCTGATGCGCGGAGATTGAAGGGCGCTGGCTGGCGCAAAAAAAACGCGGCTGATCCGGAAATGGACGCCGCGTTTTTTGCATTGTGCGGGTTGTGTTTTAGTCATCGATAAGCGCTCTGGTTTTGCTTGTCGAGGGTTTGCGAGCCCGAAAGAGGTCGATTGTCGACGACCATGCCACGAGCCATGTGACGTTTGGCGGTACGACGGTGATCCCGGCGTTATCATCCGCGACGATTGCCGACGTCACGGCCGGGGTGGCCGTGAACGTGAACGGCGCGCGTCGCACGACAGTGGGCGGGGATGCAGGCGTGCGCTGGCGCGGGTGAAGCGCCCTCGACGCGTCACCCGCCGGTTACGTCGGTTACGTCGGTTACTACTGCAGATTGCCCCAGCGCTCCACCGCCGGTTCCGCCGATGCCCATTTCCAGGCGCCACTGTCATTGCCCTTGCACGCCTGGGCAAGGAACCAGTCCCGATGCGCATCGGGGTTATCACCGTCGGCGACCGAGAACGCAAACTCCCGGCACGTGGCCAGCGCACTGCTGAATTCGCGCAGCACGCGTACGTCGCCGTGACCGTTCTCCACCGGCAGCCTGTGCTTCACGCTCCACGGTTTCGTATCGCCGATGGGCAGATCGCCCACGGTGGTTGCTATCGCGATCTGCTGGTCGCTGTGCAGGCGTTTCATGAGGCGCTGGATGGCTTCGTCGGTGGCGGCCTGGACCGCGATACCCACGCCGAAGCCAACTGCGGGATTGCTGGTGACCACGCCGGTGGACACGCCGGCAGCCGCGCCGGCCGCGGCGCCAATCGACCCGCAGCCGCTCATGATGACGCAGCTCGCTGCAACGCCGGCCGCGAGTATCAAGCGGAGGCCGGGCCTCATTGCAGCGCGCCCCAGCGCGGCGTAGCAGGTTCTGCCGATGCCCACTTCCAGGTCTGGCCGTCACGGCAGATCGAGGCTACGTAGAAGCCGCTGTCGGCGGGTTGATCCTTGGTGGCGTCGGTATCGACGGAGAACACGATTTCCTTGCAGTCGAGCGTGCCGGTGCTGATGGTCCGGCTGACCGTCACGCGACCTTTCTCATCCGGTTCGATAGGCACGGAATGCACCGCGGCCCACGTTGCCACTGCCCCAACGGCAAGTGGCCCGGCGGCGCCGGCGATCCTGTCCTGCGTGTAGGTGTGCATCACGCGCTCGCTATATTGCACACCTGCTTTGGCTGCGGCGACAGCGCCCAGGCCGATGCCGGTTGCCACTGCGGCATTCCTGGTGACGCTGCCCGCGATAGCCGCGCCAGCAACACCGGCGCCTGCCACGGCGCCTTCGCCATATAGGGAGTTACAGCCTGAAAGGGTAGAGCATGCGAGTGCTCCGATCACGAGCGTTACCAGTGCGACGGCGTTGGGGGGACGCCGGTGAATCATTTTCTGCATGTGCTGTACCTTCCTCGCCTTTCCTTATTCTTTCGATGACGGCAGCCGGCTTGCGTGTGCGCACTGAAGGAACACTAAGCAATCGGAGCGCCCGCGCATTTTGAATGACGCAGCGAAATGAAGGGCAAAGAAATTTGCAAGAAATTGCAAATGCGGGGAACGTAGTGCGGATCGAGTCGCTCGCGCGAGCAGACCCGGACCAACCCCGAGTGCGAACGAAACAACTATCCCTCAGCACCCGTCGAAGTCGATGAATCCGCCTCGCCGCCTTCGTTCTCGTAAATACCGAGGCGGTTGTACAGAGTCTTGAGGCTCACGCCAAGCGCCTTGGCGGCGCGTCGTTTGTCTCCTCCGCAATGCTTGAGCGTGCCGAGGATGATTTGCTTCTGCGCATCGGCGAGCGGCGTGCCGACCCACACGTTCATCGCATCGCCTTGCGTGACCGGTTTTTTAACCCGCGACGTCAGATGCGGATGCGCTATTTCCACTGTCCTCTCAGCAAGAATGAATGCGCGATACACCGTGTTCTTCAACTCACGCACGTTGCCCGGCCATGAGTAGGTGCGCAGCATGTCCAGCGCGCGTTTGCTGAAGGACTTGTTCGTGCCTTCCTGCGCGTTCATCTCGGCGAGAAAGTGTTGCGCGAGAAATTCGCGGTCGGTATCGCGTTCCCGCAAAGGCGGTGCTCGCAACGGAAATACGGCGAGCCGATACATCAGGTCTTCCCGCAAGCCGTTCTCTTTGACCGCCACGATAGGGTCGCGATTGGTCGCCGCGATCACGCGGACATCCGAATGAATCAGATCATTGCCGCCCACGCGAAAGAACGTTCCTGTTTCCAGCGCACGCAGCAACTTGACCTGGCGCACTGGCGACATCTCCGTCACTTCATCGAGGAACAGCGTGCCGCCGTTCGCATGCTCGAAGTAACCCAGGCGCCCCTGCACGGCACCCGTGAAGCTGCCTTTCTCGTGGCCGAAGAGTTCGGGCTCGATCAGGTTGTCGGGGATCGCGCCGCAATTCACCGCGACAAACGGTGCTTCGCGGCGCGCGCTCTGGTCGTGGATCGTGCGGGCAATCAACTCCTTGCCTGTCCCTGATTCACCGATGATCAACGCGGTGGCATCGGTGGCGGCGACACGTTCGATCTGCGAGTAAAGCTCCATCATCACGGGCGACGATCCGTACAGAAGTCCGTACGACTTCAGACCCGCGATTTCACCTGGATTGCGTTTTTTCTGCGATGGCGTGTCGCCGGAGGCGACGGCCGGCGAGTCCAGATCGGTTGACGCCATGAGTCTTTTGTCCTGCAAATGTTGTTCGGGCGACAAGTCGGCCGCGGGGGGAAGACAAGGCGGCGCCGCAGGGTCGAGCGGGTCGTCACCGCGTCAGGTGGCAGGCTGGATTCTCACTGCCGCTCGAGTGGGCAAAGCATCGTTCGACGCGCGCCGGTCCGGTCGTTGCCGTGGCCGGTGCGTGCATGCGGCTTATCTCATAAACCGTATTTAACCATTCGTAACGACTCAGCGGCAATGTGCTTTGGGTGAGCTTTGAGATTTGTCGCGCAATTAAATAACCAGCAGGCATACGTATAAGCATACGAATAAGCGCGCGAATAGAGATCGATAGCCACGAGCCGGAAAGCTTCACCGATACCGTCTGAAAATTGCCTCCGACGGGCGTAATAGTTACGCGTTCGACGCATCGTCACGCCACTCTGCCTATGCAATCATTAATGAATAGAGTCCCGACCGACCTTGTTTGACCGGGATGGCACGAAATCTGCGAATAGGGTGGCATCTGCAATAGAACGGCCGGTAACCGGCAAGAAGCCATGGAAGATTCCCTTCATTTCGACATTCCCGTGCAACAGCGCATGCGTCCCGTCGGCCGGGCACGCGCGCCGCAGCGCGCAGCCGAGCGTCCGGAACTCCTCTCGGCTGAACCGATCAACATTGATCACTGGGCCGCCGTTGCGCTGGTTACTGCGCTGATGTGCGTGGTGATGGCGTGCGCTGCCGGTACGCCGACGCTGGCGCGCGCAGCGGGTTTTACGAGTGCGGTGTTTGGAGCGCTGGGTGGCGCGCTGGTGCTCGGTTGCATGCTGCGCGCCATGCGACTGCGGCACTCGCAGCGGCGCTACATTCGTCAGACGTTAATGGCAGTCAATGATGGTTAATGGATCGTTAATGGATCGTTAATGGCAAGGGGTTTCATAACATGAGCATGAGTCAAACCACTGTCCAGATGTCACTGGGCAGGCAGAAGATCATCGAAGACATCAAGGTCTTGCTGAACGATTCGGAAGAGCTCGTGCGGCTGAGCGCGTCGCTGCCTGCTGAAGGTGTCGACGCGTTGCGTACGCGCTTGCGAGAGCACGTCGATGCTGCGCGCAACGCGCTCGAAGCAGCGCAATCCACTGCACAGGAGCGGTATCGCGCGAGTCTGGACGGCACCGTGCAATACACGCGCGACAACCCGTGGCAGGCGCTGGGCATTGCGGCGGGCGTCGGCTTTCTGGCGGGCATCCTGGTTTCGCGATAACCGTGACGGTTGCGAGAAGCGATCACCGCGATCATCGCAATCGATCATCGCAATAAGCGGAGGAAACACAATGGCACGACCCAAATTCGGCCTGTTCGGCGCGTTGTTCGCGATAGGCAGCGTGCTTGCCTGGCGCTGGGCGCAATCACAACGCGACGCTTCAAAACGCGGAGCGCGTGAACTCCAGCGCTGGGAGGGCGAGGGCGGCAAGGTCGTCACGCCGGCGAGTGCATCGGCTGTGACGCCTGTGTCGCCGGTCAGGCCGTCGAACGGCCAGGGCAATGGCGCGCTGGGGGGTACACCCGAGGCGTGGCATTTTCCGCATAGCTGATATTCATACGAGTTTGCCGGCTCGATTTGCGCCAACTGAGCATGGTGAGTACGCGGCGCATGACGTAAGCGGACTATTCGAGACGCACGCCTTGGCGTGCGTTTCATTTTAATAAAGCCTTATAATCGACTGACTCACAGTAATAATTTTGCTAAATGGCAATAATTGCCCGATGCAGTCAGGCGCCATTCGCGAAACCGGAAAGTCTTTCATCTTTCGGCATACTTGAGTTTCTCTCAGTGCGCATTCGACCTGGTGGCGCGCAGTTCTTTTAGCACCGTCCCAGAGACCTCCACGACGCCTTCTGCGTCGCGTGACCCTCAACGCTTTGGATAAATTCGAGACGCATGCCACACGTATTGATTGTCGATGACGATCCCAGTACCCGCGAGGCACTAGCCGCGATCATCGGCGAAGACGGACTGACGACAGCCACAGCGGGCGATCTGCGCGAAGCGCGGATTCAGCTTGTGCGCCAGACACCGGACGTTGTATTCACGGACCTCAAATTGCCCGACGGTTCGGGTGTCGATCTGTTCGAGGATCTCGATCCCCGATCCGGCGTGGAAATCATCGTCATCACCGGACACGCGACAGTGGAGTCGGCGGTCAACGCGCTGAAGATGGGCGCGACGGATTACCTCGTCAAACCCATCAACATGCAGCGCGTCAAGGCGATCCTGAGCCGCCTGCCGCGTCCCGGCGACCTCAAGGCCGAGATTGGCACGTTGCGAGGCGAACTACGCCGCATGGGCCGCTTCGGCCTCATGCTTGGCAATTCTCCCGCGATGCAAACCGTCTACGACCAGATCGGCCGTGTGGCGCCTACGGCAGCGTCGGTGCTGCTGATCGGCGAATCGGGCACGGGCAAGGAAGTCGCCGCGCAGACGCTTCACGAGCTGAGCCTGCGCCGCAAGCATTCGTTTATTGCGGTGAACTGCGGGGCGATCTCGCCGAACCTGATTGAATCGGAGATGTTCGGGCATGAGCGCGGCTCGTTCACCGGCGCGGATCGTCAGCACAAGGGCTACTTCGAACGCGCGAACGGCGGCACGCTATTCCTCGATGAAATCACCGAGATGCCGATCGAATTGCAGGTGAAACTGTTACGCGTGCTCGAGACGGGCATGTTCATGCGGGTCGGCACGACGAAAGAATTCGAGACCGACGTGCGCCTGATCGCCGCGACCAACCGCGATCCGGAGCAGGCCGTACTCGAAGGCAAGTTGCGGCTCGACTTGTATCATCGGCTCAACGTGTTCCCGATCAACCTGCCGCCATTGCGCGATCGTGGCGCGGACGTGGAGTTGCTGGGCCAGGCGTTCCTCGACGAACTCAATTCACGCTACAACACCAAGAAGACGTTTCCGCCCTCGGTGCGCGACATGCTCGCGTCGTATCCGTGGCCGGGTAATGTACGCGAGCTGAAGAACTACGTGCAGCGTGCGTACATCATGTCGGGCGCCGAGTCCGACAGTACCGCGACTGTGCCGTTGCAGATCTCGCTGGCGAAGCCATCGGCGGGAACCGCGGTCACCATTCCATTCGGCACGTCGCTCGCCGAAGCGGATCGTCAGTTGATCCTCGCCACGCTCGAACAGTGCGGCGGCGTGAAGACGCGGGCAGCGGAGATCCTCGGCATCAGCCTGAAGACGCTGTATAACCGGCTGGTCGAATACGGCGAGGACGCCGCGAACAAGGCGGCCGAAAACGAAGCCAGCGAAGTAGGCGACGGCGGTACCGGCAGCCGCTAATACCAGGGCTCAGGGTTTTCAAGCCGGCGTAACGTTCGGCAACGAGCAGTAGGTGAGTCAAACGCCCGTGTCATTGGGACATCGAAAGATGTCTGCTTTGGACGGGCGCTTTTCATTGGCGCTCGCGAATGCAGCGCCGATAATGTCAAAAGGCCCGTGGGTTGATCGGAGCGGTACCAGAACTCGGGGCATGGCCTTTGCTGCGACTGAATCGCTTGGCTCGTGCGAGGTCCGGCACCTTGCAGACATCGAGCTAATCTCGAGAGTCCTTGGCCGGATCGGCCGCTGCGTCAGATCCGCACGAGTGTCATCATCATAAGATCCAGGGAGCCCGCCATGACCGATCTCGCCTCGCTTCAACGCCAGTCCCGCACGTCATGCTTCGCGTCACGCTTCATGGCGGTCCACGCGCAAACACCGCAGCCGCCTGATCCACCGTTCAATCCCGACACGCCGCCGTCGCCCGATCCGCAAGAGCCGCCCGACACGATTCCGGATCCGACACGCGAGCCGCCGTCGCCGCCGGGTCAACCGATCGGCGATCCGCCTCCGGGTCCGAACGAAACGCCGCACTTCTCAGGCACGTTGCATTGAACCTGAATTTTTTCACCGGGCCTTGTCAATTCGCCGGCTCGCAGAGGTTTTGAACATATTTCCATGATGCTGTAGGCATTACAACGTATTGCGCAAGAGTGACCGGATAGATGTGATGTGTGCGGTTGTTTTTGCTGGATTTTGTTGGTAATCCGCCGCCGAACTTGTTCTCCGACGGCCTTCTCTTCTGGAGGCATCCATGAGGCACCCCGCACTCCGTCGTTCAGCACGCCATTCATCGAAGCGTGAAGCGCGGCCCGATCCGGCCAAAATGACCCCACCCGACGTCGCCGCAGAGTCAGGTAACCCGGCCAATCCAGGCAGCCTGCAAACGCCGCACGATCCCGCCGGACAGAACCGTCCGGCCCCGGGCGTGCCGCCGGACGGCGACCACAACCAGGGCGGCATACGGAAGGAAGGAATCGATTACCAGCGGGATCTCGGGTCGGAACAGGACGCCTGAATCACGTCGATGCAAGCTTTTTATGCGATGCGCGCCACCATGAAAATCTTCTGCATGGCGCGCTATAACCGCTTGTTTTTGTTTGTCTGTCACATTTATACACAATTTTTATTTTCCAAATTGTAAAAAAGGCACGTGTCTTGCATTGGTAAGTCGGTCAATTCGAACGAGCAACCGAACGAGCAACGACAACTGATGAGGTGAAGCGGTAATGAGCAGATTGATCGTGGTATCGAATCGCGTCGCACCGATCCAGGAAGGCAAACCTGCTGCAGGTGGTTTGGCGATCGGTGTCCTGGACGCGCTGAAGGAGACAGGCGGTGTGTGGTTCGGCTGGAGCGGCGAGATTGTGGGTGAGGCATCGGCGCCGGTCATCGAGAAGCGTGGCAACGTGACGTATGCGACCGTGGGGCTGACCCGGCGCGACTACGACCAGTACTATCGCGGCTTTTCCAACGCCACGTTATGGCCGACATTCCACTACCGCAACGACCTGTCGCGGTTTGATCGTGAGGAATATGCCGGTTACGCGCGGGTGAACGAGGCGCTGGCGAGGCAGCTCAAACCGCTGTTGGAACCCGACGACATCATCTGGGTCCACGACTATCACTTGCTGCCGTTTGCGCAGGAATGCCGGGCGGCGGGCATCAAGAATCCCATCGGCTTTTTCCTGCACATCCCGTTTCCGGTGCCTGAAATCCTGCGTACGGTGCCGCCGCACGAGGAGTTGATCAAGGCGATGTGCAGTTACGACGTCGTGGGTTTCCAGACTGAGGCGGACAAGCAGTCGTTTGTCGATTACATCGAACGCGGGCAGTTGGGGCATCTCAGCGAAGACGGGATGCTGCAGGCGCATGGACGCATGTTGAAGGTCGGTGCGTATCCGATCGGCATTTATCCGGACGCCATTGCGAAGGCCGCCGAGCAATTTTCGAATCGCAAGCCGGTGAAAAGCCTGCGCGACAGTTTGCGCGGGCGCAAGTTGATCATGAGCGTGGACCGGCTCGATTATTCGAAAGGGCTCGCCGAGCGTTTCCAGGCGTTCGAGCGTCTGCTGCTGCATGCGCCGGGATGGCATGGGCGGGTGTCAATGGTGCAGATCGCGCCGCCAACGCGTTCCGATGTTCAGACGTATCAGCGCATCCGGCAGAACCTGGAGGGGGAGGCCGGGCGTATCAACGGCCGTTTTGCGCAGCTCGACTGGACTCCGATTCAGTATCTCAACCGCAAGTACGATCGCAGTCTGCTGATGGCGTTGTTCCGCTTGTCGCAGGTCGGGTACGTCACGCCGTTGCGCGACGGGATGAACCTGGTGGCGAAGGAATATGTGGCGTCGCAGGATCCGGCCGATCCGGGGGCGCTTGTGCTGTCGCAGTTCGCGGGCGCGGCGGATCAATTGCCGGGCGCGCTGGTGGTCAATCCGTTCGATTTATCGCAGATGTCGGAGGCGCTGGAGCGGGCGTTGTCGATGCCTCTGGCGGAGCGTCAGGCGCGTCATACCGACATGATGGCGCCGTTGCGCGAGAACAATCTATCGGTGTGGCGCGATTCGTTCCTGACCGATTTGCGGAGCGTGGCGACGGCGGCATCGGTGACAAAGAAAGCGGTGAGCCAGGTGACCGAGGCGAAACGCCCCGCCCGCGTTTCGAGCTAAGTATCGAGCTGTGCACGTAAGACAAATCCAGCCCCGCGCCGATAAAACGCCGCGGGGTTTTGCGTTCATTGGACAGACAGGACCGGGAGAGTCATAAAGTAAGACATACTAAATAAATGAACTAAACTGCCGCTGCAAACCCAGAGGCCCAAGGGAAAACCCGAAATCCGCGCTACCATCGCAAGAAAAGCAAAACTTGCGGGAGCGACACGCCTTGAACACAGCAGCAAAAGACGGAAGACTGAAATCTTTCTGGTCCTGGATCCAGGACCCGATCGTCCAATGGTCGCAGGACCACTGCGTCATGTTTTCTGCGGCGATCGCGTTTTTTGCGGCTTTCTCGCTAGCTCCTACTCTCGTGATCATCATCGCTGTGGCGAGCATTTTCTTCGGCGCGGATGCGGTCCAGGGGCGTCTGTTCGGCGAAATAGCTGACGTAGTAGGCGCAGATGCGGCCCATGGCCTGGAAGCGATCGTTGCCAACGCGTGGCATGCGGACATCGCAACGCGCACTGCGATCGTATCGGGCGTCGGCGTGCTGGTGGGGGCATCGGCGACCTTTTCATCGCTTCATACCGCACTCAACGTCATCTGGCCGGCGCCCATCGCGAGTACTCGGGAAAGCATCCTGGCAATACTGCGAGTCCGCGCGATCTCCTTCGCGTTCGTCCTGGGCGCGGCCTTGCTGATTGTCGCGTTGCTCGTACTCGACGCCCTCGTGGTCATCGTCGGTCAGTGGGTGCTGGGCACGAGCGGCTCGTCTTTCCTGATCGCGGCACTGGCGCAGAGAGCCATCTCCCTGCTGATGATGGTACTGGCCTTTGCTGTGTTGCTTAAATTCCTGCCCAGCACGCGCATGCAATGGCGCGACGCCGCGCTCGGCGCGCTGACCGCGGCGTTGCTGTTCGAATGCGGCAAACGGCTATTTGCGTTCTACCTGCAGCACGCGGGCATGACGAACACCTTCGGCGCAGCGGGGTCGCTCGCGGTCATCCTGATGTGGCTGTACTACTCGGCCGCGGTGTTCCTGCTGGGCGCGGAAGTCTCGGCGATGGCCGCGCGCAGACGCACGCAACGAGTCTCCGGCTGGCGATAAAAAAGCGCCCCAGGATTTCTCAAAGGGCGCTTTTTTCAGGCAACAATAAAATCATCAAGCCCGACGCAATTCCGCCGGCGGCACCTTCATCAGATGGCGATACTTCGCCACCGTCCGGCGCGCCACGATCACTCCCTGATCCGCCAGCATCTTGGCGAGGCTCACGTCGGACAGCGGATCGCTGCTGTTCTCCTTTGCGATCATTTCCTTTAGCAAGGCTCGCACGGCGGCGGCCGAACACGTACCGCCGCTTTCGGTGCTGAGTTCGCGCGGGAAGAAGTGCTTGAACTCGAAGATACCGCGTGGCGTGGACATGTACTTGTTGCCCGTGGCGCGGGAAATGGTCGATTCATGGAGTTCGAGTTCATCGGCGACATCGCGCAGCACCAGCGGCTTCAGCGCGATTTCCCCGTAGTCGAAGAACGCCTTCTGATGCGAGACGATACATTCCGCCACGCGCTGAATCGTCGTGAAGCGCTGCTGCGCGTTACGGATCAGCCAGCGTGCTTCCTGCAATTGCTGAGCAAGCGGCGAGCGGCTTGTGCCCGCCGACTGCGCGAACAATTCGGCGTACATGCGATGAATACGCGCGCGGGGCAGCACGGCCGGGTTGATCGTCACGACCCAGCTCTTCTTGACCTGGCGCACGATCACGTCGGGCACGACGTAATTGTCTTCCGCCGCACCGTAATTCGCGCCGGGCTTGGGATCGAGTTTGCGCACGAGCGCGCAGGCAATGCGCAGTTCTTCCGCACTGCAGCCAATCTTCTTTTGCAACTCGGCCTGCTCACGTCGCGCGAGCCGCTCCAGATGATGCGCGGCGATCTCGAGAGCGACATCGCGTCCCGGTGTTTCCGGACACAACGCCTCGAGTTGCAGCGACAAGCATTCGGACAAGGTACGCGCGCCGACGCCCGGCTTCTCGAGCGATTGCACGAGCTTCAACGCAATATTCAACTCGACCTCGGACAACGCCGGCTCGATATCCACCAGCTCCGACAACTCCTGCAAGTCCTGACGCAGGTAACCATCGTCATCAAGGGCTTCGATGATGAGCTGCGCTACCGCGCGGTCGCGATCGTTGATGGGATAGAGCCGCAGCGTATCGTGCAGCGTTTCATGCAACGAGGGTTCGACGCGAACCCAGTCGGCCGGGTCGGAGCCTTCGCCGTCGCCATTATTGCGGGTGGAGGTCCGGCCGAACGGATCGGATGAGAACTCGTTCATCGAGTCCTCATGCGACTGTGAATCGCTGTTGTCCGCCACATCGGCGTTGCTCTCGGCGGCCATCGGCACATCGGCGGGCGCGTTCTGATCGCTTGCCATGGGTGGGTCGCCCATGGAGTTACCGTTATCGGTAGAGAGTGCGTTGTCTTCCGCTTGCGTCTCGTCGTATTCGAGGAAGGGATTCGTATCCAGGGCGTTGCGCAATTCCTGCTGGAACTCGAGCGACGAAAGTTGCAGCAGACGAACCGATTGCTGGAGGCGCGGCGTGAGCGCAAGACTTTGCTTGGTACGTAGTTCGAGGGAAGGCGGCATTGCGTGTTGTTCCTCAATGTTGGGACTTTTGTAGGTCCTTTACGAGCAACAGTCATGCCATGCGCGTCGCAGGGCGCGTGAGCGCTAGGTTTCAACGCGATTTCCTTTGGCCGGCGGCATCGCCGGGCATTCGATCAAGCCCCGACGGCGCGCACTTTTTACACGCGCGCAGGCAAAAGGACTGCGCGTGTTGTCTGTGGTGCGGCATGCTATTTGCGGCTGACATCGCTACTAGCGGCGCGTCGGCGCTGCCGGTATGAAAACGAGCAGGTCTTTGCAGCGCTTATGCTGCGGCCGTACGAGGCGGCCTGCGTTCAATAAGACAGCGAGAACACCCGCAGTTTTTTAAACCGTATAGAAGGAGAGAAACCTATGAAGTCGACCCAGATCCTGAAGGCAGCCGGCAGTATTGCGTGTGTCGTGTTTGCGCTCAACGTCAATGCGCAAGCCGCCACCACATCAACGGGTGCCTCCACGTCGATAGGTACAAAGGTTGATGACACGGCAATCACGACCAAGATCAAGGCCGAGTTGCTGGGCGCGAAGAACGTGAAGTCCACGCACATCCATGTAAAGACGCGGGCTGGCGTTGTATCGCTGACGGGCACGGTGCCGTCGTCTGAAGACAAGAGCGGCGCGGAAGATGTGGTGTCGAAGGTGGATGGCGTGGCGTCGGTGCGCAATCACCTGAAGGTCGTTCAGTAAGTGTTTTAGCGAAACGGGCAGCATGGTTGCTGCCCGTTTGTTTTATTGGTGTTGGCGGTAGCAGGGTGATCGCGGAATTAAATAAATAAGAAGTACGAATTTTGATACCAGTTGTAACCATGCGCATTGGTGTAAAAAAGCCGCCACGTTTTTCAGCGTAGCGGCTCGACTGCAGCATACGAGCAACGATTACGGCTTAGCGGGCGTGTATTGGTCGCGCAGATCGCGAATACGGTCGTGGTTTTCGATCACGCCCTGGTATTGGCGCTCCACGACGGCACGCACGTCGGCGGGCAGTTCCTTGTCCAAGGCATCCCGATAATTTTTCTTCGCCACATCTTCGCCGCGCTCGCATTCGGAGAGGATCGCGTGATCGGTACGGTGCGCCACTGCCGACTTGACATCGACCCAGCCGCGATGCAACGCGCCGCCGACCGTGCCGCCGGTATGCGGTTTTCCGCCTAGCCGCTGAACCACATCCTGCAACTCGCGTGCGCCTCGGGCGCAGTCTTCCGCGCGACCGTTGAAGAGTTGCTTCAGGGTGGGATCCTTGGCGTCTTCGGCGGCCTTGAGGAAACCCTTCTCGCCGTCCTTCGACGTTTCAACCAGATCGTTCAGTACGGATACGATATTAGTGCTCATATGAACCTCCTGTGAGTGATCGAAGATGGCCCGCGGTCCTCTTTTGCCGTGGACTACGGTCGAGAAGAGAGACGCAACAGCCGTGCCAGCTACTGCGAAACCGGAAGCGCCCGGCGCCGCGAATCAGCGTACAAAGATGGGGCATGACGCACGCCTCCAGGTTACCGGCGCGAGCGCAAGAATTGCTCAGCAACCGAGAGGAAAATGTGCAGCATTTGCTCTCCTAACCACCGCCAAAATTTTCTACTGGAGAAGCAATGACCCTCCATGCGCGCGAGCTTCTCGCGTTCAACTTTGGGTGTAATTAGCAGGGTTCCGAAAACATAAAACAACGGAAAAGCCGCTCGCGACGTTCAACGAGTGGAGCGGCCCAAATCACCCGGTCTTATGCACGCGGTTCCGCAAACTCACGAACCGGTTCGGGCGGTTTGACGGGATCGAAATCGGCCCAGCGGCCATTTCGCCATTGCCCCGAAGCACGTTCGACTTCCTTGCCGCCCGCGTCGCGAAGAATGGCTGCTGCTTCCGCCTGCAATTCCGGCGCAACGTGAACGGCGACGACTACGCCGGAGTGCCGAGGGTCGACGGCATTCGCCGAACCATGATTGCCGGTGCTGGCTTCGGTGCCGGCCGCCGTGCGTGTGCGGGCCGCCGTGCGTGTGCCGGAGCGCGCATGCACCATGGCGCCGACGAGCGATCCGACATACGCACCCGCGCCGGCGGCCAGAACGGCAGCCAGCCAGGGCGCTTTGAACAGCACGAACAAAGCCGCGCCGACGATTGCCCCGAGTACCGCGCCGATCGTGACGCCTTTGCCCGCACCCTTCGATACCTCTTGCGCGCTTGCGTCGGCGTGGTAGCCGCCACCCGTGCCGATCAGTCCATGCTGACCGCTTGGGGCGACATAGAACAGCGTGACATCTTCTTCGAGAAACCCGCGCGCGAAGAGGCGCTGGGCGGCGGCTTCGGCTTTGGGAAAGGTTTGAAACCGTCCTGCAATGATCAGCGACATGAGGACCTCCGGGAAGCGTTTGAATCCGTGAACCGATGACGGATGGACCGCCGCGGTCATTCCGGTTCCATGCCCGCAACGCGGAACAATCCGCTACGTAATACGACGCTCTGTCCGCTATTGCTGTCAAGGGCTTCCGCGCACACCGCGCGGATTCGCGCGCGGCCCCGTTCGAACGCGGGCAGCAGATCGTCTTCCCGTAGGGATACGGCGCCAAAATGGTCCTCGAGCGCTTCGGCGGAGATGGAACATACCACCGGCTGAGCATCGACGAGGGCAGTGAAGTGAAGCGCGAAATCGTCGCCGTCATAGGTCGGCGGGTCGTCGGAAAACTGGATGTGCATGGTCGAGTCCTCATAGACTGGCCGCGGATCCGGAATGGTTGAGGCGAGCGAACCAGACGCGGCGGTCATGATGTCACGCCCTTGTAATCGTGGAGGGAATCAGCCATGCAACAAGCTCCTTAGTGCAGCAAACGAACCGGCTCCGGTGTGCAGAGCCTCGCTCGCTCAATTCAGCAAAGGGTGTGCCTAATGGTTTTGGAATGGGCTTTGGAATGCCTTTGAACGCGGGACCGGATTGGCGATGGATTCAGGCGATCGCAGGTGTCTTGCTGCGCGAAATACGCATCAGGCTGACGAGCGCCGCCGCTGCGGCGAACCCCGCCGCGACGACCAGCGCGATGGTCGCGCCGTGCTGCGGCGCAATACCGAAGATCAGCGCGACGAGCGCCGCGCCCAGTGTCTGTCCGGAGAGCCGCGCGGTCCCGAGCATGCCGCTTGCACCGCCGCTGCGACTACGCGGCGCCGATGACAACATCTGGCGATTGTTCGGTGACTGGAACAGACCGAAGCCCAGCCCGCACAGTGCCATGCGCCACGCGATATCGAAGGGCGCGGGATGCGCTCCGGTCGTCGCGAGCAGCAACAAGCCGAGGGTCATGAGGGCCAGCCCGATGCCACCCAGCGCGCCTGCGGAATAGCGGTCGGAAAGCATGCCGGCGAGCGGTGCAATAAACACGATCACCAGCGGCCACGGCGTCATCAGGAAGCCCGTCTGAACCTGGCTCATGCCAAACGTGTTTTGCAGCAAAAACGGCAGCGAGACGAACGTCAGCATTTGCGCGGTGAACGAGCAGAACGACGTCGCGATCGACAGCGCGAACACGGGGATTCTCAGCAGATCGATGGGCAGGAGCGGCGCGCTTTGCGTCAGTTGCCGCCGCACGAAAAAGTATCCGATCAGGCCTGCTACGAGAAACTCGGCGATCACGTACGGACGATGTTCACCATGGCCGAGTCCATCGATAGCAGTGATCGCGAGCCCGAATACTGCCGCGTTCATCAGCGCGCTGAGATAGTCGTAGGGTTGCCGGTGTCCTGGCGTGCGCGGCAACGCTTTCCAGCCCAAGGCTAACGCAGCGATGCCGATGGGCACGTTGATCGCGAAGAGCCACGGCCACGGTGCGACCGCTAGCACGCCGGATGCAACCGTCGGTCCGATGACCGCCGAGATCGCCACCACGGAGGCGTTGATGCTGACGCCGCGGCCAAGATGCTCGGAGGGATAGATCATGCGCACCAGCGCCGTGTTGACGCTCATGATGCCCGCCGCGCCGAAGCCTTGTATCACGCGTGCAATAGCCAGCGATGTGAGAGATCCCGAGAGCGCGCATCCGAACGACGCGATGGTGAAGAGCGCGAGTCCCGACATGTACACGCGCCGGTAGCCTATCCGGTCGCCGAGCGAGGCGAGCGGCAGCAGCGAGACGGTGATGGCGAGCTGATATGCGTTGACTACCCAGATGGAGTCGGCGGGACTCGCGTTCAGATTGCGGGCGATGGTGGGAAGCGCGACGTTGGCGATAGCGCCATCGAGTACGGCGAGCGTGATGCCGAGCGCCACGACCAGGATGGCCCAATAGCGCTGGGGAAGAGGAAGGCCTTGTTCTGGGTCCATCGGTAGGGAAGGAGAGGGGGGCGGCGAAGTGTAAGGCTCGCGCCTTTCAGACGGTTTACTTCAAAAGGGCCGCGCGGCGTTAAAGCGGATGCTGACGCGCGGACCTTGAGCCCGGTGCTTATTTCAACTGATACAGGCCGGTGTAGGTAGCCGAATCGATCTCGTTCAGATGCGTCATGAAACGCGCGACCGCGTTGGTCGCAGTGATATCGAGCGGCAGGTGCTCCGCTGTCAGCGCGTGGATCCGGAAGATGTAGCGATGCGGCTTGTCGCCACGCGGCGGCGCAGCGCCGCCGAAACCGACCGTGCCATAGTCGTTGTGCAGTTGCAGCGCGCCGGCTGGCAGCAGGCTGCCGTCGGCCTTACCGGCGTTTTGCGGCAGCGAGCGTGTTTCCACCGGAATGTTCACCACGATCCAGTGCCAGAAACCGCTGCCGGTGGGCGCGTCGGGATCGTAGACGGTGAGGGCGAGGCTCTTGGCATCGGCCGGCACGCCGTCCCATTGCAGCGCGGGCGAGATGTTCTCGCCATTTACGCCGAATGCTTGCTGATCGAATTCGTGATTCTTCGAGAGATGACCGTTGGCCGCGAATTCATCGGACCAGATTCGAAAGTCAGCCATGGAACGTGTCTCCTTTGATGGGGTTGAAGATACCGGCGTGGACCGGTGCTGAGCTGTTCACGCGTGCGCGTGGGCCGTACACCCGCGGCAGTTCAGCGCCCTCGTGCAGCAAACATGCCTGAGGTCCGTTCATTGTTGCTCAAAGCCGCCGCCGGTGCGTCCTATGAACTTTTACGTCTAGGTTTTTTCCGCCACGTCTGCGCATAAAATGGCGGAGCCGGGCATTTCAAGCTCGATTATCGGAAAAGGATGGACATGCCGAACAACCAGGGGCGCGTTTTGCAGAGTGCGGCGACGGCGTCGACGACGGCATCGAGTGTACCGGCGGACGACGCCGATATGTTCGACCTCGCGCCCGTTTCGCTGTGGCTCGAGGATTTCAGCGCCGTGCGTGAAGTGTTCGAAGGCTGGCGCGCGCAAGGTGTTGTCGATCTGCGCGCTTTCCTGCGCGAGGACACGGCGCGGATTGCCGAGTGCTCGTCGCGCATCCGGCTGATCAAGGTCAACCAGCGCACGCTCGCGCTGTTCGGCGCGAAGGATATCGATCATCTGGTGCTTAATCTCGGCGCTGTTTTCCGCGACGACATGCTGCTCACGCACGCCGACGAACTCGAGCAACTGTGGTCCGGCAAGTCGAGATTCGTGAGCAAGACAGTGAACTACGCGCTCGATGGCAAGCGGCTCGACGTGTTGCTCAAAGCGGTGATCCTGCCCGGCCACGAAGCGACCTGGGACCGCGTGCTGGTCACTGTGGAAGACATCACGGAACTCGAGGACGTGCGCCGCAAGGCCGCGCTGAGCGAGCTTTATGCGCGTGGCCTGTTCGAGCATTCACCCGTGTCGCTGTGGGTTGAAAACTTCAGCACCGTGAAGGCGCTGCTGGACGATATTCGCGAACGCGGGATTGTCGATTTCCGGACCTTCACAAATGTGCATCCGGAATTCATCGAGCGCTGCATGCAGGAAATCCACGTGCTCGACGTGAACCAGCACACGCTGACCATGTTCGGGGCGCGCGATAAAGCCACGCTGCTCGGCCGCCTCGGCGAAGTTTTCCGCGACGAGATGGTGACCCATTTCCAGGAGCAGCTCATCGATCTCTGGGACAACCGCCTGTTCCATCAGCGCGAGGTGGTCAACTATTCGCTGGAAGGCCAGCAGTTGAATGTGCATCTGCAATTCTCGGTGTTTCCCGGCCACGAAGCCGATTGGGACCTCGTGCTCGTCGCACTCACCGACATCACCGCGCGCAAGAAAGCGGAGGCGTACCTCGAGTTCCTCGGCAAGCATGACGCACTCACGAAGCTGAAGAACCGCTCGTTCTACATCGATGAAATGAACCGGCTGGAGCGTAAGGGGCCGTTCCCGGTGACCGCGGTGGCGGTGGACGTGAACGGCCTCAAGACCATCAACGATCAACTCGGTCACGCCGCCGGCGACGCGTTATTGCGGCGCGCGGGCGAGGTGCTCAGCAAGGCCGTGGAAAAGCCGAGCCATGCAGCGCGCATTGGCGGCGACGAGTTCGTGCTGCTTCTGCCGGGTGTGGACGAACGCGGCGGCGCCGCGGTGATCGACAGCATCAGGCAACTGGTCGAGGTCAACAACCAGTTCTACTCGGGCATGCCCTTGAGTTTTGCAATGGGCGCAGCCACCGCGCAGGATGGCGAGCGGCTCGAAGTCATGATGCAACGCGCCGACGCCGCCATGTATGCCGAAAAGCGCGCGCATTACGGCGCATCCGGCTGAGCGCGCTACGCCTGGATCAACAGGCGCGGCTCACTTCGTCGTTTCATCGATACCCCGGGTCAGCGCCGGGCATGCCTCGCCGATCTCCTTTGCATACTCGGCGGGGTTGCTGGTTTTCAGCGCCGCGAAGCGATCGACTGTCGATTGCGCTTCCTTGTAGCCGAGATTCCACTCGCCGTCGAAGTCGGGCGCAGCGGGAAAACTCTTGCGTGTCATGGTCTTGAACTGTTCGACCTTCGTGCGGTCGATGTGGCAGATATCGATGGCACCGCGTGCAATGTTTGCGCTCGTGCGCACGCCTTCAGCCGCGAGACTTTGTGGCGATGGCGGCGGCACTGCGGGATGGCCCGGCGGCAGCGCTTGAGCGGAAAATGGCTGCTGGGCAGGCGCGTTTTGTGCGGTGGCGTTCAATGACACGGTGCACGCGAGAACGCACGCGATGAAGACCGGTTTGAACGTCGGGTTGAGGGCCAACGCAAAACGCGGCATGGCTTGCTTGAGAGTCATTCGATTCCTTGTGAGGGCGTGCAGCCAGGGTCTGCAAAATTCTGCGGAAGTATAGCGAAACCCCGGTGAAACCCCTTGAAACAAGGGTTTGCGCGGAGAATTCCTACGCGATGAGCGCTCAAATGCTCATGCTAAAATCTTGTCCACCCTGAGGCGCTCTGCACAATAGATGATGAAAAAGGCAAGCAAAGTCCCAGCGCCGGTTCGTTCGGTCAAGGCACCGGACGCCAAACGAAAGTACGACCCGGAACAAACGAAACGAAACATTATCGACATCGCGACACAGGAGTTCGCGGCGATGGGTTTGAGCGGTGCACGGGTCGACGCTATTGCGGAGCGCACCAATACGACGAAGCGGATGCTGTATTACTACTTCGGCAGCAAGGAGGGTTTGTACGAGGCAGTGATCGAGGAGGCATACGCCAACATTCGCGCGCTCGAACAGTCGTTGCATCTCGATACGATGGACCCGCATGAAGGCTTGCGCGAGCTCGTCCAATTCACGTTCGACTTCCACGACAAACACCACGATTTCGTCCGGCTCGTGACTATCGAAAACATTCACAGCGCCAGGTACGTGAGCCACTTGAAGACGTTCAGGGGACGTAACGCGAGCGCGGTGAAAACCCTCGAGGGCCTGATTGCTCGCGGTGTTGCGACGCGGCAATTTCGTGGCGACGTCGATCCCGTCGATCTGCATCTGCTGATCAGTTCGCTATGTTTTCATCGTGTTGCGAACCGGCATACGTTCACCGTGGCTTTCGGGCGTGATCCATCGGGGGTGAGATCGCGGGCGCGGCATCGGACGATGATCGTCGACACCGTGCTGCGTTTCATGCAGCGCTGAGCTTAGCGTACGCGATCCACGGACCCACGAGCGTTTTAAACCCGCTGTCTATGCCCCGATCCCGGGCGATTGACCTATGCTTGATCATGGCAGTCGACCGATAGGGAGGGCGCCATGGACGGTTTCGCGCATATCCTCGTTGGCATCGCGACGCTTGCCGCGCTGGCGATCGCCGTGCTTGCACACGACTGGCGCGACGAATTCCGCGACCGCATGCTCGGTCGCAGCAACCATGGCACGTTACGCGACTGGTGGATGCGGCACCGGCATTGAGCGCCGGCGCGACTCGCTTACGAGTGGCGTTTCCCGGAGGCTTCGGCCAGATCCTGCTGCGGGACTGCACGCGGCATCGGTGGTATCGGATCGGGCGTGAGTTCGGGTGCGGTGTCGAGCGCCCGGTTGCTCGCTTCGTAGGCGTCGATCTGCAGGTACAGCCGATGAACCGTCTGGATCTGCGTATGCGAAAGGTGCGAGCTCCGTGCGACCAGCGCCAGCCGGTCCCGCCAGTAAGTGGGCGGCATGATGGGGGACAGCGCATCGTCGATGAGAGAACGCCGCAGCACCAGTTCAAGGTGCGTCAGCTCCTGGTCCGCCAACAGCGCGGAGAACGCGCCTTGCGGTTTCATATCGATGAATGAGTCCATCAGTGGCTAACGGCAACGTCAGGCAAAGCTTTAGCCGATCTGTGGTCGGTAAAAACCCTTAATAAGAGCGGGCGGCTCATTGAATGGGCCTGGCCATTGCGCGGTTTAGATCCGCGCGCGCCCGGTTCACCTTGCGCTCCCAGGCCGCAATGTTGAGCTGGTCCGTGCCTTTTTTCCTCGCCCTCGCCAACTCGGCTTCCCAGTCACGCAAACGATTTCTGGCTTCGGCGACAGCACTGTCGTGGCGTTTCAACGCGTTTGCGTGTCTCTGCGCAATCGCCTCGGGCGTGCATTCAGCGTTGGTCTTGTCGAGTTCGGCTTGCAGCGTGCTGAGCTGCGCCGAGTTGTCCTGGGTCAGCGCGGTGGCCATCTGCCTTTCGAGGGCTTGTCGATGGGCATCGCAGGCGTCGGTTTCCTGCGAGGCGTGAGCGACCGACACACACAGGCTGAAGGCGACGGCGGCAAACAATTTCATGGCGGAATCCGTGGCTAACGAGATAGGGCTGAGGGTCAAACGATGTCTAACCCACACGAGGTGTCTTCTCGTTTGGTCAGGACGGGCGGGGCGTGTTCAACAATTGCACGTCCGTTCGTCCTGGCGGGGTCGGCGTATTTTAACGAGTTTGTGGGGACTGATAGGGCCGATGCGATCCGCCGGCGACGCCTGTCGCGCGAGTGCGCGGAACGGGTTTTGCGCGCGGCCCAACGACGTTCACATTTTGCGAGGAATACGCCGATGCGTTTCGATCACAAGGGATTTCACATCGACTGTCGCTCACGACACGGCGAGGACGGCCTGTATTACGCGCAGGCTCGCATCATCCGCATACCGACGATGGCCGACGCGCACCCGGAGAAGCATGAGTCGGGCGACATCGATGCGTTCGATAACGACGGCGATGCGATTGCGTGTGCGCGGGCATGGGCGCTTGACTGGTGTCATGAGCATGAAGCCTGATGGAAAGGCCGGGAACGACACCATGCTAGGATCGCGTCCTGTCAACGGGAGAAGCCATGCGTTATATGCACAATGAACATGTCATCGACGTGTTCGTCGAACAACGCGGCGCCCGCTGGGACTGGTCCGTGAAGGCGGGTACATTGCCGCTCAAGACGAATGCGGGCGAGATGGCGCCGACCAGCAACGTGGCAGAAAACGAAGCGCTGCATTGGGCGAAGCGTGAGTTGAACCGGCGCTTTCCGGTGGAACCGGAGTGAGAGCGGTGGTTTGAGACTGCTCTCGGGCGTTCCTTACCGCGGGAAGATGCTGACTTCAAGTTCGTCGCGGCCACGCCGTTAGTGCTGGCATGAACACACAAAACCCCTCTCCCGAAGCGTCCCGCGACATCGTTCGAGCCGCGGGGGAAACGCTGGAATTGATCTGCCGCCTGCGTGGGGTAGCTATCGAAGCACTCTCCGATGATGAGCTCGGTGAGTTCTTTTCGAACGCACTCAGCGATGACATGTGCGGGTCCTGGTGATTTGAACCGGCATGTGCTGTGCCGCTGTGCTGCTGTGTCGTGCTCTGCGATATGGCGAAGTGCTGGCGGGCTGATTTGCCTTTGGACGATGTCGCGCGGCTTAAGGCTCTTTCGACCTTCAGCGGGATACTAAAGTCTGCCAAACGTTTGCCGTTATTCCGGCCATGGACCTCAGCAAACTTCCTTACACCGATACCCGCAGCGCATTAAACGCAGCCGATGAAGCGTTGGAATTGCTTTGCCGTCTGCGAGGGATTCCTCTCGATAGCCTTTCCGATGCCGCGTTGGGCGAGTACTTTTTCAACGCGCTCGAAGATGAACTGGGTGGGGCTGCGTATCTGAACGGGCGCATGTAAGGATCGTTTTCTCGGCGATGTAACCTGCGTTTCTCAGTGTGCGTGAAGAGCTGTTGAAGCTTGCGCCGAGGCCTAAGCTGCTTACGGAAAATTACCTAAGCGTGTGATTTTCGGGTCGAACGCGGTTACTCAAAAATATCGCGCATTTCGTCTAAAGTTTGCCGCGTGCTGGCCGTTAGCCCATGCATGAACACGACCAATCCCTCCGCCGCCGCCTTTCGGAATCTCGTCATTGCCGCCGACGAGACGCTGCATGTGCTTTGCCGCCTGCGCGGTATCACGCTCGACGATTTGTCGGAGGACGAGCTGGAAGCGTTTTTCTTCCAGGCTCTCGATGACGAATTCTGGATCGGCGCCCGGTAGGTGGGCGAGGCGGGGCGGGGCGATGCGGCTTGCATCGAATGCCGGCTCGTCCTTCATCTATGCCAGTAGGTCCGGCCTTGTCGTGAACCGCGGATCGGCGAGCCACGCAACAAACTCGTCGTGCCACTGCTCGAAAGCGTTCTCGTCCATATCGAATACTTCGTCGACGTGACCAGCGTCGCGAAGGTAGGCGCCCACCACCTGTCGTCCATCCCAATAAGCAACTGCAAAATCGGTCAGGTCCGCGGTAACGCCGCGCGGCTGGTCGCGAAGCAGCATGTTGAGCTGAGCCTTGAAACTGGTAAAGGTCGTGGCCATAGTGGTGTCCCGGGAAAGACTGCGAGCGGAAACAGGGCTCGCTAAGAGTAGCGCTTTCCATGGTCCTCGTGCATTGGGTAAGCCGTATGTCCTGCGCGCGATTGTTTTTGTTCGGCATTACGCGCGACTTTTCCTGAGCTGCTAGCTGGCTACAAAAAACGTCTGTTCTGCAATGCAGGGCCGCGCCGATGCGATTCTGTCGCGTCATCGTCATCGAGACGAGTTCATAACGAGCATGCTCCAGAAGGATGCCGTAGATGTGACGAGACGATCACAGCAGAGAAAAAGCCCCGCAGCGCAAGGCAGTACGGGGCTTTTTGGTATTCAACGGGCACTGCTAGGAACTAAGATGGTCCCCCCGGCAGGAATCGAACCTGCATCTAGCGCTTAGGAGGCACTTGTTCTATCCATTGAACTACGGGGAGATGGATATTTTTAATGGGTGAACCGGAACCTTATGAATACTGGCTTCAGCCTTGCCCAGCATGCGTTTCCGGCTGATTCGCTTCTTCCTAAATGAAGCGCCGTGACGCACTGTGAACCGTGGTTTTTCAACCTCTTTGCTACAAAGCGGCCTTTTGGCCACTTATATACGTAGCAGTGCCAGATCGCTCGGCCTTGCTGCACAACCTTTGGGGCAAAGACCATGGCTTCAATCTTACCCGTCGGCGAGGGCTGGTGAGCGCAGCGGGCAGAGTATATCAAAGACGTTTAAAACGATAGGCGCAGCCCAGGCTTGCTCCGACCAGAAAGAGCAGGGTCGCCAGCGCCATGTGAGGGTTTGTTCGGCAGTAAGCCCGAACAGCAGCGAAGATCGGCTTAAAAGCCGAGGTGATCTCGTCCATCGCGGTTTCTATTGGTTTGGTTGGCTGTGCACGAGACTACTCTGTGATCCATAGCGCGGGTGTGGAATGAGCGGCATGTTCGACCATGCCGCTCGCGTGATCATAGCCGCTCGGCATGTTCATGATTAGCGGCGACCTGAAGTATCAGGTTGGATTCTTTCAGCTTCTCGGTGTTTTCATTCGCGCGGGCTGCCTCCTCTCTCGCAGTTGCAGTCTGTGCTTCGTTCGCTTTGGCTCGCTCGTCGGCGAAACGATCGCGGCTGCCGCCGGTTCAAATTGCGGCGATCGTACCGATAACGACTAGGACCGCTCCGGCGATTAACGCGATGTTGGCAAGGGTGAAGATCAAATTTGCGGTCGTGAGCGTGATATCGAGCACAGCTTGTTTTTCTTCCATATCGGCCGAGAGCGGTCTTCAGAGCGGTGGAAGCGGCCACCTGAGCAGAATACTATGGCGCGTAATTCTGTATCAAACGCCAAATCAAGCGGCCCATGGGAAGGCGATAAATGTCACTGTGAGCACCTCCGCCTGAACCCGGGCTATTAAATTGCGTGATCCCGTTTGATGCATCGATATAGAGAACTTGCGGATTAGTTTGGGCAGCGTTCGATGAAGGTTCCAAGCATTCGTTAGTATCATCAACTCGGCACACCTTAAACGTACCGTCGGCGGAGCTGGTGGTGTCCATCGCACGCCAGCAATCAAACACGCTTTTATATGCTTGATTCGCTCCTTCACAAGCTTTGTTGTACGCTTTGAAGGAGCCGGATGGGGTGTACCAGAAAGGAGCGCCCGTCGCTTGATCATTTTGTGCAGCTGTTAGCACAATTTTTGTTTTCCCAAGCGTTTTGAAATCACGATATGGTGCTCCTTCATCGCTGTCTTCAGTTACAAATCGATTAATACTCACAGCTCCTTGGAGCCCTATGGCGAGATCAACGTCGGACCGCGGTGGGTTCTTGCTAATATCGCCATATTCGAGCACAGGACGACTGAACAGCGCTCTTGTCGCCGCTCTCGCGCCGAAGCTATGCCCTATTAATACGATCTTCAATCCAGCTGTAGATTTGTGTTTCTGCGTATTTACTTTATCAATAACTGCAGGCAAGGTCCGGTTGATCAGGACGTTGACCCAAGTAAGCCCAAGCTGGTCGGCATCGTTGGCTAGATCTCCATAACTAAACCAATTGATAAACGTGTTCGTCCAGAAAGACGGCCAGGTGACCCCTACCACTAGCGGGCGAAAAGGCTCTGGAGAAACTCCCTGTGCGGTAATTGCATCGTGTTTCGCTTCGGGGGTGCCTGCGCTGGAGTTGTTTGCATCGGTGGTGTCTGCGTAAGCAGCCTCAACCACGTTGCCTACAATATCATTGAAGTTTCGGATAGCTTCGTCTTGAGAAGTGTTCCAGCCCATCACAATAACAACAATATGTGTGTATCCTCCCTTTGCGACGTCATCTATCAGATTATCCTCTAGTTTCTTTAAAGCTTTTAGACCGTCCATATAAATATCGCCGATATTGCCCGGGATTTGGAACGATTGAGCGGGGCAATTGTGCCATGCTGTAATCTTACTCATATCGTTCTCTTTGTCTAACACTCCATTCGCACGGTAGGCGTTGTATACAAAGCACTGATCGATCATCTGGTAAGGTGAGGGGCCTGACGAAGATTGTATCGTACTGTATCGAATAATGTGAGAAACGAATAAAACTTTTCGGTCGTTCACTTCAAAATCTCGAATTATCCTGGCGGTGCCATTAAAGTTTCCCACTCCGGGCTCCGCTTGTACATAATATGAATGGGTATTTAAGAATGAACGGGTACCGCCGGGATCGGTAGAAGGACCCCCGATGGTTGATTGCGGGCTTTTTTCCACCGCTACTACATAGCCAGGGTAATGTAAGGATTCTCCCTTTGGGAAATAGAGGGTTGAGTGAAATTCTCTTTCAAATGCACCGTCAACTCCGAGCCGCCTCTCCACTGGGTCTAAGGCCGTCGAAATTGAAGAGCATGATGTAATTGCGCTTAGGAACGCTATGCATGAGCATGATTTAACGAAAGTCGCCGCTGTTTTCATGGTCGACGTAGGATTAAAAATTATTAAAAAACAGGGTTCAACAGCCTTTCTGTTAATCGAACTCCTGAATTTCAGATAAGCGTTGTTTATATTTATATGATTATTTTTACACCAAAAATCAGCGCGACTGTCTATTTTTGGTGAGGAGCATCACCAACTATGTATAGAACAAAAATACCTCGATTAAAAGTGGAAAGCTGCGATTCGTCGCTTTTCGAAGCTGCAAATCGTTGAATGGCGGTTGAAGCGTAAAAAATGTCTGATCCAAAGGGCGACAGGCGTCAGGAAAATGAGGCGATGCTGCATCGTGCGGATCTTTTCGATGGCGCTTGCCAGCGTAGTACGAATGAAGTCGAACAGTTTGTCCGCTGGGTCAGAGTACGATCCTATTCCGCGCAGCGGCAGCGGAGCCAAGCTTGAATCTGTCAGTTTTAGCGACAGTGGCGTCGGCCGAGGTACGGTCAGCCATCACACCGTCGCCAGGGACTGTTTCAACTTGGAAGCAGGCGTACCTCGAGATTGACGCCTACCGGCCCATAGACGATGGGAGGCAAAGGGATGGTAGCCAAGAAGTCTCCTTATCAGCTATGTCACTGCAAAGGCGTTAATCGAAACGAGGAACGAGAGATTTCCAGCCTCGACTCAGGCGTCAAAGCTTGAGACCTTCTACGGTGGAAGGTCCCAGTCTTAAATTTGACGGCCGTGCTGAGCGTGCTAGTGGGCAGCGGCCGTCGCCGGAAGGAGCGGGCACCTTCAGTTGAGGGTTATTGTTGCTCTAGGTAGGCAACCTTAATTTGTGTGCTCTTGAAGCCAACACTCGGCCTGACACTAGCGTGTCGCTTCGATGCACGAAAGAACGCGAGTTTCAATGAAGCTGGACTGATGCAGGTTCATGCCCTGATTTCGACTCCCGGGCCGGCTCGCTTTTCGATAGCTTGGAGCGCCTCGTTATAGCCCGTCATCAGTCGCTCTCGCACTGCCGGATCAGTAATCTTATGTGATTCGGCGCGGAGCGAAGCTACGATCATTGCGTCCTGAAGAAACGCCGGATAATTCACAGGCCCTGGACCTGGCTTCCAGTGAGTCATCGGAAGCAACACCTCTGGAATGCCGTAGCAGTGGGTCTTTCCCTCGATAGTCAGACAGATTTCCATGATTCAACTCCCGCGATAGAACAAGTAAAGATACGCATTGCTAAGGAAGCTTTGCGAATCTTCATGTTAGTTGCTGCTATGGTTGAACCATCCTCTAAATCTCATTCGGTTCCGACAAAATTGTAGCGGATATCAGCCACGTGTTAAGTAACTAATGCTTGACATGTCCCATGTGGGTCGAGGTCGTGTGAAAACGCACGCCGAACGTGACGTTCGAAAAAATCGACCCTTCAAATCGCGCTACATTGGCTTCGCGACACCTCGGGAGGGGTAAAGCGACACTCGAAAACCGAGTAGTTTTGCGTTTTCACACGACCTCGGTCGCGAACGGTCTTTCGAAGGCAAGGAGCGGCGTCGGCTACGATCTGTGGAGCGGTTAATATGGATGGTTAATCGCGATAAGTAATTGAATCAACAGGAATGACGACGGCCTGCAAAGCCGCTAAGCTCAGTGACGCAATGTCTCTGAGCTTAGCCCGAAGCGGTCGCGTTCGATCTCAGTGAAAAAACTCCCGCGAGGCGCGGGAGGAGCATTTGGCGAGAGGTGAGCCGCTGCAAAGGACAACGGATAGTATCGATCCTTAGATTCGCGGCATAGACCTGCGGCCGAAACACAGCATTTCGCAGTACGGCTGCTCACTCATAGGTCAAACTAACTTTGTTCGTCTCAGTTGACCCGTTGCTGCCCCTTCGAGCCACACGCGCGAAACGGGACGATGGAAGTTATTGGAATGAATGATAATACTGCCAGCAGCGCAGCAATCGCGAAAAAAGGCAATGCTAGCTTGGCGCCATCCGCGGCAGACGGCGGGAGCGGAGTGTCAGTATGCAAAAGCCCCGTCAGCGCAATAATCCACGCAGAGCAAAATGTAAGTAATGCCCCGTTCTTCGTTTCGGCGAATTTCACAAAATCGATTGCGCGACTTAGATTAGCCGACATTATCTTGTCCAACTGTTCTTGTTGGTCGTCTTTAGTCATTATTGCCTCCGCGGATTGCTACGCCAACAACCACCGGTGGAAGACTAAGGCTCTAATGCTACGCTGGTTGTTGGTACTCGCCAACGTCAGCTTTTGATCAATTGAAGCGACCTCGGAAGCGCGCCTAATACATTCGTCGCATAAAGAGGAAATCGGGGCTGGCTACCTCATGCCTTTCAACGCAAGGGTCTGCTACAAGGGTCTGCTATTTAAGCGTTCGAGCCGTTCTGATGAAAGCCGCATCAGTTTGCGAATGGCGGTAGATGGCCGATTGTTGTCGGATGAGCTCGCGTGAGCCGGGACAGCGTAGAAGCCGGCTGATGCTTAAGAGGGGAAGTTTTGTGTGCTACAGATTTGCTATAGCAATGATAGCAATCCATATCTGACGGGCCTTGCGCCTGTCATTCCATCCCCTGAACTATGGGGAAATGGATATTTTCAACGGTTCGACATGAAGCCCGCGAACGTTGGCTTTAGTCCTACCCTGCGTGCGTTTCTGAGCTATTTAGCCTCGTCCTAAATGACGCGCCCACAACGCACCTTGATCCATAACTTATCAACCGCCGGCGCGCTCAAGTCCGCTGCAGTGGGCGGAGCATATCAAACACGTTCAAGACGAAAGTCGCCGCATCGCGTAGACGATTCGCGTCGGAAACTACATCGCCGACCGCTCACCGCACACACTAGTCACGCCCATATGATCGGTCCCACCCGCCATACCCTTGACCAAGGTCAACGCTGCTCGCAACACATCGTCTGACAGCGCGCTGTCTTTCGGCCGTGCGAACGGTTTGATCGAACGGTCCGTGCACTCGTTGCCGATAAAGCGATCATTCGCGGGCACAGCGCTCCGCTGGACGTTATCGGCGGCGACGCTTGCGAACGCGCTGCTGCTCGTTGCCAACCCAAATCCAAACGCCAGCGCAGCCACCCAGTATTTCGTCTTTTCCATGGTCTCTCTCAGCGATAGATTGGCAAGCATAACTGCTAATTATGGTTCCCACTTAACCACACGGTCAACTTAATCACCCCAAACACTACGCCAAAACCCCGCCGCCGCAACCAACCCATCTGGAATAACCCACCACTTCCTCCCATAATGCCCACATCCCCCGGCCGCCCACCATGACCGAACTCGAAACCGCTGTCGTCGTGTTCCTGTGTCTACTCGCTGCCACGGCGCTTGGCGTGGTCGTGCGTCCGTTGCTGCCCGAGGAGCACAAGGCGCGTGAAACCGTGCAATTGCTGGAGTTAGTGGTTGGCATGCTGGTCACATTCGCGGCACTCGTGCTGGGTCTGCTGACGGCATCGGCGAAAACTTTATTCGATACCACCAACACCGACATCCGCACCTACGCCACCGCGCTGATCCAGCTCGACGACAGCCTGCGCGAGTATGGCGCGGACGCTGACGCCCCGCGCCAGATACTGCGCGCCTACACGGCTGCCGCGATCGCTTCCACCTGGGTGCAGGAGCTTCCGCCCGTCGGCGATTATTATCAGAAAACGCTCCCACCGGACCGCAACGCCAATCATCTCGACAGCCGTGTGCTTGGCGCCTTGCTCGAACGGGCGCAACGATACACGCGCGAGTTGCAGCCGCGCGATCCGTTCCACCAGAAGGTGATTGAAGAAGCGCTTGGCCGGTTCGACCGGCTCATCCAGCAACGCTGGAAAATCGTCGAGGAAGCACGCGGTTCGATTTCATCGCCGTTCGACCGGATCCTGGTCTTCTGGCTGCTCGTCATCTTCCTTTGCTTCGGCCTGATTACGCCGCGCAACGCGCTGGCGCTAGTGACGATCATGCTCGGGGCGTTATCGATAGCGTCCGCGGTATTCGTGATCCTTGATCTCGACACGCCGTTCACGGGTTCCATCATCGTGCCGAGCCAGCCCATGCGCGACGCGCTCGCTTACCTCAACCGCTGAAACGCTTAGCCGCATAAGCATAACTATCCAGCCACCGATCCAATGCCATCCACGCTCTACACCGACCCACGCCTCGTCGCGTTGTACGACACCCTGAACCCCGTCGCCGCCGATACAGCGTTCTACCTGGCGCTGGCCGAAGGCAAAAATCACATAATCGATCTCGGTTGCGGAACGGGCTTGCTTGCGTGTGAACTGGCGGAGCGGGGGCATCGTGTTGTTGCTATCGATCCCGCGCCCGAGATGTTGCGCGTCGCGCGACATCGGCGGAATGGCGAACACGTTCAGTGGATAGAAGGCGATGCCCGCGCGCTCGCCGTGCTGTCACCCGCCGATCTGTTATTGATGACGGGCCACGTCGCGCAAGTTTTCCTCGACGACACCATGTTTCTCGACACGCTCAAAGCTGCCCGCTATGCGCTGCGCAATGGCGGCGAACTGGCGTTCGAGAGCCGCAATCCCACCGCACGCGCGTGGGAATCGTGGACGCCCGCGCAGTCGCGCAGACGGGTCAACGTGGAGGGGATCGCTGAGGTGGAGGTGTGGCACGACGATGTGAGCGGCAGCCCGGAATCCGGTATTCGCTTCAACACCTATTATCGATTCAAGGCGACAGACGAGACGCTGACGTCCGCGAGCGAACTTCGCTTTCGCACTCAGGACGAACTCGCCGCGCTACTCGAATCAGCGGGGTTCAGCCACCTCTCGTGGCATGGCGATTGGAACGGCGCGCCGGTATCGGCATCGAGCCGTGAACTGATTGTGGTCGCGCGCTAAACGGGCGCAAAATTAGTCTGAAACGGCAAACCTGCCAGCGGAATCAGAACTCCACTGCCACGAAATCGTCTTTGCCGACGTCGCATAATGGACAACGCCACCCGTCCGGGATGTCGGCGAAACGGGTTCCGGCCGCAATGCCTTCTTCCGGCAAACCGTCCTGTTCGTTGTATATCCAGCCACAAATCAGGCAAACCCAGCTTTTATATTCTAAAACTTCACTCACGACAGACTCTTTCATTTCGTTCGACAAAACACCGGTAAATATTCCACCGGGCGGCGTATTCGCTCGCAGAATCGCTTTCCGGGGCTGCGCTGCGCGCGGCCGCCGAAACGTCCGGCGACCCGCATAGTACCGGAATGTCGAAATCGGTTCATTCAAGTGAAACAGCCGCGCGGGGTAGGGCAAAAGCGGCAAAAGCACAGATCTGCGTGGTTTCTCATGCTCGGTGTATCCTCTCCACGGCGGTTTTTGAGTACCTTGCGTGTCGTCCGGCCGGTGGTGCCGTGTCGATTCGCCGTGCGTCGCACGACCGTTTTGGCCTGCCTGGATCGTTCGTCTGGCAGCCGCATTCTTCTGGGAGCAAAAAAATGATGTTCAAGAAACTGTTGTCGGGAGCGGTGTTGTCGAGCGTATTCCTCATGCCCATCCTGGCGCATGCGCAAGCCCGCGTGTTTTTCGTCGAACCGAAAGACGGAGCGATCGTCACGAGTCCGGTGCATGTGGTGTTCGGCCTGGAAGGCATGGGGCTCGCGCCGGCCGGCGATCCGGATCCGCAGAAGGGCCATCATCATCTCTTGATCGATGCAGGCCCGATGCAAAAGGGTCTCGTGATTCCGGTGAACGATAAATCGCTGCATTTCGGCAAGGCGCAGACGGAAGCGGACGTGAAACTGCCCCCCGGCGATCACACGCTGACCCTGCAATTCGGCGACGGCGCACACCAGTCGTTTGGACCGGAAATGAGCCAGACGATCAAGATCCACGTGAAATAAAGGCGAGTTCGCAGAGTCTTGCCGGGGTGCACTAATCCTTGCGCGAATCTCAAAAAACGCGGCGCGGCCGCGTTTTTTTTGATCTTATCGGGCACCTCGCCTTGTCCTGATGACATAGGGCCCCAAGCGGCCTCCAAGCGGCCCGGTCAAGACCGGTACAATGGCCGCTTCCAGTATTTGCACTTTTCCGGCTGCCTCCCATGTCGCTTTATTCCATTTCGGACGCGCAACTCGCGTTCGGCCACGTTGCGTTGCTCGATCACGCTGACTTTTCACTCGAAGCGGGCGAACGCGTCGGTCTTATCGGCCGTAACGGCGCGGGCAAGTCGTCGCTGCTGAAGATCATCGCCGGGCTTGCCAAGCCGGACGACGGCCTCATCACGCGCCAGAACGAGCTCACCACGGTCTACGTACCGCAGGAACCCGAGTTCGACCTGGAGGCGTCGGTATTCGACGTCGTCGCATCCGGCCTGTCGCACGAGCGGGAACTGCTCGACGAATATGATGTCGTGGCGCACAAGCTCGCAGACGCGCCGTCAGAAGGCCCAGAGCACGACGCGCTGATGTCACGCATGAACACGCTGCAGTCTTCGCTCGACTTGCACGATGCCTGGAGCTGGCAAACCCGCGTCGCGACCACGCTGCAGCAAATCGGCCTGGACGGCGACGTGCGTTCGGGCGCACTGTCGGGCGGCATGAAAAAGCGCGTGGCGCTGGCCCGCGCGCTGGTTGTGCAGCCAGACGTGCTGCTGCTGGACGAACCGACCAACCATCTCGACTTCGAAGGCATCCGCTGGCTGGAAGAGCTGCTGGTCACGTTGCGCACGGGTTTGCTGTTCATCACCCACGACCGGGCGTTCCTCGACAAGGTCGCCACCCGCATTGTCGATCTGGATCGCGGGCGCTTGCTGTCGTATCCAGGCAATTACAGCGCGTATCAGACACGCAAGGCGCAGCAGCTCGAAATCGAACAAGTCGAAGCGGCCAAGTTCGACAAACTGCTGGCGCAGGAAGAAGTGTGGATCCGCAAGGGCGTGGAGGCGCGGCGTACGCGTAGCGTCGGGCGTATCGCGCGGCTGGTCGAAATGCGCAACGAGCGCGCCGAACGGCGCAACGTGCAGGGCAATGTGAAGCTTGACGTCGGGCAGGGCGAGCGCTCGGGCAAGATCGTGTCGGAACTGACCGACGTGACAAAACGGTACGGCGATAGAACCATCGTCGACAACTTCACGGCCACCGTCATGCGCGGCGACAAGTTCGGCTTCATCGGTGCGAACGGCGCGGGCAAGACCACGTTGCTCAAGATGATCTTGGGCGAACTCGCGCCGGACGAAGGCACGGTGCGCACCGGCACGAACACGCAAGTGGCGTATTTCGACCAGATGCGCGCGCAACTCGATCTCGACAAGACCCTCGCCGACACCATCAGCCCAGGCAGCGAATGGGTCGAAGTGAACGGCGTGAAGAAACACGTGATGAGTTATCTCGGCGACTTCCTGTTCGCGCCGGAACGCGCCCGCTCACCCGTGCGCTCGCTGTCGGGTGGGGAACGCAACCGGCTGCTGCTCGCGCGTTTGTTCGCGCGGCCGGCAAATGTGCTGGTGCTGGACGAGCCGACCAACGACCTCGATATCCAGACCCTCGAGCTGCTTGAAGAACTGCTCACGGATTACGACGGTACCGTGCTGCTGGTGAGCCACGACCGCCAGTTCCTGGACAACGTGGTGACCTCGGTGTTTGCATCGGAAGGTGGCGGGAAGTGGCGCGAGTACGTGGGCGGATTCACCGACTGGCAGATCCAGAGCGAACGCTCGGAGAAAATCGCGCTCGAAGCCGCACGCGACACAGCCAAGCAGGCGAAGAAGGACGACGGCCCGAAAGACAGCGGCGCCGGCCGCAATTCGCAGCGCTCGACCAAATTGCCGTACAAGGAAGTGCGCGAGCTGGAAGCGCTGCCCGCGCAGATCGCCGCGCTCGAAGCCGAGCAGAAGTCGATTGCGGCGAAGCTTGAAGATGGTTCCGCGTTCGCGAAAGATCCGAAAGAAGGCACGCGTCTGAGTGAGCGGCATGCGGCTATCGACGAGGAGTTGCTGGTCGCGCTCGAACGCTGGGAAGAACTGGAAGCAAAGCGCAAGTGAGCCGGCCTTCAAGTCCGGCCTCTTCTTCATATCGAAAAAATTGTCGAAAACAGTAAAATACGTCGCGTTTTCGGGCGCACGGCCTCGAGGATCGCCGCGGTTACACCGTAGTGAAACTTTGTAGTGAAACGCTGTAGTCAAGCAAGAGGCCGTCGCGTTTTCGAGTTATCACGCGCAATCCGGCGCGGTCGGCCGGGTTGGCCCGCTATGTTCACGCATTCGCCGGTTGTCCGGCCTGGCCGCTGCTGAATTCCGCTACCGAATTCACGCCGCGGCCGCCCGGACCGCCGGACCCACGTCCAGACATGTCCACGAAAAAACCCAGCGCCGCCGACGGCGGCAAGAACAGCGGATACAGCGAAGCATCGATCAAGGTGCTGAAGGGTCTCGAGCCGGTCAAGCAACGGCCCGGCATGTACACCCGCACCGAAAATCCGCTGCACATCATTCAGGAAGTCATCGACAACGCCTCCGACGAGGCGCTCGGCGGCTACGGCAAGCAGATCACGGTCACGCTGCACGCCGACCATTCGGTGTCCGTCGAAGACGATGGGCGCGGCATTCCGTTCGGCCTGCATCCGGAAGAAGGCGTGCCGGTCGTCGAGATCGTGTTCACACGCCTGCACGCGGGCGGCAAGTTCGACAAGGCCGCTGGCGGCGCCTACACGTTTTCGGGCGGTCTGCACGGCGTGGGCGTATCGGTGACGAACGCGCTGTCCACGCGATTGGACGTGACCGTGTGGCGCGACGGCAAGGTTGCGGAACTCGGCTTTTCGAATGGCGATGTGGTGAAGCCGCTCGAAATGCGCCCGATGAACCGCGGTGAGAAGAAGTCCGGCACGCGTGTCACCGCCTGGGCCAATCCCAAATATTTCGATTCGCCGAATCTGCCGGTCGGTGAGTTGCAGCGGCTGTTGCGCTCGAAGGCGGTGTTGCTGCCGGGCGTGGAAGTCGTGCTCATCAACGAAAAAACCGGCGAGCGCCAAAGCTGGAAATACGAGGATGGGTTACGCGGCTATCTGCTCGAAGGAATGGGCGGCAGCGATCTGCTGATTCCGCTGTTCGAAGGCGAGCGTTTTGCGGGCAACGCGAAGTCGAACGAGGAAACCTTCGCGGAAGGTGAGGGCGCGACGTGGGTCGTTGCATGGAGCGAGGAAGGTCCGTTGCTGCGTGAGTCGTACGTCAACCTGATCCCGACGCCCGCTGGCGGCACGCACGAATCCGGTTTGCGCGACGGTTTGTTCCAGGCGGTCAAGAGCTTCGTCGAATTGCACAACCTGCAGCCCAAGGGCGTGAAGCTGCTCGCGGAAGACGTGTTCGCGCGGGTGTCGTTCGTGCTGTCGGCGAAGGTGCTCGATCCGCAGTTTCAAGGGCAGATCAAAGAGCGCCTCAATAGCCGCGACGCGGTGAAACTCGTGTCGTCGTTCTCGCGGCCCGCGCTCGAACTGTGGCTGAACCAGCATGTCGAGTACGGCAAGAAACTCGCGGAACTCGTGATCCGCCAGGCCCAGGCGCGCACGCGCGCCGGGCAGAAGGTGGAGAAGCGCAAGAGCTCGGGCGTGGCGGTGCTGCCCGGCAAGCTGACCGATTGCGAATCGACGGATGTCTCGCGCAACGAACTCTTCCTCGTAGAGGGCGATTCGGCGGGCGGTTCGGCGAAGATGGGCCGCGACAAAGAATTCCAGGCCATTCTGCCGTTGCGCGGCAAGGTGCTGAACACGTGGGAAACAGAGCGCGACCGGCTCTTCGCAAACAATGAAGTGCACGACATCGCTGTGGCGATCGGCGTGGATCCGCACAGCCCGGACAGCCTTGACCACAAGGTCGATCTCTCGAATCTGCGTTACGGCAAGATCTGCATCCTGTCGGACGCGGACGTGGATGGTTCGCACATCCAGGTTCTGCTGCTCACGTTGTTCTTCAAGCATTTTCCGCAACTGATCGAGCAGGGCAATGTGTGCATCGCGCGGCCGCCGCTGTTTCGCGTCGATGCCCCGGCGCGCGGCAAGAAGCCGGCACAAAAGCTCTACGCACTTGATGAAGGTGAACTCGAGGCCATCCTCGACAAGTTGAGGAAGGACGGCGTTCGCGAGACGCAATGGTCGATCAGCCGCTTCAAGGGCCTGGGAGAAATGAGCGCGGAGCAATTGTGGGACACCACGATGAACCCGGACACGCGCCGTTTGCTGCCGGTCCAACTCGGCGATCTCGGTTTTGACGACACGGTCACGCGCATGACGATGTTGATGGGCAAGGGTGAGGCGGCGTCGCGGCGGAGCTGGCTCGAAGAGAAGGGCAACGAAGTCGAAGTCGACATTTGACGCCGCCGGAAACCCAAAGACGCCCCTGAACCTCGTCAACGCATAACACTGGAAATTCGATGGACGATCTCTTCGCGGACCAAGAAGCCGCGCCCGAAGGCGAAAAACTGACGCTTGGCGATTACGCCGAGCGCGCGTATCTCGACTATGCGGTGAGCGTGGTCAAAGGCCGGGCGCTGCCCGATGTTTCCGACGGCCAGAAGCCCGTGCAACGCCGCATCTTGTTCGCCATGAACGAGATGGGCCTCGCCAACACCGCCAAGCCGGTGAAATCGGCGCGCGTGGTGGGCGACGTGCTGGGTAAATATCATCCGCACGGCGACCAGTCGGCCTACGACGCACTGGTGCGCCTCGCGCAGGCGTTTTCGATGCGTTATCCGCTGATCGACGGGCAAGGCAATTTCGGCTCGCGCGACGGCGACGGCGCGGCGGCCATGCGGTACACGGAAGCGCGCCTCACCCCGATCGCGAAATTGCTGCTGGATGAAATCGACATGGGTACCGTCGATTTCATGCCGAACTACGACGGCTCGTTTCAGGAACCGAAGCTTCTACCCGCGCGCCTGCCGTTCCTGTTGCTGAACGGCGCATCGGGTATCGCGGTGGGGATGGCGACTGAAGTTCCTTCGCACAATCTGCGTGAAGTCGCAGCCGCCGCGGTCGCGATGATCCGCGATCCGAAGATCGATCACGCCCGGCTCGCCGAGCTGATTCCAGGTCCGGATTTCCCCGGCGGCGGCCAGATTATTTCGAGTCAGGCCGAGATCGCAGCGGCTTATGAAACCGGACGCGGCAGCCTGAAGGTGCGGGCGCGCTGGAAGATCGAAGACATGGCGCGCGGCCAGTGGCAACTCGTCATCACGGAATTGCCGCCGAGCACGTCGGGCCAGAGGGTGCTCGAGGAAATCGAGGAACTGACGAACCCGAAGATCAAGCTCGGAAAGAAGACGCTGAGCCCCGACCAGTTGCAGACGAAGCAGACGCTGCTGGCTCTGCTCGACACGGTTCGGGATGAATCGGGCAGGGATGCGCCGGTGCGGCTCGTGTTCGAGCCGAAATCGAGCCGTATCGACCAGACCGAGTTCGTGAATTCGCTGCTCGCGCATACGAGCCTGGAATCGAATACATCGATCAACCTCGTGATGATCGGTGCCGACGGCCGGCCGCGTCAGAAGGGTATTAGCGAGATCCTGCACGAGTGGGTCGGCTTTCGCTTCACCACCGTCACGCGACGCACGCAGCATCGGCTGGGGAAGGTGAACGACCGGATCCACATTCTTGAAGGGCGGATGATCGTCTTTCTGAATATCGATGAAGTGATCCGTGTCATTCGTGAAGCCGACGAGCCGAAGCAGGCATTGATGGACAGGTTCAGTCTCAGCGAGCGTCAGGCCGACGACATCCTCGAAATCCGTCTGCGGCAACTGGCTCGGCTCGAGGCGATCAAGATCGAGCAGGAACTGAAGGAATTGCGCAGCGAGAAGGAAAAGCTCGAAGAGTTGCTCAATAGCGACGCCGCCATGAAGCGGCTGCTAATCAAGGAGATCGAAGCCGATGCCAAGCAGTATGGCGACGATCGCCGCACGCTGATCCAGCCGGAAAAGCGGGCGACGTTCGAGGCGCGGGTGGTCGACGAGCCAGTGACGGTGGTGGTATCGCAGAAGGGCTGGGTGCGGGCGTTGAAGGGCCATGGCCTGGATCCGGCAAGCTTCCAGTTCAAGGCCGGCGACGGCATCTATGCCGCATTCCAGGCGCGCACGCCTGACATGCTGATTGCGTGGGGCAGCAACGGGCGCGTGTATTCCGTGCCCGTCGCGATCCTGCCGGGCGGACGCGGTGACGGCGTGCCGGTCACGTCGCTCATCGAGCTCGAGTCGGGCTCGCATCTGCTGCACTACTTCGCCGCTTCGGTGGAGCAGCCGTTGCTGCTGGCATCGAGTAACGGCTTTGGCTTCATGGCCAGGCTCGGCGACATGGTGAGCCGGGTGAAGGCGGGCAAGTCGTTCATGACCATCGACGCAGGAGCGACGCCGCTCACGCCCATGCCGGTATTGCCGGGCGCAACGCAGGTTGCGTGCTTGTCGAGCAACGGGCGCCTGCTGGTGTTCGATATCGATGAGATGAAGACCTTGTCGGGCGGTGGCCGTGGCGTCATCCTGATGGCGCTCGATCCGAAGGAGACGTTGCGGCAGGCGCTGGCTATCGATGCGCGCGGTCTGGTGCTGATCGGCACGGGCCGGGGCGGCAAGGCGCGTGACGAGAAGCTTGCGGGCGCGGCGCTGGAAGGGCACGTGGGCAAGCGGGCGCGCAAGGGCCGTGCACCCGAGTCGACTATCAAGGTGACCGAATTGCGGCCGGTGTTCGAAGGCTGATAAAACGATAAGCGGTTGGGCGCCCTGGGTCCGCAACGTCGGTCCGGGGCGTTTCTTTATCTTGAAAATACTTGAACTGGCTGCGTTTGGTCGAGTCGAACGCCCGAACGTTGGCAATCAGTGATTCACCCGCATTTAGGAACGTTAATGAATAAGGCGATTGAAGTGGCGCTGTTCCTGCATTTGCTGGGGGTAGCGGTGTGGATTGGCGGAATGATATTTGCGCACTTTTGCCTTCGTCCGGCAATAGCGGATTTATCGCCGCAATTGCGGTTGCCGTTGTGGGAATCCGTATTCGGCCGGTTTTTTAACTGGGTGGCGGCATCGGTGCTGGTGATATTGCTGACTGGCGGATTTTTGCTGACGCAGTTTGGTGGCAGTCACGCCGCATTGCCGTTACACGTGATGGCAGGTCTCGGCATTGTGATGATGCTGATTTTCGGGCACATCCGGTTTGGTGTATTCCCGAAAATCCGGCGCGCCGTGCAATCGCAAAATTGGCCGGATGGCGCGAGGGCGGTGGGCACGATCAGAAGGCTGGTGTTGGTTAATATCGTGCTGGGTGTTGTGACGATCGGTGCAGCGGTTTTATCGCGGGGAATGTAGCGCACGTAACCCATTCAATCAACGGCATTGGAAGGCGCTTCGCCAAACGGCAGGGCAGCAACATCCGCCACGAGCCCCAGGCCGCAGACACCAAACCGGTCGAGCAGTGCTTGCACGCCCTCGGCCGGGACAGCACGAGAAAAGAGAAACCCTTGAGCCTCGATAGGCCCAAGCCGCGATAACCACGCAATCTGCTCCTCGGTTTCCGTCCCTTCAACCACGACCGTCAACCCAAGCGAGCGGGCGAGATTGACAATTGCAGAAACCATCACGCAGACACTGCGATCGTGAGGAATCGCCTGAATAAACGACCGGTCGACTTTGAGTGTATCCACGGCAAACCGGTTCAGGTAAGACAGCGACGAATACCCCGTGCCGAAGTCATCGAGCGCGATCCTGACACCGAGTCGCTTTAAAGCAGAAATCTTTTCGGCGACGATATCCGGAAACTCCATCATCACGGTTTCAGTAATCTCGAGTTCGAGTTTGCCCGGCGCGATACCGCTTTCGCGAATAGCGGCCGCGACCGTCTCGAGCAAATCCCCGCGCCAGAACTGCACTGCCGAAATATTCACTGCAAGCGACAACCCGTCATACCCCTGACTCTGCCAGATAGCCAACTGACGGCACGCCGTATGAATCACGAAGTCGCCGATGGGCACGATCAACCCCGTCGATTCCGCAACCGGAATGAACTCGTTAGCCGGAATCAGCCCATGTTGCGGATGATTCCATCGCGCCAGCGCCTCGAAGCCCGTGATACATCGCCGGGTCAGGTCGATCTTCGGCTGATAAGCGAGAAACAACTGATTCTGGGCCAGCGCCACCCGTAACTGCTGCTCCCACTTCATCAAATGATCCGCGCGATGGGACAACTGCGGCGAATAAAACTGATAGCAGTTCTTGCCCGCATCCTTCGCGCTGTACATGGCCAGATCGGCTTTCTTCAGCAAGTCGATTTCGCTTTCACTCGACACCGAATACAACGCAATGCCAATGCTCGCGTGCAGCACGAACGCGCTGCCGCGTACATCGAAAGGCGTCGCGAACATGTGCGAAACCGCCTCTGCCAGCTGGACCGCTTGCCGCTCGACATCGGCGCCTTTGACGACCACAACGAATTCATCGCCGCCAATACGCGAGAGCATGCCGTTATCGCTGACCGTTTCCGCCAGCCGCGAGGCCGTCATCTGCAGCACGATGTCACCGGCGTTATGGCCGAGGGTGTCGTTGACGGTCTTGAAGTTGTCCAGATCGATGAACAGCAGCGCGAGATGGCCGACGTTCTCCGGTTTCGCGACGTCGTAGCGCAGCATCTGCAGCGTGGAATAGCGGTTTCGCAGACCGGTCAGCAGATCGTATTCGACCAGATGGGTCATCTCACGCTCGCGCCCAAGCAGCTTGCCGATCAGCCCGGTTGCGACCGCGAAGAAACCGAGCATGGCGAGCGAGATGAAAGTCGCCATGAGCAGGTAGACGCGGCGCGTGTGATTGAAGTCGGTGAACTCCTCGGCCTGCGAGAGCCCCACGAGCACGCCGAGCGGATAGCCGTCTATATGCCGATACGAAACGATGCGCGTGACGTTGTCGATCGGGTCGACATAGATGCCGGATGCGTGCTCGGAGGTCGGGTACACACCGCTTGCCGTGAACGCGCCTTTCGGGTCGCCGCTGCCGTCGACCTTTTTTATCAAGAGGCTGTCTGGTTTGGAGGGCGTCGGTCCGGCGCCGACCCCGGTGCTGCGCGCGAGCACCGAGCCGTTGTCCGAAATCACGGCGACCACGCCGTCGCGTCCGATCGACGCCACGTTGTAGAAGTCGCTCGTGAAATAGCTGGGATCCTCCGACACCACCACCACGCCCGCGAACGAGCCGTCGGCATGATTCAGGCGGCGCGTGATTTGCAGCGTCCATTGCCGGGAAACGCGGCCGAGGACGGGCTTGCTGATGTAGAGCAGGTCGTCGTTGGAAAGCTGGTGGATCCGGAAATGTTCGCGATCGGAAAGATCGACGGGTTTCGGCGTGGCTCCCGAGGTCGAGGCGACCAGCATGCCGTGTTCGTCGATTAACGAGACCTGCACGAGCGTGTCGCTTTGCACTACGCCTTTTTCAACTGTGCTCGCCAGATTGAACTGTCCGGGCGTTTTCTCGAACTCGTATTTGACGAAACGGGTGATCTGGTCGACCTGGTGAATGGCCTTGATCGTGTGCTGTTCGAGTGCGGACGAAAGGATCGCCGCCGATGCCATCGACGCGTGCGTGGCGGCGTCGCGCTCCACCGACAGGCGCGCGAAGATCACCGTCCACAGCAGCACGAGCACGAGCGCGCCCAGCGCGGGAATGGCGAATAATGCGCGACGCCGGCGCGGAAAATCCGCCTGTTTCATGTCGCGTGGCGCTCTGGGCCGTGATCGATTCATGGGTTTGGTCAGTCCATGGACCCGGTGAGGCGTTGCGCCGATAGTACGTCCGGAACAACACAAATGAATTTCGGCATTGCTGCAGCGCGTCCAATGCCGGTGAGGCGGGGCGTTATTGCCGGTATTCGGTGAATCCGGGCCCATCGTTCGAGTTCGTTTGCAGGCCCGAGCCTACACGTGCATCGATAACAATTACATTTCTCTTACGATGGTTTTAACCATGCCGCCGTTCACAAACCGGTTCGGCGTTGCCCGACACCCCGCTGGTTATCCAGTCTCCCCCGCGTGAGGCTGATTTCCATAATGGCGGTTAAGTCAGATAATACCAATGACAACCGGCTTAGATACTACTGAAGGCAACCCATTTAAGGAAGCGCGGCGATGAGGCGAAGTATCGAGGTATACACGGATAGGCTGAAACGCTTGTCTGGAGCGGCCCCGGCGGGGGTGGCGGTCGTTTCGACAATGTGAATTCAAGTCACGAAACGGTGGTAATCCGGATCCCGATGCCGGGCGGCATCGGGATTAAGCCCCGGGATTAAGTGCAAGATAAAATTCGTTACAACGATTTACGCGTCTTAAGCGTTTAAAGCAGCGGTTTCAACCAATTTCGGCAATCAATTCGATTTCGACGCACGCACCCAGCGGAATCTGCGCCACGCCAAATGCCGAGCGTGCATGTTTGCCGCGCTCGCCAAACACGTCGGCGATTAACTCCGACGCGCCGTTGGTCACCAGATGTTGCTCGGTGAACTCGAACGTGGAGTTCACCAGGCTCATCACCTTCACGATCCGCGTCACCTTGTTCAGGTCGCCGACGTGCGCATGCAGCGTCGCGATCAGGTCGATGGCGATGGAGCGCGCGGCGGCACGGCCTTCTTCGGTCGTGAGCGTGGCGCCCAGTTTTCCCGCCCACACCTTGCCGTCCTTTTTCGCGATGTGACCGGACAGATAGACCGTGTTGCCGCTTTGGGCGCTCATCACGTAGGCGGCGGCGGGGGCGCCGGCCGTCGGCAGTTCGATGCCGAGTTCCTTCAGCTTGTCGTAGACGTTTAGTTGGGCCATGGGGTGTTCCCTAGAAATGGAAATGATGACCCGCGCCCGACTGGTCGATGCCGGTCAGGAGCGGCGAGCGGGAGAGTGTATCGAGGCATGCATCCGGTCTCCATACACTCTCATTGCAACGAGATCAGACCAATGCGCGGATCAGCGCGCCGAGCTTCGCGACACCTTCGTCGATCTTAGCCGGCGGCACCGTCACGAACGACAGGCGCAGCGTGTTGTGTTCGGCTTCGTTCGCGAAGAACGGGCCGCCCGGCACGAACGCGACGTGCTGCTCGATGGACTGTTCGAGCAGCTTCATTGTATCGATGTGTTTCGGCAGCTTCACCCACACGAACATGCCGCCTTCCGGCCGGTTCCATTCGACGCCCGCCGGCATGTGCTGTTCGAGCGACGCCAGCATGGCCGCGCATTGATCGCGATACAGCGCGCGGATCTTCGGGATATGCGTCTCGAGAAAGCCGTCCTTGACCACCTCGTGCACGATGCGCTGCGTGAGGCTCGGTGTATGCAGATCGGTCGCCTGCTTTGCCTGGACCAGCTTGAAGTGCAATTCCTCGGGCGCAATGATGTAACCCACGCGCATGCCCGGCGACAGGACCTTCGAGAACGAACCCAGATGCACGATGTGATCGGGCGCCATGGACAGCATGGTCGGCAGCGGCGCACCCGCGTAGTCGAGGGCGCCGTAAGGATCGTCCTCGATCACCGGGAAGCCGGCGCGCTGCGCGAAGGCGGCCAGTGCGGTGCGGCGTTCCAGCGCCAGGCGACGGCCCGTCGGGTTCTGGAAATTCGGCTGTGCGTACAGCAGCCGCGCGCCGGCAGTCAGGGTGGCGTCGAGCGTTTCAGGGATCAGGCCGTGTTCGTCGGTGGGGACTTGCACGTAATTCGGTTCGTACATGGAAAACGACTGCAGCGCGCCGAGATACGTCGGCGTTTCGACCAGTACGCGGCTCGCGGGATCGATCAGCACCTTGCCGAGCAGGTCGAGCGCTTGTTGCGAGCCCGTCGTGATCAGCACTTGCGATGGCCGGATCGACGCGCCGTTGACGGAATAGCGTTGCGCGACCCACTCGCGCAACGGCAGGTAACCTTCGGTGGCGCTGTATTGCAGCGCGGCGGACGGGTTGTCACGCAGGATGCGGTCGCACGCCACGCGCATTTCTTCGACCGGAAACGTAGCTGGCGAGGGTAATCCGCCCGCGAACGAAATAACTTCGGGCCGCTCGGTGACCTTCAGGATTTCGCGAATCGCCGAACTGGTGAGCTTTCTGGCGCGTTCGGAAAGTTGCCACGGCTTGGCTTGAAGGTCGGCTTGATTCATGGGGTCCTCAGTTGGTCTCGGTGAGCGGTTTTAATGCTTGATACGTATGGGTGGGTTGATGGAATGCTGCACGGTGCTGCGAATGAGGTCTTGCACGATGCCACGCTGCATTTCCTGGCCCGTTTCAATCAGTGCAATTCAGCACAATCGGTGAACGTCGGTGAACGTCGGCGGACGCTCATTATCGCGTGTTCGATGATCCAGTGGTCCAGCGTTCAATAGTTCCAATAGTTCCTTAACCAGCGCGAAGCACACTTGCCCGCCGTCCTGTGTTCTAACGTGCGTCTTCCTGCCGCGTCTCGTCTTGTGCCGGATCGGCCGCATTCTCGGGCGTGTCCGCGGCGTCCGTTGCGTCCTCGGTCTTCTTGCTCCTCGGCCGCTTGCGGGCCGGCTTGACCGGCGCAGCCTCAGCCTCAGCCTGTCTCGCCGCTTCGATCGATTCCGCCGATTCCCCCAGCGTGACGATGGAGCCATCCGGCAGCTCAAACTCCGCGACGAGCACCGGCGCCCCCGCCGTCACCTCGACCTGCATCAAATGCGATGCTCCGAGCCACGCCAATTGCTCGGAAATCAAATGCGCGCGCGGATGAAACCCCGTCAGCGACTTCAGCGCGATACCCGTTTCCGGCAGCGATGCGCTCGGATGCTGCGGCGTGTCCCACTGGATCAGCGACGGCAGAAGCCCGTCGCCGACACCTTGCCACGCGGGGAACGTGCCATCGGCGGGAACGGTGAGATCCCACGTGTACGCGCCACGCGTCATTGGCACGACAGCCGGGATGCGCTCCGGATATTGCGCCTGCCAGCGCGCGAGCAGCTTCGGCCGGTTCACCCGCACCACCCAGTGCACAAGCTGCGGACTCGCTTCGAGACGCTTGCGCTGCGCCGGGTCGTCGAGCGCGAACAGGCGCGGGTGCGGCGTTTCGATGACAGCCGCGTCCGGGTCGACCGCTATCACTTCGAGATATGCGCCGCCCCACAGGTTCAGCAGGCGGTTATGCGTGCGCATGACCGGATGGGCACCGCCTCCGGTCATCTCGATCCCCAGTTTCCCGGCGATAAAACGCTCGCCTTCTTCCAGCGTTCGGGCAGCGATAACGAGGTGATCGAGTTGCAGCGGATGAGTGGTCATAGTGCACGAATAGCTTGAAGGAAAATTGCCCGGACAACGCCGGCTAAGCCCACAAGCATACCCGTTCCGCCCGGTCGTGCCGCTGCGTTAGCCATCCGACCGGGTCATCGGCGCACAGTCCAAAACGGCCGAAAACCGTTTCAGAAACGCCCCGAAGGCTCGGGACACGCATAAAAGCCGAACGGAAACCGCCAATTTTACCTATCGTCTTGGTCTCAAATGTATCGACTCTGACCGTAACAGTAACGGTACAATCCATCCGATACTCCACGGTACAGTCATCACACGCATTCCAACCCGATGGAACCTGACATGTCGGTCCCGCTCGACCAGATTCCCGCGCCGCACGGCGCGCCGCAACTGACGCTCGTCGACCAGTTGGTCCAGTGGGGCCGGCGTCGTATCGACGAGCGGGTGTTCCGTCCGGGCATGCGTATGCCGTCGATCCGCAAACTCGCGGTCGACAAAGGCGTGTCGCGTTTTACGGTGGTCGAGGCGTACGAACGGCTGGTCGCGCACGGTTATCTCGACTCGCGGCGCGGTTCCGGCTTCTTCGTGCGCGACCGGACCAGTTCCAACGATTCCCACGTGCACCCGCCGTCCGCCATTGAGCGGGCGCCGGTGCCAAGTACCATCGACGTGGTCTGGCTGCTGCGCAACATGTTGCACACGTCGAATCCGGCGAAAGGGCCGGGCATCGGCTACCTGCCGGCTAGCTGGCTGAATGGCGAGTTGCTGACCAGTGCATTTCGCTCCTTGAGCCGGCAAAGCGGCGCGCAAATGCTTGGCTTCGGCACGCCGCAGGGGTTCCTGCCGTTGCGCCAGCAGATTCAGACCCGGCTGGAAGAGCTGGAGATCGGCGCATCGACGGAGCAAATCGTGATGGTGTCCGGCGTCACGCAGGCCATTGACCTGATCGCACGGATCTTCGTGAAACCCGGCGATACGGTCATAGTCGGGGACCCCGCCTGGTTCCAGATGTTCGGCCGCTTTGTGGCACAAGGCGCGCGGCTGGTCGGCATGCCGTACACGCCGGACGGCCCGGATCTCGATGCGCTCGAAACCATGGTCCAGACCTGGCGCCCGAAAATGCTCGTGATCAATTCCGTGCTGCAGAATCCGACCGGCACCTCGCTGAGCGCGGCGCAGGCGTTTCGCATCCTGCAACTCGCCGAAACCTACGATTTCATCGTCGTGGAAGACGATATCTACGGCGATCTGTGCCCGACCAATTTCGCCGCGACGCGCCTCGCCAGCCTCGATCAACTGAGGCGCGTGATCTTTCTCAACAGTTACTCGAAGACGCTCGCGCCGAACCTGCGCGTGGGGTACGTCGCTTGCGCGCCGGAGGTGGCGAACGCCATTGCCGATCAGAAAATGCTGGTCGGCATGACGAGTCCCGAACTCAACGAGCGCGTGCTGTACAAAGTGCTCACCGACGGCCACTACCGGCGTCACGTGGAACGGCTGCGCGTGAAGCTGGACGGGGTCCGCGAGAAAACCGTCCGGATGTTCGAAAAAGTGGGCTACAAGCCGTATCTGGTGCCATCGGCGGGGATGTTTTTATGGGCCGATACCGGCGTGGATTCCGAAGGGCTTGCCGCGGCCGGGCACGAAGCGGGCTTTTTGCTGACGCCCGGCAGCCTGTTTTCGCCGCATCAACTGCCGAGCACGTTCATGCGCTTCAACATCGCTAACTGTGGCGACCCGGGCCTGCCCGCGATGCTCGCCGGTTACGCGGATCGCGTGGGCTAGGGCGGTTCACGGTTCATCAGGTTCCGCGACACGCCTCTTGAAATTATCGCGGGCGACCTCATGTTCCGCAGAATTCGAGCGGTGCATTCCGGCACGTTGCCTTGACGCTCACGCGCTGTCCGGCCGCATCGCCGCCGCTTAAAAATCCCGTCAACAACAGACAACTAGAGGAACCGACCATGGCACAAGAAACCATGAGCTTTCAGGCAGAAGTGAAACAACTTCTGCATCTGATGATTCATTCGCTCTACAGCAATAAGGAAATTTTCCTGCGCGAGCTGATTTCGAACGCATCGGACGCGGCGGACAAGCTGCGTTTCGAAGGAATTGAAAACAGCGCGCTGTATGAGAACGATCCGGATCTGCGCATTCGCATCTCGTACGACAAGGCGTCGCGCACCGTGACCATCGACGATAACGGCATCGGCATGAGCCGCGACGAAACAATCTCGCATCTGGGCACGATCGCGCGCTCGGGCACGAAGGAATTCTTCTCGAAACTCTCCGGTGACCAGCAAAAAGACGCTGCGCTGATCGGGCAATTCGGCGTGGGCTTTTACTCGGGTTTTATCGTTGCCGACAAGATCACGGTTGAAACGCGTCGCGCCGGATTGCCGGCAAGCGAAGGCGTGCGCTGGGAAAGCGCGGGCGAGGGCGATTTCGTGGTCGAGCAGATCGAGCGCGCGCAACGGGGCACGAGCATCACGCTGCATCTGCGTGCGGAAGAAGATGAGTTCCTGTCTACCCACAAGCTGAAGTCGATCATCCAGAAGTATTCGGATCACGTCGCGCTGCCCATCCTGATGAAGAAGGAAGAGTGGGACGCAGAGAAGTCCGAGATGGTCACGAAGGACGAAGACGAAACTGTCAATCAGGCGAGTGCGTTGTGGACCCGTTCGAAGAGCGACATATCGGACGAACAATACAAGCAGTTCTATCAGCATCTTTCCCACGATCACGACGATCCGCTCGCGTGGACGCACAACCGAGTGGAAGGCCGCAGCGAATACACGCAGTTGCTGTACGTGCCGAAACACGCGCCGTTCGATATGTGGAACCGCGATCATCGCGGTGGTTTGAAGCTGTATGTGAAGCGCGTGTTTATCATGGACGACGCCGAGCAACTCGTGCCGGCGTATCTGCGCTTCGTGAAGGGCGTGGTCGACTCGGCTGATCTGCCGCTGAATGTATCGCGTGAAATCCTGCAGGAAAGCCGCGACGTGAAGGCCATTCGCGAGGGCGTGACCAAGCGCGTTTTGTCGATGCTGGAAGAAGTCGCATCGTCATCCGCCGAGGCCACGGACGACGCGGAGAAGGCCAAGTACGCCACGTTCTGGAAAGAGTTCGGACAGGTGTTCAAGGAAGGTATCGGCGAGGATTACGGCAATCGCGAGCGCATTGCGAAGCTCGTGCGTTTTGCTTCCACGCATACGGATTCGTCGGAGCAGACCGTGGCGCTCGCTGACTACGTGTCGCGCATGAAGCCCGAGCAAACGAAGATCTACTACGTCACGGCCGACACCTGGCAGGCAGCGAAGAATAGTCCGCATCTCGAAGTGTTCCGCAAGAAGGGCGTGGAAGTGCTGCTGCTGACGGATCGTGTCGATGAGTGGATGCTCTCGTTCCTTAACGAATTCGACGGCAAGCCGCTGCAAAGCGTGGCGCGCGGCGACCTGGATCTCGGCGCGCTGAACGACGAGGAAAAGCAGGCGCAAGAGAAGGTCGGCGAGGAGTTGAAGCCGCTGGTGGAAAGCATGAAGGCCGCGCTGGAAGGTAAGGCCAAGGATGTACGCCTGACGTTCCGGTTGACCGATTCGCCGACGTGCCTCGTCGCCGATGAAGGCGACATGAGCGGTTACCTGCAACGCATGTTGAAGCAGGCTGGTCAGCAAGCACCGCAGATGCAGCCGATTCTGGAAGTGAACCCCGAGCATCCGCTGGTCAAGAAGCTTCACGCCGATGACGCGAATTTCAGCGACTGGTGTCATCTGCTCTTCGATCAGGCGATGCTGGCCGAAGGCGGATCGCTGGAAGATCCGGCGAGTTTTGTGAAGCGGACCAACGCGCTGTTGCTGGCGCGTTGAGTTAGCGAGATTTGTTTTACGGTGCGCCCCATATGGGGCGCTTTTTTTTGCCTCGCCAACGACATGAAGTCCTATTTGAAGGGTCGCACATCGAGGCGTACAACAGCTGGGGACACTGTTATGGAGAAGTTTCAAACCACCCGGTATTTCTGCAACACCACAGCAGATTAAGAACTATCGCGTAGCAAAGAATGCTCTTCCTCGTCAGACTCGCGACGCACCAAGAATTTGCTGTTTTTATGCACCCTCTTGGTTTCGCGTTGCACACTTCGGTGCGGCACGTTTTCAAACGAAAACGTTTGGGCGCACCGGAAAAACTTCTGTCAGAGGCTAGGAAATGTCCGCAACTCATTTCAAAGATTCAACGATTCCCGTCCCTATGCCGGGCCTGCTCGGCATTGCCGATCACTCGATCAGCCAATACGCGGAGTTCAACGAAAGTCACACGTTCGCGGATGCTAACCCGCTGATCGGACTCGTTACCGTGGCGACGACCTTCGATGTTTGTTTGGTATTGACCGACATGTGTCTTCCCCCAGCACCTGCTGTTAGCTCGCGGCGAGGTTGCCGCGAGCGCCGGTCATTCCCCGACCGGTTTGCCCGTTTTCCCTGAGCGCACGCTGATATCTATCCGAATCGTCCTATGTGCAGGACTGGTTTTATAATCTCGCGCATGCCGAAAGACCTCTCTACGACCCAATGGCGTGCCCGTCCGCTTCCGACTTTCACCACCGACCAGAAAGACTGGCTTACGCGCGGCGGTTCGCTGACCGCGCATTTGCGCGAACTAGGCGATGTCACCGTCGATGTCACCCGCGAGGCCGTCGGCCAGCCGTGGCGCGATGAAGCGGCGGCGCTGGACATCACGGCACGCACGCCGGTGTGGATCCGCGAAGTGGTGCTGCGCGTGAACCACGTGCCGTTCGTCGCGGCGCACAGTATCGTGCCGCTTAGTGCCAGTTCGGGCGTGTGGCAGGCCATGCGCCGATTGCGGACGCGGCCCCTCGCCGAGTTGTTATATAGCGATAGCAGCGTGTGGCGCTCGCCGCTCACGAGCCGGAGAATCGATACATGTGATCCGCTTTACAGGCTGGCCGCGCGGCAGACGCCGCTTGAAAAACCGCACGCGTTTGCCGCGCGCCGTTCGGTGTTCGTGAGACTGGGCGCACCGCTGATGGTCACCGAGTGCTTCCTGCCGTCGCTGTGGTCGTTTCTCGCGCGTCGCGACTCATGCTGAAACGCTTTCCGCCCATCACCGATGAAAACACGCGGGCCGATGCAACGCTGTATCACGCGCATGCGCACAAGGTCGGGCCTGTGCAACATCGGAAGATTCGCGCAGGGAGGGGCTCATGACGCAGAAACACTGCTTTCCTCCCGTAGTCGATGCAAACACGCGTGTACTAGTGTTAGGCAGCCTGCCCGGCGAAGTGTCGTTGGCGCAATCCCAGTACTACGCGCACAAGCAAAATCGCTTTTGGCATTTGATGGGCGAAGTTATCGGACAGGACCTGGCCGGCATCGACTACGAAGCACGCTTGCAAATGCTGCTGCTTCATCGAGTTGGACTGTGGGATGTCGTCGCGCAAGCGCAACGTCAAGGGAGCCTGGATAGCAACATACGCAATCACGCCAGCAACGATCTGATCGCGCTGGCTGAGTCGCTGCCGCAGCTTGTCGCAATAGCGTTCAACGGCGCAACGGCGGCACGGCTCGGGATGCGCGCTTTGCAGGACGCAGCGGGGCTGTATCAATTCATCAGCCTTCCTTCAAGCAGCGCCGCGCATACCAAGTCCTATGCCGAGAAGCTTCACGCATGGGAAGCGTTGCGCGCCTGGCTTGTCGAGACGAACGCCCAACGCACCACCAAGGACTAGCGTCACTCGCGTACAACGCTCGCCGCGAAGCCTACAGAGCGAGCTTGCCCATTTCCCCATAAGCGCGATTCAGCCACACCTTGACACGCTGCCGCTCAAGCAGGCCCAGCCCGGTGACGGCGCGGTCGGGATGATTGACCGCTGCCCAGAAGCTCGAGCTTTGCTGATCGATCTTCTGCATCGTCGTATCGGGCAGGCGGCGCAAGGCAATCACGCTCGCTCCAAGTGCTTCGGCCCGCTCGCGTTCGCCCGACGCGTCCAGTATGTCGAAACGATCGCCGCGGATTTCATTCAGGACGAGCACCAGCTTGAGCCGTCCGCCGAACTGGTCGAGCCACTGGCGCAGCAGATCGACCGAATCGCGTCCTGCGTCCATGACGTGCCACCAGGTCAGCGTCAGGCCATGTTCTTCAGCAAGGCCGAGCACATCTGAATCGTCAAGCCATTTGGCAAGCGACTGCTGGGTCTGGGCAGCGAGATCGACCAGAATGCGCCGCTGCGGGTCTTCAACCGCGTATTCGATGATGTGATCGAGGCTGTCGTGCTCATCGAGTACGGCTGGAGCCGCAAAGTCTGCATAGAACCGCAACAGCGCGCCGTGTGATTTGTCGGTGTCAAAGCCGAGGAACGGCACGCTCCGATCGATAAAGTGCTGCGCCAATACGCGGGCGACGAGCGATTTGCCGACGCCGCCTTTTTCGCCACCAATGAAGTGGATATAGCTCATTTCTGCGGATTTCCTGTCGTGGAGCGGGTCAGGTCGAAAAGGAAAAATATCAGGTTTCGGTGACGGAACAGCGAAACAGGCTACACGGAAAAGAAATGTGTGAGTACAGTACGCCGCGTTATTGTCGAAGGTTTCGAACCGGACAAATCATCAGCGCGTGATTCGCGCGGCGGGCGATGAACCCCTCGTGCTGTCATCGTCGAGTTCCGCGAATGCTATCCTCTCGTTCGTTCAAAAATTGCGCATCTGGCGCGACATCCTTAAATGACCCAATTAATCAGACGCGCGTCGGCCGAAGCCCGCGCGTTCGGCAGCAAGCGTCAAGCCAAGCTCGACAAGCAAGACAAGAAGCAAGGCAAGCGCTTCAAGCGCGAGCGCGATGACGATCTCGACGACGCACCGCGCATCGATGTCCCCCGCAAACCGCGTTTCGCGCCGGTGACGTTCTCGGAAGAGGATGGCGTGCGTTTCCTGCATTTCGGCACGGAATGGGTGCAGGGCGCGATGCGTCTGAAGAAGCCGAACCATATCGAGCTTGAATACGCACAGCAGATGATGGCGTGGCTGTTGTTCATCGAAACGCCGAAGCGCATTGTGCAGCTCGGTCTCGGCTCGGCAGCGCTGACGAAGTTCGCGCACGCGTTCCTCAAGCGCGCGAAGGTGGAAGCGGTCGAACTGAACCCGTCCGTCGTGATAGCGGCGCGCACGATGTTCGAGCTGCCCAACGACGACGCCCGTCTCACTGTCCACGAACAGGACGCGTGGGATTTCGTCACCGATCGGTCGAATCACGGCACGATCGGTGCGCTGCAGATCGATGTCTACGATGCCACCGCGCGCGGTCCCGTGCTCGATAGCGTCGCGTTCTATCGTGCATGCCGGGCTTGCCTGACGGCACCGGCGGGCGTGGTGACGGTCAACCTGTTCGGCGATCATCCGAGCTTCGTGCGCAACATGAAGCGCCTGAACGAAGCCTTCGATGGCCGCGTGATCGCGCTGCCCGAAGTCCACGACGGCAACCGCATTGCGATCGCGTTCGCCGGCCCGGCACTCGACGTGACGTATGCGCAGCTTGAAAAGCGGGCGAAGCTGATCGAGAAGGAGTTGAAGCTGCCGGCGCGTGAATGGGTGAAGGGCTTGTCGATCAGCGCAGGCGCGGAAAACGCAACGAGCTTTTCGATCTAGCGGCTGACGAACGACGAGGGACGAACCTGCGCCGAGCCAAACCACGAAAGAAAGTGAATATTACATAGCGCTTTCTTCAGTCATTACGGTTCGGGTTCGCCCTGCTTGACCCACTTTTACGCGTCCATATACTCCACGTGTTATTTCGGGGCGCTATTAGACTGAGCTTTACCGCGAGATCCGCGCAGAGCAACAGTCTGGAAGCATATTTCAAGAGAAAAGAGGAGGCCGTCATGGCTCAAGAAGCGGTGACCGCCACGGGTCAAGTCCGCAACAAGCAGTGGCTCTGGCTGCTGGTTCTTCCCTGGATCGGCGTTGTCTGGGTGCCGTTTTACAACAAGATTGAACCGGTGCTCTGGGGCTTTCCGTTTTTCTACTGGTATCAGTTGCTCTGGGTGTTGATCAGCGCGGCAATCACGGCGGTGGTCTATATGAAGACCAAGCCCATTCACGATGTTCCCAAGCTCACACCCGGGAGCCCGCGATGATGAACTCCACCGCAACTTTCGTCTTCGTCCTGTTTTTTATCGGCGTGACGATTCTTGGCTTTGTGGCCGCTCACTGGCGCAAGGCCGATCTCGGACAGCTCGATGAATGGGGCCTCGGCGGCCGTCGCTTCGGCACGATCGTCACGTGGTTCCTGCTGGGTGGCGATCTTTATACGGCGTACACGTTCGTCGCGGTTCCCGCGCTCGTGTTCGGCGCTGGCGCTACCGGCTTCTTCGCGTTGCCGTACACCATCCTGATCTATCCGTTCGCGTTCGTCGTGTTCCCGAAGCTGTGGGCGATCTCGAAGAAATTCGGCTATGTCACCGCCGCCGACTTCGTGCACGCGCGCTACAACAGCCGCATGCTGGCGCTGGCTATCGCCGTGACGGGGATTGTCGCGACGATGCCGTACATTGCGTTGCAGCTCGTCGGTATCGAGGTGGTGATTGGTGCGCTCGGATTCGATACGACGGGCTTCGTCGGCGACCTGCCGCTGATTATCGCGTTTGCGATTCTCGCCGCGTACACGTACACGTCGGGCCTGCGCGCGCCGGCCATGATCGCGGTCGTGAAGGACGTGCTGATCTACATCACGATCATCGCCGCGATGATCATCATCCCGGCGCAACTCGGTGGTTTCGGCGCGATCTTCAGCCATGTTGACCCAGCCAAGATCCTGCTGAAGGCACCGGATGCATCGAGCCTGAACGGCTATAGCGCTTATGCAACCTTAGCGGTCGGGTCGGCGCTCGCGCTGTTCCTGTATCCGCACTCGGTAACGGCGGTGTTGTCGTCGAAGTCGGGCAACACGATCCGCCGCAACATGGCGCTCCTGCCGGCTTATTCGCTGGTGCTCGGCCTGCTCGCGCTGCTGGGTTACATGGCGCTGGCATCGGGCGTGAAGGACATGCCGGAATTCGCACCGTACTTCAAGGCGTACGGTTCGAACTTCGCAGTCCCGGCGCTGTTCCTGCACTTCTTCCCGTCGTGGTTCGTGGGTGTGGCGTTTGCGGCGATCGGTATCGGCGCGCTGGTGCCGGCGGCGATCATGTCGATTGCCGCGGCCAACCTGTACACGCGCAACGTGCATCGCGAGTTCGTGAACACGAAGATGACGCCGGAGCAGGAAACCAACGTCGCCAAACTGGTGTCGCTGCTGGTGAAGGTGGGCGCCGTCGTGTTTATTCTTGCATTGCCGCTGACGTACGCCATTCAGCTGCAACTGCTCGGCGGGATCTGGATCATCCAGACGCTGCCGGCGCTCGTGCTTGGACTTTACACGCGGGTTCTCGATCACCGTGGTTTGCTGCTGGGCTGGGCCGTGGGTATTGCTACGGGTACGTGGATGGCGGTGTCGCTGAAACTGGCTGGCTCCATCTTCACGATCCACCTGTTCGGTTATGCGATTCCCGGTTATGCCGCTGTCTGGGCGTTGATCGTGAACCTCGTGGTATCGATCGTGGTGAGCGTCTTGGTGCGCGTGATCGGCCTGAAGCGTTCGGATGACCGTACGAGTCCCGAGGATTATCTGGACGTCGCGGAAACCTGAACGACTAAGGGAAAAACGGGCGATCCAACCCCGTTGTGTCAGGAAAGCTGGTAAAACGCCCGTAACGGATGTTGCGGGCGTTTTGTTTTCCGAGTCCCGTTTTCATCAGCTTTTTGCCCGCCAGGCTAACCGGAGCCGCATGTCCTCGACCGATACGACCAAGCCCCACCGCAGCCAGGCACGGCGCTTACTGCACGTGCTGGGCTCGCCGTATTTTCGTTATCGCTACGCCAAATATCTGCATGGGGCGCGCGTGGCGCTGGCCATGCTTGCGTCGATTGCGCTGACGTCGGGTATCGATATTCCGCATGGCGAATGGTCGTCGGTGACCTTGCTGGTGGTGATCGGCGGCTTGCAGCATCACGGCAATATCCGCAAGAAAGCCGCGGAGCGCGCGCTGGGCACGCTGCTCGGCGCGTCGCTCGGGCTCGCGCTGATCCTGCTGCAGTTGGCCATCCATTCGACCATGATCACGTATGTGCTGCTGGCGGTGATAGCGGGCGTTTGTGCATATCACGCCATCGGCAAGCCGGGATATATCGCGTTGCTGACGGCCATCACGACAATCATCGTCGCGGGACACGGCGATCTGTCTATCGAAGTCGGCCTGTGGCGCACCTTGACGGTGCTGATCGGGATTGTGATCGCGCTCGGGTTTTCGTTCGTGCTGCCGCAATACGCGACCTATTCATGGCGTTATCGGCTCGCCGACAACATGCGCGACAGCGCGCGGATTTATGGCGCGATCGTCGACGGGCGGCCGATGCCCAACGACACCCTGACGAAGCAGTTGCTCACGATGAACGCAAGGCTGGTCGCGTCGCGTTCGTTGCTGGCGTCGGTGGCGAAGGAGATCAACGTGCCGGTTGCCGTGCTCGACGATATCCAGCGCCAGCACCGGTCGATTCTCACCGCCCTCGAAATGATGGCGGGAGCCATGCCGCACGACGCGCCGGGGCTTCTCGCCAGCGGCCATGCAGAGGGGCGCGCAGTACGGCATACGTTGCTGCTGATGGCACGCGCGCTGCGTTTTGGGCGTGTGGGTTTGCTGCATGCCGCGAGCGGTTCTCCCGCGGCAGCCGCTCGACTGGAGCGGACCGCTGATGTTGCCGCGGACCTCGCGCCCGAATTGCAGGGGCCGTACTGGCTCGCGCAACGGCTGGCGGAACAGGTGGACCGGCTGCGCTTGCGGCTGATCGAAATCGAGCGGCAATGGAACATCGAGGGCGCGCAGCCGTTTCATCGATAAATCGAATATGTCAGGCACTACGTGCTGCCTGCGCAGCGATCGCCGAATGCATGCGTCATGCACCCAGCTCGTCCATGACGGTCACCATCCACGGCATCCCGAACCTGTCGGAGACCATGCCGAAACCGCTCGTCCAGAAGGTCGGTTGCCAAGCCATCCGCACGTCGCCGCCAACGCTCAAGGCATCGAACATCCTCTGGCCGGATTCGATGTCGTCGGCGGCAATTGAAATGCTGAATCCGGAGAACACCTGGGGCGCGGCGTCCACGCCATCGGACGCCATGATCACGCCCGGCCCTATCCAGAACCTGGCGTACATGACCTTGTCCTGCCATTCGGGTGTGGCGTTCACGCCCTCGGGAGAGTCCTTGAAATGCATCACCGACAGCGTTTCCGCGCCGATGGCTTTTTGGTAGAACTTGAGCGCCTCTTCAGTGCGGCCGTTGAAGAACAGATAGGGTTCGAGACGCATTGGCAACTCCTGGTGTGTCGGGCAGCCACGCCGCCCGTGCCAAAAGTCTAGCCCGCGTCCGAGGCCTCCAAACGCACCCCGCAGCCTTGATCCGCATAAAAAAAGGCGTCGGCGAAATAGCGCCGACGCCTGTTTCCAGAGGTGATTTACAGTCGCGAAATTACTTCAGCGCTTCGATCAATTTCTCGAGTTTGACTGCATCGGCGGCGAACGCGCGGATGCCTTCTGCGAGTTTTTCGGTAGCCATGGCGTCGTCGTTGACGAGGAAGCGGAAGCTCGATTCATCGATTTCGATCTTGCTCACCGGATCGTTCGCCACCGCTTCCGCCGACAGCTTGCGCTCGACCGTTTCGTTGCTCTCGGCGAGCTTTTTCAGCAGGTCCGGGCTGATGGTGAGCAGGTCGCAGCCGGCCAGTTCCGTGATCTGGTTCACCGTGCGAAAGCTCGCGCCCATGACTTCGGTCTTGTAGCCGAACTTCTTGTAGTACGCGTAGATCTTGCGCACCGATTGCACGCCCGGATCGTTCGCGCCGCCCATTTTGACTTCGTCCCAGTCCGCACCTGCCGACTTCTTGTACCAGTCGTAGATCCGGCCGACGAACGGCGAGATCAGTTGCGCGCCAGCGTCTGCGGCGGCTGCAGCTTGCGCGGTCGAGAACAGCAGCGTCATGTTGCAGTGGATGCCTTCCTTCTGCAGCGTTTCCATCGCGCGGATGCCTTCCCACGTGGACGCCAGCTTGACCAGGATGCGCTTGCGGTCGATGCCCGAGTCTTCGTACAGCTTGATGATGTCGCGGCCCTTGGCGATGGAACCTTTGATGTCGAACGACAGGCGGGCATCGACTTCCGTCGATACGCGGCCCGGGACGATCTTCAGGATTTCCTTGCCGAACGCGATCAACAACTGGTCGATGATCTGGCTCATCGGCTTGCTCGCGTGCTCCTTGACGGTCTTCTCGAGCAGCGGCTTGTACGCGTCGTTCTGGACAGCCTTGAGGATCAGCGACGGGTTCGTGGTCGCGTCCTGCGGCTTGAACTCGCCGAGTTGCTGGAAGTTGCCGGTGTCGGCGACAACGGTGGTGTATTGCTTGAGCTGGTCGAGAGCGGTGGTCATATCTGGTCTTCGGCGCGTTGTGCCGTTGTCAAAGATGCGGAATGCCCGCGGGTGAAAGGGTTTTGCGAGTCCGCGGGTGCGGATGCTGCGCCAAAGCGTCTGGCGAGCGGCTCGCCCAAGGTTGCCATTCTATTCCTGCTGCGCCATTTGGCGCAGAGTAGGGCGCCGTTCGCGGTCGTGCTTGCTGCGTTCGGGCAGATGGCGCCGCAATCCCGATGCCAGCGCCCGGCTTCGACTCACGCCCCATTACACGTTCGTCGCGTGAACATTTCGCGTCGATACGATAAATCTACGCCCGGCGCGCGTTGAGCACAATCTGTGTGACGATGCCCGCCACCAGGCCCCAGAACGCCGAGCCGATCGACAGCAGCGTCAGCCCCGACGCGGTGACCATGAACGTGACGAGGGCGGCTTCGCGTTGCCGCAGGTCGCTCATGGCGTTGGTGAGGCCGCTCATGATCGAGCCGAACAAGGCCAGCGCGGCGATCGACACCACCAGCGCTTTCGGCATCGAGGCGAACAAGGCGGCGATGGTCGCACCGAATACGCCGGCGAGGAGATAAAAAATCCCGCACCAGACGGCGGCCATGTAGCGCCGGGAGCGATCTTCGTGGGCTTCGGGGCTGGTGCAGATGGCGGCGGTAATGGCGGCCAGATTGACCCCGTGGGAGCCAAACGGCGCGAGCAGAAGCGAGGCGAGGCCGGTTGTGGCGATCAGCGGCGCGGACGGGGTGGTGTAGCCGTCCGCCCGCAGCACGGCGATGCCGGGAACGTTTTGGGAGGCCATGGCGACCACGAACAACGGTACGCCGATACTGATGGCCGCCGCGAGCGAGAAGTGCGGCATTGTGAAAACGGGACGGGCGAGCGCGACGCGGAACTGGCTGAAATCGAGTAACCCGAGCGCCCCGGCCGCCACGATACCGATGACAAGCGTCATAAGAATGGCGTAGCGGGGCGCGAGGCGTTTCACGACCAGGTAGGTGAAGAACATCGCCAGGACGAGGGCGGTCTGGAACTGTGCGGCCCTGAATATTTCGATGCCGATCTCGAACAGGATCCCGGCCAGCAGCGCGGCGGCGATACCGGCGGGAATTTTCCGCATGAGCGTATCGAACCAGCCGGTGAGTCCCACGGCGCTCAGCAGCACCGCGCAGACGATGAAAGCGCCGATCGCATCGGAATAGGCCACATTCGGCAGCGAGCTCACAAGCAGGGCGGCGCCGGGTGTCGACCAGGCGGCGACGATGGGCGCGCGAAACTTCAGCGAGAGGCCGATCGTGCAGACGGCCATGCCCATGGAGAGTGCCCAGATCCAGGAGGAAATCTGGGCATCGGAGAGATGAGCGGCGCGCCCGGCCTGGAAAATGATGACGAGCGAACTGGTATAGCCGGTCATCATGGCGACGAAACCCGCAACGAGGGCGGAGAGCGACGAGTCAGCGAGGGGACGGAAGGTCGTGGCGGGCGGATTCATACAGAACCTTGGAGGGCGATCGCAGATCGTACGTGCCACAACCCCTGAAGGGCAGTGACAGTCTGAAAAGAAATTGCCGAGCCACTCGAAAGAGGGCTGAATTGTTTGCGGCTCAGCGGGATGCAGGCGTTTAAAAGCGTTAAAACCAAACCGTGAGACGCGAGCGCGAGTGACAACAGCCGGTTATTTAGAAAGCGTCCGCATTGCACTCTCCAGTCCCGCGAGCGTAAGCCCGAACATCCGGCCGCCGAGTATTTGCCGGATAATCGATACCGATTGCCGATATTCCCACAGCCTTTCCGGCTCCGGATTGAGCCAGGCAAAATGGGGATACTGATCGGCGAGCCGCCGTAACCAGACTGCGCCGGCCTCGGCATTGTTGTACTCGACAGAGCCACCGGGTTGCACAACCTCGTACGGGCTCATGGTTGCATCGCCGACAAAAATCAGCTTGGTATCTGGCGAAAACTTGTGCAGCACATCAAAAGTGGCGGTGCGCTCACCATGCCGCCTCCGGTTATTCTTCCAGAGATAGTCATAGACGCAGTTATGGAAGTAATAAAACTCGAGATGCTTGAACTCTGACTTAGCCGCGGAAAAGAGTTCTTCAACGCGCTTGATGTGATCGTCCATTGAACCGCCTACATCGAGCAGCATCAGGACCTTCACATTATTATGGCGCTCCGGCACCATCTTGAGATCGAGCCAGCCGGCATTGGCGGCGGTGCTGCGAATGGTGTCGGGCAGATCGAGTTCATCGGCAGCGCCTTCGCGTGCGAAACGACGCAAGCGCCGTAATGCCACTTTGATATTACGCGTCCCGATCTCAACCTGATCGTCGTAATCCTTATACGCGCGTTCATCCCAAACCTTAACGGCCGTTCGATTCCCCGCGGAATCTCCGCCAATGCGAATCCCTTCCGGGTTATACCCGCCATTTCCGAACGGCGACGTTCCGCCTGAACCAATCCACTTGCTGCCGCCTTCGTGCCGTTCATTCTGCTCGTCGAGAAGTTGCTTCAGGCGTTCCATCAATTTATCGATACCGCCAAGCGCTTCGATCTGGCGTTTTTCTTCCGGCGTGAAGTCCCGCTCCAGGCGCTTCTTGAGCCATTCGAGCGGAACATCGAACGCATCTTCATCCAGCGCCGCGATTCCGTGAAAATATGCACCGAACGCCTGATCGAATTTATCGAAGTATTTCTCGTCCTTGATCAGCGTCATGCGCGCGAGAAAATAGAATTCGTCGATAGAAGGCCCGATTACCTTTGCCTTGAGCGCTTCGAGCAGCGTCAGGTATTCCTTTACCGAAACCGGTAACTTGGCACCGCGCAGGGAATAGAAAAAGTCGATCAGCATGCCGGGCTCCTTGCCCAATCAATCGAGCCGGGATTCGGGCCGAAACTCGAGTTTCGCGAGCAGATTCGCCCGCACGGCCGGCCATTCGGACTCGATAATCGAAAACACCACCGTATCGCGGTAAATACCGTCGCGCCCGATCTGGTGATTACGCAAAATCCCGTCCTCCTTCGCTCCCAGCCGCGCGATAGCCGCCCGCGATTGACGGTTCATGAAGTGGGTCCGGAACTCGACGGCGATGGTCTTGAGCGTATCGAACGCATGCGAGAGCAAGAGCAGCTTGGCTTCGGTGTTTATCGCCGTGCGCTGCACGCGTTTTGCGTACCACGTGCTGCCAATCTCAAGCCGCCGATGCGCCGCTTCAACATTCATATAACGCGTGCTGCCGACCACGTCGCCCGTCTTCGCGTCGATGATGGTGAACGGTTGCGCGCCGGCTGAATCGCGCATGGCGAGCGCCGTGTCCATCCATGCGGCGATTGTGTCGGGCGAGGGTACGCTCGTGTACCAGAGCTTCCACAACTCGCCGTCCGCGGCGGCGTTGGCGAGTGCGTCCTGATGTTCGCGCTTGAGCGGCACGAGCCTCACGTGCCTACCTTCCAGCGTAACCGGTTCGATCCAGCGGCTCATGCTTGCAGCCTTTTCAACGGTTGTTGCGGTTCATGAACAGCAGGCGCTCGAACAGGCTCACGTCCTGTTCGTTCTTGAGCAATGCGCCGTGCAGCGGCGGGATGACCTGCTTCTGATCGGTGGAGCGCAGCGCTTCCGGGCCAATGTCTTCGGCCAGCAGCAGCTTCAGCCAGTCGAGCAATTCAGATGTCGACGGTTTCTTCTTCAGCCCCGACACATTGCGCAACTCGAAGAAGCTTTGCATCGCGGCGGCGAGCAACTCCTGCTTGATACCCGGAAAATGCACCTCGACGATCTGCTTCATTGTCGTGGGTTCGGGGAATTTGATGTAGTGGAAGAAGCAGCGGCGCAGGAACGCGTCGGGCAGTTCTTTCTCGTTGTTCGACGTGATGATCACCAGTGGCCGGTGTTTCGCCTTCACCAGCTCGTGGGTCTCGTACACATAGAACTCCATCCGGTCGAGTTCGCGCAGCAGGTCGTTGGGAAACTCAATATCCGCTTTGTCGATTTCATCGATCAGCAGCACGCCGGGTTCATCGGCATCGAAGGCCTGCCACAGCACGCCCTTGACGATGTAATTGCGAATGTCCTTCACGCGTTCGTCGCCGAGCTGGGAATCGCGCAGGCGCGAGACCGCGTCGTACTCGTAGAGGCCCTGCTGCGCCTTGGTGGTCGACTTGATGTGCCATTGCAGGAGCGGCATGCCGAGCGCGGCGGCGACTTCCTCGGCCAGCATCGTCTTGCCGGTGCCGGGCTCGCCCTTGATGAGGAGCGGGCGCTGCAGGGTGATGGCGGCGTTGACGGCGAGCTTGAGATCGTCGGTGGCGACATATTGCGATGAACCTTCAAAACGCATGACGCGTCCCTCGGAGAAGGAAAAATTGCAGTATAAGTCAGAAGGGTTTTGCTGGCGCCGCATGCAGAACCCCAGAGCGTCGACCGATTCAGGTGAAAGCCAAATGTCCATTGGACAGATTGTCGCAGTCCCCGGGGCCTCAAGCGCCACGGCCTTGCGCGATGCGGCCCAACCCGTTGCGGTCGGTGGACGGAGGGTAGGTCGCGCGGTACAATTAGCGCGATTTTTTTGGCCCGCGTGGCTGGAAACCGGATCGGCGCTCCCAGCATCGTTTAGCGCTCGTTCGTTTGACCAGTCCCGAGAAAGTCCCGGAACGCCAGGCGTCCAAGGTGCCGGATTTCCCCTCATGCCAGGTTAGAAGCTATGAATAAATTCGTCGGCAAATGTGCCGTGATCGCAGCGCTGTCGGGGCTTGCCGGCTTCGCGACACAGGCATCCGCCGATGTCGTGGGCAACGCGAAAGCAGCCCAGGGCAAGGTTGCGATGTGTATCGGGTGCCACGGCATTCCCGGTTACCGCACCGCGTATCCCGAGGTGTACCGGGTTCCGATGCTCGGCGGCCAAAGCGCCCGCTATCTCGAGAACGCGCTGCATGCCTACAAAAAGGGCGATCGCCACTTCGGGACCATGCATGGCATAGCAACCACGCTGACCGATCAGGATATCGCCGACATCGCTGCGTATTACGCCGCGCAAACCCCCTCTTCGAAGAACAATCCCGACAAGTGATCCGCTGCGCCCGAGTCTGCCCGAATCTGATCGCAAGACTCGAGGGCGCCCGTCACCCGGTAATCACTAATCGCGGATAGGAGAATTCATGAAGGCACTCGACACAGTGTTGAAGACAGCTTGCACGGCAGCCGCGCTGATCGGCGCGATCGGCGTTCTGGCCATGCAGCCGGCGCATGCAGCCGATGCAGGCAACGGCAAGGTGCTCGCCGAAGCCCACAATTGCGCAGCCTGCCATGGCCCGAACCTGAACAAGCCAGTGAGCGCGGAATATCCGAAGCTCGCAGGCCAGCATGCCGACTATCTGTATTGGGCACTGCGCCAGTATCAGATGGGCAACGGCAATCCGAACTTCGGCCGCAACAACGCCATCATGGCGGCGCAGGTGCAAAGCTTGTCGCAAAGCGATTTGAAAGACATCTCGGCGTATATCGAATCGTTGCAAGGCGATCTGGTTGTAAAGAAGTAAACATCGCCAAGATCACCGTCCGGTTGTCTGCGCATGAAAAAACACCCCGCTCTGCGGGGTGTTTTCGTTTTTGATTCAGCGTTCGGGCTTCAGCTTTTAGTCTCGCGATGCCCGCTGTTCGATCAGTGCAAGGTACGCGTTGGTGTCCGGGGGCGTGTTGTTGCGCTGTGATTCCCAAATGATCTGTCCAAGGCATTCCATGATCGCGTGCTGCGCGTCGTGCGTCGAACCCATCCGTGCGACCAGCCGCTCATGCGCGCGCCGGATGCCGGGTGGCTGATCGATGGAGAGTTGTTCGGTGATAGCCAGATGCATCGATAAATGCAGGAACGGGTTGCTCTTGCCCTGATCGGGCGAGTAATCGGCGTGGGTCACGTCAGGATCGGCGAGTTCTTGCTGATATTCCGGATGCTCGCCGATCCAGTCTGCCGCAATGCTCTCGAGCGGCGTCAGGACGCCACCTTCGCGCTGCTTGCGCCAGGTGTCGGTGAAAAATTGGCGAACTTCGTCGCGGCTGGGGTTGAACATGGTGGGTGCGTCGCTTGCAGGTGTCGTTTTCAGAGGCTCATTTTAAGCTGCATCGACGTGGCTCGCCCGCTTCGACCTTCGTACCGCTTATTCGATGGGCGCCGGTGTCTTCGGCCGGTACTCGCACAGCGGTTCGATCGCGCAATGCCAGCATTGCGGCACGCGCGCCCGGCACACGTAACGGCCGTGCAGGATCAGCCAGTGATGTGCGTCTTGTTTGAACTCATCGGGCACAAACTTCTCCAGTGCCGTTTCCACGGCGCGCACGTCTTTGCCCGGCGCTAATCCCGTTCGATTCGATACGCGAAAGATATGGGTATCGACGGCCATGGTCGGATGACCGAACGCCGTATTCAGAATCACGTTCGCCGTCTTGCGCCCGACGCCCGGCAGCGCTTCAAGCGCCTCGCGATTGTCCGGCACCTCGCCGCCGTATTGCTCGACGAGAATCCGGCACGTAGCGATCACGTTCTTCGCTTTCGTCCGATACAACCCGATGGTCTTGATGTACCCCGTCACGCCTTCTTCTCCGAGCGCCAACACCTTGGCCGGTGTATTGGCGACCGGGTACATGCGCCGCATGGCCTTGTTCACGGAGACATCGGTGGCTTGCGCCGAGAGCATCACCGAGATCAGCAACTCGAACGGCGACTCATGCTCGAGTTCGGTGGTCGGATGCGGGTTCAGGCTTTGCAGCGTCTCGAAGATTGCACGGCGTTTTTTGGGGTTCATCGTGTTCAGGCGTTGTTATCGTTACCAGGTTCATGGTCAGGGTCGACGACAGGCGTCGAACTTTTGTCTTCATCCGGGCGAGTCATGCCGAGACGGCGCCGCCGGGCTTCAGCAGCATCGATCTGTGCCTGAACTTCCGGGCTGAGCGCGTCGGTGTTTTTCGGCCCTGCACCGAGTTTGGCCAGTTCCTCTTTCTTCTTTCGCGCACGGTCCATTGCAGCCTGGATGATGGCGCGCTTTTTTGCCTGGTCGTCGTCGGCAGGAGCGCCGGTTTGCGCTGCTGGCTGGTCGCCGGATGGCTCAGCCGCCGTCGATTCAACCGATCTATCCGACGCCGCCACTCGCGCCGCCTTGCGCGCTTCGGCTGCGTCGCGTTCGCGTGCGAGC